>NZ_JBVILX010000014.1:0-83234 GCF_055580145.1 Kitasatospora sp. NPDC032121 | reverse complement strand
CCAGGCCCGCGGCGCCGAGGGGTGGGAGGGGTCCCTCCCCCCCCCCCCCCCCCCCCCCCCACCCCACCCCCCCCCCTCCCCCCCCCCCCCCCCCCCCGGCCGCGTTTCCATCCCCTTCGGCCCCCACCCCCCTTCGGCCCCCACCCCCCTTCGACCTCATGGCGCATGCCCACTGTCGGCGTTTGCACTTATCGCGCGTCTGCAACTATTGTTTAAGCACGCAAGGCGCTAGCTCAAGCAATCACAGAAGGGTTCGGGCCCATGCCTCTCGCTCTCATCGCCCTGGCCATCGGCGCATTCGGGATCGGGACCACCGAGTTCGTGATCATGGGTCTCCTGCCCCAGATCGCCGGCGACTACGGCGTCTCCATCCCCGACGCGGGCCTGCTGGTCACCGGCTACGCCCTCGGCGTGGTCATCGGCGCCCCGCTGATGACCGCCCTCGGCACCCGGATCAGCCGCAAGACCATGCTCATGCTGCTGATGGGCCTGTTCGTCGCCGGGAACCTGCTCTCGGCATTCGCCCCGTCCTTCCCCGTGATGCTGGCCGGTCGCATCGTGACCTCGCTGGCCCACGGCGCCTTCTTCGGCATCGGCTCCGTGGTCGCCGCCGACCTGGTCGCCCCGCAGAAGAAGGCCGGCGCCATCGCCACCATGTTCACCGGGCTGACCATCGCCAACATCGTCGGTGTGCCGCTGGGCACCTTCATCGGCCAGGCGGTCGGCTGGCGCACCACCTTCGCCGGCGTCGCCGCGCTCGGCGTGATCGGCCTGCTCGGCATCGCCAAGCTCGTGCCCGCCATGCCCCGCCCCGAGGGCGCCCACCTGCGCCGGGAGCTCACCGCGTTCCGCAACCCCCAGGTGCTGCTCGCCATGGCGATGACCGTGCTCGGCTTCGGCGGGGTCTTCGCCGCGATCACCTACATCGCCCCGATGATGACCAACGTCGCCGGCTACGCCGACGGCTCCGTCACCTGGCTGCTGGTGCTGTTCGGCGTCGGCATGTTCCTCGGCAACCTGCTGGGCGGGCGCTACGCCGACCGCAAGCTGATGCCGATGCTCTACACCACCCTCGGCGGCCTCGCCGTGGTGCTGGCGCTGTTCACCCTCACCGCCCACAACAAGATCCTCGCCGCCGTCACCGTCCTGCTCGTCGGAGCCCTCGGCTTCGCCACCGTCCCCCCGCTCCAGAAGCGGGTCCTGGACCAGGCCCACGGCGCCCCCACCCTGGCCTCCGCCGTCAACATCGGCGCCTTCAACCTCGGCAACGCGCTGGCCGCCTGGCTCGGCGGCATGGTGATCGCCGCCGGCCTCGGCTACACCGCCCCGAACTGGGTCGGCGCCGTCCTCGCCGCCGCGGCCCTGCTGCTGGCCTTCTGGTCCGCCGCCCTGGAGCGCCGCGACCGCACCCGTGAGGCCGTCACCACGAGCGCGGCTCCCCGCCACGCCGCCCTGCGCCACTGACCATCGATCCGACCGGAACCCACCCCACCACCGGGAGAAGCACCACCATGAGCACCACCACCGCCGTCGCCCCGCTGACCACCGCCGACGCCGAGCTCCTCGTCGAGACCGCCCGCAGCGCCGCCGAGGCCGCGGGCGTGCCGGTCAGCGTCACCGTCCTGGACGCGGGCGGCCACCTGCTCGCCTTCCGCCGCGACGACCGCGCCGTGCTGATCTCCGGCGAGACCAGCACCCGCAAGGCCTACACCGCCCTGCAGCTGAACGCCCCGACCGCCGACCTGGTCGACCTGGTCAAGCCCGACGGGCCGTTCCACTCCCTGCCCACCGCCCTGGACCGCCCGCTGCTGTTCATCGCCGGCGGCATCCCGGTCCACCGCGACGGCCGGCTGATCGGCGCCATCGGCGTCGGCGGCGGCGCCCCGGAGCAGGACCACTCCTTCGCCACCGCCGCCCTCGACCGGCTCGCCCGGTGAGCACCGCCCCCCGCAGCCCCCGGGAGGTCTTCGCCGACCACGGCGAACGCCTGGGCACCGGCGACCTCGACCTGACCAGCGCCCGGACCGTCCCCCACACCCTCACCGACCGCACCGCCTGAAGGAGACAGAGCATGACCCCCAACGTCCCCGCCGTGAAGCTGAACAACGGCGTCGAGATCCCCCAGCTCGGCTTCGGCGTCTTCCAGGTCCCCGACGAGCAGACCACCGCCGCCGTCGCCTCCGCCCTGGAGGCCGGCTACCGCAGCATCGACACCGCCGCCGTCTACGGCAACGAGACCGGCGTCGGCCGCGCCCTGGCCGCCTCCGGCGTGGCCCGCGAGGACCTGTTCGTCACCACCAAGCTGTGGAACGCCGACCAGGGCTACGACGCCACCCTGCGCGCCTTCGACGCCAGCCTCGACAAGCTCGGCCTGGACCACGTCGACCTCTACCTGATCCACTGGCCCACCCCGGCCCGCGACCTCTACCTCGACTCCTGGCGCGCCATCGAGCGCCTCGACGAGGAGGGCCGCATCCGCGCCGCCGGCGTGTCCAACTTCCAGCCCGCCCACCTCCAGCGCCTGCTGGACAACAGCTCGCTGGTGCCCGCCGTCAACCAGGTCGAGCTGCACCCCGGCCTCCAGCAGGCCGAGCTGCGCGCCTTCCACGCCCGGCACGGCATCGCCACCGAGGCCTGGAGCCCGCTCGCCCAGGGCGCCGTCCTGGACGACCCGGCGATCACCGCCATCGCCGAGCGCACCGGCAAGTCCGCCGCCCAGGTCGTCCTGCGCTGGCACCTGCAGCTCGGCAACATCGTCATCCCCAAGTCGGTCACCCCGGCCCGCATCCGGCAGAACCTCGACGTCTTCGGCTTCGAGCTGACCGAGCAGGACATGACGGCGATCGCCGCCACCGACCGCGGCCTGCGCACCGGCCCGCACCCGGACCAGTTCAACGCGAGCTGACCCGCCCCACCACTCCCGTCCCGGGCGGTCGCACCGCCGCCCGGGACGGGTTTTTTGCAAGGACTCGCCATGGCACTGCCCCACCCCGCACCAGCCCACCCCGCACTCGCCCGGCTGGCCCCCGCCGACGGCCGGCTGACCATCGGCCTGGAACTGCCCCTGGACAACGACTGGGGCCAGGACCGCGGCCGGGCCGACCGCGAGGCCGGCCGCCCCTTCGGCGTCCCCGACCTCACCGAGCACGCCCGCCTCGCCCGGCTCGCCGACCGCCTGGGCTTCGCCGCCCTGTGGGTGCGCGACGTCCCGCTCCACGACCCCGTCCAGTTCGGCGACGCCGGCAGCGTCTTCGAGACCTTCACCCACCTGGGCCACCTCGCCGCCCTCACCCGGGACACGGTCCTCGCCACCGGCGCGATCGTCCTGCCGCTGCGCGAACCGCTGCTGGTCGCCAAGGCCGCCGCCACCGTCGACGTGCTCTCCGGCGGCCGCCTGCTGCTCGGCCTGGCCAGCGGCGACCGCCCCGTGGAGTACCCGCTGTTCGACCGCGACTTCCACGATCGCCGAGCACGCCGACGCCTCCCTCAACTACCCGCGCGACCCGGGCGCGCTGCGCCTGCGGATGCGTCAGTGGCGCGACCTCGCCGGCGACAAGCCCTACCTGACGCCGATGGTGCTCACCCTCGCCGAGGACCCAGCCACCGCGCCGCGCGCCATCCGGCTCGGCCTCAGCACCGGGCGCACCGCCCTGATCGAGCACCTGGAGCTGATGTCCGAGCTCGGCGTCGCCCACGTCTCCTTCAACCTGCGCCCCAACGACCGCCCCGTGGACGAGCTGCTGCAGGAGCTCGCCGAGGAGGTCCTGCCCCGTTTCGCCGCCCCCGCCACCACGGTCCCAGCCGGGCAGCGCGGCTGAGCCGGGGAACGGCCCCGGGCACTCACCCGGGGCCCGTAGGGGCGACTACCCGCCGGTAGCGGTGGCGGGGCCCGGCGGCCGGGAACCCCGCGCCGATCGGCGCACCGCCGCGCAGGAGACCCGGGAGCCGTCCATGCCGCCGTCCGCCCGCTCGGCCCCGAACGGCCCGCCGGGCGCCGCGGGCCCGCGGCGCCGGGGCGAGTGGTGCGCGCGCCACTCGCTTATCGTCGTCGTGCCGTGGCTCGTCGCGCCGACGGGCGTCCAGGCCGCCGACCGGACAGCCGGCGGCTCCTCCTCGGACGACTTCTCGCTGCCCGGCACCCCGGCGCAGCAGGGCCGGGACGTCCTGCGGGCGCACGAGCCGGGTGCTGCCGCACATCGACACCGAGGGCACGAACGCCCGGTACTCCTAGAACTCCGGGTGGCGCAGGGCGACGGCGGCGCGGACGGTGTCGGCCTGGTGGGCGGCCTGGCGGGCGACGGGCAGCCAGACGGGCTGGAAGCGCTGCTGGTACTGGGCGCACCAGTCCCGCAGGAGGTGGTCGAGGCGGGCGGCCTCGCGGGCGGCGGGGGCGCCGGCCGGACGGATGGCGCGGCGCAGCAGGGCGGCGGCGCGCACGGGGATGCGGTGGGCCCAGAGGTCGATGCCGGCGAGGCGGGCGCGGGTGAGCGGGGTGTGCGGGAGGTCGTGTCCGTGGGCGTCGGGGTCCCATTGGTCGGCGAGTTGGTGCAGGGCGGTGAGCGGGGTGCGGGCGGCGCGCAGCAGCGGGGTGTCGGGGTGGCGCAGGTGGGGCGTGGCGGCGTCGAGGAGTGCGGTGAGGAGCGTGCCGCGGTGGCGCAGGCGGTAGGCGTGGGTGCGCAGGTGCCGGCGGACGGCGTCGGCGGGGCGGGTGTCGCCGAGGTGGGCGCTGGTGAAGGCGGGGACTTCGACGAGGACGGTCTGGCCGCCGTGGCGCTGGGGGGCGAACCAGGTGCCGGCCTGGCCGCCGCCGGTGTCCTGGTGGGGGGTGAGCATGCCGGTGGCGGTCTCCTGGTGGTCGATGTGGTGGGGGGTCATCAGGTAGACGCCGGGGCCTGATTCGTGCAGGTGGAAGGTGTCGAAGTTGCCGGTCTCGACGGGGATGCCGTGGGTGGCGGCGGAGCGGGCGAAGGGGCGGGCCAGGGGGGCGGGGTCGATGGTGGCCTGGAGGAAGGTGCCGCCGACGTCGGTGCTGTGGAGGGAGAACTGGAGGGTGGGGCGCAGTTCGTCGATGAGGTCGAGGAGGGCGCGGCTCTCGGGGAGGTCGGCGCCGATGGCGGGGGCCCATTCGGGCTGGTCCTCGGCGGCGGGGCGGTAGTAGTGGGCGAAGTAGGCGGGCAGGGTGCGGGCGGTGCGGCTGCCGTCGGCGAGGTGGGCGCCGTCGGGGTCGAGGCAGAGCAGGAAGTGCCAGGCGAGGTCGGGGCGTCGGGTGGTGAGGGCGTGGTGGGCGAGGTCGGTGACGGCGGCGCGGGAGGCGAACTCGTCGGCGTGGGCGCCGGCGACGACGAGGAGGTTGTGGGGGGCGTCGCGGCCGACGGTGAGCAGGGTGAGGGGGCGTCCGGCGCGGGAGATGCCGACGGTGCGCACCCGGCACAGGTCGGGCCGCTGGGCGGCCAACCGGTGGGCGGTGGCGGTGAGTTCGTCGAGGCTGGGGTAGTGGTCGTGGAGGCGGGCGGCCCGGTCGGCGGGTGTCGTCGTGTCGGTCATCTTCGGTGTCCTCCCCTGGTGGTCGTGGCAGTAGTTGTACCTGCAGCGGGAGGGGGCCGGGCCCGCCCGGGCGCGGGGGCTCGGACGGGCCCGGGACCCGTTGTGTGTACGAGACCGGGGTGGACGCGGCCGTGGTGTCCGATGGCGGGTCGATGACCGGCCATCGGCTCCGAGATGTACAGACAACTTGACGCCAGTCGATCAAGATGTCGACGCATCGACGCGGCGCGGTGCGGGCACCCCTGGCGAACAGCGCGGTCACACCGCCCGCCGCCCGCGTGCGAACGGCGCTGCGGGGTAGCCGAACCGGCATGCTGACACTCGGAGTCGAGGAAGAGTACCTGCTGGTCGACCCGCGCGACGGTACACCGCTCCCCCGCGCCGCCGAGGTCCTGGGCACCGCCTCGCTGGCGCCCGCGCTGCGCCCGGCGGAGGCGCAGCACGAGCTGCTCCAGGTCCAGGTGGAGAGCGCGACCCCGGTCTGCGAGGACCTCGCCGAGGTGGGCCGCCACCTCGCGCGGGTACGGGCCGCGCTGAACGCGGCCGCGGCCCAGCACGGCTGCCGGGTCGTCCCGGTGGGCTCCGCCCCGTTCGGGCCGCCCGGCTCGGCGGTGCCGGTCACCGACGACGCGCGCTACCGACGGGCCCGGCGCCAGGCGCCCGTGCTGGTCGACGACCTGATGCTGAACGGCATGCACGTCCACGTCGGCGTGCCCGACGAGGAGGAGCGCCTGGGCGCCCTGGTACGGCTTCGGCCCTGGCTGCCCGTGCTGATAGCACTGAGCGCCAACTCGCCCTACTGGCGGGGTCGCGACACCCGGTTCGCCAGCTGGCGCACGGTCCACTTCGACCAGTGGGCCGTCAGCGGCCCGCCACCCGCCTTCCGCGACGGTGCCGACTACCGGCGGCGGGTGGCGGCGCTGCGCACCGCCGAGGTCATCGCCGACGAGGGGCAGCTGTACTGGCACGCCCGGCTGTCCGGGCGCTATCCGACGGTGGAGGTGCGGGCGCTGGACGTCCAGCTGACGGTCGCCGACGCCGAGCTGTTCGCCGGCCTCGCCCGGGGCCTGGTCGCCACCGCCGTCCTGGAGGAGCGGTCCGGACATCCGCGCCCGGACGTCCCCGAGGAGCTGCTGCGCGCCGCCACCTGGCACGCCGCCCGCACCGGTACCCACGGCCGGCTGGTCTCCCCCGTCGACGGTGTCGCCCGCCCGGCCGAGGCCGTGGTCGAGGAGCTGCGCGCCCACGCCGCGCCCGGCCTGGAGGCGGCCGGCGACGCCGGGCGGGTGGCCGGGCTGTGGTGGGGCTTCGACCGCCGGGGCAGCGGCGCGCAACGCCAGCGCCGCTGGTTCCGCGAGCACGGCCGGCCGGGCCTGGCCGAGCACCTGATGGGTTCCACCGTCACGCGCACGCCGTAGCCGGGCGCCCGGCCCCTGACGCGTCCGGCTGCCCGGACGCGTCAGGGGTCAGCCGTTCCCGTTCCGTCGCCGCCGCCGTGCCCGTTGCGCTCGTCGGGGCCTGCTCACTCGCCTCGCTGGTGCCCGCGGCGGACCGGCCCGATCCACCGGGTGTCGCGCCGCGGGCCCCGGGCAGACGCGCGGCGTGAATCCCATCGAGCGGGGCCTGCGGGCCGTGGACCGCTTCCAGCAGCGCCACCGGGCCCCCGGCCTGGTGATCGGCGTCGTGCGCAAGTACGGCGACGACCGGGGCGGGCTGCTGTCCGCCCTGATCACCTACTACGGCTTCGTCGCCCTGATCCCGCTGCTGCTCCTGCTCAGCACCGTCCTCGGTTTCGTCCTGCACGGCCACCCCGGGGCGCAGCACGCCGTGCTGGACTCGGCGCTCGCCGACTTCCCGATCATCGGCGACCAGCTGCGCCAGAACGTCCACTCGCTGCAGGGCAGCGTCCTGGCGGTGCTGATCGGCGTGCTCGGGCTGCTGTACGGCGCGCTGGGCATCGCGCAGGTGCTGCAGCACGCCATGGCCGAGGTGTGGAACGTGCCGGGGGTGAAGCGGCCCGGTTACTGGCCGCGGCTGGCGCGCAGTCTGCTGCTGTTCGCGGTCCTGGGCAGCGGGCTGGTGCTGGGCACCGCCGCGGCTTCGCTGGTCGGCGGCACGCTGGCCGGGTCGGCCGCCCGGGTCGGGGGGCTGGTCGTCTCGGCGCTGGTGAACGCCGCGCTGTGCCTGGCCTGCTTCCGGGTGCTCACCCCGCGCGAGGTGCCGCTGCGGTCGCTGTGGCCGGGCTGCGCGCTCGCCGGGCCGCTGTTCACCGTCCTGCAGGCGACCGGCTCGCTGCTGGTCGCCCACGAGCTGCGGCACGCGGGCCAGGTCTACGGGTTCTTCGCGACGGTGATCGGGCTGCTGTTCTGGCTGTACCTGGCCGCGCAGGTCACGGTGTACGCGGCCGAGACCAACGTGGTGCTGGTGCGGCGGCTGTGGCCGCGCAGCCTGCTGCAGCCGCCGCTGACGGAGGCCGACGTGGCGGTGCTGTCCTCGGTCGCCCGGCAGGAGGAGCGCCGGCCCGAGCAGCGGGTCGACGTCTCCTTCCACGACGGGCCGGGGCCGCAGGTCGCCGACCGGGACGGCGAGGGGGGCGCCGGGGGTGGCGCGGACGACGGCCCCGACGACGGCGTTCGCTCCGGTTCGTCCTGATCCGCCTGCGCCGCTGCGCGCCGACCGGTGGTGTCCGCGCGGTCGAAGGCCGGCGGAGCGGCCGGCGGGGAACCGGGACGGCCCCGGTCAGGCGCCGGGCGGACCGGGGCGGGCGGGCGGTTCCGGCGCGGACGGCGGCACGTCGGCGACGGCCCCGGAGTCCGGGCGGGACCCGGGGGCCGGGGCCACGGGCAGCCGGGGCAGGGCGTACGGGTGGTGGTCGCGCAGGTAGCCGATGAGGTGCTCGCGCAGCTGGCAGCGGAGCTCGAACGCGTCGGCGCCGTCCGCTGCCGTGGCCAGCACCCGGACCACCATGGTGGTGGGGGTGGTGTCGACCACCTGGAGGGCGCTGCCCTCACCGTCCCACAGCTCGTTCCCGGCCAGGAAGGAGTCGAACTCCTTGCGCAGCAGCGCGACCGGGGCGTGGTGGTCGAGGTGGAGCAGCGCGGTGCCGGTGATCCGGCTGGAGCGGCGGGACCAGTTCTCGAACGGGCGGCCGACGAAGTACGACATGGGCATCACCAGGCGCCGCTGGTCCCAGGTGGCGATCACCACGGCGGTCAGGGTGATCTCCTCCACCGTGCCCCACTCGCCGCCCACCACGACCACGTCCCCGATCCGGGCGAGGTCGCCGAAGGCCATCTGGACGCCGGCGAAGACGTTGGCCAGGGTGCTCTGGGCCGCGACGCCCGCCACCACGCCGACCAGCCCGGCGGAGGCGAGCAGGCTGGTGCCGATGCCGCGCACGGCCGGGAAGGTCATCAGGACCGCGCCCAGCGTCACCACGGCGACGATCGCCTGGCCGATCCGGCCGAGCAGGTCGGCCTGGGTGCGGGCGCGCCCGGCCCAGACCGGGTCGCGGCGGTGCACGGCGAGGCGCAGGGTGCTGTCCACGACCAGCGCCACCACCCGGGCGCACAGCCAGCCTCCGGCGGCGATGGCGAGGATCACCATCAGGTGGCGCAGCCCCTCACGGGCGTCCGGCGGGGCGGCTATCCAGGGCAGCGAGCCGAGCAGGAGCAGGCCGGCTGTCAGCGCCAGCAGCGGGAGCCGGCAGCGGCGTACCAGCAGGGGTATGCCGGCGGTGCCCGAGCGGACGGCCAGGTACCGGATCGCGAGCTGGGCGATCCGGTCCAGGCCGTACGCGAAGAGCACCGCCGTGGCGCTCGCGAGCACCAGGCGTAGCAGGCTCCACCACATCTGCCGTTCTTCCCTTCTCCCGGGTGCTGCCGGTGGCGCCGGGTGCGGCGCCGCCGGTCGCCTGCTCGCTTTTCCCGGCGGGGCGAGGCCATTCCTGCCCGGTGGTTGGCGGGGCGGCATGGATGCGGCGGTCCGGGGCAGCCGGTCAGCGCGCGTCCGCGCCGGGCCGGGCACCTCGCCGGCCCGTACCACGGAAGGGAGAAGCGTATGAGCGGCGACGACGGCGTCTGGGAGTTCCGGGACGCCTGCGGCCACAGCGCCGGGACCGACCTGGTCGGGTTCCACGTGGAGGCGGAGGACGGTCCCATCGGCAGGGTGGACAAGCTGTCCGAGGAGGTGGGGGCGCAGTACCTGGTCGTCGACACCGGCCCCTGGATCTTCGGGAAGCGGGTGCTGCTGCCGGCCGTCACCGTCACCCGCATCGAGCTCGCGGAGCGGAAGGTGTACGTGGACCGGACCAAGCAGGAGATCAAGGACGGCCCCGGTCTCGGCGCCGACGCGCCGGAGGCGGAGCCCGGGTTCCGGGACCGGTACGCGCTGTACTACGGCCCGTACTACAGCGGCCGCATTCTCTGAGCGTCCGCGCCGGCCTGCCGCCGTCCCGTCCGGGGCGGCGGCAGGCCGGCGCGAGGGGCCCCCGCGTGAGGGCGCGGGCCGGTGTGAGGGGGCGGCGTGAGGGCGCGGGGCGGCGTGGGGGCGCGGGCCGGCCGCGGTTCAGCCGCGGGCCAGCCGGTGCGCGTCGAACTCGGCCCAGATCGCCTTGCCCTGGCCGTGCGGCTCGGCGCCCCAGCGGTCGGCGGTGCGCTCCACGATGAACAGGCCGTGGCCGCCGGGCAGGGCCGGCTCGTGCGGCAGGCGCAGCACGGGCAGGGCCGGGCTGCGGTCGCTGACCTCCACCCGCAGGCGCTGCCCGGTGGCGTCCAGGACCAGCTCCAGCGGGCCGCCGCCGTGCAGCATGGCGTTGGCCACCAGCTCGGCGACCAGCAGCACGACGTCCGCGCCGACGCCGTCGTGGGTGCCGGGCGCGCCGGCGGGGGCGTACCAGTCGCCGACGGCCTCGGCGGTGAAGGCGCGGGCCCGGGCGACGGGCTTGGGGAGCCCGGCCAGGGGCAGCCGCCTGCGCTGGCCGCCGGGCGGCAGCGCCGGGCCCGACCGGGGCGCGTCGCCGTCCAGGGTTCCCCGGCTCATCGTCATGTGAGGGCGCCCTTTCGGATCGACGGCGGTTCGCATGGTCGGTTTCCCGGCGCTTTCGGGATTATGCCTGCGCCGGCACCGGGTGCGCGGCGTGCCGGGGCGCCGTGTCCTGCGGAGCGTGGACCGGCTCAGGCCGCCAGGGCCTCCTCGGCGGAGGCGTGGATGGAGAACACCGCGCGGGTGCCGGTCAGTTCGAGGACCCGCATGACGGTGGGCGGCACCGCGGCCAGGTGCAGGTCCACGCCCTCCTCCGCCGCCGCGAGGCGGGTCTTGAGCAGGAGGTTGAGGCCGGAGGAGTCGCAGAAGCCGACCTCGGCGAGGTCGATCACCACGGCGCCGGGCCGCTGCGCGACCAGGGCGGCGAGGGTGTCGGCGGCGGGGGCGAGCGTCTCGATGTCGAGGTCGCCGGCCAGGGCGCAGACCACCGCGCCGAGGGCCGCGGGGCGGGTGCGTACCGCCAGTTCCCCACGGTACGGGGAGGCCGCCGGCGCGAGGTCCCGCCGTTCGTCGTCGGATGGCATCATCGTCGTCCCCTCCATGTCCGTGCCCTCCGACCTTACGTAGGCGGCCTCCCGTGGCCAAGCGGGGGGTCGGCCCCGGTGCGATGGCTCAGTCCTCCTCCAGCCCTTCGCGCAGGCGCCGCAGGGTGCGGGCGAGGAGGCGGGAGACGTGCATCTGGGACAGCCCGAGGCGGGCGCCGATCTGCGACTGCGTCAGGTCCTCGCAGAAGCGCATCGACAGGATCAACCGCTCGCGTTCGGACAGGGCGCCGACCAGTGGCTTGAGCGCGACGAGGTCCTCGACCCGGGAGAGGTCCGGGTCCTCCTCGCCGATGCGCTCGCCCAGGCTGCCGGGGCGGTCGTCGTCCTCGGTGCCGGTGTCCAGGGAGCCGGCGGTGTGCCCGTTCGCGGCGGTCAGGCCCTCGATCACCTCGTCCTCGGCGAGCTGGAGGTGGGCGGCGAGTTCGGCCACCGTGGGGGCCCGGTCCAGCTCCTGCGCCAGGCGCTCCTGGGCCTTGGCCAGGACGATCCGCAGCTCCTGGAGGCGGCGGGGCACGTGGACGGCCCAGGTGGTGTCGCGGAAGTGCCGGCGGATCTCGCCGAGCACGGTGGGCAGGGCGAAGGTGGTGAACTCGACGCCGAGTTCGGGGTCGAAGCGGTCGATGGCCTTGATCAGGCCGACGGCGCCGACCTGCAGCAGGTCCTCCTGCGGCTCGCGGTGGGCGTTGAAGCGGCGGATCGCGAACCGGACCAGGGACAGGTTCATCTCCACCAGGGTGGCCCGCACGTACGAGTACTCCCGGGTGCCCTCCTCCAGGACGGCGAGGCGGCGCAGCAGCACTCGGGTGAGTTCGCGGGCGTCGGCCGGCGGGACCTCCCGCGGGTCCTCGGCCGCGGCGAGTTCGGGTGGCAGCAGGTCGCGCAGCGCCGACGCGGCGGGGGCGGCCGTGCGGGAGGGGTCCTTCGTCGGCGAAGCGGCGGAGGCGGTCAGTTCACCAGTGGTCGTGACCATCGGAGTCCTTCCTCGTGTCGGCACGGTCGAACGCCCCGGATACCCCGCCTCGGCCGATCGATGCAGTGGCCGCGCGTGGAGGTTTCGTGAATCCCGGCCGGGTGTCCGGGCCGCGGCCGTCCGCCGGCGCGGGGACGGCCGCGGCCCGGCTCGGCCGGGTCGGGGGCGCAGGTGCCGCTTCGGAGGGGTCAACTCCTAAGGGGCCGTGGGGCGGTGGAGTCGGCGGGCGGCGGTGCGGATGGCGAGGGTGTACGGGGCGTCGAGGGCGCGGGTGGGGGCGTCGAGGTCGTCGAAGGACACCAGGGCGCGGTGGGTGTCGTCGGTGGTCTGGGTCCAGGCCGTCCAGGCGTTGTGGACGTCCTCGTCGGTGACCTGCTCGCCCTTGGCCTGGAGCAGCACGGCGTAGATGCGGAAGAGGTCGTCGGAGCCCTCGGGAGGTCTGGCCTCCGTGGGCAGGCAGGAGCGGATCAGGTCGGCGATGGGGTCGAGGTGGCTCATACGGCCAGTGTGCCGGTGACGAGCGTGCCGGTGAGCAGGATCAGGTGGGCCAGCGCGAATATCACGGGCACGAGCCGTTCGGTGGTGCCGAGTTCGGTGTAGTGCCGGTGGCGCCGGCCGGTCGCGGCGCTGTTCCTGAGGACGTCCCACTCCTCGGTGTAGATCCGCGCGGGCAGCTTCTCCTCCAGGGTGTTGATGACCCGGAACTTGGCGCCGTTGAGGTCCCGGTAGCTGCGCAGCTGCATCCACCAGGCGCCGGAGAGGGTGATGCCGGCCAGCGCGACGGCCGTCGCCACCCACCACGGGGACTCCGACAACTTCGGTATGCCGAAGCCGATCAGGGTGACCAGCGCGGTCTGCACGGACAGGAAGAAGGTGTTGGCGCTGCCCCGGCGGGCGGAGATCCGGTCGGCCATCTCCACGGCGAGCAGGTACAGTTCCAGCGTTTCGGACCGGCCGTTCGGCTCCTGCGGCTTGGTCATCGCGCGGCCCCCTCGGGCGGGTGGTGTGCCGGCTTCGCCCGCGGCCCGGGCTCGGCCCGATGTGTCCATCCTTCCCTGCGGGTCGGCCCGTCAGTGCTGCGCGCCGACGGCGGCGGCCACCGTGGCCGGGGTGGCCGCGGTGGCGGTGCCGGTCGGCAGGGCGCGCAGGGCCGCCTCGGCCTGCGCCTCGCCCTCCCCGTACTGGTGGGCGCGGGCCTCGCGCAGCGCGGCGCCGAGGTGGCGGGCGGCCTGTTCCGGGTGGCCGGTGGCGGCCAGGGCGCGGCCGTAGAGGGTCTGCAGGACCACCCGGCGGGTGACCGGGAAGGGCGGTTCGGCGACGGCCAGGCCGCGGGCGGCGTGGTGGGCGGCCTCCTCGGCGGCCCCGCCGGCCAGGCACTCGTGGGCGAGGTGCTGGCGGGCGAGGGCCACCAGGTCGGCGCGGTCGGCCCGTTCGGCCAGGGACAGGGCCTTCAGGAGCAGGCCGCCGACCCGGGCGCGGCCGGCCCGGTCGCCGTGGCGGGCGAGGGCGACGGCGAGGTTGACCAGGGCGACGGCCCTGGCGGTGCCGTCGCCGGCCCGGTCGGCGAGGTCGGGGGCGCGTTCCAGGTGGACGAGGGCCTCCCCGGGGCGGTCCTCCTCCAGCAGCACCCAGCCCAGCAGGGCCCGGGCGCGGGACTGGGCGCCGGGGTCGCGGTCGGCCTCGGCGGCGGCCAGGCCGTGTTCGAGCAACGGCACCCAGCCGTCCCTGACCTGCCAGACGATCAGCGGCCACTGGAGCAGTACCAGGCGCCAGGCCCGGTCGTGCAGTCCGGCGGCGACCGCCGCCTCGACCGCGCCGCGCAGGGTGTCGCGTTCGGCGGCGTACCAGGCGAGCGCGCTCGCCCGGTCGGGGAAGGGGCGGACCTCGGCGGGGCGGCGGGTGCCGGGCGGCAGGGTGCAGCACGGCTCGCTGCCGGGTTCGGCGGCGGCGCAGGCGGTGAGCAGGGTGTTGAGCAGGTGGTCGAGCAGGCGGGGCAGCACCTGGGTGTCGGTGTCGCCGGGCAGGCTGCGGGCGTAGAGGCGGACGAGGTCGTGCAGGGTGTAGGCGTCCCGGCCGATCTGGACGATCAGGTGGGCGGTGGCCAGTTGGGCCAGGGCGTCGGCGGCCTCCTCGGGGCGGCAGCCGGCCAGGGCGGCGGCGGTGCGGCTGTCGAGGGTGGTGCCGGTGTGGGCGCCCAGGCGGCGGAACGTCCGGCGGGCGGGGTCGCTCAGGTGCTGGACGGTCAGGGCGAGGGCGGCGGCGACGCTGGTGTCCTCGACGTCCAGGAGGTCCAGGCGGTCCTGCTCGTCGGCGAGTTCGTCGGCGAGGGCGGCGAGTGTGCGGGCCGGGCCGGTGGCGAGGCGGGCGGCGGCCAGCCGCAGGGCCAGCGGCAGGCCGTCGCACAGGCCGGCCAGCCGGGCGGCGGCCTCGGGTTCGGCGGCGACCGGGTCGGGGCCGAGGGTGGCGGCGAGCAGGGAGACGGCCTGCGGGGAGGACAGTTCGGCCAGCGGCACCGGGCGGGCGGCGTCGGAGGCGACCAGGCCGCCGAGCCGGTCGCGGCTGGTGACCAGGGTGACGCAGTCGTCGCCGTCGGGCAGCAGCGGGCGGACCTGCTCGGAGCGGCGGGCGTTGTCCAGGACGATGAGCATCCGGCGGGTGGCCGTCAGTTCCCGGTAGCGGGCGGCCATCGCCTCGGGGGTGGCGGGCATCCGCTCGGCGGGCAGGCCGAGGGCGAGCAGCAGTTCGCGCAGTACGGCGGCGGTGTCGCGCTCCGGCAGCGTGCTGTGGCCGCACAGGTCGACGAAGAGCCGGCCGTCGGGGAAGTCCCGGTGGCGGTGGTGCGCCCAGTACAGGGCGAGGGCGGTCTTGCCGACGCCGGCGCCGCCGGTGAGCACGGCGACGGCGCCGGGGGCGGCGGTGGCCCGGTCGACGGCGGCCAGTTCGTCCTCCCGGCCGGCGAAGCCGCGCGGGCGGCGGGGGAAGGGCCAGGGCGCCGGGGCGGGCGTGGGCTCGGGCACGGGGATGAGGACGGGGACCGGGACCTGGACGGCGACGGGGGCGGGGGCGGCTTCGGGGGCCGGGTCGGGGGCCGGTACGGGCGGGCTCGGCGGGGCGTCGGTGCGCAGCAGCCGGTCGTAGGCGTCGGTGAGTGCGGGCCCGGGGTCCATGCCGAGTTCCTCGGCCAGGGCGCGGCGGGTGCGGTGGAACCAGTCCTGGGCCTCCGAGCGGCGCCCCGCGCGGCCGAGCGCGTGCATGAGTTCGGCGACCAGCGGTTCGCGCAGCGGGTTGGCGGTGGCCTCGGTGCGCAGCAGGTGCGCGGCGGCGCCGTGGTCGCCGAGCCGGCCGTGGGCGCGGGCCAGTTCCTCGACGGCGGCCAGCCGCAGGTCCTCCAGGGCCTGGGCGGCGCACTGCAGTGGCAGGCCGGGGGTGGTGCCGGAGAGGGCGGGGCCCCGCCACAGGGCGAGGGCCTCGCGCAGGTCGGCGGCGGCGCGGCCGGCGTCGTCCAGGGTGCGGGCGCGGGCCACCAGCTGTTCGAACCGTACGGTGTCCACCGCGTGGTCGGGTGCCCGCAGCAGGTAGGCGCCGTTGTCGGTGACGAGTTCGATGCCGGCGGCGGGGGCGTCGTGGGTGGTGAGCAGGGCGCGCAGTCCGGAGACGTGGTTGTGGATGACGGTGCGTGAGTGCCGGGGCGGCGCCTCGTCCGCCCAGAGGGCCTCGGTGAGCCGTTCGACGGTGACCGGCGCTCCGGGGTTCAGCAGCAGCATGGCCAGCAGGCTGCGGCGTTTGGCCGATCCGGCCGGAAGCTCCCGGCCGTCCTCGGCCACCACGGCCACCGAGCCCAGCAGTCGGAACTCCACGCACCACCCCTTAGATGTATATGACAATCATATGACGGCAGGCGATCTGCCGATCGCGGAGCGTCGCCCCCCGGTCCACGTGCGGCGGGGCGGCGGGCTCCCGGCGGCGGGACCGGAGCCGGGCCCGCCGCGTCGGGGAACTACCAGGTGACGGCGTCGTCCATGGACTGCTGCCAGTAGGTGACCTTGAGCGAGTCGTCGATGTGGAGACCCTCGGCGGGCAGCGCGGGGTTGCTTCCCGCGCCGACGCGGAGCTTGCGCGGTGATCCGTCCCGGGCGCCACGGTCTACGGCCGATCAGGGACGCTGGGACACCGGGACGGGCTCTGAGCTGGGGGAATGCCGGAGCCCTGGAACGCGTGGATGGGACGTGGGGAGCGGGCGGCGGTGAACACGGGCTGAGCCGGGCGGTGGAAGGGGCGTCCGGGGTGGGGCCCGACCGGTACTCGGCCCCGGCCGGATCCATGGCGCGGGGCCGGTGGCCGTAAGATCCCCGACAGCACCGGGCCCGTCAGGCCTCAGCACACGTCTCCGCAGCTCACGCGGGTGCGTGTGATCGCCGGGGCACCCGGCGGCCAGGACAATGGTGCGGACAGTTCCCCGGAAGTACAGAGAAAGCGAAACCTCACCATGGATCTCGGCGTGCGCTGGAAGCTGCACGGTGACGGGCGCACGCCCGCACCGGGGGCGGTGGTCCGTCCCGACGAACGGCTCTCCTGGCCCCGCACGGTAGGGCTCGGCGCCCAGCACGTGGTGGCGATGTTCGGGGCGAGCTTCGTGGCGCCCGTGCTGATGGGGCTCGACCCGAACCTCGCGATCATGATGTCCGGCGTGGCGACCGTGATCTTCCTGCTGGCCACCAAGGGCCGGGTGCCCAGCTACCTGGGCTGCTCGCTGTCCTTCGTGGGCGTGGCCGCGGTGATCCGGGCGCAGGGCGGCACCAGCGCGACGGTGACCGGCGCGGTGTTCGTGGTGGGCGTGGTGCTGTTCCTGGTGGGGGTGGCGGTCCAGAAGTTCGGGGCGCGCATCATCCACGCCGCGATGCCGCCGATCGTCACCGGCGCGGTGGTCATGCTGATCGGCTTCAACCTCGCCCCGGTGACCGCCTCGGTGTACTGGCCGCAGGACCAGTGGACGGCGCTGCTGGTGATGCTGTTCACCGGTCTGGCCGTGGTGTGCCTGCGCGGCTTCTGGTCGCGGGTGGCGATCTTCCTGGGGCTGCTGTTCGGCTACGGGATCTCCTGGCTGTTCGACCAGGTCTTCGGGAAGATCCACTCGGTGAACGGCGCCGGGCAGATGACCGACCACTGGCGCCTGGACCTGTCGGGCGTCGGCAAGGCGGACTGGATCGGCCTGCCGACCTTCCACGGCCCGTCGTTCCAGTGGTCGGCGATCCTGGTGGCGCTGCCCGTGGTGATCGCGCTGGTCGCGGAGAACGCCGGGCACGTCAAGGCGGTCGGCGAGATGACCGGCACGAACCTGGACGACAAGCTGGGCACCGCGATCTCCGCGGACGGCATCGGCTCCATGCTCTCCACCGCGGTCGGCGGCCCGCCGAACACCACGTACTCGGAGAACATCGGCGTCATGGCCGCCACCCGGGTCTACTCCACCGCCGCGTACTGGTGCGCGGCCGGCTTCGCGCTGCTGTTCGGCCTGTGCCCGAAGTTCGGCGCCATCGTGGCCGCGATCCCCGGCGGGGTCCTCGGCGGCATCACCGTCATCCTGTACGGCATGATCGGCCTGCTCGGCGCGCAGATCTGGACCAGGGCCCAGGTGGACCTGCGCAACCCGCTGAACCTGGTGCCGGCCGCGGCGGGCATCATCATCGGCATCGGCAACGTGACGCTGAAGTTCACCGACACCTTCAGCCTCAGCGGCATCGCGCTCGGCACGCTGGTCGTCATCACCGGCTACCACGTGCTGCGGGCGCTGGCCCCGGCGCACCTCAAGACGCAGGAGCCGCTGCTGGACGAGGGCACCTCCTCGTACGACGAGCAGAGCCGCCCCGGCGCGTAACCGGGAGCAGGGAGCACGGCGCGACGGCCGGCGGAAGTGTCCGAAAAGGATCTTCCGCCGGCCGTTTCGTCTGGCCGGACGGGCCGGCGCGGTGGTCGAATCACTGCCCGTCCGCACCGGCCACTCATCCACCTTGGAGAGGCATGTCCCCTCTGTCCCACCGCCGCAAGGCCGCCACAGCGGCCGTCGCCCTCGCCACCCTCGCCATCACCTGCGCCGGGGTGACGCCCTCCAGCGCGGCCGGCCAGGTCCTGTGGACGCCGAACACCAGCACCGGCCCGTCCTCCTTCAAGGCCGTCCAGTGCGCGGCCGGCAACTTCGGCGTCGTCAAGGACTCCGTCAAGGGCAACGTGTGGCGGGCCTTCCAGGCCGCCGGGGAGGAGCGCTGCGAGACGCTCAGCCCCGACCTGAAGGAGGGCGACACCTTCTACCTGGGCTGGTCGTCCAAGGTGGACATCAAGGACACCGAGAGCCGGTACGTCTTCCAACTGAAGTGCTCGCCGAGCACCGACACGGCCAACCACCCGATCGAGATCGACATCGTCAACGGCCGCGTCCGCCTCCAGGAGTGGGACACCGCCCACGTGGCGCACTCGCTGTGGACCGCGCAGACGGCCAACAACACCTGGCACTCGTACGCGCTGAAGATCCACCTGGGCCGCACGGACGGCACCATCGACTTCTGGTTCGACGGGGTCAAGCAGACCTTCACGACCGGCTCCGGCACCTTCAAGGGCACCACCTGGGACGGCGACCGCAACTACCTCAAGTGGGGCTCCTACCACCCCGCCACGGGCGACGCCACGAACACCTTCACCAGCCCGGTGATGGCGACGACCCTGGAGGCGGCCACCGCCGGCTCCTGACCCCCCGCCGAATCCACCCCCAGGCCCGGACCACCCCAACGTGCGGTCCGGGCCTCTCGGTTCATCCGCGCACCGGGCGGCCGGGCGCGGGCGGCGGTAACCGGACAGCCTGCGGCGGACCGGCGGGCCGCTATGAGCCGCCGGACCGTGGCCCGTCACACCGGGCACGGCGGGTACCTTCCGAGTACGGCCGTGCACCCGGAGGGACCCAGGATGACGCAGTGGACCGACTACACCACAGGCGAGCGGATCAAGCTTCTGCGCGGCCCGGACATGACCCAGGAACAACTCGCCGAGGCCTCGGAGCTCTCGGTGGCGACGATCCGCAAGGCGGAGCGCGATCTCGGTGGGAGCCTCCAGACGCTGCTTCGGATCTCGGCCGCGCTGAACACGGACGTTTCGGTGATCCTCGGCCAGCAGGCACCCCGCCGCGCGATGCGTGGTACCGACCGGGCCATGGTGCGTGGCCTGTCCCGCGCCGTCCACGACACCGCCGCCGGGGTCGGTGTCGACGTGCAACCGCCGTCTCCGGCCGAGTTGGTCGCCGGACTCACCGCCGCGTGGGAGGCCTACCGCGCCGGCGACTTCGTCGGCGCGGGCGTGCGCGTCGCCCCGGCTCTGCGCGAAGCCGCAGCCGCCCTGCGGGCCGCGGCAACCGACCGGCAGGGCACGGCGGCCGGCATCCTCGCGGACGCGTACCGGCTCGCCGCCTACGTGGCGAACCAGTTCGGCGCCCGCGACCTCGCGTACGCCGGTATCGGCCACGCTCAGCATCAGGCCCACCAGTCCGGGGACACCGTCCGTTCGGCCATGGTCGCGTCGGGCCGGTCGTGGATCTACCTGCGGGACGCCCGGCTCGACCAGGCCGAGCAGACCGCACGGTTGTCCTACGAGGGGATCGAGCCCCGGTACGGGGACCGTGATCTCGGCCTGCTCGCCACGTACGGATGGCACGTGACCTTCGCCGCCGTCGTCGCGGCACGGCAGGGGAACGTGGCCGAGGCGGACGATCTGCTGTCGCAGGGGCACGCCGTCGCCGCTCGGATGGGCCGGGACGTCACGGTGAACGGTACGGCGTTCGGGCCTGCCACGGTCACCGCACAGGCGATCGGCATCACCGTGTCGACCGGGCGCCCCGGCAAAGCCCTCAGTCTGTTCGCGTCGATCGGCGACACCTCCGGCCTCACCCCATCCGCGCGCAACCGGATGCTGCTGGACGTTGCCCTCGCCCAGGCGGAGACCCGGCAGTCGGACACGGCTCTGGACACCCTGCTGGACGTGTGCTCGGCCGCCCCCGAGTGGGCCCGGCACCAGGCTCTTCCGGGAGTGATCGCGCAGAAGGCAAGTGCCGGCAGCGCGACCACAACCAAGCTTCGGAAGCTCTCCGGCATCCTCGGGACATCCACGGTCATCAGCTGACGAGTGATACGGGGCGTATCACTTCCGCCCGGTAGGACTTCGGGAAGTGATACACCCCGACCGTTCACCGACAGTGCGCGCACGGTCACAGTGGATCCCACGCTGACGCGCCCTCACCAAGTGGTGCGTCAGCCACAGATGCCCCCACGGCGGCCGACACCATCCGCTCCCGAACGCAGTGCCGGCAACCGCACCATCCGACCTGAGGGGAAGCGACACCATGTCCATCCTGACCGATCGACTGCCCACGCTGAACATCGACGTGGACGCGGAGCCGGCCGGCCCGCTCGCCACCCGGCCGTTCGGGCTCGACGCCATCATCAACCCGGCGACCGTCGCGCCCCTGCCGCCCGTCGGTGTCGACCCCGCCACGCAGCTGTCGCTGATCGACGGCCGCACGGCGCTCGACCTGCCCACCATGAACGGCTCGGGCTGTCAGACCGAGTCCGACGGACAGACCGTGATCAGCGTCGACTACGACCAGAACGACGACTGATGCCCGACGGCACCGGGAGCACGCGGGGTACCTCTCCCCGCGTGCTCGTCATCACCCACGACCTCGACCCGACCGCCGACTACGTCCTGCGTGAACTCAATGCCCGAGGCGTCCCGTTCTGGCGCACCGACGTCGCCGACTTCCCGCAGCGCATGACCATGACGGCCGAGCTGGGGCCGGACGGTCAGTGGAGCGGCACCCTGGACGGCGCCCTGCGGGGCGTCGACCTGTCCGAACTCGCGTCCGTGTGGTGGCGCAAGCCCACCACCTTCCGGTTCGCCGACGGCATGTCCGGCCCCGAGCAGAGGTTCGCCGCGTCACAGGCCAAGCGAGCGTTCGCCGGCGTACTCGGCTCGCTGCCCGGCGTGCTGTGGGTCAACCGCCCCGAGCGCAACGCCGACTGCACGAAGCCCGCACAACTGGCTGCCGCTGCCGGGGCCCGGCTGGCCGTGCCCGCAACGCTGATCACCAACTCCCCCGGGGCGGTGCGCGAGTTCGCCGAGCGGTGCGGCGGCCGGGTCGTCACGAAAGTGCTCGGCGGGATCGTCCACACCGAGAACGGGCAGCGGGGCCAGATGTACACCACCCGTGTCCCCGCAGACCGATGGGACGATCCGCGTGCGGCACTGACCGCGCACCTGTACCAGCAGGAGATCACCGACAAGGCGTACGAGATCCGCGTGACCTGCGTCGCCGGTGAGCTGTTCCCCGTACGGATCGACGCCCCGGACGGCCCCGGACGGCTGGACTGGCGCACCGATTCGAAGAACCTCACCTACATCCCGGAACGGCTCCCCGCGTCGATTCGCACGGGCATCCTGGACATGCTGCGGCAGCTCGGACTCGTCTTCGCCGCCGTGGACTTGATCGTGGACCGGTCCGGGACGCACTGGCTGGTCGACGTGAACCCGGGCGGGCAGTGGGCCTGGATCGACACCACCCGCAACGCCGTCACCCACGCGATCGCCGACCTCCTCCAGAAGGGCACCACGTGACCGACACCGCCGAGCCGACCGCCGAGAGCCTGCGCCACGCCATGGTCGACGCCCTCACCGCCGACGGTTCACTGACCGATCCGGGCTGGCAGCGCGCGTTCCGGGACGTGCCCAGGCACCTGTTCGTACCGTACTTCTACCGGCAGGGCGCCGAGGGGAGTCAGCAGCGAGTCGGTGGTGACGATCCCGGGCACGCTGCCGAGTGGCTGAAGGCCGTGTACGAGAACCGGGCGCTGGTCACTCACCTGATCGGCGGGAACGCCGCGTCGTCGTCCAGCCAGCCGTCCCTGATGGCGGTGATGCTCGAAGCGCTCGGCGCGCAGGCGGACATCCGGGTGAAGGAGATCGGTACGGGGGCCGGCTACAACGCCGCGCTGCTCTCCCATCGCTACGGCGACGACCAGGTGGTGACCGTCGACGTCGACCGGGACATCACCGACACGGCACGGCGCCGCCTCGGCCGCGCCGGCTACCGGCCGACCGTGATCACCGGCGACGGCGCCGCCGCCCACCTGCCCGCCGAGCCGGGGCGATCGGAACCGCGCCGCTACGGCGCGATCATCGCCACGTGCGGGCTCACCCGCATCCCGCTCGCGTGGCTGCCCGAACTGGCCCCCGGCGGAGTGATCGTCGCGCCCGTCGGATACGGCATCGCGCGCGTCCACCGGACCGGCGAAGCCGAGGCCGGCGGGCGGTTCCTCACCACTCCTGCCTACTTCATGCCCCTGCGGGTGGCCGGAGACAGCGGGGTCATCCGTCGGCCGCAGCTCTCCAACGGCGACCGTCGGCCGTCCACCATCGGCGCCGACGCCCTGGTGGACGAGGACTTCCGCTTCCTGGTCAGCGTCGCCATGCCGCCGCTCGGCTGGCAGTACGACCTCGGCGACGACGGGACGCCGGCCGGCGCCCGGGTGTGGACGTCGGACGGCTCGATCGCCGAACTGCGGCCGGACGGCACCGTGACCGAGGCCGGCCCACGCCCGCTGTGGTCCGAACTCGAATCGGCGCACCGCGTCTACCGGGCCCACGACCGGCCGGCCCGCGACCGGTACGGCATCACCGTCACGGGGACCGGACAGCGGGTGTGGCTCGACAGTCCGGACGGGCCGTCATGGACAGTGGGCAGCAGGTGAGAAGGAACAGGCGGCAGGCCCGGACCGCGGGGGGTGCGGTCCGGGCCTGCGCTTCAGGTGGCTGAGGTGGCCGGTCGGGTCCTCCGACGGGTCAGCAGTACTTGAAGGAGCTGATCTTGTCGTTGATCCACGACGGGAGCGAGGGCCACTGCTCGTGGGGGCCGACCTTGAACTCCAGGCCCCCGTAGTTGTTGTGCTCGTAGAAGCAGACGTGGCTCCCGGTGTTGTTCACCACGGACGAGGTGATGTCCTGCATCCCCTGCCAGAAGGCGCCTTCCGGCTTCAGCTTGCCCATGTCGCTGATGTTCTGATCCGAGGCGAACGACCCGAACTTCTGGTAGGGCTCGCCGCGGACGAACCCGCCCTCGGACCACAGGCAGACGTAGTTGGCGGGGCAGGCTCCGGCGCCGTGACCGATGGTGAGGATCGTGTTGGCGCTGGCGGAGCCCGCCACGGTCACGACAAGCCCGACGGCGGTGGCGGCGGCCAGGCCGAGCCTGGTCAGGTTCTTGGAGAGCTTCATGACGATCGGTTCCGTTCGGGAATCAGGTGGAGGACGGGGTCAGCAGTACTTGAAGGAGCTGATCTTGTCGTTGATCCACGACGGCAGGGACGGCCACTGCTCCCCGGGACCGATCTTGAACTCCAGGCCCCCGTAGTTGTTGTGCTCGTAGAAGCAGACGTGGCTCCCGGTGTTGTTCACCACGGACGAGGTGATGTCCTGCATGCCCTTGTCCGTGCTGGCGACGCGCTGGAGCTTGCCCATGTCGCCGATGTTCTGGTTCGAGGCGAAGGCACCGAACTTGGCATCGTTGTAGAACGTGCCCTCGATGAAGTTGCCCTCCGACCACAGGCAGATGTAACCGCTGGGGCACGATCCGGCCCCGTGGCCGATGTTGTAGATGTTGGTGGCGCTAGCGGAGGTCGCGGTGGTCACGATCAGACCGGCAGCGGCGGCGGCGATCAGGCCGAGCTTGGACAGGTTCCTGGAAAGCTTCATGACGATCGGTTCCGTTCAGGTTCAGGTGGAGGGGAAGGGCAGGTTCAGCAGAACTTGAACGAGCTGATCCTGTCGTTGATCCACGACGGGACCGAGGCCCACTGCTCGTGGGGGCCGACCTTGAACTCCAGGCCGCCGTAGTTGTTGTGCTCGTAGAAGCAGATGTGGCTCCCGGTGTTGTTCACGACCGAGGAGGCCTCGTCCTGCATGCCCTTCCAGCGGGTTTCCTGGGCCACGAACTTGATGACCCCCATGTCCGGGATGTTCTGGTTCGCGCCGATGGCCCCGTAGTCGACCCCGCCCTTCGGGTTCCCCACGATGAAGTTGTTCTCGCTCCACAGGCACACCCAGTTGGCGGGGCACTTGCCGGCGCCGGTCTGGATCGTGGTGAGGACATCGGCGCTCGCGCTCGTCGTCGTGGCGGCGAGCACCCCGGCCACCGTGGCGGCACCCATCGCGAGCCGCATCGCCGTTCGCCGCAGGTTCATCCTGATCTCCTCTGTATCTCTGCATGCCCAGGGGGGTGCTCCGACACATCGCTTGCGGAGCGACACCACTGTGACGGCGAGGGCACTGAGGAGGCATCAGTCATCCGACTGCATGTGAATCCGACGCCGACGGCCCCATACTGCCGTGTGACTTAGTGATCCGTTCCGAGGGCCGACATACCGCTCGCCATCGGCGTCAACCGCGATCGTGTCCGGGCTCCTCAGCCTGCTCCCGGGCCGCCATCACGTCTTCGCTGTGCTCGAAGGCCCAGGCACCGAATGCCTCGATCGGCCCCAGCAGCGTTCGCCCCAACTCAGTGAGGGTGTACTCCACGCGCGGCGGCGACCCGGCGTACGCGCGGCGCTTCACCAACCCGTTGAACTGGAGCCGACGCAGCGTCTCCGTAAGGACTTTGGGGCTGATCCCGCCGATCCGTTCGCGCAGTTCACCGGGTCTCGCGGGACCGTCGCGCAGCGTCCACACCACCACCGCGTTCCAGGTGTTGGCCAGCAGATCGAAAGCGAGGCGGGCGCGGCAGTCGGCTACAAAGCCCTGATCAGTGGTCACTTACCAGATGGTGCCCGAGCGGCTTCCTAGTGTCGTCCCGAATCCGACTTACCGGATCACCACGAGGAGGCTGAACTGATGAGGATCGGGATTGCCGGTACGGGCAACATGGCGCGGGTGCTGGGTACACGGTGGTCGCAGGCCGGGCACGACGTGCTGGTGGGCGGGCGGGACGCCCGCCGCGCCACGGCCCTGGCCGACCGGATCGGCGCTCGGGCGGGGACTCTGCGGGACGCGGCCCAACACGGCCGGGACGCGGTACTGCTGGCCGTGCCGTACTCGGCGGCGATCAGCGTGGTGTCCGGCCTGGCCGACACCCTACGAGGCCGGACGCTGATCGACTGCACCAACCCGCTGACGTCGGGTTTCGTCCTTGAGACCCGGGGCGGGCCCTCGGCGGCCGAGCGCATCGCGGCCGCGGCACCCGGTGCGTCCGTGGTCAAGGCATTCAACCTCTGTCACGAGAGCGTGTGGGGCTTGACCCCGCCGGTCTTCGGCGGACGTCCTCTCGCGGTACCGCTCTGCGGTGACGATGCACCGGCTCTCGAAACGGCACGGCTCCTTGTCCGCGACATCGGCTGCGTGCCGGTCAACGGCGGGGGGCTCGACCGGGCGGGCCTGCTGGAGGCGACGGCCGCGCTCCTGATCGGCCTGTGGGTGGGCGAAGGTGCGGATGCTCAGGCGATCGCGCCGCCGCTGGCGTACGCGGGGGTTGATCCCTCCTGACCTTTGCGCCACATGGCGCCGGCCAGATCAGGTTCCAGAGCACTCATGGCCCTTGCCTGCCCTCCCCCACGCACGCAAAACGCCCGGCCGGGGACCCACCGAACCCCTTGAGGGCAGATCGACTGCGGGTCAAGGCCCCGATCGGCTGACGGCCCCTGCGGGCGGGGCCCCTGACCGACCCTAGGGGGTGGCCCATCCCTGAGGGGGAGCGGCCCGTCGTTCGAAGGTAGGTCCAGGGCCGGAACCGGCCTGGACCGTGGGCTGACGACCCGGCACCCGGTCAACTGTCAATGTGTCAGTTGCCGTAATTCACAGGGGTGTTGCATTCGCCCTTCGGCACGGACACGGGAAGGCGGACGGGCATGGCGGAACACGGGGGCGGAACAGGTCCGGGCGGTCGCGGGCGCACGGGGCGCCGGCGCGGCCGCCCGGCCGCGCGCCTGGTGGCGCTCGCGCTGGCGGGCGCGGGCCTGGTGGGGGTGACGGCCCCGGCGGCCGGTGCCCTCGGCACAGCGGGACCGGCCGGAGTGGTGACGATGACCGCTGCCCAGGAGCCGGCGCAGGACGCCGCCGGCCGGGGGCCGCACAAGGGCGTCGACCCCAGGGCCCTGGACGCCGCGATGCAGGCCATCGTCGACTCCGGCGGCGCCTCGGCCTCACTCGCCCGGGTCGGCGAGTACGGCCGCACCCGATGGAAGGGTGCCGCCGGTACCGCCGACTACGCGACCGGCGCCCCCGCCTCGGCGACCGGGCGGTTCCGGATCGGCAGCGTGACCAAGACCTTCGTCTCCACCGTCGTCCTCCAGCTGGTCGCCGAGGGACGGCTGGGCCTGGACGACCCGGTGGAGCGGCTGCTGCCGGGCGCGGTACCGAACGGCGCGAACATCACCCTGCGCCAGCTGCTCAACCACACCAGCGGGCTGTTCGACTACACCGAGGACCACGCCTTCGACGCCACGGCGCCCGGTTCCCTCGAACGATGGCTGGAGTCCGGCCGCTACACCCGCTGGACACCACAGCAGCTCGTCGCCCTGGCCAACAACCACCCGGCGTACTTCCCGCCCGGCAAGGGCTACCACTACTCCAACACCGATTACATCCTGGCCGGACAGATCATCGAGCGGACCACCGGCCGCACCTGGCAGCAGGAGGTGGAGCGTCGCATCATCCGCCCGCTGGGCCTGACCGGCACTTCCATGCCCGACCACGAGACGGCCGTGCCCGGCCCCCACGCGCACGGCTACTTCGACCTGCCCACCGGCCGAGTGGACGTCACCGACCTGGACCCGAGCATGGCGGGCGCGTCCGGCGCCGGGATCTCCACCACCGCCGACCTCAACACCTTCATCACCGCCCTGCTCGGCGGACGGCTACTGCCCCGGCCGCAGCTCGCCGAGATGATGACGGTCACCCCGCAGAGCCAGGGCGGATACGGCCTGGGCCTGGAGCGGACCACCAGCGACTGCGGTGAGCTCTGGGGCCACACGGGCGGCATCCCGGGCTTCAGCACCTTCCTGTACACCAGCCCCGACCTGCGCCGTCAGCTCTCCGTCTCGATGAACGGCAGTGGCCTCTCGACCCCGCTGCCCACCCGGAAGGCCTTCGAGAAGCTGGTAGACGCTGCGACCTGCACCGGCTGACCCCGCCCGGCCGGCACTGTTCCCGGACCTCAGACGTCGCCGAACTCGCCACTACGGACAGCGGTGACGAACGACTCCCAGGCCTCGGCCCGGAAGACCAGCGCCGGGCCGTAAGGGTCCTTGGAGTCACGGACGACGCCCGGGTGCGCATCATCCACCTCGATGCAGCCACCCCCGCCATTGCTATACGTACTCTTGCGCCACTTGGCGCCTGTCGACTCATGCATGGTTCAGGTCCTCCCAGACTTCGACTCAGACGTCGCCGAACTCACCGCCGCGGACGGCGGCGGCGAAGGACGCCCAGGCCTCGACGGGGAAGGCGAGGATCGGCCCGTTCGGGTCCTTGGAGTCGCGGACCCTACCCGGGCACGCGTCGTCCGCCTCGATGCAAGTGCCACCGTTGTTGCTGTGCGAGCTCTTGCGCCACACGGCACCGGCCAGGTCAACTTCCAGAGCGCTCATGGCTCTTGCCTGCCCTCCCCCAGGAACGCAAAACGCCCGGCTGGGGAACCCCCAGCCGGGCATCAGGCCGACTTCAGACCTCGCCGAACTCGCCACCGCGGACAGCAGCGACGAACGACTCCCAGGCCCCGGCCGGGAAGACTAGAGCCGGGCCCTGGGGGTCCTTCGAGTCACGAACGGGCATCAGGCCGGGGAAGCCGGAAGCCACCTCGACACACTGCCCGCCATTGCCGCTGTAGCTGCTCTTGCTCCAGCGCTACTACCGACGGGAGCAGGGCTGGCAGTTGCTGCGCGTGGCCGAACTCCCCGAGGCGAAGGTCCACCTCCTCCAGCGCCGGGCCGAGCCCGTGCGGGAACTACCGGACCTCATGTCCGGAATCGGGCTGTAAGAAGCCACCGGAGTCGACGCAGGAAGTCGGCCCCGCCGACTTCCTGCGCGCCCCGGCCGTCGCCGGAAACGGGAACGAGCCCGCCGGGTGTGCAGGCTCGTTCACCGCGGGCGGGCCGCTTCCCTTACCGGCCGTAGACCTTCCACTGCTGGGCGATGTCGCCGCTCAGGTGTTCCAGGGTGACCTTCTCGCCGAGGCCGTGCGGTTCGAGGACCTCGCCGGGGCGGTCCGCGGACTCGATGAGGACGGGCTCGGTCTGGCCCGGCTTCGCGGGCTGCAGCTTCCAGGTCTGGTTGCCGAACGCGGAGCCGCAGTCGACCAGCTTCACGGCGTCCCCTTCGCCGAAGGAGGTGACGCACGGGAAGCCCGGCCGGTTGGCCGCCCTGATCTCGTACGTACCGGGGTCCACCTCCCGGAAGATCCACTCGATGGAGTCGCCGAGGGTCACGTTGTCGCCGGGGCCCGGGTGCAGGAAGTTCCCGTACTTCTCCGACGACACCAGCGCGTTGAACTCCGTGGGCTGGGCGGAGGCCGCGGGCGCGGTGGCGGTGAGGGCGCCGGCGAACAGGCCCGCCGCGGCGACGGCCAGTGCGATCTTGCCGGTCTTCGTCATGTCGTCTTCTCTTTCACTCGATCGGTCGCAGGCGATTCCTGGGACGTCCACGAACATCCTGGACGCCGCCGGTGCCGCCGGACCGGGCGAGGCCGGGGCCCCTTGCCCTTCGCGGGTGAAACACCGCACCGGGCGTATCACCCCGGGGCCAGCCGAACGGGCGCGGTCGCATGCGGCCCACCTGCGGCAACCCGCCGTCCGAGCGAGGATGTTGACGCAGAGTGACCAACCGGGTGGCGGCCACTCCCCCCGGTCGCCCCTACGGTGTGTCGTCCTGCCCGGATTCCGGGCCGGTCAGGAACTCCGGGCCGGTCACGAACCGCTCTCGGCCGCGACGAAGGTGTACGCGCCGAGTTCGAGGAACAGGGCGTCGTGGAGCCCGGGCACGCCGGTGAGCGGGACGGCGAGTCGCCGTTCGAGCGGTCCGGCGTTGCGGGTCACCGGGTTGTAGGCGCGCAGCACGATCCGGGCGTCGCACGGGAGGGGCGTGTCGAACCGCACCACGACGGTGACCGTGCCGGAGTAGTTGGCGGGCAGCAGGATCGAGCGCGTGTACCCCTCGTCGTCGCCGGGCGGGTAGATCTGCGCCGTCAGGCTGAACGGGGCCTGCTGGTCGGTGTTGGAGAAGGTCGCGGTGCCGGCGGGCAGGTCGGTGCCGGAGATCCCGAAGACGAATCGCGTCGGGGTGTTGTTGAGGTTGCAGATGGCGAGGTTGGAGAGGACGTAGTTGGTCTGCCGGCAGGGGATGACGTCGATGTTGCGCCAGCCGACGTTGGGGTTGTACCTGACCCAGTTCAGGTAGTCGACGAGCGAGCTGAAGGTGGGCAGCGTCGCGGGCATGGGATGGGCGGGGGTGTCGACGGTGGTGATCGTGCAGTAGTGGCCGGGCGGGTTCTGGCTCGGCCAGAGGAAGGCGGACCTGCTGACGCAGATCTGCCCGGGAGGGATCTCCCTGCTGCCGCCGCGGACGGTGAACGGCACGGTGGTGCCGCCGCCCTCGGCGTTGAGCGGGGTCCACGCCCGCGGGTCCAGGAGCAGTCCGCCGGGGGCGTAGTAGAGCCTGACGTCACCGGAGGTGGGGCATCCGGTCCTGAGGTTCTTCCCGCGGACGTAGATGCGGTTGAGCCGCCCCTGCACGATGGGGTGGCTGATGCCGAGGTCGGGGCCGCCGTAGCTGGACTCCAGCAGGCCGAAGTCGAGGATGTCGCTGCCGAACGGGATGATGTCCGGGGATTCCCAGACGGGGTCGGACGTGGGGGTCTGTCCCGTGTCCTGGAAGTTGTCCCGGACCAGGATGTCGTTCCAGTTGGCGGCGGCGTTCATGGTTCCTCCCCGTGTGAACGGTGGGTGCCGGACGGCGGGACGGGCCCGGGTGCGGGTTCTTCGGCGGTGGTCCCGCCGGACGCGGGTCTTCGGGCCGAGCGCCGTACGCCGGAGGCCGGGTGCGTCGGAGGCCGTGCGTCGGAGGCCGGGTGCGTCGGAGGCCGTACGCCGTACGCCGTGCGTCGGCTCACGCGCCGTCGGACGGGCGGGCTGTCCTCGTCGGCGGCCGGTGTCCGTGGCCGCCGGAGGTGTCGGTGGGTCGGTCCTGTCGGGTCGGGACGGCGGGGTGCGCCCGTTCCGGAGGTCGCGGGTGACGGCGCAGCGAAGGCGAATCGCCACCTGGTGCGGGTTCGTGGGGAAACGTCCCGGTACAGGAAATGTATCGGGCTCGAACCACCTTGCCCAATAGGCCGGAAGAGTGAATGCGCGGCACGTACGGAAATCGGCCCCCGCCGGGCGGTGGGGGCCGATTTCCTTGCGCGGCAGGTCAGTTGTCGTTGTTGACCTTGGTGTACGCCGCGCTGTAGCCGGTCGGGCAGTACAGGGTGTCGCTGCCGTTGCCCATGTGCCAGGACCCGATGACCGTCGTCTGGTTGCCCTTGACGTTGTCGTTGTTGCAGACCAGCACCAGCTGCCAGTGGTTCTTCGTGGCGGTGGTCTGACAGCTCACCGATCCCCAGTTCGTGCCCTGGGTGGTGCTGCAGTACGAGGTCGCCGACGCCCCCGGAGCCGCCATCACCCCGGCTGCCACCAGCAGTGCCGCACCGGTCCCCAGAGCCGCAATCCGTCGCATGGCCTTCTCCTTCGTCGTGTCTCGGACAACGTTGCGGTCAGCATGCCGGGTTCGTGATCGGTTGTATCCACCGGCGACACGAATGGCCGAGACGGGCCCCTGCGGACAGTGCGATGATCTTTCGTTGAACACGGGTCAGAAAGTGAGCACAGACATGCAACCGACGTTCGTACTGGTCCACGGAGCTTTCGCGAACTCCTTCTCCTTCGCGCCGCTCCAGGCCGAACTCGGCCTCTTGGGGCACCGTTCCGTCGCCGTCGACCTGCCCGGGCACGGGTTCGCCGCGACGTACCCGCGCGCCTACCAGGCGCCGCAGGACCTCGAGGGGCTCGCCGCCGCGCCGGGGGCCATCAAGGGCGTGACGCTCGGCGACAACGTCGCGCACCTGGTCGGGATACTGGAGCGGGCCAAGCGCAACGGGCCCGTCGTCCTGGTCTCCCACAGCCGCGGCGGCCTGACGGCCACCGTCGCGGCCAACCGGCGGCCCGACCTGATCGACCGCATCGTCTACGTGTCCGCCTGGGCCCCCGTCGCCCTCGACGTCGGCGCCTACTACGCCGAGCCCGAGATGGCCTCGGTCGACGCCGCGGGGATGGCGGCGGCGATGGTCGGGAACCCTGCCGAACTGGGGCTGCTGCGCTCCAACTTCCGCACCGCCGACCCCTCCGTCCTCGCGGCGTTCAAGGCGGCCTTCCTCGCCGACGGGACGGACGACGAGTTCCTGGTCCTCCTCAACACCTTCCAGCCCGACGAGAACCTCGACGCCGGCACGCCCGAGGACCGGGCGCAGGCCGGCACCTGGGGGCGGATCCCCCGGACGTACGTGCGGCTGACCGAGGACGCCGGCATACCGCTCGCCATGCAGGACCGGATGATCCGCGAGGGCGACGAACTGACGCCGGAGAACCGGTACGACGTCCGCACGCTCACCGGCAGCCACCTGAAGTGGCTGGTCGACCCGGCGCCGGCGGCCCGCGTCCTGGCGGAGGTCGCCGCGCTGCTGCCCGCCGGATGACCTGGCGGCGCTTGACCGGGCGGCGCTTCTACCTGACGGTGTGCTTGACCTGACGGCGCTTGACCTGACGGCGCTGCCGAACACGCGCGGGCGCCCGGCCGGGGGGAGGAAGTCCCGGCCGGGCGCCCGTCGGTCAGGCCCGTCGGTCAGGCCCGTCAGTCAGGGGTCAGGGCGCTCAGAGGCCCCTGATCGTCCAGTACACGGCGGCGTTGTTGCCGCTGCCCCCGCTCTGCGCGAACCCGAACATCGGGTCGGAACCCGCGGTGTCGTAGCCGTTGCTGCCGACGTACGGGTTGTTCCAGTGGAGCTGGACGCGCTTGCCGTTGAGCCCCGGGTTCCCGCAGTTGGCCGCGTCGTAGATGACGTGGCCCTCGGTCCCGGTCATGAAGCCGTTGCTCTCGGACTGCCAGCGTCCGGTCTTTCCGTCGCTGATGATGGGGTCCGGAGCCGTCGTCCAGATGCCGTGGTCCAGCCAGTTGCTCTGCAGGCGCAGTTCGCAGCCCGTCCAGTTGACCACCAGGACCTCCGTGCTGCGCGCCGCGCTCAGCAGCTGCGTCTGCTCCTGGGCGGGCTGCTGCTGAGCGGTGGCCGCGCCGGCCGGGGCGGCCGCCGTGAACAGCGCGGCGGCGACGCCGGCCGCGGCCAGGGTCGCTCGGACCAGGGACTTCCGCTGTGCCATCGGGTGTTCCTCTCGCTCTGGGACCGCGTCGGTGCGGTCTCCTGCTCGAAGCCTCGGACGCTCCCGTCGACAGATGGTCGACAGTCTGTTGACAGGTGATGGACAAGCGGCCGGTGGGGCCCGGATGAGCCGCCCTGACCAGGGGCGATGCGGCCGGTAAAATGCCCCGGGGGATTTTTCGCGGGTGGAGGGGGACGGCCGGTGGGTGGTTTACGGTTCGCGGTGCTGGGGCCGCTGCGGGGGTGGCGGGACGGCGGTGAGCTGGCGCTCGGCTCACCGCAGCAGCGGAGCCTGCTGCTCGCGCTGCTGCTGAGGGCCAACCACCCCGTGTCGGCCGGCCAGCTCGTCGACGACCTGTGGGGCGAGGAGCCGCCCGCCAAGCCGTCCGCCGTGATCCGCACCTACGTCCACCGCCTGCGCCGCGTCCTGGGGCCCGACGCGCCGAGCACGCTCAGCGGCGGCTACCTGCTCACGGTGGACGCCGGGGCGCTGGACACCCACCGCCTCGAGGAGCTCGTCGGCGAGGCGAAGGCGCTGCGCGCCGCCGGGGAGCACGCCGGCGCCGCCGCCACGCTCCGCTCGGCGCTGGCCCTGTGGCAGGGCGAGCCGATGGCCGCGCTGCCCGGCCCGTACGCGGAGCGGCAGCGCGGGGAGTGGGCCGAACGCCGGGTGACCGTCCTGGAGTCGTGCCTGGAGGCCGAGGTCGAGGCCGGGCCGTCCGGCGAGGTCGTCGCCGAACTGACCGCGGTCACGGCCGAACACCCGCTGCGGGAACGGTTCTGCGAACTGCTGATGCTCGCCCTCTACCGCACCGGTCGGCAGGCCGAGGCCCTGGGCGCGTACCGTGCCACGGACCGGCGGCTGCGCGAGCAGCTCGGCGTCAGCGCCGGGCCCGGTCTGCGCGAGCTGCAGCGCCGGATCCTGGCGGCCGACGCCGCCCTCCTGGCGCCCGCGCCGCCCCGGCCCGCCGCCACCACCGGCACCGCCACCGCGGCGACCGCGACCGCCACCGGTGCCGCCACCGCGCCCCGCCCGCCGTACCGGGCGCCCGTGCGGCCGACCCAGGTCCCCGCCGACCTCGCCGACTTCACCGGCCGCGAGGCGCAGACCGAGGCGCTGCGGGCCGTCCTGCTCGCCCCCCGCACCGTGCCCGTGGCGGTCGTGGCGGGTCTGGGCGGCGTGGGCAAGACGGCGCTGGCCGTGCACGTCGCGCACGGGCTGGCCGCCGACTTCCCCGACGGCCAGCTCTACCTCGACCTGCACGGGGCCGACGGCCGCCCGACCCGGCCCGAGGAGGTGCTGGGCGTCTTCCTGCGCTCCCTCGGCGTGCCGGCCGACGGGCTGGCCTCCGGGCTCGCCGAACGCTCCGCCCAGTTCCGCTCGCTGCTCTCCGAGCGGCGCGTGCTCGTCGTCCTCGACAACGCCCGGGACGCCGAGCAGATCAGGCCGCTGATGCCCGGGCGGCCCGGCTGCGCCGTCCTCGTCACCAGCCGGGCCCGGCTCGGTTCGCTGCCCAACGCGCAGGTCGTCGAGCTGACCGCGTTCGCCCCTCGGGAGGCCCTCGGCCTGCTCGGCCAGGTGATCGGCGAGCAGCGGCTGCGGGCCGAGCAGGACACGGCGGCGGAACTCGTCCGGCTCTGCGGCCACCTCCCGCTGGCCGTGCGCATCCTCGCCGCGCGCCTGGCCTGCCGGCCCGGCTGGGCCATGGAGCGGCTGCTCGACAAGCTGTCCGGGAACCTCCGCCGGCTGGACGTGCTGCGCGCCGGGGACCTCGCCGTCGAGCCGGCGTTCCGCTTCGGCTACGACCAGCTGACGCCCGAACAGGCCCGTGCCTTCCGGCTGTTGGCGGTGCCGGAGGTGCCCGACCTGTCGCCGGGCGCGGTCGCGGCGGTGCTCGGCGTGCCCGAGCACGAGGCCGAGGAGCTGGCCGAGTCGCTGGTCGACTGCTCGATGCTGGAGACGGCGCCGCCGGACCGCTACCGGTACCACGACCTGCTGCGCTCCTTCGCCCAGCGGCTCGCCCCGGAGGCGGAGGCGAACGGGCAGGCGCGGGGCGAGGAGGACCGCCCGGCGGCCGTGCTCACCCGCCTGGTGGCCCGTCAGCACGCGGAGACCGTCGCGGCGCTCGGCCCGTCCGCGGCCCGCGCCGCCCTGCCCGAGGCCGGGGCCGGCGCCGGCCCCCGCGCGGTGGCACCGCCCGGCGGCGTCGACTACCAGGGCGTCGGCGCGCTGGTCGGCCAGTACGCCGGGCTCCCCGACCCGCCCCGGCTCGACCTGGCGGCCGAACTGCTGCTCGGCTGCAGCCTGTTGTGCGAGACCGGGCAGGCCACCCGGCCGCTCGGGCACGCGGCCAAGGTCCTGCTCCAGGCCGCCGTCCGGGCGGGCGACCGGACGGCCGAGGTCAGGGCCAGGCTGGTACTCGGACGGCTGCTGACCGAGGTCGGCTCCGAGCCCGCCGCCCTCGCCGAGCTGCTCAGGACCCGCGACCTGTGCACCGCCGACGGCCTGCCGGGGCCGCTGCTCGCCCTGGCCCACGCCGCGCTGGGCGCCCTGTTCGTCCAGGTCGGCCGGCCGGGCGACGCGCTCGGCGGCTTCACGGCGGCGATCTCGGTCTGGGAGCGGCTCGGCGACCAGCGCTCGGTGGCGGCCGAACTACTCAACCTGGCAGGCGCGTTCACCGAACTCGGCCGGTACGACGCGGCGGTGCGCGTGGTCGACCAGTCCCTGCTGATCTGCCACCGGCTCGCCGACTACGAGCTGCAGGCGCTCGCCCTGGACTCGCTGGGGACGATCGCCCACGACCGCGGCGAGTTCGAGCAGGCCCTGCGCCACCACCGCAACGCCCTGTCCCTGCTGCGGCCGGACGACCGGCGCCGTACGGGCCGTACCCTGCTGCGGCTCACCGAGTCGCTGCGCGCCGTGGGCCGCGGCGAGGAGGCGGTGGCGGCGGCCGGGCGGGCGGTGGAGGTGCTGACCCTCGACGGCGACCGCCGGGGGCGGGGGCTGGCGCTGGCGGCGCTCGGCGACGCGCTCGCCGAGAGCGGCACCGCACCGGACGAGGCCCTGGCGCGCCGGTCGGAGGCCTACGACATTCTGGCCTCCATCGGCTCCCCCGAGGCCAACCGGCTGCGCGCCCTGATCAGCCCCGGCGGGCCCGTCGTGCGGCCGCGCCGGCAGTGGCCGTCCTGGCTCCCGGCGTGACCCGCCGCCGGCCCGGCCGGCGGTCGGCGGCCGGCAGCGGGCTCAGCGGCGGTCGGCGGTCGGCGGTCGGCGGCGGCTCAGCGGCGGCTCAGCTGATCGTCCACAGCTGGTTCTGAGCGCCGGTGCAGTCCGCCCCGTGGGTGCCCACGCCGATGCCCTCGGACGTCAGGCACAGCCGGGTGCCGACGTTGTAGATCCGGTAGCCGCCCGGGACCGGCTCGATGTCCCAGACCTGGTTCCAGACGGCCGGCGGGCTCGACCAGATCTGCACCTGCCTGCTCGTGCGGTCCTGGTCCAGCACCTTGGTGAAGTTGCTGGAGGCGTTGCGCAGGTAGTACATCCCCTCGGCGATCTTGTCCAGCCGCCACAGCTGCGCCGAGGTGCCGTTGACGACGTAGGTGCCGACCATGTTGCCGTCCACGTCCGCGGACTGGTAGTTGTCCAACGCGCCGTTGGCACCGGCGATCTGCGCCACGGCGGGCAGCTGCGGCCTCGGCTGCGCCGTGGGCGGCACGGACGGCGGCGGCGTCCCGGTCGCGGTCGCGGTCGCGGTGGGCGGGGCCGGTTCGCCGGTCGCGGGCCGGTCCGGGGCGGAGGGGCTCGGCGCGGGCGGAACGGGGTTCTGACCGGCGGCGGGTGCGGCCGGGGGCGGGACGGGGCTCCGGCCGGGTACGGCGGGAGCCGGGGCGGCGGGCAGGGCGGCGAGCGGGACGGTGGGCGGGGCGGCGAGGGGCGACCCGGTGGGCGTTTCGGGCCCGGCGGCGGGTGCGGGGCTCTGGCCCTCTCCGGCCGACGGTGCGGGGGCCGCCTGCTGGGCGCTCGGGCGGGCCGCCTCCACCAGCGCGACCGGCTCCGGCACCGGGGGCTGGGCGACGGCGACGTGCGGCGCCCGGCCGGGCCGCACCACCGTGGCCCCGGCGGCCCCGGCCACGCACAGCAGGGTCAGCGCCGTCAGCCCGGCCAGCGTCCGCAGGCGGCGTCCGGCCCGCGGCGCGCGTACGACGGCAGGCCGGGTCCGGGCCTGGGTCCGGTCCGGAACCGGCGCGGGCGAGGGCGTCCCCTCGACCGCCCCCTCGATCGCCGCGAGGGCGCGCCGCACCGCCGTGGCCATCGTCGCCGCGTCCGGCCAGCGCTCGCCCGGCTCCTTGGCCATCGCCCGCTCGACCAGCGCCCACACCGGCGCGGGCACGTCCCCGGGCAGCGGCGGCACGGGCTCCGTCAGGTGCTTGAGGATCACTTCGAGGGCGGTCTCCCCCTCGTACGGGAGGTGGCCGGCCAGGCACTCGTAGAGGACCACGCCGAGCGCGTAGAGGTCGGCGGAGGCGGTGACCGTCCCGGTGGAGGCCTGTTCCGGCGCCTGGTAGGCGGCGGTGCCCAGCACCATCCCCGGGACGGTGAGCCGGGCGTCGCAGGCGGGCCGGGCGATGCCGAAGTCCGCGATCACCGTCCGGTCGCCGCGGACCATCAGGTTGGCCGGTTTGATGTCCCGGTGGACCACCCCGGACTCGTGCGCGGCCTCCAGCGCCTCCAGCACCTGCAGGGCCATCCGCAGGGCCTGCGCCGCCGGCAGGGCGCCGCGGTGTTCCAGGACGGCGCTCAACGGCTGGCCGTCGATCAGTTCCATGACCAGGTAGCCGACCGGGCGCCGCCCGGCCGTGCCCGAGTACCCCTCGCCGTGCCCGCCGTCCTGCCCGCCGTCGTGCCCGTAGTCGTACACGCCGACGATGCCCGGGTGCCGCAGCTGCGCCATGACGCGGGCCTCGGCGTGGAAGCGCTCGGCGAAGCCGGGTTCGTCCAGCAGCGCGGGCTTCACCACCTTGATCGCCACCCGGCGGCCGAGGACCTCGTCCTCGGCGAGCCACACGTCGCCCATCGACCCGCCGCCCAGCCAGTCCACCAGCCGGTAGCGGTCGGCGAGCACGGTGCCGCGCATGCTTCTCCCTGAATCGATGAACCGAGGAACCGATGCCGAGGGCCGGAGCGGATCCGGGTGCGGGCCCCGTCCCCCGGGCGCGCCCTGGGCCCGTGGCACACTCCGAGGATCATGGCACTGGCATAACGAATTACTGACTGACCATCATAGGAATCACGCTCAACTCCGGCCATCAGCGGCCCGCAGGCCCGGACCGTGGACGGTCCGGGCCTGCGGTCATTGCCGATGGTTCGTCACAGTTTGGCGCACTGGCCGCCCTTCGGGCCGCCGACGGTGTTGGCGAGGCCGCCGTCGACCGGGGCCGGGGTGTTGCCGGAGCAGTCCAGCGGGCCGCGCACGGTGGTGCCGGCCAGCAGGGTGGCGCCCCGGTTGAGGGCGAGGTGCAGCGGGCCGGCGACCGTGGTGCGCAGGAGTGCCGTGCTGCCGGTGGTGCCGCTGACGGCGACCGGGCCCCCGACCGTGGTGTCGCTCAGCAGCACGGTGCCCGCGCCGCGGGCGGAGAGCGGGCCGCCCACGGTGGAGTCGACGGCCACCAGGGACGCGCCGGGCCGGACCAGGACCGGGCCGTCGATGCCGGCGCCCTGGAGGCAGGTGACGCCCGAGGTGACGGCGAGCGAGGAGTGCTTGCCGCGCACGGTGGTGGTGCAGGCGGTCTCCGGGCCGACGGTGAGCGGCTGTTCGGCCTTCACCCCGCCGACGGTGACGCTCAGCGTCCCGGTGCCGGGGCGCAGCCCGGTCAGGGTGGCGGTGGCGGGGTCGTAGGCGGCGACGGCGGTGCGCGGGGCGCTCGCGGCGGTGCCGATGTGGACGTCGGCGCCGCCCCACTGGGCGGTGACGGGCCAGGCGACGGGTACGGTGCGTCCGCCGTCCTGGGTGAAGGTGGCGTGGACGGGGGCGGTTTCGAGCAGGCCGAGTGCGGTGGGGGCCTTGAGGTCGACGGTGTCGGCGCGGGCGTGGACTTCGGCGCGCAGCCAGGCGGTGGTGTCGTCGGCGGGGGCGTAGGGGTCGGTGACGCGGCCGGCGGCGGGGTCGATGCCGAGCATCGTCCAGCCGGTGAAGCCGCCGCGGTCGGGTTCGGCGGCGGGGCCCTTGCCGGAGTTGCCGTTGATCAGGTGCGGGACGCCGTCGATGCTCTGGGCGTGGAAGGCGCCGACGTGGCCGGTGACCATGGCGGCGGACTTGCCGCGGGTGCGGAGGTCGGCGAGCCACTGTTCGACGAGGGCGGCTTCCTTGCGGTCGCCGAGTCGGCTGCCCTGGTCGGGCAGGGGGTCGCGGGTGGGGTGGTGTTCGAAGAGCAGCAGGCCGGTGACGGACGGGTCCTGGGCGGCGCCGTCGAGGGCGGAGCGCAGGGTGGCGATCTGGTCGAAGCCGCCGGCGCGCAGGGTGCCGAGGGAGCTGTCGAGGGTGATGAAGCGGGTGCCCTTGACGTCGAAGACCCGGGTGGTGTCGCCGAAGGCGGCCTTGAAGTTGTCGATGGTGCCGGGGCCCATGACCTCGTGGTTGCCGGGCACGTAGTGCCAGGGGACGGTGTGGCCGGTGAGCTGGTCGAACTCGTCGAGGAGGGTGCGGGCGAGGGCGAAGTCGGCGGGGCGGCCTCGTCGACGAAGTCGCCGTCGATGACGAGCAGTTCGGGTTGGGCGGCGGCGATGTCGCGCAGGGTGCGGCGGGCGGCCTGGACGATGTCGCTGTCGGGGTCGCGGGCGACGAACTGGGCGTCGGACATGACGGCGACGCGCAGCGGGCGGTGGTCGACGGTGCCGTGGGTGAGCACGACGGGGTCGGTGACGCGTGGCCGGGCGGGCAGTTCGACGTCGGGGGCGACGGCGCAGGGCTGGCCGGGAACAGTGGCCCCGGTCGCAGGCTTGAGGTCCACAGCGCGCGGGCACCGGCCCGCGGCTGAGCAGGACGGCAGGTGCTCGGGATGGCGCCTTCTGGGCCCCGGAGGCGTCATGGGAAGCTCCGCGGTCACCCCTGGCTTGGCCTGGAGAGAGAAACGGATATCCCGCCTACCGGGCCTGCGGGTGGGCAGATAGCCGCCGAGACAATATGACTTCTTGGCAGGGTCACCGGCCGCATGGTCACATGCATGGGCGCTAATCTGTGATTGTGACGGCCACCCACGTGAAGCGGGCATTCAAGTTTCGCTTCTATCCGACCGATACACAGGCAGTCGAGCTGTCGCGCACGTTCGGGTGCGTGCGGAAGGTCTACAACATGGCGTTGCAGGCCCGCACGGAAGCCTGGACGCTGCACCGGGAACGGGTCGACTACAACGTCACCTCGGCGATGCTGACTGCGTGGAAGAAGACCGAGGAATTGGCTTACCTGTGCGAGGTGTCCAGCGTCCCACTACAGCAAGCGCTCAGGCACTTGCAGGGAGCTTTCGTCAACTTCTGGCAGAAGCAGGCCAAGTACCCGACGTTCAAATCCCGGAAGAAGTCCCGCAATTCCGCCGAGTACACCAGCTCGGCGTTTCGGTTCCGAGACGGGCAGCTCACACTGGCAAAAATGAGCCAGCCGCTGGCTATCGTGTGGTCCAGGCCGTTACCCCAGGGCGCACAACCGTCCACAGTGACCGTGTCACAGGACCGCGCTGGACGCTGGTTCGTCGCCCTGCTGTGTGACGACCGGCCCGTGATGCCCGAGCCGATCAACAGAGCGGTGGGCATTGATGCCGGGCTGATCTCCGTGGTGACGCTTTCCAGCGGAGAGAAGGTCTCCAACCCAAGGCACGAACGCAGGGACCGCGAACGCCTCGCCAGGGCCCAACGGAATCTATCCCGTAAGGCCAAGGGCAACGGGGCGAACCGGGCCAAGGCCCGCATCAAGGTGGCCAGGATCCACGCAAGGATCGCCGACCGGCGCAGGGACGTCCTGCACAAGCTCACCACTCGACTCGTTCGTGAGAACCAAACGATCGTGATCGAGGACCTGACCGTCCGGAACATGCTCAAGAACCGGACACTTGCCCGCGCCATCGCAGACGCGGGCTGGGCCGAACTGCGGTCCATGCTGAGGTACAAAGCCGACTGGTACGGCAGGGACTTGGTCGTTGTGGACCGCTGGTTCCCCTCGTCCGGGCTCTGCTCGGCCTGCGGCGTCCTGCAGGGCAGGATGCCGCTGAACGTTCGTGAGTGGACGTGTGGCTGCGGTGCGACCCATGATCGGGATGTCAACGCAGCGAGAAACATCCTGGCCGCCGGGCTGGCGGTTGCAGCCTGTGGAGACGGTGTAAGACCTCAACGGAACAATCCGGGCGGGCGGTCGTCAGTGAAGCAGGAAGTCGTCCCACCGCAGCGCTCACGCGCAGCGGCTCATCCGCGAGGCTGAGGGGAACCCGTGCCCACCAGGGCAGGGGATGTCAAGTCGAAATAGTCGCCGTTGATCGCGGCGACGGCTCCGGCGCCGCGGGCCATGTCGGTGACGGTCCGGCGGGTGGTCACCTTTCCGGAGGACAGGTAGTCGACGCTCAGGCCCTCGGTGTCCAGGTCAGCGACGAGGACCTTGCCGCGGATCCAGCCGGCGGCGGCGAGGCGGTCGAAGGCGGTCATGGTCAGGCCGGGGGCGATGGGGGTGACCTCGCGGCAGGTGACCACGGACTCCCCGGGGCGGTCCAGGACCGGGCCGGGGTCGGTGGCGTGGGGCCGGGTGCCGGCCGCGGTGGGGGCCGTCGTGCCGGCCGTCGTGGGAGCCGGGGCGGGGGCGGGGGCGGCCCGGGCGGGGGTGGCGAGGCCGGACAGGCCGGCGGCCAGGGCGGTGGTCAGGGCGAGCGCGCCCAGGGCGCGGCGGCCACGGGTGCAGGCGTCGGTGCGGACGTCGGTGTGGGCGGGTGGGGGTGGCATACGGCGTTCTCCTCGTACGGCGGCGGGCTGGGCGCTTCCGGCGGCGTGCGGGGCGCCGGGTGTCGTCGTTCGCCCGCGGACGGTGCGGCCCGGGGGCGGGTCCTCCCGGGCCGCGGGCAGTCAACCGTGCACGGACGACCTCCGGTCCACGGCCTGGTGAACCGTCCCGCTCGGCGCCGCGAACAGGCTGCCGGATCCGGCGGTAAAGCTGACGTACCGCCACAGAGCGGGCGGCAGTTCGCCCCTGCCCGTTTGCGGCCTGCCCGTTTGCCCCTGCCCGTTTGCCCCTGCCCCTGGGGCAGGGGGCACAGTGGCGGGCGTGCAGGAGGACATGATCACCATCGGCGAACTCGCCGCCAGAACCAGGCTCAGCCTCAAGGCCCTGCGGCTCTACGGCGCGCGGGGGCTGTTGCCGCCCGCCCTGGTCGACCCGCGCACCGGGGTGCGCCGCTACGGCCCGGCGCAGGTCGAGCGGGCCCGGCGCATCGCGCTGCTGCGCGCCGCCGGGCTGCCGCTGGCGCGGATCCCGGCGGTACTGGACGCCGACGGCGACGCCGACGAGGGCCCGGGCGACGGCGCGGGCGCGGCCGAGCAGGCGGGCGCGGCCGAGCGGGTGCTGCTGGCGTACTGGCGGGAGCGGGAGGCCGAGCACGCGGCCCGCCGGGAGGCGGTGGGCTACGCCCGAGAGGTCCTGACCGGAAGGAGCACCACCATGTTCGAGATCGCCGAGCGCGACGTGCCCGAGCAGCACGTCCTGTTCGTCCGGCGGCACGTGGACGCCGCCGCGCTGCCCGGCTTCCTCGCCGAGGCCGGCGAGTCGCTGCTCGGGCGGCTGCGGGAGGTGGACGCGTGCCTGTCCGGGCCGCTGTTCGCGGTGTTCCACGGCCTGGTGGGCGAGGACTGCGACGCCCTGGTCGAGGTCTGCGCCCCCACCCCGAACGCCGTCGGCCCGCACGGCCCGTTCGGGGTGCGCATCGAGCCCGCGCACCGCGAGGCGTACACCGCCCTGCCCCGGCGGGGCTTCGCCGCGATGGCCGCCGCCCACGACGCGGTGGGCGCCTGGGTCGCCGCCCGCGGGTACCGGCGGGGCGGGCCGAACCGGGAGGTGTACTACCCGAACTGGGCGAGTGCCGGGCCGGAGGAGCACGTCGCGGACGTCGCCGTGCCGCTGGCGGGCCGGTAGACACCCGACCACCGTACGGATTTCTGGACTTGTGGGTCCATTTTCGGCTGCCTACCGTGCCGTGCACCCCCTCCCGAACGAGCCCCGTACAGAAAGGTGTCGGCCCATGCACGCGATCCGGATCGAGGAGCACGGCGGCCCCGAGGTCATGCGCTGGACCGAGCTGCCGGACCCGGTCCCCGGCCCCGGCGAGGCGCTGGTGCGCCTGGGCGCGGCCGGCGTCAACTACATGGACGTCGGCGCCCGCGCCGAGGGCGGCCCGGGCTGGGCGGCGCCGGCCGTGCTCGGCGCCGAGGGCATGGGCTACGTCACCGCCCTCGGCGCGGGGGTGGGCGGCCTGGCCGTCGGCGACCGGGTGGCCTGGTTCTACCACCCGGGCAGCTACGCCGAGTTGCTCGCCGTCCCGGCCGCCTCGCTGGTCAAGGTGCCCGACGGGGTGCCGGACGAGGTCGCGGGCGGCCTGCTGATGCAGGGCCTGACCGCGAGCCACCTGAGCACCGAGACCTACCCGATCGCCCCGGGCGACACCGCGGTGGTGCACGCGGCGGCGGGCGGCGTCGGGCGGCTGCTCACCCAGCTGGTCAAGGCCCGCGGCGGCGACGTCATCGGCCTGGTCTCCCGCGAGGAGAAGGCCGCCGTCGCGAAGGAGGCCGGCGCCGACCACGTGCTGGTCCACTCCGGCGGCGGCTTCGAGGACCGGATCAGGGAGCTGACCGGCGGGCGCGGGGCCGACGTCGTCTACGACGGCGGCGGCGGCGACACCTTCCGCTCCTCCCAGCTGGCCCTGCGCCCGCACGGGGTGCACGCCTACTACGGCCCGTTCATGGGCGTGCCCGAGCTGCGGCCCACCGACCTGCCGAACAGCATCCTGCTGACGTACCCGGTGGTGCACCACCACGTCCCCACCCGCGAGGCGCTGGTACGGCGCGCCGGCGAGCTGTTCGACCTCGTCCTGGCGGGCGGGCTCACCGCGCAGGTCACCGGCCGCTACCCGCTGGCCGAGGCCGCCCGGGCGCACGCGGACCTGGAGTCCCGGCGCACCACCGGCAAGCTGGTCCTGCTGCCGTGAGCGCCCTCGCGAGCACGGTGAAGGAGCACGTTCCGCCGACCCGCAAGGGCGCCGCGACCAGGCAGCGCATCATCGAGGGCGCCGCGCGGGAGATCCGCGCGGAGGGCGTGTTCGCGCTGCGCCTGGAGGACGTGATGGCCCGCACCGCCACCAGCAAGAGCCAGCTGTTCCACTACTTCCCCGGCGGGAAGGACGAGCTGCTGCTGGCCGTGGCCCGCTTCGAGGCGGCCCGGGTCCTCGACGACCAGCAGCCGGAACTGGGCTCCCTCACCTCCCCGGAGGCCTGGCGGCAGTGGCGCGACAAGGTCCTCGCCCGCTACCGCGCCCAGGGCGTCGGCTGCCCGCTGCACGTGGCCCTGTCCCAGTTGGGCACCGCCACCGGCGCGGGCCGCACGGTGGCCGCCGAACTGCTGGGGCAGTGGCAGCGCCGGCTCGCCGCGGGCATCAGGCACCTGCAGGCCGGCAGGGTGGCCGCCGCCGGGCTGGACGCCGAACGGGAGGCGGCGGCGCTGCTGGCCGGGATCCAGGGCGGGGTGCTGATCCTGATGACCACCGGCTCCACCGACCACCTGGAGGCGGCGCTGGACTCGGGCCTCGCCCGGCTCGGGATCACGTCCTGACGGGAAGCTGACCGGGAGCTGACGGCGGGGCGCGTGCGAGCGCTCCGGAGGTGACGCAGCGGGGTCGTCTCCATACGGACGGACACCGCCCGGATGTGCAATGGGCCACATTCCCGGGCCTCTTGGGGCTTCGAGTGACCAGGGTCACGCCCGGCGCGCGTTCGAGGCCCGCGGCGGCGCCTCGTCCCGGCAGGACTGGGCGGGCGGCGATCCGGCACGGGCGAAGGGCCTGTCCGCTTCGGGACCTTGGTCGTGAATCCCCTCGACCTTCGGCCCGGTGGCGGCACCGCGGGGGCCGGGCAACCGTGGACGGTCGCCCGTTGTGACCGGGCGATGGCGCCGTCCGACGTGGGCGGCGTCTTCCCCTGCCGTCTACCCGGCGCACGGTGCGCGGTCGCGCGCCGTACGCTCCGGAGGACCCCAAGCACATGTCCCAGACCATCGACAACGCCCCGTATACCGCGTTCCACCGCAGGCTGGCCCTCGCCTGCTCAGGCGGACCCCTGCTCGACGGCTACATCCTGAGCATCGTCGGCGTCGCCCTGATCGGGATGCGCCCGGACCTCGGACTGTCCACCGCCGAGGTCAGCCTGATCGGCGCCGCCGCCCTGGTCGGAATGTTCGTCGGCGGCGCGCTCTTCGGCGTGCTGACCGACAAGATCGGCCGGGAGGTGATGTACACCGCCGACCTGCTCGTGATGGTCGCCTGCTCGGTGCTCTCCTTCTGGGTGGACGCGGTGTGGGCGATCGCCGTGCTGCGCTTCGTGCTCGGCCTGGCCGTGGCCGCCGACTACCCCATCGCCACCTCGCTGCTCGCCGAGTGGCTGCCCACCAAGCACCGCGGCCGGCTGCTCGGCAAGCAGATCATCGCCTGGTACGCCGGCTCCGTGCTCGCCTACGTGGTGGGCTACCTCTTCCTGGAGCTGGCCGGGCCGGGCAGCTGGCGGTGGATGCTGGCGAGCTCCACGGTGCTGTGCGTGGTGTTCCTGGTGATCCGGCGCGGCTCCCCGGAGTCGCCGCGCTGGCTGGCCGCCAACGGACGGGTCGGCGACGCGGTGCGCGTGGTCGAGAAGCACCTGGGCGTGCGCGTGGACGGCCGGGAACTGATGCCCGACCCGGCCGAGCGCGGCCGCCCCGCCGGACTGCGCCTGCTGATGACCCAGCCCTACCGGCGCCGCACCCTGTTCTGCGGCCTGTTCTTCCTGTGCCAGGTCGGCCCGCTGTTCGCGATGCTCACCTTCGGCCCGCAGATCCTCTCCTCCTTCGGCATGCCCGGCGGCACCGTGATGGAGACCCTCGGCACCGGCCTGATCAGCATGGTCTTCCTGCTCGGCTGCTACCCGGCGCTGCGCCTGATCGACACCCGCGGGCGCCGGCCCGTCATCATCTGGTCCTTCGCGCTGATGACCGTCCCGCTGGCGCTGCTGGGCGTGTGGCCCACCGCCCCGGCCGCCGTCGCGCTGCTGGCGCTGTGCGCGTACGCCTTCCTGTGCGGCGGGCCGAACGTGCTCGACTGGACGTACCCCAACGAGCTGTTCCCGACCGAGATCCGGGCCACCGCGGTGGGCGTCGCCACCTCGGTCAGCCGGATCGGCGCGGCCGTCGGCACCTACCTGCTGCCGCTGTCGCTGACCGGGCTGGGCACCGGCCCGACCATGCTGATCGCGGCCGGGACCACGGCGGTCGGACTGCTGGTCTGCGTCATGTGGGCCGAGGAGACCCGGGGCACCGCCCTCGGCGCCTCCCCCGCCGGCGCGGCCGCGGGTGCCGCGGGTGCGCCGCGCGCCGCCCGGGGCGCCGTCCCGAGCCAGCGCGTCCCGCAGACGGCGCGCTGACGGCCGGCTGACTGCTCGTACGGCATCGACGGCGCCGCCCGGTTCCCCGGGCGGCGCCGTCCGGCGTCCCGGGGCGCCGACTCCCGCCCCACCCCGGGCCCCCTCCGGAGAGCGCGCCAACGGCAGCGCCACCCGACCCCACCGGCGCGCCAACTCCCGCACCCGGACGCCGAATCCACCACCCACCTCCCGCCACCCCACACACCTCGGGCAGCAAACGCCCGGCCACCACCCGACCCCACAGGCGCGCCAACTCCCGCACCCGGCCACCGAACCCACCACCCACCTCCCGCCACCCCACACACCTCGGGCAGCAAGCACCCGCACCACCACCCGACCCCACCGGGCGCGCGCCAACTCATGCTCCCCGCAAACGTTCCAGGGTGGCGCGGTAGGCCCCCCACTCGATGCCCGAGCCGCAGGGGTGGGGCGTGAGGGGGTCGTCGCGCTCGACGCCGGCGGGCAGTCGGCCGGTGACGGGGGTGACCAGGCGTCTGCCGTGGTGGGCGAGGTGCGTCCAGAAGCCGACGGCGAGCGGCGCGACGGCCACGCCCGCGGGTATGGGCCAGGGCTCGCCGGTCTGCGGGTGCCGCGGCACCACCGCGATGTCCGGGAGGGGGTCGGGCAGGAGCAGGCCCGGTCCGGCCAGGGCCGCCCGCTTCACCGGCCGCTCGGCCGCGCGCTCGGCCGATCGCCCCGGCGGGAGCAGCCGGTCGTACGGGGCTCGGCGGGCGGCGGCGAGGGGGCCGCGGATGGCGTCCGCGAGGGGGCCGTCGGGGAGGATGACAGGCGAGCCGTCCGCGGCGGCGACCAGGTGGGCGAGCGTCACGGCCGATTCCATCTCCCAGCGCGGGTCCCAGCGCCCCGTCGGGTCCGCCGGCTCGGTGGCGCACCACCACTGGGTGAGCGCGGCCCAGTCGGCGGCCGGACGGGCGGGGCCCGCGGGGACGGGGCGTACCGCGTCCGGCTCCAGCCAGGTGGCCTGCCACAGGGAGCAGGCGTCGAGCCGGGTCGCCACCTTTGCGCCGCAGCCGGCGCAGGTGGCGTTCGGGCCGTTGCGGCTGTCGATGCCGCAGCAGGCGCCGGGTTCGCTCCGCTGGACGAGGACGGTGCCGTAGGCGTCCCCGGGGGCGATGACGATCGAGCGGGCGGGCGGGCCTGGCGGGATGCTCGTCGACGGCGTAGGTGCCCGATTCCATCAGGACGGGCATGGGATGGCCGTTGCCGTAGGAGAAGCCCGCGTAGACGGGGTACGGGACCCGCGACAGCGGCGCGGTCAGCGCGTGTCCGCACCGCCCGCACTCGAAGACCTCCATGCACTCCCCTGTCCCGGCGCCGGGGGCGGTTGGGGCGGCGCCGGTGGGCGAGTATCGCGGGCCCGGCGGGCCGGGGCCAACGGGTTTTCCGTCGGCCCCGGGCCCCGCCGCCTCGCCCTGTCAGGCCAGGTCGCCGCGTTCGCGCAGCAGTGGCAGGAGGTGGTCGCGGACGGCGGGGGCCAGGCGCAGGGTGTCGTCGCGGCCGTCGGTCCAGCGCAGGTCGGCGAGTTCGGCGGCGGGGACGGGCTCGCGGTCCAGGGTGGCGGTGAAGACGGTCATCAGCATGGGCACGCCTTCGAGGGCGGCGGTGGCGCGGATGTCGGTGAGGTGGCGGGGGTCGACCGGGGCCGCGCCGAGTTCCTCGCCCAGTTCGCGGGCCAGTGCCTGGAGGGCGTCCTCGCCGGGGTCGGGCTTGCCGCCGGGCAGGTAGAAGACCTCGGGGGCGGCCTGCTTGCTGACGACCAGGAGCCGGCCTTCCTGGATGATCGCGGCGGCGGCGACGGTGAGCGGGGCGGTCGGGGCGTCCGGGGTGCTGGTGGCTGCGGAGTCGATCATGGGATTGATTCTCGCAGGTGGGAGGTGGTGCCGACGGAGCACCCTTGCAGATCTCTGCGCGCGCAATTATTGTCTGCGAATGTAAGTGCAGCTGCAAAAGTTGCATGCACTCCCCTTCGCACTGGCGCCGACCCCATCGGGAGTCCGACATGAGCACCTCCCTCTTCGCCCCGTTCACCCTGCGGTCCCTGACCGTCCCCAACCGGATCTGGATGCCGGCGATGTGCCAGTACAGCGCCGTCCCGGACGGGGACGCGGCCGGTGTCCCGACCGACTGGCACTTCGCCCACCTCGCGGCCCGCGCCGCCGGCGGCACCGGGCTGATCATCACCGAGGCCACCGCGGTCAGCCCCGAGGGGCGCATCACCCCGTACGACCTCGGCATCTGGAACGACGAGCAGGTCGCGGCCTTCCGCCGGATCACCTCCTTCCTGAAGAGCCAGGGCACCGTCCCGGCGATCCAGCTCGCCCACGCCGGCCGCAAGGGATCCACCGAGCGCACCTGGGTCGACCGCGGGCGTCCCGTCACCCCGGGCGAGGAGCACGGCTGGACCCCGGTCGGCCCCAGCGCCGAGGCCTTCTCCCCCGCCCACACCACGCCGGACGAGCTGACCGAGGAACAGATCGGCGCGACCGTCCGGCAGTTCGCCGACGCCGCCCGGCGCGCGCTCGACGCGGGCTTCCAGGTCGCCGAGGTCCACGGCGCCCACGGCTACCTGGTGCACCAGTTCCTCTCCCCCGCGGCCAACCACCGCACCGACGGCTACGGCGGCTCCTTCGAGGGGCGCATCCGCTTCGCGCTGGAGGTCGTCGACGCCGTCCGCTCGGTGTGGCCCGAGGACCTGCCGGTCTTCTTCCGCGTCTCCGCGACCGACTGGATCACCGAGAACCCGCAGGACGGCCGGGAGGGATGGACCTCGCAGGACACCGTCCGCCTCGCCAAGGAGCTCCAGGCCCACGGCGTCGACCTGCTCGACGTCTCCACCGGCGGCATCGTCCCCGACGCCAAGGTCGAGGCCGGGCCCGGCTATCAGGTGCCCTTCGCCGAGGCCGTGCGCCGCGCGACCGACCTGCCGGTCGCCACCGTCGGCCTGATCACCGGCCCCGCCCAGGCCCAGGCCATCCTCACCGAAGGCCGCGCCGACGCCGTCCTGATCGGCCGCGAACTGCTCCGCAACCCCTACTGGGCCCGCCACGCCGCCACCACCCTCGACACCAAGGTCCCCACCCCCGCCCCGTACCACCTCGCCTGACCCCCGCAAGCCCCCGGAGCAGGAGGCCGACCACCTCGGCTTCCTGCTCCCCGGGGCCACACCAACCGCCCCACCCCGCACAGAAAGTCGGGCCCGCCGACTTCCCACTCCACCGCGCGCGGGAACCGGCCCTCCCCGCACGGGGCGCAGCCTCACCAACCACCCGACCCCGCACAGGAAGTCGGGCCCGCCGACTTCCCACTCCACCCGCAATGAAGCCGGCCGGCACAGCACGGCGCGGAAGGCCAGGCTGTGGCCGGCGGCTCTGCCCCGGTGGGCTTCGGGCGAAGGGTTGTGGCGTGTTGGTGCCACCCCTTCGGATGGGGGTCACAGGAAATCTTTCGGCTCCCGTAGGGCGCAGTGATGCCATTTCAGAGGGGTCCGGCCGCAAATTTTCCTGTGAAGGCGGGTCAGCGTGTCGGGTTTGAGTTGGAGTGTGCTCCAAGTTCTACGGTTTCTGCCGTGGTCGCCGCCGCCGGTGGTCGGCGGCCGGGGCGACGGGAGAGGAGCAGCGCGGATGAGTGGGTCCGTGGAGGAGGCCGAGGTTCGGCGGGAGCGTTTCGCGCACGGGTTGGAGGTGCTCGACCGGGTCGACGGGGAGGCCGGTCGGCGGGTGGTGGAGGCGCTGGGTGACGTCAGTCCCGAGCTCGGGCACCAGGTGGTCGCGTGGGGGTTCGGGGAGATCTACAGCCGTCCGGGGCTGGCGCCGCGTGAGCGGCAGTTGGTCACCCTGGGCATGCTGACGGCGCTGGGCGGGTGCGAGCCACAGTTGGAGGTCCACGTCAACGCCTCGCTGAACGTCGGGCTGACGCCGCAGGAGATCGTCGAGGCGCTGCTGCACTCCGCCGCCTACTGCGGCTTCCCGAAGGCCCTGAACGCCACCTTCGTCGCCAAGAAGGTGTTCGGCGAGTGCGGCCTCCTGCCGGTCACGGCGGACCGCCCGGCCGACTGACCGGCTGACCGGCTGACTGGGCTGGCCGGCTGTCGGCGGCCGGCCGAGCGGCCCGGTGGTGCATGTGCTCTGGTGCGACGGCGGCGCCGCACCTGGCCCGCCCTGCTGGAACAGGGCAAGCCGGATCCCCTGAGTGGTGTCGAGTGGCAACGGCCGGGGAGACCGCGTACGTGAGACGTGGGGGCATGGGAGCCGGGCGCCCCCCGGGCCCTGGCCCTGGGCGGGGCCTGTGCGGGGCGCTCACCCCGCCGATATCCACAGAGGATGGCGTTTCGCATTCCTTGTGGCAAGCCCGAAGGGGCCCGCAGGGTCGGACACGGCGGGTACCCGGGCCCCGGGGCGTGGCCGGGCCGGCGGCCGTGAGCTGCGGATTCATCCCGACGAGTTCTCAACTTCGAGTGGGACAAAGCGAGAAACGGGGGCGTAAAGCGTTGGACCGCCCCCGCAGGCCACGGCGACCCTGTGCGTGGGTGTCCAGCCCGCCCGGCTCTGGAAGGCCGGACGGGCGCGCGAGGACCCCGGTCGAGTGGCAACAACCGCAACCCAGCGAAGCGGAGACCGCATGGAACAGCAGTACACCCCGGCCGCGCACGCGGCGTGCGTCGAGGTCCGGACGGCGCCCGGTGTCCCGGTGCCCGTCCCGGCCACCGTGCTCGTGGTCGTCGTCCTTCTCCTCACCACCGCCCTGACCGCCTTCGGCACCCCCGCCCGTACCGCCGTCGCCACCCTGGCCGGTGCCGGGCTGCTCGGCATAGAGCTGGTGCGCCGCCTGGCCGAGGCGCTCACCGCCCGCCGGGCCCGCTAGGAGGCGGCCGGTGGGGCGCCTGAACAGCGCCCTGGTTGAAGGGGACACGGACATCCGGACGTTCGCGCAGTGGCTGCGTGCCCTGCGCGAGCGTTCCGGCCTCACCTACAGCCAGATGGCGCGCAAGACCGCCGGATTCGCCCGGCCCGTCTCCCTCGCCACCCTCTCCCGCGCGGACGAGGGCCGTACGGTGCCGACCTGGCCGGTCACCGAGGCCTACGTCCGGGCCTGCGGCGGCTCGCTGCGCACCGCCGAGCGGCTGTGGCTGCGCGCCGACGCCGCCCGGCCCGGGCGGCGCGGGAGCGGGGCCAAGGCCGTGCCGGTCGCACCCGCCGCGGCCGGCGCGGTTCGGGCCCTGCCGTACGTCACGCAGCGCTTCGAACTGCTCGTCGCCATGCGGCGGTTGCGGGTGCGCGCGGGGAGCCCGTCCCTGCGTGAGCTGGAGACGCGCGCGGTGCGGGGAGCGGTGAGCCACCTGCCGCGCAGCACTCTGCACGGGGTGCTGGCGGGTGAGCGGGACTGCACCGAACGGGTCCTCGTCGAGTTCGTCCGAGCCTGCGGGGTGGGCCCGGTGGAGGAGGCCGAGTGGGTCGCGGCCCTGCGCCGTACCGTCGGCGCCCCTCCCCCGCCGCCCGACGTCCACCTCCGACTCGCCGAGGCCCGCGCCGAGGTCCGGCGCCTGCGCCGTGCCAGGGTCAGGCGGGTGGGAGGGCCGGGCAGGCCCAGGCGGCGGCGGTCCGTCGGGAGAGCCCCTACTCCTCGACCAGGCCGGGCAGGCTGAGCGTCACCCGCAGGCCGCCGGACGGTTCGGGGGTCAGGTGGAGTTCCCCGCGGTGGGCCTCCGCGACGGCGGCGACGATGGCCAGGCCCAGGCCGTGGCCGCGGCGGGACGGGTCGGTCTCGGCGGTGCGGCCGCGCCCGCGCAGGAACGGTTCGGTGAAGGTGGCCACGGCCTCCGCCGTCAGCTGCCGGCCGGTGTTGGCGACGGTGAGGTGCACCCGCCCGGGCCGCTCGGGGTCGGCCCCGGTGGCGACGGTGACCCGCCCGCCGGCGCCGGCCGGCAGGTTGTGCCGCAGCGCGTTGTGCAGCAGGTTGACGGCCGTCTGGCGCAGCAGCACCGCGTTGCCGGTGGTCGGGGCGGGGCGCAGGTCGGCGGTGAGGGTGATGCCGAGGTCCTCGGCTTCGTCGCGGACGGCGGCCAGCGCCTCGCCCGTGGCGGTGGCGAGGTCGGTGGGGGCGAGGTCGGGCGGGGCGTTGCCGAGGTCGGCGAGCTGGAGCAGGGCCTCGCTGATCTCGATGGCGCGCCGGTTGGTGTCCTGGAGGCGGGTGACGAGCAGGCGCCAGTCCTGGCCGGCCGGGTCGGCGGCGGCGACCTGGAGCAGGGTGTGGGTGATCGCCAGCGGGGTGCGCAGTTCGTGGGAGGCGTTGGCGGCGAAGCGCTGCTGGGCCTCGAAGGAGCGCTGGAGGCGCGCCAGCATCTCGTCGAAGGCGTCGGAGAGGTCGGTGAACTCGTCGCGCGGCCCGGCGAGGGCGATGCGGTGTTCCAGCGCCCCGCTCGCGGCGCGCTGGGCGGCGCGGGTGATGTCCTGCAGCGGGCGCAGCACCCGGCCGGCGATCAGCCAGCCGCCGACCAGGCCGACGGCGGTCAGCAGGGCCAACGCGTAGCCGCTGGCGGTGAGCAGGGAGTGCAGGATCTCCTGGCGGGAGGGGGCGTCGGAGCGGTAGCGGGGGTTGGAGGAGGTGAGGGGGTAGTTGGGGACGTAGCGCATGCCGACGTAGACGACGGCGAGGGAGAGGAGCCCGGCGGTGACGGCGAAGAGGGTGTAGCTGAGGGTCAGCCGCATCCGGGCGGTGAGGCGGTGGGGCCGTTTGCGCGCTGTCACCGGGTGCCCTCACCGGGGGTGGTATCGGCGCCGGGGGCGGTACCGGGGTCGACGAAGGGGTCGGCGAGGCGGTAGCCGACCCCCGGCACGGTGTGGATCACCCACGGGTCGCCGAGGCGTTTGCGCAGGCCGGAGATGGTGATGCGGACGGCGTTGGTGAAGGGGTCGGCGTTCTCGTCCCAGGCGCGTTCCAGCAGGTCCTCGGCGCTGATGACGCCGCCGCGCGCCGTCATCAGGACCTCCAGGACGGCGAACTGCTTGCGGGACAGGCCCACGTAGCGGCCGTCCCGGTAGACCTCGCGGCGGAAGGGGTCCAGGCGCAGCCCGGCGTACTCCAGGACGGGCGGGGCGGCCTGGGCGGGGCGGCGGGCCAACGAGCGCAGCCGTACGACGAGTTCGGCGAGGTCGAAGGGCTTGGTGAGGTAGTCGTCGGCGCCGAGTTCGAAGCCGGCGACCTTCTCGTTCAGGCGGGCGGCGGCGGTGAGCATCAGCACCCGGCAGCCCAGGGCGCGCTCGACGATGCTGCGGCAGACGTCGTCGCCGTGGGTGCCGGGGATGTCGCGGTCGAGGACGACGACGTCGTAGCTGTGGACGGCCAGGCGCTCCAGCGCCGCGTCGCCGTCGGTGACGATGTCGCAGGCGATCGCCTCCAGCCGCAGGCCGGCCTGGACCGCCTCCGCGAGGTAGATCTCGTCCTCCACCACCAGGACCCGCACGTGCTGTTCTCCCGTCGTCGCCGTTCGCACCTTATTGGACCCCATGGGGTGTATCGAAAACGTATCGACCTGCGCAGACGTCCTCGCAACACCGCGCCTCCTCCAATGGTCCGGCAACGGACGAACACACCGGGAGGCGGGAATGAACCCGACACGGACGACTCAGACGACGGACCAGACGGACCAGACGGACCAGACGGACCTGGCGGACCTGGCGGACAGGACGGGCCAGGCGGGCCAGACGGCGGCTCAGGTCAAACGACGGCGGCTGGCCGCGGGCGCCTGCGCGGCGGCGGTGCTGGCCCTGGCGGGGGCGTGCGCCGCCGACCCGCCGCGCACCGGAGCCGTCCTGCGCTCCCTGGCGGCCACCGTCACCGCCCAGCCCACCGCGACCGGCGGCGAGGCGGACGGGGAGATACCCGACGGCCGGACGCTGAGCCCCTTCGACACCGAGGCCCCGGCCGTGCGCAACCTGGACGGGCCGCTGCTGGAGGCCCTGCGACGGGCGGCCGACGACGCCCGGGCCCAGGGCATCGAGATGACCGTCACCTCCGGCTGGCGCAACAAGGCCTACCAGCAGCGGCTGCTGGACAAGGCGGTGAGCAAGTACGGGAGCGTGGAGCAGGCCCGCAGGTTCGTCAACACGCCGGAGAAGTCCGCGCACGTCTCCGGCAAGGCGGTGGACGTCGGGCCGACCAACGCGGACTACTGGCTGATCCAGCACGGCGCCCGGTACGGGCTGTGCCAGGTGTACAACAACGAGATCTGGCACTTCGAGCTGCTCACCCGGCCGGGCGGGACCTGCCCGGCTCCGCTGCCGGACGCCGCAGGGTGAGGGGGCGCACCGTGACCGACACCCCTGCCGAGGACTCCCGGCCGCCCCGGCGCCGGCCCGCACCCGCCTGGCGCGCCGCACCCGCCTGCCGTACCGCGCCCGCCCGGCCTACCGCACCCCGGCGCGCCGCGCCCCGGTGGCGGGCCGTACCGATGTGGCGGCGCGGGCGCGTGCCCGCCGCGCTCGGGCTGCTGACCGCCCTCGCCCTGGGCGGCCACCGCCTGGTACCGGGCCTCGGCCTGGGCCTGGGCAGCCTGTGGGAGAGCGCCCTGCCGTGGAGCGGCCTGGTGGCGGTGGCGGCGCTGCTGTGCGCGGCGCTGCGCCGGGCGCCGGTGGCGGCCTGCGCGGGCGGGGTGCTGGCCGTGGTGTGGGCGGTGGTGTTCGGGCCGGTGCTGCTGTCCGGCGGTCCGGCGCCGACGGGGGGCGGGGCCGGCGGGCCGGGGCTGACGGTGGTCACCCACAACGTGAACGCCGCCAACCCGGACCCGGCCGGCACCGCCCGGGCCCTGCTGGCCGCCGGGCCGGACCTGGTCGCGCTGGAGGAGGTCACCGACGCGGCCCTGCCCGCCTACCGGGACGTGCTGGAGCGGGCGCTGCCCCACCACGCCCGCACCGGCACCGTCGCGCTGTGGAGCCGCTACCCGGTGACGGAGTCCCGGCGGCTGGTCATCGACCCGGGCTGGAACCGTTCCCTGCGGGCCGAAGTCAGCGCCCCCGGTGGGCCGTTGGCCGTGTACGTCGCCCACCTCGCCTCGGTGCGGGCCGGCGTCACCGGCTTCGCCACCGCCCACCGCGACCGTGACATCGCCGCCCTCGCCCGGGCGCTGGACGCCGAACCGCTGCGCCGGGTCCTGCTGTTGGGCGACCTCAACACCGCCGCGGACGACCGGGCGCTCGCCCCGCTCACCAGCCACCTCACCGTGGCCCGTGGCGACTCCGGGTCCGGTGTGGGCTTCGGTTTCGGCTTCAGCTGGCCGGCCGCCCTCCCCCTGGTCCGCATCGACCACGTTCTCACCCGGGGCCTGGCCGCCACCGCCACCTGGACGCTCCCCGCCACGCCCAGCGACCACCGCCCGGTGGCGGCACGGCTGTCGGCGTAGCGGTGGACCTCGCCGGCCGGCCCCGGTCGGGCGACCAGCCGCAGCCGGGCCGCCGCGGGCGCGGCGTGACGATCTTGTTCCAGAAGGCGGGGACGAGCAGCCCGGGGAAGCACGGCGGGGAACGCGGCAGGGCCGGCTCCCCCGAGGGGAACCGGCCCGGTGGCCGAAGCAGGGTCAGGCCAGGAGGTCCGACTGGAGGGTGACGACCTGCCGGAACGGCGCGACCGGGACGCCGGCGGGGTTGGTCATGGTGATGACGGCCAGGAGGTCGGAGGCGGAGAGGTAGGCGACCCGGGCGCTCGGGGTGCCCTTGGTGCCGGCCGCGGTGGACTCCACGGTGGTGAGGCTGACGCCGTCGAGGGTGTCCCAGTCGTCGTGGGGGGTGCTCTTGGTGTCGGCCGCGGCCTTGGGGCGGCCCTTGCCGCGCAGGTCGGCGAAGGCGTCCCAGGACTCCTTGGAGGAGCCGAAGCGCAGCAGCCGGATCTGGGTGCGGGTGCCGTCGGAGGCGGTCCACTCCCGGACGGTGGCCGCGCGGCAGGCGTCCTCCAGCAGCAGGATCCGGGTCTTGACCGGGTCCTGCTGCTCGTCGGCGAGCGCGTCGCAGGGCACCCACGGGCCGACCTCGGAGCCGGGAGCGGGCGTGGCGGAGGGCGCGGCGGCGGAGGCCGAGGGCGTCGGCGCCGGGGAGACGGTGGGCGAACCCGAGGCGGTGGGCGCCGGGTTGGGGGCCGGGAAGACGGGCGGGGTCAGGGAGCCGCCGGCCTCCTTGGGGGCGGGCAGCAGCAGGTGGCGCAGGTCCGCGTGGTGCAGGGACGTGCCCCGGCCGTCCGGGGCGTTCTTCCCGGCGGGCAGGGGCGGCAGGGTCAGCGGCGCGAAGGTGTAGCGGCCGTCGCTCGCGGTGGCCAGGCCCGGCAGGTCGGTGCGATCGGGCGCGGTGACGGCCAGGGCGGTGCCGGTGCCGGCGAGGGCGAACACCAGGGCTGCGCAGCTCCAGCGCACCGCGGCCTTGCGGCGGCGGGTGCGGCGGGCCGCCTGCTCCGCGAGGACGGCGGGGTCCACAGGGTCCACGGGGTCCGCGGGGGCCTCAGGGGCCTCGGGGGCTTCGGGGGCGGCGACGGACTCGGCGAGCGCCGCCAGGACCGGATCCGCCTCGGGAGCGCTCCCGGGCGCGGGCACGCTCTCGGGCGCGGGCGGCGGGGTGGCGTGGTCGGTCATACGGACGCTCCCGGGCGGGCGAGGCGGTCGAGCTGGAGGGTGAAGAGGGCGACGATCTTGTCCTTGGGCAGCGGCGCCACGCCCTCGGCGCTCATGATCACCAGGAGGTCGCCCTCGGCGGCCGAGCACTCCAGGTAGTCGATCGGCGCGGACGGCGGCGCGGGCATCAGGTAGCAGTGCGCCTCGGGGTGGCCGGGGACGGCCGGGCCGATCCGGAACAGGCCGGTGTCGCCGGTGAAGACCGCGGTGTACTCGTTGATCCGCTGCACTTCCTGCTGGTTGAACTGGCGCAGCCGCAGACCCACCACCAGGTCGTCCCCGGCGGCCCGGTAGGTGCGCACACCGGTGGCCTTGACGTGCATGCTCTCCCAGTAGGAGCGCATCTTGTCGCGCTTCTCCTTGGGGAGTTGCTGGAGGTCGGACTCCAGCTCGGCGGACAGCTGCTCGCCGTTCAGCTCGGTGTCGTTGCCGTAGCCGCCGTCGTCCGGGCCGAGTTCGTAGCCGGCCGGGACGGGCAGCAGCAGGTCCCGCAGCGAGCCGAAGTGGCTGCCGTTGGACTTGGCGCCGTACGGCGTGGCGGTCGCGGTGGGGGTGGGAGCGGTGGACGGGGCGGCGGTGGCCTGCGCGGGGTCGTCGTACTGGGTCTTGATGATGCCGATGCCGATGGCCACGCCGACCAGCGCGGCCGCGGCGGTCGCGGCACCCGCGCGCAGCAGCCGGCGGGACGCGGGGCCCGGCCCGGCGGGCCCGGCGAGCGCGGCGGGGTCAGCGAGCGCGGCGGGGTCGACCGGCAACGTGGGTTCGACCGGCGTCGTCGGGTCGGCGGTCACGGCGCCGGGCGCCGGCTCGGGCGCGCCCGGAACGGGTGCGGCGGTCACGGTGTCGTCGTTCATACCAACCGCTCCCACTGCCGCTTGGCGATGTCCTTGAGGATGTCGGGGTTCACCGGCTGGGCGCCGAAGACCTCGACCTTCATCTGCAGCGGGCCGCGCTTGGCGTAGGCCTCGCCGAGGTAGTACGAGTCGTTGCTGTCCGCCCACGGGTGGCGGATGCCGTCCACCTTGTAGCCGCCGCTGGCGCCGTCCGCGAAGGCCGGCCAGGTGAGGGACTTGGCCATGTCAGCGTGGTCGGCGGTGTACTGGATCAGCGTGACGCGGTAGCGGACGTCGTCCTTCTTCCAGGCCACCTCGGCCGCGCGCCGGAAGCCGCTGGAGGCGAGCTCCTTGAACACCTTGGCCTCGGTGCCGCTCTCCTCGGCGAGTTCGCCGATCGAGATCCAGGCCGGCTTGTCCGGGAAGTCACCCCAGGGGGTGCTGCCCTCGGGGGCGCTGATCAGCAGCTTGGTCAGGTCGCCGTCGATGGCGAGCGGCTTGGGCTGCTCGGCGGCGAGGGCGGCCGGGTCGACGGTGTCGGCCGGGTAGGACGGGCGGGCGACCTGGAGCGGCGGCAGCGGCGTGGGCGGCCGCTGGGCCTGCACGGCGTAGCCGACGCCGCCGCCGACCAGGGTGCCGAGCACCAGGGCGCAGGCGCTCAGCAGCACGGGCCGGGGGCGGCGCGGGGCGCGCGGGGCGGGGGCGGCCTCTGCCGTCAACTGCCCGTCGGGGAAGGCGGGTTCGCCGCTGCCCACGGCGAGGGGCGGTGCGATGGGCGGGGCCGCGGGCGGGGCCGCGGGAGGCGGCGGAACGGCGGGCGACGGCTCCGCGGGTTCGGTGGTCACGAGAGTGGCTCCAGAGGAAGGAAGGGAAAGGGCGGGCGGACGGGAGCCGGGCTCAGCCGCCGGTGGTGAGCCACTCGCGCTGGCGCTTCATCAGCTCGTTCAGCAGCGCCTTGTCGGGTGTCCCCTTCACGTCGACGTCGATCGTGTACTGGACGTCGCCCTGGCTGGAGATGCCGCTCATCGAGCCGGTGTACGACTCGTGCTTGGGGGTCTGCAGGTAGCCGTGGCCGCCCGGGTCGCCGTCGATGTCGAACGGCTCCAGCGACTTGATCTTGTAGCCCTTGACGAAGTCGCGCGCCATCGCGGTGGAGCCGAACTGCAGGACGGTGACGGTGACTTCGGCCTTGCCGTCGGCGGTCCGGTACATCCGGGTCGCGCCGCCCTTGTAGCCGTACGAGCCGAGGATGTCCATGATGCCGTCCTGCTTGCCGAAGAGCGCGGAGACGTCGTCGTTGGTCAGCGTCATCCCGTCCGCGGGGCCGTAGGACTCGCCGCCGGCCGGGATGGGGAGCAGGAAGTAGCGCAGGTCGCCCTCGTGCTGGCCGTTCTTGACCGTGCCCTTGACGGTGCTGGCCGGGGCGGGCTCGGCCGGGACGGCGGTGGGCACCGGGACGGGCTCGGCCGAGGGCGTCGCACTCGCGCCGGCACTCGCACTCGCACTCGCACTCGCACTCGCCGCCTTCGGCGGGGCGGAGGCGGCCACGGCCGGACGGGCGTCGGGCTTGTCGGGCTTACCGACGGCGACCGTCACGGCGGCGCTGGCCGCGGTGACGGCGAGCAGGCCGGCGGTGGCCAGCGCGATGCCCACGGCGCGCGGCAGCCGGCGCGGGGCGGGCTGCGGTACGGGCACCTGCTCCGGCGCGGGCGCGACGGCGTCGGCAGCGGCGTCGGTGGCGTCAGCAGCAGCGCCGTCGGCGGCGGCACTTGCAACAGCGGCCTCGGCAGCGGTGTCGGCGACAGCCGGTTCGGCCGGTGCCGGTGGCCCGGCGGCGGCGCCCTCGTTCTCGGGCTCGGGCAAAGGGATCCCCCCAGGAAGAATGCGGAATCGCACGCGCGGGCCCCACTCCCCATCGGGGTTCTCCGGGGCTTCCGTCACACGTGTCGGCAGGAATTATGAGAGGCCGCCGACACCACTGCCAACAAAATCAACCACCACACTTTCCCCCAATGTTCGACGAATCGGACACACCGTGATCGAACCGCAATGGGCCGCTGTCCTGCGGTGATGACACAGAGTCGACACATCGATTCGAACACCGGCTCTCCCGCCCCGGCCCGTGACGATGTCGCGGTCCCGTCACCGCTCGGCACGAGGACCCGCTCACCGGGCCGCCACGGCGTCGGAAACGGGCAGGGGAACCGGGGAGGAAGGGGGACGAGCCGTGGCGGGCAAGGAACGCGACCGCCGGTGGGCGCGGACGGCCGCGGCGGCGCTCGCGGTGTCGGCCGCCGCCGGGGTGCCGGCGGTGTGGGCGTGGTCGCAGGACGAACCGGTGGACGGGCGGCCGGCGTGGCTGTGCGCCGCCGCACTGGCGGTGGGCGTGGCCGCGTCGGTCCCGCTGCGCCGCCGGGCCGGCCGCGGCGCGTACACGGCGATCTGCCTGTGGGCGGTGCTGCTGCTGACCGCTGTCTGGGGTACGGCGTTCGCGGCGGCCCAGGCCGTCCACACCGTCCGGGTGCGGGCGCACGAGCCGCGCAGCGTGCCGGCGGTGGTGACGCACTGCCGGGTGACGGGCCGACTGCCGGTGGAGGGCGGCGGCCTGGGCGCCAGGACGTACGGCTGCACCTACCGTTGGAGCGTGGACGGACAGCAGTTCGACGAGGAGCGCCCGGTCGACGAGCCGTACCCGGACGGCCACGAGACCCGGGTCCGGCTGGAGGACGGCGGGCGGATGGTCACCGGCCGGCCGAGCCCGCTGGGGGTCCCGTTCTGGAGCGTGCCGGCCCTGCTCGGGCTGGCCGCCGCGCCGTACTTCGCCGTCCGCCTGGCCGGGCGGGCCCGGGAGGCGGGCCTGTGAGGGCGGCGGCCCCCGGGGCCGGGCCGCGGTTCGCCGTCGGCCCCGGGTACGCGCTGTACCGGGGGCCGCTGGCGGACAGCGCCTTCCACCGGCACGCCGCCTTCCAGGTCGCCGTCGCGGGCGGGCAGGCGGGCGGGGCCGCCGGCGAGCGTGCCGCACGGGTGGCGATCGACGACGCGGCCGGACAGCGCCACCGCGGCCCCGCGATCGTGGTGCCGCCGATGGTGCGCCACCGGATGCGCCCGGTCCGGGAGGTGCTGGTCTTCTTCGTCGACCCGCACTGCGCCTTCGCCGACCGGCTGCGCCAGGACTGCGGCGAGGGCGTCACCGTGGCCCCGCAGTGGCACGGCCTGACCGAGCGGGAGGTCCGGCCCGGTGGCGGGCGGCCCGCCACCGGGCTGGACCCGAGGCTGCGCACGGCGATGGCGGCGCTGGCCGACGACCAGGTGCCGCTGGAGGGTCTCGCCGCGCGGGTGGGGCTGTCCCCGCAGCGCCTGCGGGCCCTGGCGCAGCGGCAGTTGGGGGTGCCGCTGGCACGCTGGCGCAGCTGGCAGCGGCTGTCCCGGGCGGCGCTGGCCCTCGGCGACGGGTGCTCGCCGGCGCAGGCGGCGGCCGCGGGCGGGTTCGCCGACCAGGCCCATTTCACCCGCTGGATGCGGGAGTTGACCGGATTGACACCCGCGCAGGTGCTACCCGCCCTGCGCGGGGCGGAGGTCGGGTGCGCGGGCGTTCAGCCGCCGGCCCGCCGCGCGGTGTAGAAGGACATCGACCCGGTCACCGTCGCGACGGTCTCCACCTCGCGCACGTTCTCGAAGCCCGCCTCGGCGATCAGCCGGGGCAGGATGCCGTCGGCGTTGGGCTGGGTGTCCTGCTTCCCGTCGACGAGTTGGACGATCCGGAAGGCCAGGCGCATCGCCGGTGTGCGCTGCTTGCCGTAGTCGGCGATCACCAACTTGCCGCCGGGGCGCAGGGTTCGGTGCATGGCGGTGAGGATCGCCTGCTTCATGGGGAGCGGGCACTGGTGCAGGACGAGGCTGGAGACGACGGTGTCGGCCGTCTCGGGGCCGACCAGGCCGTCCACCGCGTCGCCCATGCCGTGGCGGAAGTCGGCGGTGCCGCCCGCCGCGGCGGCCTTGCGGCGGGCCAGGCGCAGCACGGCGGGATCGGGGTCGACGCCGATGACGGTGGCCTGGGGTTCGGCCCGGTTCAGCAGGAGCGCGAGGGAGCCGGTGCCGCAGCCGACGTCGACGATCAGGTCGCCGGGCCGGGGGGCGGCGTGCATGGCGAGCAGGCTGCGCCAGAGGCGTTCGCGGGTGAGCGAGACGATCGGGTCGTACAGCCCGAGGGCGAGGCGCCCGGCGGCGGGGGTGAAGGTGTCGGTCGTGGTCATCCGGCCAGTGTGGGCGGGTGGTTGGGGCGGAGTCTTGAACGATTCGCTCGCGCTCTCGGGCGGCGCCGAGCACTCCGCGGGGCCGCCCGAGGGAGCACTTCAGGATTGGGCCGGGGGGCGCACTGCTCCCGGAGGGCCAGGAACCGGAACCGTCGGAGCTCGGAGCAGCAGTACCAGTCCCAGCGCCAGGTCGACGACGACGCCCAGTGCCTGCAGCCAGTCGGGCGTCTTCCCGGGCGAGTGGATCTGCAGGTAGTCGGACAGCCCGTGCACCAGGACCAGCGGCCAGATGCTCCCGATGTACAGGCGCGCGCCGCACAGGCAGAAGCCGAACGCACCGGCCTCCACCACCTGCCACAGCGTGTTGCCCAGGGGGGCGTCGAAGAACAGCCAGTTGTCGAGGTGCCCGACCCCGAACAGCACCGCCGTCAGCCCCGCCGCACGCACCGGGCCGAGTGGCCGCGCGACCTCCAGCACCAGTGCCCGGCTGCCCAGTTCCTCGCTGACCCCGATGCTGAGCATCAGCACCACCCCGCCCACCAGGGTCGCCGTACTGCCCTCGATCCCGGGCAGCGCCGCCAGGCCCGCCAGCACCGCCACCGGCAGCAGAGCCGGCCAACGCGCCATGACGCCAAGGCTCGTCACCCCGCCGGCTGCCGACATCCCCCAGGCTCGGAGCAGCACCAGCACCACCACCGCACCCGCCAGGTTGACCACGGTCGGCCCCAACTGCGGGAACCATCCGGGCTCCATCGGCGGCAGCGACTTCGCCACCACCACGATCGTCGCCTGCCAGAGGACCGCAACCCCGACCGCCCCCAGCACCGGGTTCCGGCGCACCCGGCTCCCCCATCGCGTCAGCACGCCTCGATGGTAGGCGAGAAGAGGTCAAGTCAGCGTCGGTTCAGCCGAGTTGGAAGCGCCCAGCCGCCATACTCCCCCAGACGGAAGGACCCTGGACGAACAAGTCCGAGCCGAGCACACCGAGCAGCGGCCGGGCGGCCCCGCGCGCCCCGCGGGCCCGCCCGGCAGGAAGGACGTGTCGTGCCGATCAGGCGGTGTGGAACAGCCGGGCCGCGTCGTGGATCTCCGCGACGGCCCGGACGTAGTCCTCCAGTTCGCCGCCCCACGGGTCGGTGATGCCGGTGCCGAGGACGCGCACGGGCCGGTCGGGTCCGGCGAGGGCCCGGACGGTGTCGGCGGTCTCGTCGTCCACGGCGAGCAGGTCGTCCGCCCAGTCGAGCTGCTGCCGGTCGAGGAGGACGCCGCGGTGCGCGGTCAGGTCGTAGCCGAACCCGGCGGCGGCCTGGATCATCAGCGGATGGGCGGGCTTGCCGATATGCCAGTCCCTGGTGCCGGCCGAGCGCACGTGGAGGGTGCCACCGGCCTGCTGGGCGATGACCAGCGCGGCGATCGGGGACCGGCAGTGGTTGCCCTTGCAGATCACCAGGACGTTGCGGCGGCGCGGGGAACTCACCGGGGTTCCACCCGTTCGATCTCGAAGGTGAGTACGCCCAGCGCCTCCTTGTGGGGCGGGAAAATGGCGTGGATCGCCTCGAGCTGTTCGGCCTCGGTGGCGTGGGGGTTGACGGCTTCCACCCGCTCGGTGCCGAACATCTCCCTGAAGGTGCGGTACTTCCCGATCCGTGTGACCCTGGTCAGGCAACTCGAGTCGCGGCAGGTGAAGTTGACCAGGTCTCCGACCCTGATCCGCTTCATGGACTCGTAGGCGACGCGGACCTCGACGGTCTTCTCGCCCTTGGCGATCAGGTCGAAGTACTGCCGGTAGATCGGCATGGTGCGGGGGCGCTTGGCCTGGGAGTCGTGCGTGGCGGGCCGGCGGGTACTCATCAGGTCTTCCAATGCGGTTGTGGTGTAGGACCGGAAGAAGTGCCTGGGGTCGCTCAGCACGAGTTCGCCAAGGCCCGTCAGCGCTTCGACGTAATCAGGAACCGACCGGGAAGTCACCCACCCGAACACCCGCGACGAAGGACCGCCACGCCGCAGGGGCGAAGTGGAGGACCGGGCCGTCAGGATCTTTACTGTCCCGAACCGGAACGAAGCCGACGATGCCCTCGGCGACTTCGACGCAGTCGCCGTCGCCGTTGCTGGCGCTCGACTTACGCCAGGCGATGTGGAGTTCCGAGGAAACCTCGATGCAGTCGCCTTGGCCGTTGCTGTAGGTGCTCTTGCGCCAGACGGTCTCGCGGGATCGATCTCTCATGTTCCCTACTCCTCTGCGACGTTCCCCAACCAGGGGGTGCCTTCCCCTGGCTGGACCGACCAGCACGGGCCGGGCGGCCCCGCGTGCTCCGCGGGGCCGCCCGGAAGGAAACGCTTCAGGAACCGGCCGGGAAATCGCCCGCCCGAACGCCCGTAACGAAGGACCGCCACGCCTCAGGGGCGAAAGCGAGGGCCGGGCCGTGAGGGTCCTTGCTGTCGCGGACGGGGATGGAGTCCAGAAGCCCACTGGCGACCTCGATGCAGTTGCCGCCCTCGCCGCCGCTGTAACTGCTCTTGCGCCATTCCAGGTCAGTTGTCATTGCGATAGTTCTCCTTCAGTAGCCGAGTCATCCAGGTAGCGGACTCCTGCGGGCTCATCGCCATCTCGGTCAGCCGGTCGAAGACGAATTCGTGCCGCGCGATATCAGCTTCCCTCTCCAGATAGAGGCTGCTGGTCAGCGCTTCGACGTAGACGAGCTGACCGGGCACGTCCGAGAACGAGAGGATATGGAACGGCATGCTCATCGCGGCGTGCGCGCCAGCGCTGAGCGGCAGCACCCGGACGGAGAGATTCGGGCGCTCGACGAGCTTCAGGAGATGCAGGATCTGCTCACGCATCACCCTGGTGCCGCCGATGGGCCGGCTCAGCGCCGCTTCGTTGAGAACCGCGTGGATGACAGGCGGGTCAGTTCGTCGGAGGACTTCCTGCCGTTGCGTTCTGAGTTGCGACCGTCGATCGATAGTGCCCTCTATGTCGCCACCCTGCCCCACCAGGGAGGCCCGGAAGACCGCGCGCGAGTATCCGGGGATCTGAAAGAGCCCCGGAATCAACTCCGTCTCGTACGAGCGAATCCGCGCGGCGTCGGCCTCCAGACCCACGTACGTCTGGAACCAGTCCGGCAGCGTGTCCGCATAGTCGTGCCACCAGCCGCGCTGCGTGCTGCGGCGGGTCAGCGAGATGAACTGCCGCAACTCGGCCTCGTCGCTGACGCCGTACAGTTCGAGCATCGCACGGATGTCGGATTCCTTCAGGGTCGTCTGGCCCGACTCGATCCGCGACACCTTGGTTGCGCTGAAGCCGAGCTGGTCCGCGACGGACTTGGCCTGACGCCCGGTCCGTTCGCGCAGTCGTCGCAGCTCGGAGCCGAGCCTACGGCGCAGCACGGTTGGACTGTCCACGCTCGTCGCTCCCTCTTGGTTGACGTCGGGTCACAGTCTGCCACCTCCTCGGTGGTCACAAGAATCTTGCGATGTCGCGCAATTGCGCGGGAGTGCGCTTGCAAAACGAAGCTATCGCGGAGCACGCTACAGGCAGTAGTCCTTCGGGTCGCCTGAGTGACCATGACCGCCTACCGCCGGGCATTCCCATGCTTCCGCCCGGCCCCCACATGGCTTCAAACTCCGTCCCTGGAAGGTGCCTTCGCCATGTCCTCCAGCCCCGCCCCCTGCTCCGCCATCTGGCTGCCGCGCAGCCGGCGCGCCCCCGGCGAGGGGCGCGCCCTCCTCGCCTCGCTCCTCGACTCCGCCCCGAACGGCGACCAGTTCCTCGACCCGGGGCTCGTGATCGTCTCGGAGCTCGTCACCAACGCCCTCCTCCACGGCACCCCGCCGGGCCACCGCATCCACCTCTCCCTCTCCCTCGACTACGACCCGGACTTCGACCCCGCCCCCACCTGCCTGCGCATCGAAGTCCACGACGCCCGCCGGGACCGCGAGCCCGTCCTGCGCGCCCTCACCCTCGACGGCGAGGCCGGACGCGGCCTGCACCTCGTCAAGTCCCTCTCCAAGGAGACCGGTTGTTCCCCGCGCCGGCCGATCGGCAAAATCGTCTGGTCCGAGGTGACCGCCGCGTGAGGGGCGACCACGACATCCGCGTGGAGATCCCGGGCCTGCGCCCGCCCACCGTCCACACCTGCAACGCCGACGGCCTCGAACGGATCTGGAACTCCCTCCACCGCCTGCCGATGTCCCGCTTCCAGCACTACCTCCTGGAGCGCCGCCTCACCGGCCCCTGCGCCCAGCGCGACATCATCCGCGACCTCGACGACACCCCCGTCCTCACCCTCCCCCTCGGCGAACGCGAAATCCGCATCACCTGGGCCAACTGACGCCCGCTGAACGACCCGCCACCGCCCCGTCCCCCCTCTGGCCCGCGTGCCCGCTCTCGGCGAGGATGGCCGTCAGGAGCAGCAGCGCGGGCAGCACCCCGGCAGGGACCGGCCAGGCTTCGAGCGAGCGGGAGAGGGCGACGACGTGCCGTTACGCATGCACTTCACCGTGGAGGACCTCGCGCGCACCCGCATCGCCGACAGACCGGCCCCCTGCATCGAACTGGGCACCGCGGCACGGCAACTCCAGGAACGCACCCACCCGGTACGGCTCGGGGCCTGGCGCCACCGCACGCTGTCCGCCCTGCATCCCGCCTCGCGCATGGCCTTCGCGCTGATGCCCCCGCGCGGGCGGATCACCGACTTCCTGAGCGGCACGAACGCCGCGACACCCGCCGAACTGATCGAACAGATCCGTTCCACTCCCCGCAGCCGCCTGCGGACCAGCCTGGAGAACACCGCCCAGCACCAGCCCCTGCCCTCCTGGGCCCACCGGCTGCCCGACGACCCGCTGCTGCTGCGGCAGTTGTGCGACAGCGTGGAACACGTGGCCGACCACGCCCTCCTCCCCCACTGGCAGGAGGTCCAGGCCATGGCCGCGGCCGACGCCGCGGTGCGTTCCCGCCAGTTGCTCGGCGGCGGCGTCGAAGCCGTCCTCGCGCGCATCAACCCGCGACGGATCCGCTGGCGGGCCCCCGTACTGGAGATCGCGATGGCCTCCGGTCTGGACGCCGACGTGCAGCTGGGCGGACAGGGGTTGCTGCTCCAGCCGTCGGTGTTCGGCGTCGAGGCGCCGGTCGTCGACTTCGACGCGGTGCCGCAACCCGTCCTCAGCTATCCGGTGGCCCAGCTCCAGGAGGGCGCTGCCACACCGCTGTTCGCGGCCCTCCCGTCCGGCGACGGCCGGGCGGCGCCGGCGGTCGACGCCGTCGGGTCCGTGCTGGGCCACACCCGGGCCGCGGTGCTCGGCACCATCGCCCGTCACCCGGGCTGCTCTACCCAGCAACTCGCCGCGCTCGTCGGCATCGCCAAGGCCAGCGCCAGCGAGCACGCCACGACACTGCGCAACGCGGGCCTGATCGACACCCACCGGGACCGCCAGTCGACCGCCCATGTCGCCACCCCCACCGGCATCGCGCTGCTCAACGCGCCCTCCGCACGACCCTGACCGGCCCCGGTCCCGCAACAGCGCCCGTCGACGCTCCCGGGCCGCCGCCGAGCACTCCGCAGGTTCCGCACGTCCGCGCTGCCACGGACCGCGCGGTCGCCCGGACCACCGGTGTTCGGACCACCGGTGTTCGGGCCAACCGGTGTTCGGGCCAGACCGAATCGCGTTGGGGAGCGGCCGCGCCGGCGTGCAGCCTGAACACGGATGCCGGGCGCCGGGGGTTCGCAGCGCACCTGACGGCCCCGCGTCCGCCCCCACCGCGAGCCGTGGCCGTCCACGCACCGCAGACGGCCACGGTTCCGAGAGCGAGAGAGAGGGAGCACATGTCGATGAGGAAGAGCGCGGCCCTGCTGGCCGCCGCCCTGGTCGCCGGCACGGCATTGGGGCTGGCCCCGACGGTGGCCACGGCCGGGACCCCCGGGGAGGCCGGTCTCCTCAGCTGTTCTCACGCGTGGTCGAACCTGGATCCCGACGGCAGCAACCCGAAGACCATCACGCGCAGCGGCGTGAACATCCGCTCGGGCCCGCACGCGGCGGCCGGTACGCAGTGCGGCGTCGTGGGCGTCCTCAACCCGGGCGACCAGGTCTTCTACCACTGCTACACGACGACGCAGAGCGAGGGGACGTGGACGCACCTGCGCAAGAGCGGCACTTCGCTGGAGGGCTGGGTGAAGGACGCCCTGCTCCCGGACGGCGGCAGCGTGTACGAGTGCTGACCTGAGCCGGGGCGTCGCATGAGCGTCGGGGCTCCGGCCGGCCGGAGCCCCGACGTGTGGTCGCGGTCGCCGGCGCCGTCAGCGGTGCAAGACGGCTGCCGCTACGGTTCCTCCGTGACCTCACCTGCCTGGACCGACGACGAGATCGTCGCGAGGATCCGCGACTTCGCCGAGGCCCGCGGCCTCCCCCGCCCCGCACCGGTACAGGCCGCGGACGAGTTCGAGGCGCTCACCGGGTTTCCGATGCAGCCGCTGCTGCGGAGGGTCTACTGCGAGGCGGCCGACGGGGGCTTCGGCCCCTACGGCGGCGCCCTGCGCCGTCGCGGCAGCGTCCCGTGCGGCGTGGTGTCGCTGACCGACACCAAGCAGCGGTTCAGCAACGAGACGTCCCTGATGACCCTCTACCGGAAGTGGCTCTCCCAGCCGTCCGGGGAGGACGAGTTCCATCCACGCAACGTGCTGCCACTGGCGACCCTCGGCGGCGTCATCTGGTGGTGCATCGACCTCAGCACCCAAGAAGGCCGCATGTGGGGCGGGGACGAGAACGCCTGCGACCGCCACTGGCTGGCACCGCAGGACCTCACCCTCGCGCAGTGGCTCACCGACTGGCTCCGCGGCGACGACACCGCCCCGGAGATTCCGGCCGTTCCCGGCTGCCCCACCTGCTGACGGCCCGCTGCCTGCGGCCCCTCCCGCCCGTACGCCCGTGACCTGTGCTTTCCCGCTGAGCTGCGGACGGCCGGGCATCTGGCTAGCCTGGTCATCGGGTGGGTACGAGGCATCGTCGTGCCCGCTGGGCCTGTGGAGGCCCGACAGCTGGGCGGTGAGCGATCCGCCCCCCTTCGGGCACGTGTGGTAAACCGCCCCGTGATCCGCCAGGGCTTCCGACGCCATCCGCGGACGAGCCCGCCGACCTCTCGGACACCCCACAAGGGACAACCCACATGAGAGCGATCACCCTGTCTCCCGCCAAGCGCGTCGCGACCGCGGTCGTCACCGCCGTGCTGCTGGCCGGCACGCCCGGCCTGGCCGCGGCAGCCACCCCGCCGACCGCCCCGGCGCCCCGGCAGACCACGACCTGGTACCAGTTCAGGATCTACCCGCAGTCCGGTACCCCGGCCAGGCACCTGGACGTCGACAGCGGCGGCAGGGCCGTCGTGGCCGTTCCCAACCCCGAGAGCGAACGCCAGCAGTGGAGCCTGAGCGCCACCGGCGGGCTGCCGCTCGTCAAGAACCGGGCGACGGGCACATGCCTGACCGCGCCGAGTGACACGCAGGACCCCGTCACCCTCCAGGCCTGCGACAGGAACAACCCGCACCAGCGATGGGACGTACACCATGTGACGTCCGGTCAGGTCGAGATCTCGCCCCGGGACCACCTCGCTCTCGCTCTCACCGGGAGCGCGCAAGCCGGCAGCAAGGCCGTCCTGCGGCCCTACGTGGCGGAGGACGACCAGCAGTGGTTCATCCGCTCCGTGAAGTAACGGTCCCCCGCCCCCGGCAAACCCATTCGACGCCCACGGCATGCCCGTGACCTGCGCTTTCCCGCCGATCTGCGGGCCGCCGGACATCTGGCCGGCCCGGTCGGGCGGGCACGAAGCACCGCCGCGCCCCCGGGCCCCGGAGGCCCGGCAGCCGGGGCGGTGAGCGATCCGGCCCCCTCAGGCGAACCCCGGCGCGGCCCCGTGGCCCACAGGGCTCGCGACACCATCCGCCGAGGAGCCCGTACACCTCTCGGACACCCCACAAGGGACAACCCACATGAGAGTGACAACCATGTCTCCTGCCAAGCGCATCGCGACCACGGCCATCGCCGCGGCCCTGCTGGCCGGCACGCCCGGCCTGGCCGCGGCAGCCACCCCACCGACCGCCCCGCCGACCCTGCAGACCGGGGCCCGGTTCCGGCTCGAAGTCCTGCCACCGACCCAGCCCAGCGTCGTGAAGACGATGGAGGTCAACCGCAGCGGCACGGTCGTCATGGCCGACCGCGAGCCGAACAACAACCGCCAGTTCTGGAGCATGAGCGGCTCCACCGGCAAGCAGCTCATCGAGAACAGGGCGACGGGCACGTGCCTGACCGCGCCGACCAGCGGCGCCGGGAGCCCCGTCACGCTCCAGACCTGCGACAAGAACAACGTGAACCAGCAGTGGAACGTGCGCTACTGGTCGGAGGGCAGGTTCACGGTCTCGCTCACGGCCCGCCCCGCCCTCTACCTCACCGGGGGCGCGACCATCGGCACCGAGGTCACCGTCAGGACCCACACCTCGACCTTCGCCCAGCACTGGGCCGCGGTGCCCCCGGGGCGCTGATCCCTGGACGAGCGCCCGCCCCATGGCACGTCGGCCCACCCCGCGGCCCTGCCCGACCCCCGGTCGGGTAGGGCCGTGTGCGTGAACGCCCCCTCGGCATCCCCCGCACCCCCGCATCCCCCGCACCCCCGCATCACCGACACCCCCATCACCGCGATCCCCCGGGAGTTCCCATGGCCGCCCCCGTACGCCCCGCCCCGACCGGCACCGAGGCCACGTTCCCGATCGACGAATCGTTCATGTCCGGAAAGACGGCGAACCAGCACTGGGTCCTGCACGGCAACGCGACACTGACCACGGAACCGAACAACAACGGCAGTCTGCAACTGACCCCCGACGAAAAGAACCAGGCCGGCACCGCCTACCTCGACCAGCCGTTCTCCTCCCGGCTCGGCGTCAGCATCGAGTTCGACTACGCCTGCGAGGGCACCGCCACCGGCGAGGACTTCGGCGACGGCTTCTGCCTCTACCTGATCGACGGGAGCAAGACCACGGACACCGGCGCCTACGGCGCCGCGCTCGGGTACTCCCGCATGGGCGAGACCACCGCCACCGCGAAGCCCGGGGTCACCGCCGGATACGTCGGCATCGGCTTCGACAACTACGGGAACTACGCCTCCTCCCTGGCCGGCCCCAACGCACCGGGGCGCACGCCCGACATGCTCGGCCTGCGCGGCTCCGGCAACCTCCGGGACAACTTCCGCTGGCTCACCGGCGTGAAGGTGCCCGGCGGCTTCCGGGCGAACTGGCAGAATCACGCCCGCATCCGGATCAGCATCATCGAGGGAAAGTTGACGGTACGTCACACCAAGGACTCCGACACCAAGACCCTCATCGACGACTACGACCTCACCACGGCCCCGGGGCAGGTCTCCATGCCCGCCACCTTCAAGCTCGGCCTCTCGGCCGGCACCGGCGGGGCCAGGGCGGCCCACTCGATCAGGCACCTGTACGTCGCGCTGCCCGCCGACCTGCCGCTCACCATGACGGGCCCGGCGAAGGCCAAGGTCGGCGAGAAGGTCTCCTACACGATCACGGTGGAGAACAACGGCCCGAACGACGCCCCCGACGCGGAGGTCACCGGCACGATCCCCGCCGGCCTGTCCGACGTCTCCGTGGCGTGCGAACCGCACGGCGCGGCCGTGTGCGGGATCGGTTCCACCGGGAACGGGCTGCGCCAGCCGGTGACCCTCCCCAAGGGCGGCAGCGCGAAGATCACCGTCACCGGCACCGTCACCCACGCCGCCGCGAACAGCACCCTCAAGGCCACCGCCAAGATCGCCTCGCCGACCCGCGCGAACACCTCCATCCACTCCTCCGGCGCGGTGGACACCCAGGTGCCGGCCGTACCCGTCCCGGTCGGCGGCCAGGTCGTCGCCCACCAGGGCCAGACCGGCTGGGCCCAGGGCGACGACCCGAACACCCTGATCGTCACGGTGGACACCAGCCAGGCGAAGTACGAGCAGACCCCCGTCCACGTCGTCTCCGTCGCCGGCCACCAGTACGTGGCGAACCTCGGCGCCCCCGGCATCCACAAGGTGTCCAAGGACGGGTTCGAGGTCGGACTGCGCTGGGTCGACCAGTCCGACCTGGACGTCGCGGAAGCGGAGAAGGACGGCTTCCGGCTGGACTGGATCGCCTGCCCCCAGGACGCCGAAGGCGTCGCCTGCGGCCAGACCAGCCCCGACGCCTGGCGGCAGGAGAAGGACGAGCCCCGGACCATCCTGGTCGACGTGGACATCAGCCACAAAAACTTCACCACCACGCCCGTGATCGTCGCCTCCGTCGTGGGCGACCAGCTGACGGCCGACCTCAGCACGGTCTCGGTCATCGACCCGCTCCGCGACCGCTTCACCGTCGGCGTCCGCCTCAGCAACCAGAGCGACCTCAGCCCGGGAACGGCGAAGAGCAGAGGACTGCGGATCAACTGGATCGCCTGCCCCGAGAACACCACGACCCTCGCGAGCGGCCACACCGCCTCCGAGGCCTGGTACCAGGGCGGCGACGCGAGGATCCTGTTCGCCCGCGCCGACACGCAGCGGTCGGACCTGCCGGACAGCCCCGCGTTCGTCGCCACCGTCGTGGGCGGGTTCAAGGCCGCCGAGCTGTGCGCCCCCGGGATCTACGGCGCCGACCGTACCGGCTTCAAGGCCGGCGTCCGCCGCAGCGACCAGGCCGCGCTGGCACCGGACTTCGCCAGCGACAACGGCATCGGCGTGAACTGGATCGCCTGCCCGCTCCCGCCGAAGTGACCCGACCGCTCGAGTAGCCCGACGACACAGCCTGTCGGCCCAGGGGAGTTCAGCCGCTCCCCTGGGCCGACGGGTCTCCCGGGCACGCGGTCGCGAGGGTGACCATGCGGTGCATGACCTCGGCGGGGACGCCGGGGTTGCGGGCGGCGGCTTCGGCGCTGCACGGGTCGAGCAGGCGCGTCGCCAGCTCGGCCGCCGGCAGCACCGGGTTGGCCAGCGCGTGCCGCCGCACGCCCCGGTCGGGGTCGGCGGCCAGCCGGACCAGGGCCTCGGGGGCGATCCGCGGGTCGCCGGCGGCGCCGCGGCGCACGCCCGGGTCGGGGTCCCGGGCGAGCCGGTCGACGTGGGCTGCGGTGGAGGCCGGGTCGTCGAGCGCGAGCACCCGCAGGCGCGGGTTCGGGTCCGCCGCGAGGCGCAGCAGGCCGTCGCGGGGGAAGTTGGGGTGGTTGCGGGGGCGGCCGGGGAAGGAGAGGCTTCCGTCCCACCAGGCCGCCACCTCCAGCAGCATCGCGGGCGGGGCGTCGTCGCAGGACTCGGCCAGGAAGAGCCGCACCACGCGGTCCTCGTCCCGGGCGAGCAGGGCCGCCACGTCGGCGGGCAGGTGCGGTGCCCTGGCGACGCTGCGGCGGATCAGGGGTTTCGGGGAGGCGGCGAGGCGGCGCATGGCCGCGGCGTCCTGGTGCAGGGCGCCGACCCACCACAGGGCCGAGGAGAATCCGTCGGGCTCGATGTCGGGGACCTCGGCGGCCATCGCCTCGATCTCCTCGGGGGTGGCGGGCGGCACGGCGTCGGGGTGCGGGGCGCGGGCGATGCCGCGGCCGCCGCCCGGGCGCGTGCGGGCGTTCAGGTGCTGCTCGGCGAGCTCCGCGAACAGCCCGCACCGGGGCGCCCCGGGCTTGGCGGCGATGAGGCGCTCCCACTGGGCCGGTGACAGGTGGCCGGCCTCGGCGACGGTGAGGCGGACCTGCCGGTCCGGGTGGACGACGGCGGCGTCCAGGACGGCTTCGGGCAGGTCCTCGCGGTACAGGAACCAGGGCCGACCGGCGTCCAGGAGCCGTAGGAGCAGGTCGGTGGGCGCGGCGCGATTGAAGCCGAGTCCGGTCAGCCAGGCGGTGCCTGTCTCCTCGTCGACTTCGCCGACCGAGGCCAGCGCGGCCCAGCCGGGGGCGGGTGCGGCGGGGTGTGTCCGTGTCACCGGCCGACGGCCATGCCCGGACCGTGCGCGGACCGTGCGTCCCGTGCGGCTCCGCCGTCCAGGCGGGCCAGCGCCTCCCGCACCGCCAGGCGTCCGGCGGTGCGGAAGGAGTGCTCGCGCGAGTCCACTAGGTGGACGACGGTGTGGTGCAGCACCAGCGCCAACGCCAGGGGGACGCCGGGCAGTTGCTCGGCCAGCTCGGCGCTCACGCCCTCGGCCAGAGCGGCGTGGAAGCGCTCCAGGTCCTCGGGGTCCGGGCCGCCGTCGACGGTGGCGTCCGGGGCGGACTCCAGGTGCAGGCCCTCCTCCCAGGGCTCGAAGTCCACGGTGACGATCGCGACGTCGCCCGGGCAGCCGGCCTGGCGGACGTAGCGGGCCCGTACGCCGCGGACCGGGCGGGGCGGGAAGAAGGGCCGGGCGGGGGCCACCGGGGTCAGGAGTGCTCGATCTCGACCGAGGTGATCACCACGTCCTCGAGCGGGCGCTCGTCCGCGGTGGGGGTGGTGGCGATCGCGTCGACGACGGCCTTGGAGGCGGCGTCGGCGACCTGGCCGAAGATGGTGTGGCGGCGGTTGAGGTGGGTGGGGGTACCGACCGTGATGAAGAACTGGGAGCCGTTGGTGCCCGGGCCGGCGTTGGCCATCGCGAGCAGGTAGGGCTTGGTGAAGAACAGCTCCGGGTGGAACTCGTCCGCGAAGGAGTAGCCGGGGCCGCCGGTGCCGGTGCCGGTCGGGTCGCCGCCCTGGATCATGAAGCCCGCGATCACCCGGTGGAAGAGCGTGCCGTCGTAGTACGGGCCCTGGCCCGGCTCGCCGGTGCGCGGGTCGGTGTACTCCCGGGTGCCCTCGGCGAGTTCGGTGAAGTTGCGGACCGTCTTCGGCGCGTGGAACGGGAACAGCTCCAGGCGGATCGGGCCCGCCGTGGTGTGCAGGGTGGCGAACCGGGCAGTGGCCACGGGTGACTCCTCGGGTGCGGCTGGTACGGGCGGTGCGGGGCAGTACGGGCGTTGCGGCGGACGGCCGATGCGGTGACCTGGGCCGTTCGGCTACCGCATCCTGGCACAGCGTGCGCCCGCGCGTCCGAACCGGGTGGGACGATCCGCCCGTCACACGTACGAAGGGCTTCGCGGGAGAGAGCAGGTGGTCGTGGTGGTCGGCGCGGTTCTGGTGGGGGGTGCTGGCCCTGGTCGTCGCGGGGTGCGGCTGCGTGGTGTGGGCCGACCGGGGCGGGCCGCGCTGGGCCCGGGTGGTCGCGGCGCTCACCCTCGGCGCCGGGCGGGCGGTGCGCGGCTACCAGCGCAACCGGTCCCGCCGGGTGGGCGGCGGCGGGGGCGACGGGGACGGCGGCTGAGCCGCCGGGCCTCGGCGGCGCCGGACGTGGCGCGTCCCCGGCCGCCGGGGTGGTGGTCGGCGGCGGCCGGGGACGCGAGGGAGGGTCAGCTCTCGGTGGAGCCGGTGGAGCGGCGGCGGGCGGCCACGACCATCGCCGCGCCCGCGGCGAGGGCGGCGGCGGCGCCGCCGGCCTCCCAGCCGAGCCCGTCGGTGCCGGTGGCGGCGAGCGTGCCGGTGCCGGTGCCCGTACCGGTGGTGCCCGTACGGGCGGCGGTGCCGGTGCCGGTGCCCGTGGTGGTCTCGGTGAGGCCGGCGGGCTGGACAGCCTGCGGCTGCTGCCCGGAACCGTCGGCGCCCGTGCCCGTGCCGGTGCCCGTACCACTGCCGGTGCCGGTTCCGTTGCCGGGCTTGGCGGCCGCGGCTGCGGCCTCGTCCTCGGCGCGGGCCTTGGCCCAGCCCTCCTTGAGGAAGGCCTCGACGGCCTCGTTCGTACCGGCGTCCAGCGCCTTGCTGGCCGCCGCGCGCACCGCCGGGCCGCCTGCGTCCATGAGCCGGGAGAGCTTCACCCGGTTGTCGTCGGCGCGCAGGCGCGGCAGCTCGACGGTCATGAAGTGCCGCGCGGCCTCGGCGTTGCCGTCCATGGCCTTCTGGGCGGCCTCGACGGTGTACGAGCTGCTCTCCTTGTCGGCGATGACGCGCAGGATGTCGACCCGGTCGTCCTCGAACTGGGCCTTGGCGAAGCCCTCGTTGAGGAACGCCTCGACGGCCTCGTCCGTACCGGCGTCCAGCGCCCTGCCCGCCGCCTCACGCACGGCCCGGCCGCCGGTGGCCATGAGCTGCGAGAGCTTGACCCGGTTGTCGTCGCCGCGCAGCTTGGGCAGCTCGGCGGTCAGGAAGTGGCGCAGCTCGGCGGCGCCGCCCTTGAGGGCCTTCTCAGCGCCCACGCGCACGCCGGGGCCGGTCTTCGGGTCGGCGAGGATGGCCTCGACCCGGGCGCGGTCCTCGTCCTCGGCGCGGGCGGTGTACTGGCCGGTCTTCAGGAACTCGGCGATGGCGTCGTCGCCGCCGTTGAGGGCGGCACGGGCGGCCGCCTTGACGGCCGGGCCGCCGACGCTGTGAATCCGGGCGGTCAGGAGGCGGTTGTCCGACTTCCGCAGATCGTCGAGCTCGACCTCCAGGAAGTGGCGCAGTTCGGCGGCGCCGCCCTTGAGGGCCTTCTCGGCGCCCTCGTGCACCCTGCTCCAGGATTCCGCCGGCGACTCGGCGAGGATGCGCTCGACCTCGGCGCGGTCGCGCTGCTCCTGCGGGTCGCCCTGCTCGGGTGCGGTGTCCTTGGCGGAGTCCGAGCCGGTGTCGGGGCCGGAGATGCCGGTCGGCTTGGGGGCGTCGGAGGCCGAGGCCGCGGTGGGGAAGAGGACGGCGGGGGCCAGGACGGCGGCCGCGACGACGGCGGACACCCGGGGCAGCTTCATCGAGGGCAAACCTGCTTCGTGTGAAAGGCTTATGAACGCCCGACAGCATAGATCCACTTTTCCGATCGCCATACCGATTAGTGTCACGGCCCTGTCCGGGGGCGCCGCTAGGGTGTGGCGGATGAGCTTCCACCTGGTCGTCGGACACGGGCCCGCCGGGGCCGCCACCGCCCGCCTGCTCGCCGAACAGGGCCACGAGGTGCGGGTCGTCACCCGCACCGGGGCCCCCGCCGGGCCGGCCGTCCCCGGCGTCGAGCACCTCGCCCTGGACGCGAGCGACCCCGTACGGCTGGCGAAGGCCGCCCGCGGCGCCGTCGCCCTCCACGGCTGCGCCGCGCCGCCGCTGCCACAGTGGACGCGGCTGTGGCCGGCGCTGGCCGACTCGCTGTGCGCGGCGGCCGAGGAGAGCGGCGCGGTGCTGGTCATGCTCGGCAACCTGTACGGCTACGGGCCGGTGGCCGCCCCGATGACCGAGGACCTGCCGCTCGCCGCGACCGGCCGCAAGGGGCGGGTGCGGGCGGCGGCCTGGGAGCGCGCGCGGGCACTGCACGAGGCCGGGCGGATCCGGGCGGTGGAGGTGCGGGCCTCGGACTTCTTCGGCCCCGGCGTCACCGACGGCGGCCACCTGGCCGCGCGGGTGATGCCCAATCTGCTGAAGGGCCGCCCGCTCGGCGTCGTCGGCGCCCCGGACGCCGCGCACAGCTGGACCTACCTGCCGGACGTGGCCCGGGCGATGGTCGAACTCGCCGGCGAGGAGCGGGCCTGGGGCCGGGCCTGGCACGTGCCCACCGTCCCCGCCCTGCCGGTGCGGGCGATGGTCGACCGGCTGGCCGCCGAGGCGGGTGTCGGGCCGGTCGCGGTGCGCCGCCTGCCGGCGGCGGTGCTGGCCGCGGCGGGGCTGGTCTCCCCGCTGCTGCGCGAACTGTGGGAGGTGCGCTACCAGTTCGACCGGCCGTTCGTGGTGGACAGCTCCGCGTACGAGGCGGCGTTCGCGGTGCGGGCGACGCCGTTGGAGGAGCAGGTGCGGGCGACGGTCGCCTGGTGGCGCGAGCGGCCGTAGGTCCGCGTCCGCGGTCCGCCCCCGCCCCTTCCTCGTCCGTACCCGTCCCTCTTGTCCGTACCTTCCTCCTCGTCCGTTCACCGGACGCCGGGCCCCGGCTTCCGTAGTATTCCGTCCGTGGCCAAACGACGTGACGTTGAGCGGGAAGTCCTGGCATCCATCGGCGAGTTGGCGTCATCCGGGTTACCGGCCGCCGAGCTGTTCCGCGAGCTGCACACCCTGCTCCTGGAACCGCTCGGCTTCGACGGCGGCTGCTGGCACGGCAACGACCCGGTCACCGGGTTCCCCACCTCCACCGTCGCCGACGGCCTCGATTTCGCCCAGTTCGAGCAGGCCGTGCAACTGGAGCTCCAGGGCCAGGACACCACCACCTTCACCGCGATCCGCACCGCCGGCCACCGGGTGCAGACCATCGACCGGGCCACCGACGGCCGCCCCGAACGCAGCGTCCGCTACCGGGAGTTGCTCCACCCCTGCGGCTACGGCGACGAACTGCGGATCAACTTCGACCTCGGCGGCGGCCGCTGGGCCTCCGCGGCGTTCATGCGCGAACGCGCCCGCGGCCGCTACGACCTGCCCCACCTGCGCCTGGCCGAACGCGTCGCCGCGCCCATCGGCGCCGCCCTGCGCGACACCCACCTCGCCGCCCTGCGTAGCGCCGGCCCGCCGCAGCCCCCGCACACCCCGGCCGTCGCGATCCTGGACGGGTACGGGCGGCTGCGCTCGGCGGACGCGGCGGCCCGCGAACTGATCGGGCAGATGGCCGAACCCACCGCCCACACCGGCGGGGTGCCCAGCGGCTTCCTCACCGTCGCCCGCCTGGCCGCCCGCCGCGGCGGGCCCACCGAGATGCGGGTGTGCACCCCCGACGGCCAGTGGCTGACCCTGCACGCCTCCCCGCTGGACGGCCGCCGCGGCGGCATCGCCGTCGTCGCCTCCCCGGCCTCCCCCGTCCAGCGCCTGCCGCTGGCGATCCTCGCCCACGGCCTGTCCCCGCGCGAACAGCAGGTCGCCCTGCACGCGGTGCGCGGCGCCAGCACCAAGGACATCGCGGCCCTCCTGCACCTGACCGTGCCCACCGTCCAGCAGCACGTCACCGCGATCCTCCACAAGACCGGTGTGGGCAGCCGCCGCGAACTCGTCGCCCTGCTGATGGCCGACCACCTCCCCACCCTCGGCCTGCCGCCGCAGTAGTGCCCCTGCGGCCCCCCTTCTCCGGCCCGCCCTTCTCCGGCCCATCCTTCTCCGGCCCGCCCTTCTCCGGCCCATCCTTCTCCGGCCCGCCCTTCTCCGGCCACCGGGCCGAACCCCTGTGCCCGCGCCCCGCCGGTGTCCGCGCATCGCGGTGCCTGCTAGCATCCGCGCAGTTCAGCGGCATGATCACGGGAATAGCAGGGGGGTCCGGATGCAGGACGGAACCGGCGAGCAGCCGCACCGCGCAGCGGCGGCTCATGGCGTTGCGGCGACGCAGGACACGGCGGCTCATGGCGTTGCGGCGGCGCAGGACGCGGCGGCGCAGGACGGCGAGGTGACACGCCGTCGGCGACGGTCCCTCGGCGTCGCGGCGGGGGTGTGCGTCCTCGGGGCGGCCGGGATCGGCGCGGCGCTCCTGGCCTCCTCCCCGGGCGGCGCCTCGGCCGGGCCGGGCGGCGCAGCGAGCCCGGCCGCGTCGGCGAGCCCTTCGGCCGACCCCTCGCCCGGCGCCCCGGTGCAGGCCGCGCCTGCGGCCGCCCCGGAGGCGACGGCTCCGGCGAACACCGACCCCACGCCCGACCCCGCTGCCGTCCCGCCCGAGGCGGCGGTCGCGGCGACGCAGGACGCCGAGGGCGCCGAGGCCGGCGAGCCGTCCGCCCGGCCGGCGACCTCCCGCCCCCGGTCCCAGGCCGCGCCCACCGCCCCGGCCGCCGGGACGAGCGGGGCGCAGTCGGCCGGGGCGCAGGCGCCGGGCCGCTCGCAGGCGCCGGCCGCCAAGGCGTCCCCGTACTGGACGATCCCGCCGCGGCCGGAGCTGCCGGCCCCGCCCGCGTCGGTTCCGACCAATGCCCACTGCCCGCCGCTGCAGGCCATGACCTACGACGGCTGCCGGTCGATCGGCCCGGTCATCACGCTCCCTCCGGTGGTGCGGCCGACGGGCTGACCCGGGGCGGCCGCGGCGCGTTGTCGCAGGTGGGGCCCAGGGTTCGCCCGTGAACGTTCCCGAGGCCATCCCGATCCGACACGATCCCGACCACGACAGCCGCACCATCGGGCGGTGCGATGGCGGCCGGTTCTTCGCGTGGGTCGTGGCTGCCTTCCCCGAGGATTGGAGCGGCGACGACTGGCAGCCGCGGAAGCGCTGGTGCGCCGTGCTGCACCGGTTCGACGAGGCCGGCAGGCACCTGGGCTCGCGCATGCGGTCCACCGGCACGACGGCGGACGGCGAGGAGCGGGCGGTCGCCGCGGCGCGGCTGCTGCCGGAGGAGTGGCTGGACGCCCTGCCGGGGCGGCCGGCACTACCAGGACATCGCCGTCGCGCCGTTCGAGGTGCGGTTCGGGGGTGCCCTGTTCGGCTTGGTCCCGGAGGGGGGCGAGGACGAGGGGGACGGTGTGTGGATGGAGTTCCATCCTGGCGGTCTGGGCTTCTGCGCCCCGTGGGACGGCTGCTGCGACACCTGAGTACAAGCGGGGCGCGCGGCCCGTTCCTCGCTAGGCTCGGCGGTGCCGGGGCCTCCGGGGCCTCCGGGGTCTCCTGTGGGAAGGCGGGTGCGCGCGTGCTCGGGTACGACGCGGACGGGTTCGTCCGGGACGGGGCACCGCACCGGGTGGTGGCCGGGGCGGTGCACTACTTCCGGGTGCACCCGCAGTTGTGGGAGGACCGGCTGCGGCGGGTGCGGGCGCTGGGGGTGAACACGGTGGACACCTACGTCCCGTGGAACTTCCACGAACTGCCCGGCGGCACGGTGGACTTCACCGGCTGGCGGGACGTGGCGCACTTCGTGCGGCTGGCCGGCGGCCTCGGGCTGGACGTGATCCTGCGCCCGGGCCCGTACATCTGCGCGGAGTGGGAGTTCGGCGGGCTGCCGGCCCGGCTGCTGGCGGTGGACGGGCTGCGGCTGCGCTGCGCGGACCCGGCGTACCTGGCCGAGGTCGACGGCTGGTTCGACGCGCTGGTGCCCGAGTTGCTGCCGCTGCTGGCGAGCCGGGGCGGGCCGGTGGTGGCGGTGCAGGTGGAGAACGAGTACGGCAGTTACGGCGACGACGCCGCCTATCTCGCCCATCTGCGCGACGGCCTGGTGCGGCGCGGCGTGGACTGCCTGCTGTTCACCGCCGACGGCGCCCACGACACCATGCAGCAGGGCGGCGCCATCCCCGGCCACCTCGCCACGGCCACGTTCGGCTCGCGCGCCCCCGAACGGCTGGCGGTGCTGCGCCGCCACCAGGGCGAAGGGCCGCTGACCGCCATGGAGTTCTGGATCGGCTGGTTCGACCAGTGGGGTCTGCCGCACCACGTCCGCGACCCGAAGGAGACCGCCGCCTCGCTGGACGAACTGCTCGCCACCGGCGCCTCCGTCAGCCTCTACATGGCGCACGGCGGCACCAGCTTCGGCCTGTGGGCGGGCGCCAACCACTCCGGCGCCCACCCGCTGGACGCCGGCTACGAGCCGACCGTCACCAGCTACGACTACGACGCGCCGATCGGCGAGGCCGGCGAGCTGACCGAGAAGTTCCACGCCCTGCGCGAGGTCATCGGCCGCTACCTTCCCCTGCCGGACGGCGAACTGCCCGGCCCCGTAGCCCGGGTGGCGCCGCAGCGGCTGGAGCGCGCGCGGGGGCGGGCGGTCCTGGCGCGGGCCCTGGACGCGCTGTCGCGGCCGCGGCGGCATGCGGCGCCGCTGCCGATGGAGCAGGTCGGGCAGGACCGCGGCCTGATCCACTACCGCACCCGGGTGCCCGGTCCGCGCCCCGAACTGCCGTTGCGCATCGACGGGTTGGCCGACCGGGCGCAGGTCTTCGCGGACGGCCGCCCGCTCGGGGTGCTGGAGCGCAACTCCCCCGGCGCGACGCTGCCGCTGGCCACCGGGCCCGACGGGGTCGTGCTGGACATCCTGGTCGAGGCGCTGGGCCGGGTGAACTACGGCCCGCAGATGGACGACCGCAAGGGCATCACCCGCGGCGTCTCGCACGGCCACCAACGGCTCTTCAGCTGGGAGATCCGCCCGCTGCCACTGACCGACCTGTCCGCACTGGGTTTCACCGACGGCGCCGACGGCACCCAGGCCGGGGAGGCAGGCGACGGGGAGCCGGCCTTCCACCACTTCACCGCCGAACTCCCCTCCCCCGCCGACGCGTTCGTCGCCCTGCCGGACTGGGGCCGCGGCCTGCTGTGGCTCAACGGCTTCCTCCTCGGCCGCCACTGCGCCGCCGGCCCCCAGCGCACCCTCTACGCCCCCGCCCCCCTGTGGCGGGCCGGCACCAATGACCTGGTCGTGCTGGAACTCGAACGGCACGGCACCGCGGTGGAGTTGCGCGACGAACCGGACCTCGGCCCGGTCACGGCGGCCCCCAGCTCCGACTACTGACCGGCCGGGGCCGAACGGTTGCGCCCTCGGCCCCGACCGTGCGCCCCCGGCACGGGATCGGACCGTCCCGGCGCGGAATCGGACCGTCCTGGCGCCGATCCGGACAACCGTTACGGACGACACCCCACCGTTGCCGGGCGTTCGTGTGTCCTTGTCCGGCACGTCAATCGCCAGGAGTGCGAGTCGCATGAAGGAGCCAGGATGTTCCGCAGGAATTCCGCTCGTACGACGGCCCTCGCCGTGATGGCCGGCTCGATTCTGCTCGCGGTGCCCGCCACCGCCGACGCGACCACCACCGCCTACACCCCGCAGACGGCCTGCGGGTCCAGCTACGCCACGATCGATTCCTTCAACCTGCCGGGCGGCACCTCGACCGTCTACCTGACCTACAGCAGGACGACCGGCAAGAACTGCGTCGCCACCATCAAGAACACCAGGACCGGAACCCCGACGCTGACCGGCGCCTACCTGACCTTCGGCGACGGCAGCGGCAGGCAGCAGGACCTGGGGAACTACAGCTACTACGCCGCGGCCTACCTGTCCGCCCCCGGACAGTGCATCTACTACGGCGGCCGGGACTACAACTCCGGTGACTGGTGGGGCAAGGGACCGGGCTGGTGCAGCTGAGCGGCGGCCCGGCACCGGCCGGGTAGGGTCCGGCGAAGGCCGGCGGGCGGCCGTGCGCGTCCGCCGGGCCGACCGGTGAGTGCGCCGGGGGGGGGGGGGGGGGGGGGGGGGGGGGGGGGGGGGGGGGGGGGGGGGGGGGGGTCGCGCCGCGATTCTTTTCTGGCCTAGCGACGGTCGTAGGGGAGCAGAAGGA
>NZ_JBVILX010000013.1:0-252750 GCF_055580145.1 Kitasatospora sp. NPDC032121 | reverse complement strand
GCCCGGTTACATTCCGAACCCGGAAGCTAAGCCTCACAGCGCCGATGGTACTGCAGGGGGGACCCTGTGGGAGAGTAGGACGCCGCCGAACAATTATTCAAGGCCGCGGCCCCAGCGACTCGCTGGGGCCGCGGCCTTTTTGTGTTTTGCGAACGTGAAGAAGGCCGGCAGATCCGGGACTTCCGCCCAGACGCGGAGGGTCCGGGCATGCCGGACAATGGAGAAGGTACGCGGGCCAGCAGGCCGGCGTCGAAACCGTGTGGCGGCAGCGGAGTTGCTCGCTCGGCCCGCGGTGGAGCTGAAGCAGCAGAAGGAGTCACCACGATGTCGAACCAGCCCCAGGACCGTCCCGAGCGCCGATCGGACGACGGCCGAGGCTACGAGCCCCGGTCCCGTGGCGGCTGGTCCAACGACCGTGGCGGTTACCGTCGCGATGACCGCCGTGACGACCGTCCGTCGGGCGGGTTCCGTCGTGACGACCGCCCGTCCGGTGGTTTCCGCCGCGATGATCGTGACGACCGTCCGCGCCGTGATGACCGTCCGTCGGGCGGGTACGGCCGCGACCGCGACGACCGCGGTGGCGACCGCGGGGGCTACCGCCGTGACGACCGCCAGGGCGGCGGCTACAACCGCGACCGGGGCGACCGTCCGTCGGGCGGGTACGGCCGCGACCGTGACGACCGTGGCGGCGACCGCGGCGGCTTCCGCCGTGACGACCGTCCGTCCGGTGGTTTCCGTCGGGACGACCGCCCGTCCGGCGGTGGCTTCCGCCGCGATGACCGTCCGGGTGGTTTCCGTCGCGATGACCGTGACGACCGTCCGCGTCGTGACGACCGCCAGGGCGGTGGCTTCAACCGCGACCGGGACGACCGCGGTGGCGACCGTGGCGGCTTCCGTCGTGACGACCGCCCGTCCGGTGGTTTCCGCCGTGACGACCGCCCCTCGGGTGGTTTCAACCGTGACCGCGACGACCGTGGCGGTTTCCGTCGCGACGACCGTCCGGCCGGCGGTGGCTTCCGCCGTGACGACCGTCCGGGTGGTTTCCGTCGCGATGATCGTGACGACCGTCCGCGTCGTGACGACCGTCCGTCGGGCGGGTACGGCCGTGACCGTGACGACCGTGGCGGCTTCCGTCGTGACGACCGCCAGGGCGGTGGCTTCAACCGCGACCGTGACGACCGTGGCGGTGACCGCGGCGGCTTCCGCCGTGACGACCGCCCGTCCGGTGGTTTCCGCCGCGACGACCGCCCCTCGGGTGGTTTCAACCGTGACCGCGACGACCGTGGCGGTTTCCGTCGCGACGACCGTCCGGCCGGCGGTGGCTTCCGTCGCGATGACCGTCCGGGTGGTTTCCGTCGCGATGACCGTGACGACCGTCCGCGTCGTGACGACCGTCCGTCGGGCGGGTACGGCCGTGACCGCGATGACCGTGGTGGCGACCGTGGTGGCTTCCGCCGTGACGACCGCCAGGGCGGTGGCTTCAACCGCGAGCGCGGCGAGCGCGGCGGTGACCGTGGCGGTTTCCGTCGCGATGACCGTGGTGGCGACCGTGGCGGCTTCCGCCGTGACGACCGCCAGGGCGGCGGCTACCGTCGGGACCGGGACGACCGCGGCGGTGACCGTCGGGACTACGACGACCGCCGGGGCAACTACGAGCCCGTCAAGCGTCTGCCGATCCCGGAGGACGTCACCGGCTTTGAGCTGGACGCGGATGTGCGTCAGGAGCTCAAGAGCCTGCCCAAGACCCTCGCGGACGACGTCGCCCGCAACCTGGTGATGGTGGCCCGCCTGCTCGACAGCGAGCCGGAGGAGGCCTACCAGTACTCGCGCGTCGCGCTCCGTCTGGCCTCCCGCGTGGCCGCCGTCCGTGAGGCCGCCGGTTTCGCCTCGTACATGACGCAGCGGTACTCCGAGGCGCTGACCGAGTTCCGTGCCGCCCGTCGGATGACCGGCCGTGCGGACCTGTGGCCGGTGATGGCCGACTGCGAGCGCGGTCTGGGCCGCCCGGAGCGGGCGCTGGCGATGGCCGGTGAGCCCGAGGTGAAGCAGCTGGACAAGGCCGGCCAGGTCGAGATGCGCCTGGTGGCGGCCGGTGCCCGCACTGACATGGAGCAGTTCGACGCCGCCGTGGTGACGCTGCAGAGCCCGGAGCTGGCCTCCAGCGCCGTGCACTCGTGGACCGCTCGCCTGCGGTACGCCTACGCCGAGGCCCTGATCGCGGCCGGCCGCGCCGACGAGGCCCGTGACTGGTTCGCCAAGGCCGCCGAGGCCGACACCGACGGCACCACCAACGCCTCGGAGCGGCTGGCCGAGATCGACGGCGTGGAGTTCACCGACACGCTCGACCCGGAGCTGGACGAGGACGAGGCCGAGTCGGTCGACGCCCCGACGAAGAAGCGCGGTGGCGGCGACAACGCCGACGACCGCGTGATCTTCGAGGACGAGGAGGACGTCGAGGAGTACTACGACGAGGACGACCTCGAGATCGACGACGACTTCGACGGCGTCGTCCCCGAGCGCGCCCAGGACGCCGAGGACCGCAAGGCCGAGGAGTCCAAGGTCGAGAAGACCGAGGTCGAGGAGACCGAGGCCGCCAAGGTCAAGGCCGACGCCGACGCCGACGCCGACGCCGACAAGAGCTGATCAGCTCCCCGGTCAACGCCGTGAGGCCCTGCCGTTCCCGGAACTTCGGGAACGGCAGGGCCTCACGGCGTTCGGGCCTGGTCGGGCCGACGGCGCGGTGTCAGCCCAGCGCGAGGTTGCGCAGCACCAGCCCGGTGGCCGGCTTCGGTCCGAAGGAGGTGGACTTGCGCGGCATGGTGACGCCCTGCTCGGCGAGCCGTCGCACCACGGACTCCCGGACCGGGTGCAGCAGGACGGCGGTGCCGCCGGTGCGGGCGGCCTCCTGTTCGGCGGCCACGGCGGTGTGCAGGTAGCCGATGTCGTCCGGGCCGTCGGGGACGTGCCAGGTGTGGTCGAGCAGGGTGGCGTGTAGGACGGTGGCGTCCAGGTGACGCCACTCCTCGGGTCTGCCGTGCGGCACGGTGGCGTCGAGCAGGGATTCCTCGGGCTCGCTGAGCAGCCAGTAGACGCCGTCGCCGCCGGTGACGACGAAGCCGTTGCCGCCGTGCCGCTTCTGCTCGGCGAGGGCCTGGAGCGCGGCGGACAGCGGTCCTGGGACCTCCTTGACCTTCCACTGGTCGCCGAGCCGCTCCAGCGCCTCGGCCACCGGCAGCCGGTACAGCACGCGGTGGATGGCGCGGACCCGCAGCGGGTAGCGGGCGGTGTCCACCAGGAGCACCATGCCGCGGTCCCAGGGGCTGCGCGGCAGGTGGCGGTGCTCGCGCTGGAGGCGCAGGTACATCTCCCAGCGGTGGTGGCCGTCGGCGATCAGCGCCCGGCAGGTGGCGAGGTCACGGCTGATCTCGGCGATCTCGGCCGGGTCGGTGACCGCCCACAGGCGGTGGTGGGTCCCGTCGCTGGTGGCGGTGGAGAGCAGCGGCTCGCGTTCGACCGTCCGCTCGATCACGCCGGAGGCGCCGCCGTTGCCCCGGTAGGTGAGCAGCAGTGGTTCCAGGTTGGCGCGGGTGGTGCGCATCAGGCCGACCCGGTCGGCGACCGGCCGCGGCATCACGTCCTCGTGCGGGAGCACCACGCCGCCTTCGCGGCCGCTCACGGCGAGGGCGCCGATCAGGCCGCGCTGGAGCAGTTCGGGGGAGTCGTCGGTGGCCGGCACCCGCTGCTCGTAGACGTAGAGCGCAGGCTCGGGGTCGGCGGCCAGGACGCCCTCGCGCTGCCAGGCGGTCAGCAGCCGGGCGGCGTGCCGGTAGCGGGTGTCGCGGTCGGGGCGGTCGCCGGCGTCCTCGGGCTCCGGCCTGGGCAGGATCAGCCGGACCACGTTGTGGGGGTCGGCGGTCTCCAGGTCGAGCCGGCGGCCCGGGTCCACGACGTCGTACGGCGGGGACGTCACCGCGGCCAGGGTGCCGACCCGGTCGGGGACGTAGCGCAGGCCGCGGAAGGGGGACAGGGACAGGCCGGCGGTGGCGACGTGCCCGGGATCGCCGGGGCCGCCCTCGGGAGTCTCGACTCCGTCTTCTGCACTGGGTGTGCTCATTCTGGGCATCGTAACCGGGTACGCGTTGTTGAGAGATCGGAATGCCCGCGCCGGGTTGTGGGGCGGGTGTGGGACCGAGGGCGAGGTACGGCATGGACGACGGGCAGGAACGGGTGGACGGCGGCGGCCCGGCCGAGTCGGGCGGGCCGGTGGGTGCCACCCGCGGGGACGCTCCGGCCGATGGCGTACCGGACCGCGTACCGGGCGACGGCGCATCGGTCGGTGGGGCTCCGGGTGACGGCGCTCCGGGCGACGGCGGGCCGGTCGGCGGGGTGCCGCCGCAGAGCCGCTCCGGCGAGCCCGCCGGGGACGTGTACGAGTGGTTCCGCCGAGGAGCCCGGCTGCTGGCCCAGGGACATCCGGCGGCCGCCGAGCAGTTGCTCGCCCGGGCGGTGGCGGCCGAGCCGCACTCGCGCAGCATCCGGGAGGCGCTGGCGCGGGCCCAGTTCGACGCGGGCTCGTACGCGGCGGCGCTGGAGAACTTCCGCGCTGTGGCGCTGGCGGACCCGGCGGACGACTACGCTCAGTTCGGGTGGGGAGTCGCGGCGGCCCGGCTGGGCGACTTCGAGACCTCCGCCGAGCACTTGGCGCTGGCCGTGGCGATGCGGCCGGAGTCCGACCACTACCGGCAGGCACTGCGGCAGACCCGGGCGACCCTGGCGGCCCGTGCGGGGGCCTACGGCCCGCTGCTGCCGGGAGCACCCGGGTACGTGGAGCCCCCGGCGGGGGCCGGGGACCCGGCCGGCGGAACGGCGGACGACACCGGTGCCGGCACCGGTACCGACGGCGGCGCCTGACCGGGCGGACGCCGTTGACGCACGACGCGGTGCGTCACGGACGAGGCGACCCGTGCGCGGCAACCCGGACGCCGGGACGTACGACGCAGTGGAAGCAGTGGACGCAGCAGCGGACGCAGCAGTGAACGACGACGCAGTGAATGAGGTAGCGCAGCCATGACCGAGACGGCCACCCCCGTGCGACGGACCGCCCCCGGCGGCAGCGAGCGGCCGCTGACCGACGCCTACGACACCGCGCTGCTGGACCTGGACGGCGTGGTCTACACGGGCGCGCACGCGATCGAGCACGCGGTGGAGGCACTGGACGCCGCCCGGACGGCCGGGATGCGGCTCGCGTACGTGACCAACAACGCCTCCCGCCCGCCGCGGGTGGTGGCCGAGCACCTGACCGAGCTCGGCATCCCGGCCGAGCCCTCCGACGTGATCAACTCGGCCCAGGCCGCCGCCCGGCTGATCGCCGAGAAGGTGCCGGCCGGCTCGAAGGTGCTGGTCGTGGGCGGTCTCGGGCTGGAGGAGGCGCTGGCCGAGCTGGGCCTGGTAGCGGTCCGCTCGCTGGCCGACGGGCCGCTCGCGGTGGTGCAGGGCTTCGACCCCTCGGTGGGGTGGACGGACCTCGCGGAGGCCTCGTACGCGGTGCAGAGCGGACTGCCCTGGGTGGCGTCCAACCTGGATCTGACGGTGCCGAGGGCCCGTGGCATCGCGCCCGGCAACGGCACCCTGGTGGCGGCGGTGCGGGCGGCGACCGGGGTGGAGCCGGAGGTGGCGGGCAAGCCGCTGCCGCCGATGCACCGGGAGACGGTGCTGCGCACCGGCGCGGAGCGGCCGCTGGTGGTCGGCGACCGGCTGGACACCGACATCGAGGGCGCGTTCAACGGCGGCGTGGACAGCCTGCTGGTGTTCACCGGCGTGACCGTCCCGGAGCTGCTGCTTTCGGCCCCGGTCGAGCACCGGCCGACGTACCTGGCAGAGGATCTGCGCGGACTGCTCGTCCCGCACCCGGAGGTGACGGCCGTGGCCGGCGGCTTCGCGTGCGGTGGCGTGGTCGCGGGCGTGGAGGCCGGCGTGCTGCGGCTGTCCGGCGCCGGGGACCGCTGGGACGGCCTGCGGGCGCTGTGCGCGGCGGCGTGGACGGTGCTGGACGCGGGCGGTGCGCCGGTGGACGGCCGTAAGGCGCTGGCCGATCTCGGGTTCTGAGGACGGTTCCGCGGTCGACGGGGGCCGCCCCCGGCTGAGCCCGACTCGGTGGCCCCTGGTCCGATGACCGGTCCGGCCCGGCGGCGCCCGGTCCGGGAACGGCAGCTTCGGTGGTGCCGGGTTCAGAGCAGGGTGCGCAGCCGCAGCAGGTCGCGGAAGCCCGCCTCGAGCCTGACCCGGCCGCTCGCCCACGCGGAGGCGAAGTTGAGCCGGCCGTCGACCATCGCGACCAGGTCGTCGCTGCTCATGGTGAGCCGGATCGCCGCCTTCTCGGCCGGGGGGCCGGGGGCGGCGACCATGTCCTGGATGCGGCCGTCGCGCAGCTGTCCGGTGAAGGTCAGGTCGAGGTCGGTGATCCGGCAGCTGAGCGAGCGGTCGAGGGCGGCGGCCTTGCGGACGTCGCCGGTGGACTTCGCCATGTTCCGGCTGAGCTGCTCCAGTGCCTCCCGGCACTCCTCGGCGTTCGCCACGGGGCGGCTCCCTCCCCCGGTCGCTACGGTGCTGACTGCGGGCCACGGTACCTCAGGAGGGTTTTGGCGGTAGCGTCGTCAGTGGGGTGCCCGCGACGGCGCCCGGGTACTGAGGGCGACGGAGCGACACGCGTAGGCGATTGGGAGGCACCCGGATGCTGCCGAGGACGGTTCGGGGAGTGGTGGAGACCGCCGCCGGGGTGGTCGAGGAGGTCGGCAAGATGGTCGTCGGGACGGCGACCTCGATCCTGGAGAAGGCCGGGGTCGATGTCGCCGGGGTCGAGCGCCGGCTGGGCGGTCAGTTCCCGCCGTCCGTGGAGACCTTGCAGACCCTGGCCGGGGAGGCGGTCACCGCCGGGCGCGCCGGGGTGGATCTGGCGGTCGGCGTGGCGCGCAACGAGGCGGAGAAGGTCTTCGAGAAGGTCGGCGACCAGGTGACCAAGGTCGGCGTGGTGCTGGCGTACCTGGAGACCAAGTTGCGCGAGGTCGAGGAGGAGGCCCCGGCGGCCGCGTCCGGGCCGGGGGCGTACGAGGCCGAGGAGCCGGTGCCGGCGCCGCGGGCAGGCGACCTGTTCGGGCGCGGTTGGGAGTTCGAGGAGGAGCGGTCGGCCGCCCGGACGGCGGATGAGCCGATAGTCGCCGAGCGGGTGGAGGTGGACGAGCCGGTCGAGGTCGAACCGCCGGTTCCGCCGGGGTCGATGGCCGCCCAGGCCCCGAAGGAGGAGGCCGCCGCTGCACCGGAGACCGCTGCCGCGGGGAGGAGCACCGCCGCGAAGGACACGGCTGCGAAGGACACGGCCGCGAAGGACACGGCCGCGAAGGGAACGGCGAAGAAGTCCGCGGCCAAGAAGAGCGCGGCCAAGAAGAGCGCGGCGAAGAAGACGGCGGCGGCCGAGAGGACGACGGCCAAGAAGGCTGCCGCGAAGAAGACGACCACCGTGAAGAAGACCGCCACCGCCAAGCAGGCCGAGGCCGAGCCGGGGACGCCCGCGAAGCGTGCGGCGACCAGGAAGACCACCGTCCGCAAGGCCACCAGCACGAAGAAGCCCGATGCCCACGACGAGTGAACCGCCCGCGGCCGCCCGCCCGCCCGAGCCTTCCCGCTCTCCCGAGCCCGTCCAGGACACCGAGCCCGTCCAGGACACCGCCCCCGTCCGGGACGCCGAGCCGCTGGGTGTCGGGCCGCTGGGCGTCGAGCTGGCGCCCACCGGTCACCCCGGCGTGGACGCGGGCCTGGCCCGGCTGGAGGCCTTGGACGGGGTCCCGGCCGAGGCACACGTCGCGGTGTACGAAGATGTTCACCAGCGGCTCGTCGACACACTGGCCGCGCTCGACCAGGAATGACCCGCAGGATCCGTAGGAGCTGAAACACCAGTGGCAGTGGCACGACGCCGACTCGACGCGGAACTGGTCCGCCGCAAGCTGGCCCGATCGCGTGAGCACGCGTCCGAGCTGATCGCCGCCGGGCGGGTGACCGTCGGCGGCACCACCGCGACCAAGCCGGCCACCCAGGTGGAGACCTCGGCGGCGGTCGTGGTGGCCAAGGACGACAACGACCCCGACTACGTCTCGCGCGGCGGCCACAAGCTCGCCGGCGCGTTCGCGGCCTTCGTGCCGCAGGGCCTGGTGGTCGAGGGCCGCCGGGCGCTGGACGCCGGCGCCTCCACCGGCGGGTTCACCGACGTGCTGCTGCGCGCCGGGGCCGCGCACGTGCTGGCGGTGGACGTCGGTTACGGGCAGCTCGCCTGGTCGCTGCAGAGCGACGAGCGGGTCACGGTGATGGACCGCACCAATGTGCGCGAGCTGACCCCGGACCTGATCGGCGGCACTCTGGTGGACCTGGTGGTGGGCGACCTGTCGTTCATCTCGCTGGGTCTGGTGCTCCCGGCGCTCGCCTCCTGCGCGGCCGAGGACGCGGACCTGGTGCTGATGGTCAAGCCCCAGTTCGAGATCGGCAAGGAGCGTCTGGGCAGCGGCGGGGTGGTGCGCAGCCCGCAGCTGCGCGCCGAGATGGTGCGCCAGGTCGCGGGGCAGGCGTGGGAGCTCGGGCTGGGCGTGCGCGCGGTCACCGCGAGCCCCCTGCCAGGGCCGTCCGGCAACGTCGAGTACTTCCTCTGGCTGCGCCGGGACGCTCCGCAGCTGGACCCCGCGGAGGCGGACCGGGCCGTGGCGGAGGGGCCCCGGTAGGGTGCCTTGCGAGCGTCCGGCGCGTCATGTCGTATGGCGCGGCCGCACCGGGGCCAAGGGCGACCCGGCAGGCGTTAGGGAGAGGGCAGCGGCATGAGCGATGAAGAACGTACGGTCTTCCTGATCGCGCACACCGGCCGGGAGGCGGCGCTGCGCAGCGTCGAGGGTCTGGTGCACGGGCTGCTGAAGGCGGGGCTCCGGATCAGACTGCTGGAGGCCGAGGCGGTGGACCTGGATCTGCCGGAGGGCGTCGAGAAGGTGTCCGAGGGCCCCGGGGCGGCGGACGGCTGCGAGCTGATCCTGGTGGCCGGCGGGGACGGGACGCTGCTGCGCGGGGCGGAGCTGGCGCGTTCGCACGGGCTGCCGATGCTCGGGATCAACCTGGGCCGGGTGGGCTTCCTCGCCGAGGCCGAGCGGGACGACCTGGCCGTGGTGGTCGAGCGGGTGGTGGACGCCGACTACGAGGTCGAGGAGCGGATGACGATCGACGTCATCGTCCGCACCAACGGCGATGTGGCGCACGAGGACTGGGCGCTGAACGAGGCCTCGATCGAAAAGGCGTCCCGGGAGCGGATGCTGGAGGTGGTGACCGAGGTGGACGGCCGTCCGGTCTCCAACTTCGGCTGTGACGGCGTGGTGTGCGCGACGCCGACCGGCTCCACCGCGTACGCGTTCTCCGGTGGCGGGCCGGTGGTGTGGCCGGAGGTGGAGGCGCTGCTGATGGTGCCGATCTCCGCGCACGCGCTGTTCGCCCGCCCGCTGGTGACCTCGCCGGAGTCGGTGCTGGCGGTGGAGGTGCAGCCCAAGACCCCGCACGGCGTGCTCTGGTGCGACGGGCGGCGTTCGGTCGAACTGCCCGCCGGGGCACGGGTGGAGGTCCGCCGGGGTCGGACGCCGGTGCGGCTGGCCAGACTGCACCGGGCGCCGTTCACCGACCGGCTGGTGGCCAAGTTCGCGCTGCCGGTGACGGGTTGGCGCGGCCGGGCGGACCACCACTAGCGCCGGTCGGCGGCCGTACGGTCGGCCGACGCCCGTACACATGTGCCGGATCCGGTGCGCGCCACGGTCGTTCACCCGGCCTGGGGCGCGCACCGGACGCTGACTGACCGTCAGACTGCCAGTGGCTGGGCCTCGTCGGCCGGTTCGAGCCGTCCGCCGTTCGCGGCGTGGGCGGCCAGGGCGGCGAGGCGTTCGACGGCGGCGGGGACGGTCGCGGCGGGCACGGTGACCGGCAGGCGGATGTGGTGCTCGAAGGCGCCGTCCGCGCCGAAGCGGTTGCCCGAGGCGATCCGGACCCCGCCGCGCTCCCCGGCCCGGGCCAGTGCCGCGCCGGACAGGCCGTCGGTGGAGACCCACAGGGACAGGCCGCCGGGCGGCATGGTGAAGCTCCATCCGGGGAGCCGTTCGGGCAGGGCGGCGGCGAAGGCCTGCGCGGTGGCCCGCAGCCGGGTCAGCTGGTGTTCCCGGACGTCGGGCAGCAGCTCGCCCAGCAGTTCGGCGGCGATCAGCTGGTCCAGTACCGGGGTGCCGACGTCGCTGTAGACCCGCTCGGTGGCCAGCCGGCGCACCAGCGCGGGCGCGGCCCTGACCCAGCCGATCCGCAGCCCGCCCCAGAGCAGCTTGCCCGCCGAGCCGACGGTGACCACCTGGGCGGAGCGGTCCAGTGCCGCCATGGGGCGCGGCAGCGGTGTGGACGGCGGTACGCCCCAACCGAGTTCGGCGGTGGTCTCGTCGGCGAGCACGATGCTCCCGGCGGCCCGGGCGGCGGCCAGCAGCCGGCGGCGCTGCTCCTCGTCGATCAGCGCGCCGGTCGGGTTGTGGAAGTCCGGGATCACGTAGGCGACCTTGGGGCCGGCGCCGCGCAGCACTCGCCGCCACTCGTCGAGGTCCCAGGAGGGCTGCGGAGTCCACGCGTACGGCACCGGGACCAGGCGCGCGCCGGTCAGCCGCAGGGACTGCAGGGTGTTCGCGTAGCTGGGTGCCTCGACGGCGACCCGGTCGCCGCGGCCGATCAGCGCCCGCTGGACCAGGTGCAGGCCGCCCATGGCGCCGGTGGTGATCAGGATCTGGTCGGGGGTGGTGGGCAGACCGCGCTCGGTGAAGCGGCGGGCGACGGCCTCGCGAAGCACCGGGACGCCGGTGGGGTAGTGGCCGTGCCCGGCGGTGTAGTGCGGCAGCTGTTCGACGGCCCGGGCGGCGGCCTGGCCGACCCAGGGCTGCGGGGCGGGCGGGGCGGCGACGCCGAGGTCCAGGACGCGGCCCTGCTCGTCCGGCGGGACGGGGTGCAGCGCCTCGCTGGGCGGCGGGGCGCCCTCGGGTAGGGCGGTCCAGCTTCCGGCGCCGCGCCGGCTGCGCAGGTAGCCGTCGCCGCGCAGGGTCTCGTACGCGGTGGCGACGGTGGTGCGGCTCATCGCCAGGGCGGTGGCCAGCTCGCGTTCGGCCGGCAGCCGGGCGCCGACCGGCAGCCGGCCCTCGGTGACCAGCAGCCGGATCTGTCCGGCCAGGGTGCGGTAGGCGGGGCGGCGGGCGGCGGCCGGCTCGGGGAGCCGGGCGGTGGCGAGCAGCCGGGCCAGGGCGGGCGGGGTGACGGTGGTGTGCCAGTCGGCCATGCGATCAGTCCACTTGCTCGGTATTGGCCCTGGAGTGGGTCGTATTGGCCTGGCCATCATGGCAGGGCAGCCATGCCGGCCGCCACCACCGGGAGCCCCGGTGGTGCAGCACCACCGCAGGAGCACCATTGGCCACCGCGACCACACCGCCGACGCCGCCCGCCGCCTCGACCACACCGCCCGCCGCCTCGACCTCACTGCCATCGACGTCAGACTCCGCCCCGCCCGTACCGGCCGCGTCGGTCGCCGCCGCCCGGGGCGCCGGCCTCGCCGTTCGGGTGTTCGGTGACACCCGGGCCCTGGGCCGCCGGATCCCGCAGCTGTTCGCCGGCCTCGCCCTGTACGGCGTGAGCATGGCGCTGATGCTCCGCTCCGGTCTCGGCCTCGACCCCTGGGACGTCCTGCACCAGGGCCTGCAGCGCACCGTCGGGCTCTCGGTCGGCGCCTGGGTGACGATCTGCGGCGCCCTCGTCCTACTGCTGTGGATCCCGCTGCGCCAGCGCCCGGGCCTGGGCACCGTCGCCAACGTGCTGGTGATCGGCGCGGCCATGGACCTCACCCTGGCGGCACTCGGCAGCCCCGGCTCCCTGCCCGCGCGGATCGCGCTGTCGGCCGCGGCGATCGCCCTCAACGGCCTGGCCACCGGCCTCTACATCGGCGCCCGGCTCGGCCCCGGCCCGCGCGACGGCCTGATGACCGGCCTGCACCGGCGCACCGGACGTTCGCTGCGGCTGATCCGCACCGGCATCGAGGTGACGGTCCTCACCGTCGGCCTGCTGCTCGGCGGCACCGTCGGGGTCGGCACCGTCGCGTACGCGCTGGCCATCGGCCCGATGGTGCAGCTCTTCCTGCCCTGGTGCACGGTGCCGGTGCCCGCCGGAGACTCCCGGAAGGGATGAACTTCGGGGCACGGAGTTGCCGCGCGCCGTTGTCGCTCGTCGCGCGCCGGGGGTGGAACCTCGTATGGTCGTCTCCGTGTTGGACGAGATGCGGATACGGGATCTTGGGGTCATCGACGACGCGGTGGTCGAGCTGGCCCCCGGCTTCACCGCCGTGACCGGTGAGACCGGCGCCGGCAAGACCATGGTCGTGACCAGCCTCGGCCTGCTGCTCGGCGGCCGCGCTGATCCGGGCCTGGTGCGCAACGGCACCGGACGCGCCGTCGTGGAGGGCCGGCTGGAACTGCCGGCCGGCTCCCCGGTGGCGGCCCGCGCGATCGAGGCCGGGGCCGAACTGGACGACGGCGCGCTGCTGATCAGCCGGACCGTCTCCGCCGAGGGCCGCTCCCGGGCGCACGTCGGCGGACGGTCCGTCCCGGTCGGCCTGCTCGCCGAGATCGGCGAGGACCTGATCGCCGTGCACGGCCAGACCGACCAGCAGCGCCTGCTGCGCCCGGCCCGCCAGCGCGGCGCGCTGGACCGGTACGCGGGAGCCTCGGTGGCCGAGCCGCTGGCCCGCTACCGGGAGACCTACCGCACCCTGCGCGAGGTCTCCGCGACCCTGGAGGAGCTCACCACCCGGGCCCGCGAGCGCGCCCAGGAGGCCGATCTGCTGCGCTTCGGCCTGGACGAGATCGCCGCCGCCGAGCCGGTGGCCGGCGAGGACGAGGAGCTGGCCGCCGAGGCCGAGCGGCTCGGCCACGCCGACGCGCTGTCCTCCGCCGCGACCCTCGCCCACGCCGCCCTGGCCGGCGACCCGGTCGACCCGGAGGCACTGGACGCGGGCACCCTGCTCGCCCAGTCCCGCCGGGCCCTGGACGCCGTGCGCCATCACGACGAGCGGCTGGCCGCCCTGGCCGACCGCCTCAACGAGGTCGGCTACCTGCTCGCCGACGTGGCCGGCGACCTGGCCGGCTACGCGGACGACCTGGACGCCGACCCGGTGCGCCTGGCCGCCGTCGAGGACCGCCGGGCCGTGCTCGCCCAGCTGCTGCGCAAGTACGGCGGCGAGGAGAACTCGCTCGCCGAGGTGATCGCCTGGGCCGAGGCCGGGGCGACCCGGCTCGCCGAGCTCGACGGCGACGACGACCGGATCGACGAGCTCGGCGCCCGGGAGACCGAGCTGCGGGCCGAACTGGCCGAGCTGGCCACCGAGGTCTCCCGGGCCCGGTACGCCGCGGCCGGGCGGTTCGCCGAGGCGGTCTCCGCCGAACTCGCCGAACTGGCCATGCCGCACGCCCGGGTGACCTTCTCGATCAGCCAGGTCGACGACCTGGCCGGGATCGAGGTCGGTGGGCGCACCGTCGCCTACGGTCCGCACGGCGTGGACGAGGTGGAGGTGCTGCTCGCCCCGCACCCGGGCGCCCAGCCGCGCCCGATCGCCAAGGGCGCCTCCGGCGGTGAGCTGTCGCGCGTGATGCTCGCCGTCGAGGTGGTCTTCGCGGGCGCCGACCCCGTCCCCACCTACCTGTTCGACGAGGTGGACGCGGGCGTCGGCGGCAAGGCCGCGGTCGAGATCGGCCGCCGGCTGGCCAAGCTGGCCGAGTCCGCCCAGGTCGTGGTGGTCACCCACCTCCCGCAGGTCGCCGCGTTCGCCGACCGGCACCTGGTGGTGGAGAAGACCCACGACGGCACCGTGACCCGTAGCGGCGTCAAGGTGCTGAACGACGAGGAGCGGGTGCGCGAGCTCTCCCGGATGCTGGCCGGCCTGGAGGACTCGGAACTGGGCCGTGCCCACGCCGAGGAACTGCTGGCCACGGCCCGCGCCCCGCGCCGCCGCTAGCGGCCGCCGGCGGCCCCTCGGACGTCGGCGACGCGCCCCGGTGGCGCCGACTGTCCAAGAGGGCCGCCGACCTGGCATGGTGGCGGCTGGACACTGGCTTCCCAGCCCCGAGCGCCGCCCGGCGGGCAATCCTCGCGAAGCGGCGCGCGAACCCGATCGAGTCGGATGCGAGACGACGTGGACCATTCCGCCGCCCGGGCCACCGCGGCCGTCCCCGAACCGGGGCAGCTGCAGGTGGTACTCGTCCTGGCCGCCAGCAGCGGCGGCATCGGTGCGCACGTGCGCTCCCTGGCCCAGGGCCTGGTCGCGCACGGCGTGAACGTCACTGTCTGCGCGCCGGCCGGCGCGGACGCGCTGCTCGGGTTCTCCCGTACGGGCGCCAGGTTCCACACCGTCGAGATCACCCCCACCGCGGGCGCCCGCAGCGACGCCACCGCGATCGGCGAGCTGCGCCGGGCCTTCACCGGTGCCGACGTGGTGCACGCCCACGGGCTGCGCGCCGGCCTGCTGTCCGACCTGGCACTGCGCACCGCGGGCCGTTTCCCCGGTCTGCGCCCGGAGACCCCGCTGGTGGTCACCTCGCACCACGCGCTGCTGGCCACCGGTCTGGAGCGGCGGCTGCAGCGGCTGATGGAGCGCCGGGTGGCGCGCGCCGCAGACCTGGTCCTCGGCGCCTCCTCCGACCTGGTTGCCCGGGCCCGCGAACTGGGCGCCACCGACGCCCGGTTGGGCCCGGTGTCCGCCCCGCCGATGCCCGAGGGCCTGCTCGGCCGCGCCGAGGCGCGCGCCGAACTGCTCGGCGGCGGCCCGGACCGTCCGCTGGTGCTGGCGGTCGGCCGACTCGTCCCGCAGAAGGCCTTCGGGCTGCTGCTGGACGCCACCCGGGAGCTGTCCACGCTGGACCCGGAGCCGCTGGTGCTGCTCGCCGGGGACGGCCCGGAGGCGGGCGCGCTGCGCGAGCGGGTGGCCACGGAGAAGCTGCCGGTGCGGCTGCTCGGCTACCGCACCGACGTGCCCGACCTGCTGGCCGCCGCCGACGTCGTGGTGGTCCCCAGCCGCTGGGAGGCCCGCTCGCTGGTGGTGCAGGAGGCGATGCGGGCCGGCGTGCCGGTGGTCGCCACCGCCGTCGGCGGCATCCCCGAACTGGTCGGCGACGCCGCCGAACTGGTGCCCCCCGGCGACCCGGCGGCGCTCGGCCGCGCGGTGCGCGCACTGCTGGCCGACCCGGCCCGCCGCGAGCACCTGGTGGCGGCCGGCCGGCAGCAGGCCGAGACCTGGCCGGACGAGGCCGCCACCGTCGCCCAGGTGCTCAGCACCTACGACGAGCTGGTGCAGCGAGGGTAGGTCCGCGCCGGGCGGACCGTCGCCGGTGGCCGGCCGGACGGTGGCCGGCCGGAGGGTCGCCCGCTAGACGGTGGCCCGCTCGACCCGGTCGGCGGCCGGACCGTCCGGCTGGGCGGACAGGTACGCGGCGCCGCAGGCGGTCAGCCGCAGGGCGGTGTCGATCAGCGGGACGTGGCTGAAGGCCTGGGGGAAGTTGCCGACCTGGCGCTTGAGCCGCGGGTCCCACTCCTCGGCGAGCAGGCCCAGGTCGTTGCGCAGCGCCAGCAGCCGGTCGAACAGCTCGCGGGCCTCCTGGACCCGGCCGATCATGGCGAGGTCGTCGGCCAGCCAGAACGAGCAGGCCAGGAAGGCGCCCTCGTGGCCGGAGAGGCCGTCGACGTTGTTGCCCGACTCGTCGTGGGTCGGGTAGCGCAGCACGAAGCCGTCCTCGGTGGACAGTTCGCGCTGGATCGCCTCGATGGTGCCGATCACCCGCTTGTCGTCCGGCGGGAGGAAACCGACCTGGGGGATCAGCAGCAGCGAGGCGTCCAGCTCCCGGCCGCCGTAGTACTGGGTGAAGGTGTTGCGCTCCGGGTCGTAGCCCTTCTCGCAGACGTCCGCGTGGATCTGCGCGCGCAGCGCTCGCCAGCGCTCCAGGTGCCCGCCGGAGGGCTCGTCCTCGGGGGTCTGCTCCAGCAGCTTGATGGTCCGGTCGACGGCGACCCAGGCCATCACCTTGGAGTGGACGAAGTGCCGGCGCGGGCCGCGGACCTCCCAGATGCCCTCGTCCGGCTCCTGCCAGTGGTCCTCCAGGTACTCGATCAGGCGCAGCTGGAGGTGGTGGGCGTGGTCGTTGCGGACCAGGCCGGTCATGTGGGCGAGGTGGAGGGCTTCGACGACCTCGCCGTAGACGTCGAGCTGGAGCTGTCCGGCGGCGCCGTTGCCGACCCGGACGGGCCGGGAGCCCTCGTAGCCGGGCAGCCAGTCCAGCGAGGACTCGGTGAGCTCGCGCTCGCCGGCGATGCCGTACATGATCTGGAGGTTCTCCGGGTCCCCTGCGACGGCGCGCAGCAGCCACTCGCGCCAGGCGCGGGCCTCCTCGCGGTAGCCGGTGCGCAGCAGGGAGGAGAGGGTGATGGCGGCGTCGCGCAGCCAGGTGTAGCGGTAGTCCCAGTTGCGTTCGCCGCCGATGTCCTCCGGGAGGGAGGTGGTGGGGGCGGCGACGATGCCGCCGGTGGGGGCGTAGGTGAGGCCCTTGAGGGTGATCAGGGAGCGGATCACGGCCTCGCGGTAGGGGCCCTGGTAGGTGCACTGGTCGGCCCACTCGTGCCAGAAGTCGGCGGTGGCGTCGAGCAGTTCCTCGGCGTCCGGGGTCCTGGGCGGGTCGAGGTGGGAGGCCTGCCAGGTGAGGGCGAAGGCGATCCGCTCGCCGGCGGTGACGGTGAAGTCGGCGTAGGTGGTGAGGTCGCGGCCGTAGGTCTCGGCCTCGCCGTCCAGCCAGACCGAGTCGGGGCCGGCCATGGCGACGGTGCGGTGGCCGCCGTCGGCCTGCTCCACGCGGTGCACCCAGGGCACCACCCGGCCGTAGGAGAAGCGCATCCGCAGGGCCGAGCGCATCCGCACGGTGCCCGAGACGCCCTCGACGATCCGGATCACCTGGGGGACGGCGTCCTTGCCGGCCAGCGGGCGCGGCGGCATGAAGTCGATCACCCGGACGGTGCCGCCCTGGGTGTCCCACTCCTGCTCCAGGATCAGCGAGTCGCCCCGGTAGCGGCGGCGGTCGGCGGGCAGGGCGGGCGCGGCGGCGGTGGGCGGGGGCACCCGCAGGTCGGTGGTGTCGGCGATGCGGATCCGGCCGGTGCCGCTGGGGGGCGTGGCGGCGGCCGGCGCGGGGACCTCGGTCAGGACGGCCTCGGCCGGGCCGATCCGCCAGAAACCGTGTTCATCGGTGCCGAGCAGGCCGGCGAACACGGCCGGCGAGTCGAAGCGGGGAAGGCAGAGCCAGTCCACCGCCCCGTCCCTGCTGACCAGGGCAGCGGTCTGCATGTCCCCGATGAGTGCGTAGTCCTCGATACGGCCGGCCACGTGGATCTCCAGTTCGCAATGTGGTCAGGGCATCGGCGAGCGGAGGGAGCGAGCGGTCTGCGGGGCCGGAGGTCCACCCCGGGACGTCCGGCCTGCCGGGGGTGGTGGCGGGCCTTGCTGGAGTGTCCGCGGGGCTCGGTCGAGCCCCTGGAGTGGGTGGGGATGAGCGGGAATACGGGGAGGTCCGGTCGCGCATCGGGGACCGGGAGTGTCCTGACCCTCCCACGCCCTCCGCGTGCTCGTGCTGTCGGCGATGCGTCCGTGCAGCTTACGACGGACGAAAGGGGCGAAGCACGCGGACGCAGCCCGGTGTGGCGCCGCAATTCGGCGGAAATGCCGTGCATCGTGAGGGCGCGGCGCAGGATGGTCCGGAAGGATCACCTCCGGCTGGTCCGGCCGGAGGAGCCGGAATGGTCCGGACGGATGGCGCGCCCTGGCCCGGTCCGGTGGGTTGTGCGACCGGTGTGACACGAGCGGCGTGTGATGCGCCGGTGGTGCGCCCCGCGTGCGCTCCCGGCGCGGCGCGCGCGGCCCGAACGGCGTCCGGTCCGCGTCACTGTTACCCTGGTATCCCGTGGACCGGCGGGATCAAAACGCCCCGGACCAGCCGAACCGACGACCCAAAGAGCGCCGCGCACCGCGCCGGCCTCCCGTCGCCCGGCGAACCCCGAGCCTCCCGCCCACGTCACTTTCGACACGCGACCCACGGGAGCCCCCTCTTGGCACAGCCCCATTCCGGCAAGGCAGCGAACGGCCGCGCCGTGACGACCAAGCACCTCTTCGTCACCGGGGGTGTCGCCTCTTCTCTCGGAAAGGGGCTCACCGCCTCCAGCCTCGGCGCGCTGCTCAAGGCCCGCGGCCTGCGCGTGACGATGCAGAAGCTCGACCCGTACCTCAACGTGGACCCGGGCACCATGAACCCGTTCCAGCACGGTGAGGTGTTCGTCACCGACGACGGCGCCGAGACCGACCTGGACATCGGCCACTACGAGCGGTTCCTGGACACCAACCTCCACGGCTCGGCGAACGTCACCACCGGCCAGGTGTACTCGACCGTCATCGCCAAGGAGCGCCGCGGCGAGTACCTGGGCGACACCGTCCAGGTCATCCCGCACATCACCAACGAGATCAAGTCCCGGATCCGCCGGATGGCGACCGAGGACGTCGACGTGGTGATCACCGAGGTCGGTGGCACCGTCGGCGACATCGAGTCGCTGCCGTTCCTGGAGGCCGTCCGCCAGGTCCGCCACGAGGTCGGCCGGGACAACGTGTTCTTCGTGCACGTCTCCCTGCTGCCGTACATCGGCCCCTCGGGCGAGCTGAAGACCAAGCCCACCCAGCACTCCGTCGCCGCGCTGCGCAACATCGGCATCCAGCCCGACGCGATCGTGCTGCGCGCCGACCGCGAGGTCCCGCAGGCGATCAAGCGCAAGATCTCGATGATGTGCGACGTGGACGAGGAGGCCGTGGTCGCGGCCATCGACGCCAAGTCGATCTACGACATCCCCAAGGTGCTGCACGGCGAGGGCCTGGACGCCTACGCGGTGCGCCGCCTGGACCTGCCGTTCCGCGACGTCGACTGGACCACCTGGGACGACCTGCTGCGCCGCGTCCACGAGCCGCAGCACATCGTCAAGGTCGCCCTGGTCGGCAAGTACATCGACCTGCCGGACGCCTACCTGTCGGTGACCGAGGCGCTGCGCGCCGGCGGCTTCGCCAACAACGCCCGGGTCGAGATCAAGTGGGTCACCTCGGACGACTGCGAGACCCCCGAGGGCGCCCAGGCACAGCTCGGCGACGTCGACGCGATCTGCATCCCCGGCGGCTTCGGAGACCGCGGCGTCAACGGCAAGGTCGGCGCCATCACCTACGCCCGCGAGAACAAGGTCCCGCTGCTGGGCCTGTGCCTGGGCCTGCAGTGCGTCGTCATCGAGGCGGCCCGCAACCTGGCCGGCCTGCCGGAGGCCAACTCCACCGAGTTCGACGCCGCCGCCAAGCACCCGGTCATCTCCACCATGGCCGAGCAGCTGGCCATCGTCGACGGCAAGGGCGACCTGGGCGGCACCATGCGCCTGGGCCTGTACCCGGCCAAGCTCGCCGAGGGCTCGATCGTCCGTGAGGTCTACGGCGGCGAGCAGTACGTCGAGGAGCGCCACCGCCACCGCTACGAGGTCAACAACGCCTACCGCGCGGACCTGGAGAAGACCGGCCTGGTGTTCTCCGGCCTCTCGCCCAAGGGCGACCTGGTCGAGTACGTCGAGTACCCGCGCGAGGTGCACCCCTACCTGGTGGCCACCCAGGCCCACCCGGAGCTGAAGTCCCGTCCGACCCGCCCGCACCCGCTGTTCGCGGGCCTGGTCAAGGCGGCCATCGAGATCAAGACCGCGGCCTCGAAGTAGTTCTCCTTCGCCGCAGTCGGCCGTCGTCGTCGACAGCGGTCGTTCACCGGACGGCGGCCCCGCGATTCCCGCGGGGCCGCCGTCCGGCGTTAGATTGTGTCGTACTGACGAAAAGGGGAGAGCGATGGACGAGCAGGGCCGCCAGGGGATCTTCGACGTGGCCGAGGAGTGGGAGGTCCGGGCGAGCGGGACGCCGTTCCAGGGCAAGGTCACCGGGGTGCGCAGCGAGGAGGTCCGGATGCCCGACGGCAGCTGGGCCCGCCGCGACTACCAGACCCACCCCGGCTCCGTCTCGGTGCTCGCCCTGGACGACGAGCAGCGGGTGCTGGTGCTGCGCCAGTACCGCCACCCGGTGCGCCAGCGGCTGTGGGAGCTGCCGGCCGGCCTGCTCGACGTCCCCGGCGAGAACCCGTGGCACGCCGCGCAGCGCGAGCTGTACGAGGAGGCGTACTGCAAGGCCGGCACCTGGCGGATCCTCGCCGACTACTACACCTCCCCGGGCGGCACCGACGAGGCGCTGCGGATGTTCCTCGCCACCGACCTGGCGCCGGCCGAGGGCGAGCGCTACGCCGCCGAGGGCGAGGAGCAGGAGATCGAGGTCGCCTGGGTGCCGGTGCCGGAGCTGATCCGGCTGATCCAGGCGGGGAGGCTGCACAACCCGACGCTGATCACCGGCACCCTCGCGGTGCACGCCGCGCTCACCGGCCCGGACGGGCTGGACGCGCTGCGCGCGGCGGACTCGCCGTGGCCGGCCCGGCCCTTCGAGGCCTGAGGGGGTCGGGTCCGGGCAGACGGGGGCGGGTCGGGCCGGGTCGGTCGGGCGGCCGGCCGAGGGGCCGGTCGAGGGGTGACCGGGTCCGTGCGTTGAGTCGTTGGGGTGATTTGCGGATTCGTACGACCGGATGTCACCTCGGCTGAGCCGGACGGTCGAACTACGCTTCGCAGACAGGGCGCCCGCCCCGGGCCGCCTCCGCTGGGCTCCGGGCGAGCTCCGGAGGCGGGGCACCGGATGCCGAGCGTCGGATGCCGAGCGCGGGACGACATCGGGAGTGGCACGGGTGGCGAGGAAGACGGCGACGATGGACCCCGGCCCCGGCACGCCCGCCGGGGCCGTCCCGGGCCTGGAGCGGCTGCCGGCCGGGCCCGCGCTGTTCGTCGGACGGCGCGCCGAACTGGCCGCGCTGCGGGCGGCCGCCGCCCGCCCGGCGAGCGGGCGCTGCCCCGTACTGGTGCTGGCCGGGCGCCCCGGCTCCGGACGGACCACGCTGGCCGCCCGCTTCGCCCGTACCGTCGCCGCCGACTATCCGGACGGCGTGCTCTTCGTGCGGCTGTCCGCCCCGGACGGCGGCCGGATGCCGCCCGCCCGGGCCGCCCGACTGCTGTTGGAGCAGCTCGACCCGCAGACCGCCGTGCCGCTGCCCGGGGCGGGCGAGGACGGGCGGGACGAGCCGGGCTGCGTGGCGCTCCGCGAGGCGCTCGCAGGGCTGCGGGTGCTGCTCGTGCTGGACGACGTCCGGGACGCCGGACAGGTGTGGCCGCTGCTGGCCGACGAACCCGGCTGCCTGGTGCTCGCCACCACGGCCGGGCCGCTCACCGGAATCGAGGACATCGACCCGGTGATCCTCGGCGGGCTGGACCGGCTGGCCTCCGGTGAGCTGCTGGCCGACCTGGTCGGCGGCACCCGGATCTCCTGCGACCCGGTCGGCGGGGCCGACCTGGCCGAGGCCTGCGCCGCCCGGCCGGCCGCGCTGCGGCTGATGGCGGGGTGGCTGCGCGGGAACCCGAAGATCGCGGTCACGGACGCGGCGCGCGAGCTCAACCAGGTGGTGGGGGAGGAGACGGTGGTGGGGAGGGGCTCCGCGGAGCCCGCTGCGACCGCCACGACCGCCGCGCCCGTCGAGGCCATGGCGGCGGTGGCGAAGGAGAAGGGGACGGGGGCGCGGACGGGGGCCGGGGCGGGGACCTCGAAGGGGAAGGGACAGGGCAGGGGAGCGGGGAAGAACAATAAGGAGGGGGAGCGGGGGGCGAAGCCTCCCGGCGCTCCCGCGGCCGGGGCGGCGGGGCTCGTACGGTCTGCCGGAGCGGCGGGGCCCGTCGCGGGTGTGCGGGATCTCACGGGGAAGCCGGTTCCGGGGACGCCACTCTCGGGGAGGGCGGTCGAGGGCCGGGCCGGTGAGCCCGTCGTGGCGGCCGCCGGCGCGGTGACCGAGTCGGCCGGTGACCCGGCGGCCTGGGTGAAGCCCGGTCCGGGGCCGGCCGAGCCGGTGCCCGTCCCCGACAACGACCCGCTGCTCGGTGCGTTCACCCTGGTGTACCGCGGACTGCCGGCCGCCCAGGCGCGGATGCTGCGCACCCTCACCCTGGCCCCGGCCCAGACCGCCGACCCGCGCACCGCCTCCGCCCTGGTCGGCTGCCCGGTGCCGGACGCCGCCGTGACGCTCGCCACGCTGGCCGAGCGGGAGCTGCTCGGCGAGGAGGCGCCCGCCGCCGACGGCACACCGCGCTACCGGGTGCCCGGGCGGCTCTACCCCCGGCTGGTCCGGCTGCGTGAGCAGGAGGACCGGCCCGCCGAGACCGAGCTGGCCCGGGCCCGGCTGCTGGAGCGGCTGGTCCGGCTCACCGAGTCGGCCCGCGCGCTGCTGGACCCGGCGGCCGGCCCCGCTCCGGAGCCGCTGCCCGCCCCGCTGCGGCTGCGCTCGGCGGCGCACGCCCGCGAGTGGTTGCTCGGCGAACGGGAGCTGCTGCTCGGGGCGGTCGCCGACGCGATCGGCCAGGGGGACCTGGACGGTTCGGCCGGGCGGCTGGTCACCGCGCTGCTGCGGACACTGCCGCTGACCGGGGCCGCCGCCCCCATCGACCTGTACCGGCTGCACGAGCTGGTGCTGACCGTCGCCGAGCGCAACGGCCGCCCGCGCCGGGCCTCGGCCGCGCTGCTGAACCTGGGCGACCTCCAGGCTTCGGCCGGCCGCTGGTCCCCGGCCGCCGTCCACTACCGGGCCGCTCTGGAGCACGCCCGCAGGGCCGACGACGAACCACTGTGCGCCCGGGCCCTGGAGAGCGCCGCCAACTGCCACCGGGCGCTCGGCGACGCGGTGCGGGCCGCGGACTGGTACGGCCGGGCGCTCGGCCTGCGGCAGGCCCTCGGGGACCACGCCTCCGAGGGCCGGCTGCTCGCCCGGGTGGCCGAGGCGCACACCGCGCAGCGCCGCTTCGACGAGGCGGACCGGGAGTACCGGGCCGCGCTCGCGGTGCTGCGCCGGGTGGGCGACGAGCGGGCCCTGGAGGCCGTCGGGGCTGCCCTCGCGGACCTGCGGGAACGCGCGGACGCCGCGTGGTGATGGGCGTTTCGGAGGTATTGTCGAAGATGCCCGGTTAAGACCCCTTCGGTGGGTAAGTCGTAGGGGAAGCCTACGAACCTGCCAATGCGCGCGGGAAAATTATTCACTTTGGAAGGCTGACACGCCGACTGGGCTTCATTACACTCGAACTCAGTCGCGCAGCGATCCCCGCCCCGGGCTGCCCCGGAGGCTTCCCCACGTGCGCGTCGCCCACCGGTCTTCTCCGGTCGGGACCCCCATGGCAAGAGGACGTGTTTAGCCGTGAAGGTCGGCATCCCCCGCGAGGTCAAGAACCACGAGTACCGCGTGGCCATCACGCCCGCCGGCGTGCATGAGCTGGTCCGCAACGGACACGAGGTCTACATCGAGGACAACGCCGGTGTCGGCTCCTCGATCCCGAACGAGGAGTACGTGGCCGCCGGCGCCACCATCCTCCCCACCGCCGACGAGGTGTGGGCCACCGCCGACCTGCTGCTGAAGGTCAAGGAGCCCATCGCCTCGGAGTACCACCGGCTGCGTAAGGGCCAGACCCTCTTCACGTACCTGCACCTGGCGGCCGACCGGGCCGGCACCGACGCGCTGATCGCCTCGGGCACCACCGCCATCGCGTACGAGACCGTGCAGCTGTCGAACGGCGCGCTGCCGCTGCTCGCCCCGATGTCCGAGGTCGCGGGCCGCCTGGCCCCGCAGGTCGGCTCGTACCACCTGATGCGCCCGGCCGGCGGCCGCGGCACCCTGCCGGGCGGCGTTCCCGGCACCCACCCGGCCAAGGCCGTCGTCATCGGCGGTGGCGTCTCCGGCTGGCACGCGGCCACCATCGCCGTCGGCATGGGTTACGAGGTGACCCTGCTGGACCGCGACATCAACAAGCTGCGCGAGGCCGACCGCATCTTCGGCACCAAGGTCAAGACCATCGTGTCGAACGCCTTCGAGCTGGAGAAGGCCGTCCTGGAGGCCGACCTGGTCGTCGGTGCCGTGCTGATCCCGGGCGCCAAGGCCCCGAAGCTGGTCACCAACGAGCTGGTCTCCCGCATGAAGCCGGGCTCCGTGCTGGTCGACATCGCCATCGACCAGGGCGGCTGCTTCGAGGACTCGCACGCCACCACGCACGACGAGCCGACCTTCAAGGTCCACAACTCGGTCTTCTACTGCGTGGCCAACATGCCGGGCGCGGTCCCGAACACCTCCACCTACGCGCTGACCAACGCCACCATGCCGTACGTGCTGGAGCTGGCCAACCGTGGTTGGAAGGACGCGCTGCGCCGCGACGCCGCGCTCGCCAAGGGCCTGAACGTGCACGAGGGCCAGATCACCTTCCCGGCCGTGGCCGAGGCCTTCGGCCTGGAGTCGGTCTCCCTGGAGAGCGTGCTCGCCTGAACACCCTGACCGCCCGGCGGTCGTTCGCCCCCGACCCGATCCCTTCGGGCCGGGGGCTTCGCCGTGCCCGTGATCAGCGGGTCGGCCGGCAACGTCGCTCTGTCGTCAATATCCGTCGGTCATGTCACCCGCCCGCAGAAACGTTGGGGCTGGTGACCCTCTCATCCCTTGACAGCGGCCCGCTCGATAGTCGACACATCCTGCCCACTACCGTGGATTGTGTTGCTGCGAACGCCTTGAACGGCCTAGAGTCGCAAACCGTCGGCATGCTGCCACGCTGACGAATCGACATAGAGTCCTGGATGCCCAAGGAGGTAAGACGACTTGTGAATGAGTCGACAATTGCTCCCGGGGGTGGTCAGCCAGGACTGGCGGAACTCACCGCCGGCCAGCCGAGTGAGGAGCCCGGGGCCCGGCAGCCCTCCGTGGGCTCGGCCGAGGTCGGCTCGGTCGCACTCCGTACTTTCGAAGCACGCCAGAACACAGCACAGGTGACCACGGTGACCGATCACGACGCCGACCTGGCGGCCTACGGCCTGGCCTACGGCGAGTTCGCCTACGGCGCCTACGACGACCCGGACGCCGAGTACGAGCCGGACCCGGAGTACGCCGCCACGCTGGCCCCCGACGCCGCGCGCCAGCGCCGCGAGCGGGTCGGCCCGACCGGCCGCCCGCTGCCGTACTTCCCGATCCCCGCGCCGGTCGCCGAGCACGGCCCCGCCCAGATCATCGCCATGTGCAACCAGAAGGGCGGCGTCGGCAAGACCACGTCGACCATCAATCTGGGCGCGGCGCTGGCCGAGTACGGCCGCCGGGTGCTGCTCGTCGACTTCGACCCGCAGGGCGCGCTCTCGGTCGGCCTCGGCGTCAACCCGATGGAGCTCGACGTCACCGTCTACAACCTGCTCATGGAGCGGGGCCTGACGGCCGATGAAGTGCTGCTGAAGACGGCGGTCCCGGGGATGGACCTGCTGCCGTCCAACATCGACCTCTCCGCCGCCGAGGTGCAGCTGGTCAGCGAGGTGGCCCGGGAGTCCGCGCTGGCGCGCGCCCTGAAGCCGCTGCTGCCCGACTACGACTACGTCATCATCGACTGCCAGCCCTCGCTGGGCCTGCTGACGGTCAATGCGCTGACGGCCGCTCACAGCGTGATCGTCCCGCTGGAGTGCGAGTTCTTCGCGCTGCGCGGTGTCGCGCTGCTGACGGAGACCATCGAGAAGGTGTGCGAGCGGCTCAACCCCGAGCTGCGCCTGGACGGCATCCTGGCCACCATGTACGACTCGCGCACCGTGCACAGCCGTGAGGTGCTGGCGCGCGTCGTCGAGGCGTTCGGCGAGCACGTCTTCCACACCGTCATCGGGCGGACCGTGCGCTTCCCGGAGACCACCGTCGCCGGCGAGCCCATCACGACGTACGCGACCAACTCGGTCGGTGCCGCCGCCTACCGCCAGCTCGCCAGGGAGGTGCTCGACCGGTGCCGCCCCGCCGAGTGAGTCTCCCGGGTGCCGACGAGCTGTTCCGGACCACGGGAGGGATGGCGCTGTCGCCCTCCCTCGCGCCGCGTCCGGCCGCCGAGGCATCCAGACCGGAGACCGCGCGGACCGTCAACGGCCAACCGGACGGCGCGGAGGGCGCCGAGTCCGCCCAGGGCACCCAGGGTGTACAGGGCGACCGGGGCGACCGGCAGGTGACGCCGGAGCAGCAGGCGGCCGGCGGGGTGCCGGTGGCCGCGCAGCCGCCCGTCCAGCGCTCCGGCCCGGCCGGGCCCGTGTCCACTGCGGGCACCGTGGGTGCGGCGGGCGCCGCCGCAGCCGGGAAGGGCGTCTCGGGCGGTCGCGGTGCCGGTTCCGCCCCGGGGCCCCGGACGCACCAGGGCGCCGCCGAGGAGCAGCCCGGTGCCGCCGGACGTGCCCGGCCGCGTGGCCGCGCGCCGCGCCGGCCCAGCGGGCGCGAGCGGCACGACGAGAAGATCACGGTGTACGTGTCCGCCGAGGAGCTCATGGACCTGGAGCACACCCGGCTGGTGCTGCGCGGGGAGCACGGCCTGGCCGTGGACCGCGGGCGGATCGTCCGGGAGGCCATCGCGGTCGTCCTGGCGGACCTGGAGCAGCGTGGCGAGGCCTCGATCCTGGTTCGGCGGCTGCGCGGCCGGTAGGCGGCCGGCGCCGCGTGGTGCGTTGTGTGCTGAGCGGTGCGCGCTGAGCGGTGCGTGCTGAGCGTCAGGCGCTGAGTGGTACGCGGTGTGGAGGGCGGTCGGCGGGTTCGCGTCGGGCGTCGAGGGGGGCCGCGGGCCCGGCGTGGGGAGGCCGCCGGTCGAGCGGTGGGGCGCCGGGTGTCGGCGGCAGCGGCGGACGCTGGAGGGGTCGGCGAGAGGCCTCAGGGGTGCGGGGCGGGGCCGGGATGGGCCTCAGGGCACCGGAGGACGTGTCGGGCGCCGCGGGGCCGTTCCTGGGGGCGTGGGGGGGCTTTTGGAGGGGTCTGCGGTCGGACGGTCCGTCCGTGGGGTAGTCGGCCCGTCGTCCAGTCGGACGGTCGGTTGGTCGGACAGTCGGGGCAGGCACGCGTGGCGAGGGCCCCGTACGGGCCCGTGGGTACCGGGTTGGACGTCCGGTCCGGGCCCGGCGGGACGGCGTGTCGGGTGGCCCCGGGGCGGGGCCGGCGGCCGGGACGGGTGAAGATGGACCGCCATGCCCAGTACCGCCATGCCCAGCACCGCCGAACCAGCCGCCACTGCCGTGAGATCGACCGAGGACGAGTCGCGGGGCGGCTTCCGGGTACGACTGGGCAACTTCGAGGGCCCCTTCGACCTGCTGCTCAGCCTGATCGCCAAGCACAAGCTGGACGTCACCGAAGTGGCGTTGGCCACGGTGACGGACGAGTTCATGGCGCACATCCGGGCGATGGGCCCGGACTGGGACCTGGACGCGACGACCGAGTTCCTGGTGGTGGCCGCCACCCTGCTCGACCTCAAGGCCGCCCGGCTGCTGCCCGTGGCCGAGGTCGAGGACGAGGCGGACATCGCCCTGCTGGAGGCCCGTGACCTGCTGTTCGCGCGACTGCTCCAGTACCGGGCGTACAAGCGGGCGGCGGCCCTCTTCGGCGAGCGCTGGGCGGCCGAGCTGCTGCGCCGGCCCCGGACGGCCGCCCTGGAACCCCGGCACGCCGAGCTGCTGCCCGAGGTCGTGCTCACCGTCGGGCCGCAGGGGCTCGCCGAACTGGCGGCCAAGGCGATGGAGCCCAGGCCCGCGCCGGTCGTGTACGTGGACCACATCCACACCCCGCCGGTGAGCGTGCGCGAGCAGGCCGGGCTGGTCGTGGGGCTGCTCACCGAGCTGGGCGAGGCCTCGTTCCAGCGGCTGGTCGAGGACGCGCCGGACGACCTGGTGGTGGTCGCCCGCTTCCTGGCGCTGCTGGAGCTGTACCGGGAGCGGGTGCTCGCCTTCGAGCAGCCGGAGGCGCTCGGCGAGCTGCTGGTGCGCTGGGTGGCCGAGGAGGGCCGGGTGGCGGTCGAGGTGACGGACGAGTTCGACCGGCCGGCCGGCGAGGTCAAGGAGGAGGAGCGGTGACGAGCGGCGGGAACGAGGGCGGGCGGCCGGTGCGGCGCCCGCTGGGGCTGCCGGGGCGGCCGCGGGCCGACGAGTGGCTGGAGCCGGTCTTCGAGCTGTTGCCGGAGCCGGTGGAGGCCGTGGGGGCGGCGGGGGTGATGGAGCCCGGGGTACGGGTGGGGCCCGGGGAGCCGGTGGGGCCCGGGGATCCCGGGGAGCCGGTGGGGCCCGGGGTGCGAGTGGAGCCGGTGGGGTCGGTCGGGTCGGCGGAGTCCGTGGAGGCGGCCGGAGTCGGGGCGGAGGTGTGTGTCGTGCACCAGAAGTCGGCCCCGTCGACTTCCGGTGCCGGGGGCCCCGCCGACGCAGGGCTGCGGGCCGACCTGGAGGCCATCCTGATGGTCGTCGACGAGCCGGTGGCGGAGGAGCGGCTGGCCGGGGTGCTGGAACGGCCCCGGGCCGAGGTTGCCGCGGCGCTGCGCGAGCTGTCCGCCGAGTACGCGGCCCAGGGTCGCGGCTTCGACCTGCGGCTGATCGCGGGCGGCTGGCGGTTCTACAGCCGTGACACCTGCTCCGCGGCCGTCGACCGGTTCCTCCTGGACGGCCAGCAGGCCCGGCTCAGCCAGGCCGCACTGGAGACCCTCGCGGTGGTCGCCTACCGGCAGCCGGTGTCCAGATCGCGGGTTTCCGCAGTCCGCGGTGTGAACTGTGACGGCGTGATGCGTACCCTGGTACAGCGAGGACTGGTGGAAGAGGCCGGATCCGAGCCCGAAACAGGTGCGATCCTGTATCGGACGACGAACTACTTCCTGGAACGGATGGGGCTCCGCGGCCTGGACGAGCTGCCGGAACTCGCTCCCTTCCTGCCCGAGGTCGACGACGTGGAAGCGGAGTCCCTGGAGGGCACGATGATCGCGGAGGCGGTCGCCGCCGCTGCCGCGCAGGCCGCGGACGGCAGTGGCGAGGCCGGTCGGGCCGGGCCCGATCGGTAGGGGGCGGTGAGGTCGGCCGAAACGACCGCACATCCCAGACGGAACGACGTACGGACACTTTGATGCGTAGCAGTGGCAACGGCAGGAACAGCAGCGGCGGCGGGAGCGGCCGCGGCGGACAGGGCGGGGGCCGGGGCGGCAGCTCCTACGGCGGCGGCAGCGGCAGCGGCCGCGGCGGCTCGGGCGCGCGCGGGGGTTCGTACGGCGGCGGGAGCGGCCGTGGCGGCTCGGGCGCGCGCGGAGGTTCCTACGGTGGTGGGAGCGGCCGTGGCGGCTCGGGTTCGGGCTCGTACGGTCGTGACGACCGGCGCGAGGGGCGCCGGGACGACCGTCGCGACGACCGGCGCTACCCGGACCGCCCGCTGCGGCCCGAGGAGCGCAAGTACGACCGCCCCGAGTACGGCGGCGGCCCCAACGCCACCCCGGCCCGTGGCGGCTACGCCGGCCGGCGCCCCGGCCCGGCCCCGCGTCCGCGTCGCGAGGGCCAGGGTGCCCCGGGCGACCCGCGCCGTCAGCCGCAGCGATCCCGCGAGCTCCAGGCCAAGATCGAGGACGCCGTCCTCGCCCGGCACGACAAGCCCGCCGTCAAGCTGCCCAAGACCTTCGGCGAGCCCGAGGGCGAGCGCCTCCAGAAGGTGCTGGCCCGGGCTGGCGTCGGCAGCCGCCGCGCCTGCGAGGAGCTGATCGAGCAGGGCCGGGTCGAGGTCAACGGCAAGCGCGTCACCGAGCAGGGCAAGCGGGTCGACCCGCAGAAGGACGAGATCAAGGTGGACGGCCTGACCGTCGCCACCCAGTCCTACCTGTTCTTCGCGCTGAACAAGCCGGCCGGCGTGGTCTCCACCATGGAGGACCCGGACGGCCGCCAGTGCCTGGGCGACTACGTGACCAACCGGGAGACCCGGCTGTTCCACGTGGGCCGCCTGGACACCGAGACCGAGGGCATCATCCTGCTCACCAACCACGGCGAGCTGGCCCACCGTCTGACCCACCCGCGCTACGGCGTGACCAAGACCTACCTGGCCGCGATCCAGGGCCCGATCCCGCGCGACCTGGGCAAGCAGCTCGCCCAGGGCGTGGAGCTGGAGGACGGCTACGCGCGTGCCGACAGCTTCAAGGTGATCTCCAACGTCGGCAAGAACTACCTGGTCGAGGTGACCCTGCACGAGGGCCGCAAGCACATCGTCCGCCGGATGCTGGCCGAGGTCGGCTTCCCGGTCGAGAAGCTGGTGCGGACCCACTTCGGCCCGATCGCCCTGGGCGACCAGAAGTCGGGCTGGCTGCGCCGGCTGACCAACCCGGAGGTCGGACAGCTGATGCACGAGGTCGGCCTGTAGGCCCTTCCGCTCCACCGGAGCCCCCGGACGCACGCGCTGCGGCCGGGGGCTCCGGCGTTGTCGGGGGGCGGGGTGTGGGGCGGGTGTGGGAGCCGCGGTGGGGTGGTGTGGGCCGGGGTGGGAGTGGCGCGCGGGCGTTCGGGAGCGGATGTCCACGTTTCGGACGAGTCGTGTGAGCCGGGACGCAACCGCTGGTCACGGCCTTGTCAGCGTCATGATCCGTGGCCGAGGATGGCCACCGGAGCACCACTCCGCCGTGTGGCGGGACTGCGCCAGTACGGGACCGCGTCGGCACGGGACCGCGTCGGTACGGGGCGGCGTCGGTACGGGGCGGCGTCGGTACGAGGCGGCGCGCGGGGTCGGGGTGGGGCCGGGCCGGCTAGACAGGGCCAACGGGAACGGGTGAGCAGGGGGAGAGGGCGTCGTGTCCGATGCAGCACTGGGACGGGCCGGCGGACAGGCCCTCGGCGCGCTGGGACTGGCGGAGCCGGACGGGCAGGTCTACGCGGCGCTGGTGGCCAACCCGCAGTCCACGGCGGAGGAACTGGCGGAGAGCTGCGGGCTGACGTTCCAGCAGAGCGTGCGCGCACTGGACCGGTTGGCGCAGCAGGGCATGGCCACCCGGGCGCCGGTGGACCGGCACCGCTACCTGCCGGTGCCGCCGGACGTCGCGATCGGCACCCTGATCGGCCACCGGGAGTCGGAACTGCGCTACGCCCGGGCCGAGATGCACCGGCTGATGGACGCCTTCCGGGAGGCCTCGCGGTACACCGACCCGGCGCACTCGGTGGAGGTGCTGACGGGCGGCGAGGCGATCGCGCAGAGGCTGGAGCACATCACCGAGACCAGCCAGTACCAGGTGCGCGGCTTCGACCGCCCGCCGTACATCCAGGACCCGGTGGCGCCGATGCCCCTGCAGCGGCGGCGGTTGCGCGAGGGTGTGAAGTTCCGGACGGTCTACGACCGGGAGGCGGTGGCCTGGCCGGGGCGGCTGGAGAAGAACATCCTGGTCGGCGTCGCGGACGGCGAGGAGGCGCGGGTCCGGCCGACGCTGCCGATGAAGATGATCATTTCGGATGACCGGATGGCGATCATTCCGATCAGCGTCGGCGACAGCGTGCTGGACGCCGCGTACGTGATCCACCCTTCGGCGCTGCTCCAGGCGCTGGACACGCTGTTCGAGGCGGAGTGGGAGCGGGCCGTGCGGTTGCAGGCGGAGACCGGCACCGGGGACGCCCCGTCGGGGCCGGAGGCCGACCACCGCAAGCTGCTGGGCCTGCTGGCGGCAGGGCTCACCGACGAGTCGATCGCACGGTCGCTCGGCTGGAGCGCCCGGACCACCCAGCGCCGGCTCCAGAGCCTGATGCGCTCGCTGGGCGCCACCACCCGCTTCCAGGCCGGGATGGCGGCCCGGGAGCGGGGGTGGCTGTAGGGAATGTTGTGACAATTCCTGGCGTCGCGACGGGTGCGGGGGCGTGGTTGTCCGCGGTGTTGCGACGGTCCGTGTGTTCGGCGGGAGCTGACGGAACCACGGGATCCTCGTGAAAAGTCATAACTTTTCCCGGGGGTTGTGGCCGTTCGCGGAGCCGTGGCGGTCCGTGTGTGCGGCGGAAGCCGCCGGAACCACGGGAACCTCGAGAAAAGTCATAACTTTCCCGGCCGCGCCCCGTCAGCTCCAGGGGCTGAGCGAGGCCCAGCGGCCGTCCGGGCCGCGCTCGACCTTCTCCAGGCCGACCACGGCGGTGCGGTTCAGCCGCCCGTAGATGTGCGGGAACAGCACGCCGGGAGTGGCCCCGGGCGGCGGGGCGCCGTGCGGGGCCTCCCACTTCACCATCGGCTCCACCAGTGATTCCTCGATCAGCAGCACCATCAGTGGGTCGGGGGTGTCGGCGAAGAAGGCGTTGGCCACCGCGAGCGCCGTCTGCTCGTCCGCCGAGCAGTGGATGAACCCGTCGGTGAGCAGCGACGCGGTGGCGTACGGGCGACCGGGGTCGGCCAGCCAGTCGTCCAGGGGAGCAAGGTGGAGGATCATGCTTCCTTTTCTACCCGTTGTCTCCGGTTTGGTCCTGAGCGGCCCTCATCGCCACGGCGTTGTCCGCCACCGACCGGCCGCAGCGGTCAGAGCCCGGCCACCTTGGCCGAGGCGGACACCTCGTACACCAGGGTGAGGGTGCGCCGGGCGCCGGGGGCGAGTGGGACGTCCCAGCGGACGATGCCCTCGGAGTCGAAGGAGTTCGGTGCCGGGGAGCAGTCCTCCTTGCGCAGCCGTACCTCGACCGCCGACACCTCGGAGACCGGAACCCGCTCGCGCACCGTGACGACCCGCTCGTCGCGCTCCTCCGGGCCGGAGAAACGGGACAGGTGCAGCCGGACCGTCCGGGTGGTGGTCTGGCGGCCGGTGAGGCCGCCGGTGGCCTGGCGCTCCTCGGTCTCCCGGATCACCCGGTAGCCGTCCGAGCTGCCGAAGGACAGTTCGGCCTCGGCGCCGGCGGCGGTGAAGCGCAGCTCCCCGCGGCCGGTGAAGCCGCTGCCGCGGACCAGCTCGACCGGGCCGGAAAGCAGCGGGTGTCCGGCCGCGTTGCGGAACCGGACCACCTGGGTGACCAGCGGGGACAGCTCCGGGGCGCAGGCGTACTCGCCGGTCGCCGGGCCGGTGAAGGAGCCCAGCGGCACCCGGTGCGCGCGGCCGTCGGCGGGCACCGTCGCGGGCGCGGGGGCGGGCAGCACCCGGACCTCGCCGCCGTCGTCCACGCCCGGCACCCCGGAGGCCGGGCCCAGGGTGGCGACCGCCTCCTCGCGCAGCTCGACCTCGACCGTACGGCGCTCCTCGTCGGTGCGTTCGCGTAGCACCAGGACGTCCTCGGCGACCGCGGGCGGGGCGGCGGCGAGGGCGGAGCGGGCGGTGGAGAAGGTGAGCCGGGCGTTCGTCCAGTCCTCGCCGGTGCGCTGCCAGACCACCGCCTCCGACTCCAGGCGCAGCTCGCCGTCGTCCAGGGTCGCCCGGTAGGAGGGACGCCACAGTGCGCAGGGCACCAGGTGGGAGACGGTCAGCTCGGCGGGGCCGGGCCGCGCCGCCTCGACGGTGAGCTCCAGGTGGGCGGTCAGCTCGACCGGTTCCTCCTCGGCCTCGTCCAGAGCGGTCAGGGCCTGCGAGCGTTCCTGCTCCAGGCGACGCAGGCGGGAGTGGGTGGCGCGCAGTTCCTCGCCGTAGCGCTCCCGCTCGGCGTCCACCCGGCCGAGCTCCCTGGCCCAGCGGTTGGGTTCGAGCTCGCCGAGGCCGGCGCCCTCGCCGATCTCGCGCAGGAGATCGGCGGACAGCTGGGCGAGCAGGGCCAACCGGGCCTCCAGCCGGGCCCGGGTCTGGTCGGCCAGCCGGGTCTCGGCGTCCAGCCGGTGCAGCCGGTGGCGCAGTTCCGAGTCCTCCGGGCCGGGCGGCAGCGGGGCGCGCGGGGCCCAGCTGCGCACCAGCCGGGTGTCCAGCACGCGGACGCCGTCGGTGGCGGACTCGGCGCGCAGGGTGCGGTCGACGGCGAGGGCGGTGAGCGGGCCGAGGCGCAGCCGCTGCACGCCCGCGGCGAGCCCGACCGTCCTGACGCGCTCGACCTGGCTGCGGTCCTCCAGGCAGGTCACGGCGGTGACGGGGAGGGGAAGGGTCTCGACGGTCATCGCTCAGTTCCTCCGGTTTCCGCCGACGATGGCCTTTCCGGCCGGGATCTTGATCAGGTAGCCGCCGTCCAGTTCGGTGCGGCCGCCCGGCGGCAGGTCGACCCGCCAGAGCCGGGTGCTGGGCGGGCAGTCCGGGGTGGAGACGGTCGGGGCGTGCCAGTCGGCCCGTTCCTCGATCCGGATCTCGGCGTCGGAGGTGACCGGCACCCGTTCGCGGACCTCCACCGTGACGGCGCGTCCGAGCCGGTTCGCCAGCAGGACGTGCACCCGGTGGTCGAGGACGGTGCTGTTGCCCTTCAGCATGCCGGTGGTGGACTCGTGCAGCTCGGTGCGGCGCGCCACCTCGATGCTCTCGGTGACGCCGATGCCCAGCCGCCGGGTACCGCCGGGCGCCAGGGTGGGCAGGGCGGCGGTCAGCAGGAACTCGTCGTCCACGGTGACCTCGGCCGGGCCGGCCAGGACGGCCTGGTCGGTGCGGTTGGCGAGCACCAGGGTCGCGTACACCTTCTCCTCGACGGCGGGGACGGTGACGTACTCGGGCCGGACGGCGAGCGGGATCTCGCCGACGGTGACGGTGTGCCAGGTGCCGTCGGACGGGATGTCGGCGGGGGCGGCGGCGTCGAAGCGGTGGTCGAAGGAGCCGGCCGACTCGCGGGGCGGGACGGCGTGCCGGGGCAGGGCGAGGTCACGGAGCCGGCTGGTGCCGCCGGCGCCGGGCGGTGTCCAGAACGCCTCCGCGCGCTCGGTCCGCTCGGCGCGGGGATGCAGGGTGCCGCGCCGGCCGGCGGGCTCCTCGGGGCCGGCCAGGACGAGGTCGGGGTAGTCGAGCAGGGCGGCGTCCGGGGCGAGGCCGGCCTCCGTGGGCGGGGGGCCGCCCGGGGCCTTCGGCAGCGGCGCCGAGGGGGCGCCCGGGGCCGGGGGCGGTGGCGGGGCGCCGTAGCCGGCGAAGCCGCCGGGGGCGCCCGGGGGCGCGGGCATCGGCTGGTCGGCGCTCAGCAGGCCGCCGCCGTACGGTCCGGCGGCGGGGGCGATCTGCTCGTCGGCCGCGAAGGCCTCGGCCCGGGGACCGCCCGGACGGGCGCCGCCGAGACGGGCGGAGCGGGCGGTGGCCGGGACGGGGGAAGGGGTCGGGGCCACGGCGGCGGCTGCGATCGGGCGGTACAGGTCGAGATGGGGCGCGCGGCGCGGCGCGGGGCGGTCGGAGCCGGCCGCGTCGTAGCCGGTGAAGAGGTCGGTCAGGCCGGCCGGGGGCTCCCGCCAGCCGGAGGGCGGCGGGGCGGGCTGGCTGCGGCCGATCCGCAGCGAGGCGAGCCGGGGCAGGTCGGTGCGGCGGTCGAGGTCGGCGGTGGACAGGGCGAGGCGCACGCCCGTCCAGTCCTCGCCGGTGCGCTGGGCGACGGCGGCGCGCAGGACCAGGTGGGCGGTGTCGGAGCCGGTCCGGTAGGACAGCCGGTAGGCGGGCACCCAGCGGGCGGCGGGGACGCCGTACTCCAGTTCCAGGTCGAGGTGGTCGCTGCCGGGGGCGGCGCCTTCGGTGGTGTCCGCCGTGGTGGCGTCGGAGGTGCCTGCGGTGGTGAGGGTGAGCAGGACGGTGGTGCTTGTCCCGACCGCGTCGGCCCGATCGGCCGTGGACGCCCGCTCCAGCCGGTCGGCGGCCAGGTCGCGTTCGTGGTCGGCGAGTTCCAGCTCCTGGGTGAGCTCTTCGGCGCGCTCCTGCAGCCGGGCCAGCCGCTCGTCGACGAAGTCGGCGAGCTCCAGCCAGGCGTCGGCGGGCGTGCGGCGCAGCGGTTCGTCGCGTCGGCGCTGCGGCGGGACGGCGCGCAGCGCGGCCGTCTCGGCGATCGCGGCCAGGACCAGTCGGAGGCGCTCGGCGAGCGCGCTGCGACGCTCGGCGGCCTCGTCCAGGGCCCGCTGCAGTTCCGGTAGTTCGTTCGGTTCGCGGAGTTCGGCGAGTCGTTCCAGCCGGGCCTCGGTGACCGCGGCGCCGGCCGGTCCGGCGAGCACCCGGGCGCGCAGCGAGCGGCCGTCCAGGGCGGCGGGCAGGCCGGTCAGCCGCAGCCGGCCGTCGGGCGGGAGCGGGGCGGTGGTCCGTCGGCGGCACACCGCGCCCTCGGCGTACACCACGACGGAGTCCAGGACCGACGGGTGGGCCGGTACGGCCGGCGGTTTCGACTGCCCGCTCCGGCCGCTGTGCTGATCGTCCATGCGCAACCCCTTCGTTCGCGTGTCGCCCGCCGCGTGGCGCTCGTCGTTCGTCGCTTGTCGCTTGTCGCTCGTGCGTGCCGTTTGTTACTCATCGCTTGCCGCTTGCCGCTTGCCGCTTGCCGCTTGACGCTGGCCGCTGGTCGTGCCGCGCGGGTTCGGGCCTGTCCGTTGCCTTCCCCCGGGCGGCCAGTCTGCCCGGCTCGGGGGCGGGCGTCGCAGGATTTCCGGTGCGGCATGAGTGCACTGTGTGGGACGGGGGCGGGCCCGTCGCGGTTGCCAGTGCCGGAAGCTGCCGGACCGTCGTCCCGGTTGCCGGGCGCCGGGTGGGGACTTCGGCGCGGTTGATGAGGGAGGATGGGGCGCGGGTGCTCCCGGACGGTTCCGGCACCTGTCGAGAATCGTGATGAGGAGAGCGACCCGCCATGCGCACTGCCGTCGTCGTCGGCACCGGACTGATCGGCACCTCCGCCGCGCTCGCCCTGACCGCTCGCGGGCTGACCGTCCATCTGGAGGACGCGGACCCCGACGCGGCCCGCACCGCCGAGTCGCTCGGCGCCGGCACCACCGACCCGGTCGACGGCCCGGTCGACCTGGCGATCATCGCCGTCCCGCCCGCGCTGGTCGGCAGCGTGCTCGCCGACTGCCAGCGCCGCAACCTGGCGCACTGGTACACCGACGTCGCCAGTGTGAAGGCCGGACCGCGCAGCGAGATCGCCGAGTTGGGCTGCGACACCGTCCACTACATCGGTAGTCACCCGATGGCCGGCCGCGAGCGCTCCGGTCCGTTGGCCGCGCGCGCCGACATCTTCGAGGGCCGCCCCTGGGTGCTCACCCCGACCGCGGACACCGACACCGAGACGCTCAACGCCGCGCTGGAACTGGTCGCGCTCTGCGGAGCGGTGCCGATCGTGATGGACGCGGCCGAGCACGACCGGGCGGTCGCCCTGGTCTCGCACGCCCCGCAGCTGGTCTCCTCGCTGGTCGCGGCCCGGCTGGAGAACGCCGACGAGACCGCCATAAGGCTCTCCGGCCAGGGCGTGCGCGACGTCACCAGGATCGCCGCCTCCAACCCCGGCATGTGGGTCGACATCCTCTCCGCCAACGCGGGCGCGGTCGCGGACGTCCTGGAGGGGGTCGCCCGCGACCTCGGCGAGACGGTCACCGCGCTGCGCGCGATGGAGGCGGTCGAGGAGAGCGAGCGCCAGGCGGGCGCGGCCGGGATCGAGGCGGTCATGCGGCGCGGCAACACCGGCCAGGCCCGCATCCCCGGCAAGCACGGCGCGCCGCCGACCCGGTACGAGACCGTGGCGGTCGTACTGGGCGACCAGCCGGGCGAGCTGGGCCGGCTGTTCGGGGAGGTCGGCGACGCCGGGGTCAACATCGAGGACGTCGTCATCGAGCACTCGACCGGGCAGCAGGTCGGCTTCGTCCAGCTGTCGGTGGCGCCGACGGCGGTGAAGCGGCTGACCAAGGCGTTGCGGGCGAGCGGCTGGAGCGTCCGGGACTGAGTCGCCGAGCCCGGGGCGGACGTGTCCGGGGCAGACGTTTCCGCGGTGGGGCGTTCCGGGGTGGGGCGTTCCGGAGAGGAGCGTTCCAGGGAGGGGCGTTCCGGGGAGGGAGCGGGTGTGATCATCGACTTGCCGTTGGGGGAGACCAGGCACAGGTTCGCCGGAGACCTGGTGGACCTCGGGAACGAGCGGTTCCTGCGGGCCGTGCTGGGCGGAGGGCACCTGATCCGCCACCGCAGCGTCGAGGTGATGTACGAGCGGCTCCGGCCCGTACCGCCGTACCCGGACTTCGCCGAGCCGGAGCCGACCTTCAGCCTGCTGCTGCGGGCCGCCCACGCCGCGTTCGCCGAGCACCTGCCGCTGAGCCTGTCCCCGGACGTGCTCTGGTACGCGGTGGTGCACGAGGTCGCGGTGCACGTACGGATGTACCCGCCGCGCTACCGGGCGCTGTTCGGCGCCGTCGGCGGGCGGCGGGGCCCGATCGTGGTGCGGGACGACACCCTGGCTGGGCCGACGGCGGGTTGGTCGGAGCCGGACTGGTCGCGATCGGTCCGACTGGTGCGGGAGCCGCTCGCGGCGGCCGTCGGCGCGGAACTGGTGGATCTGTTCCGGCCGGACTTCTCCACCACGACGCCGGACGACGCCTCCTCGGCGCTGGTGGCGCTGATGGACGTGGTCAGTCCGTACTACGACTTCCGCTGGGAGACCCGCTGCGGGATCCCGCGGGTGCGGCTGGAGGGCACGGCCGGGGACTGGGCGCGGCTGGCGGCCGGGGTGGGCGCGCTGGCGCGACGCTTCGGCTGGCTGGCGCCGTGGTTCGCGCAGCTGCGGCCGGTGGTGGACGAGATCGCCGCGACGGCGGCCGGCGGTCCGGTGGACGAGGAGTTCTGGCGCTCGCTGTTCAAGTGGCGAGAGATGTCCGGAGGGCCCCGGGTGACCGGTTGGCTCACCGCCTTCCTCGCCCACACCCAGACGCCTGACGGGCCCAGGCTGCGGCGCTCCTTCGACTGGCGGGAGGCGGCGGGTCGCGAGTACCACCAGGGGGCGTTCGAGGTGAACGACTTCCCGTCGCACCTGTCGAGCGTGCCGTTCGTGTGGGAGGTGCTGGGGCGGGAGGTGCCGATGGTGCTGGTCGGCGGGGTCCTCGGGGTCGAACGGGACGGGGAGTACCTGCGGCCGCGACTGGGGACGGCGGTGCTGGAGGCGGCGGGGTAGCGGCCGGGGATGGTGGGTACCGACTGGTCGGGATGGACTGATCAGGGACGACTGGTCGGTGCGGGACTGATCAGGGTCGATTGGTCGGGGCGGGTCGACTGGTCGGGGTCGGGGGCCGGGTCGACCGGTCGGGCCGGACGGCGCGGAATGGGTCACGTCGGCGGTCCATTAACCTTGAGTGGAGACAATCCCGGCCGTCAGCCTGCCCAGGCTCCGGTTCCCATGCTCAGAGAGAGGTTCGCCCCGTGGACACTGCCGACCGAGCGCACGCCCCGGTCGTCGTCGCCATCGACGGACCCTCCGGCTCCGGCAAGTCGACCGTCTCGCGGGTGGTCGCCGCCAGGCTGGGCCTGAGCTTCCTGGACACCGGCGCCATGTACCGGGCGATGACCTGGTGGATGCTGGCCAACGACGTCGACGTCGACGACCCGGAGGCCGTGGCCGTCGCGTGCGGCAAGCCGGTGATCGTCTCGGGCACCGACGCCGACGGCCCCACCATCACGGTGGACGGCCAGGACGTGTCCGGCCCGATCCGCGGCCCCGAGGTGACCGCCAAGGTCAGCGCCGTGTCCGCGGTGCCGGCCGTACGGTCCCGGCTGGTGGAGCTCCAGCGCGGCTGCGCCGAGGTCGCCGAGCGCGGCATCGTCGCCGAGGGTCGGGACATGGGGAGCGTGGTGTTCCCGGACGCCACCGTCAAGGTCTTCCTGACCGCCTCCGAGGGGGCACGGGCCGCCCGCCGGGCGGCCGAGCTGCGCGCCAAGGGCGTGGACGAGGCGACCATCACCGCGATGGCCGCCGACCTCGCCCGCCGCGACGCCGCCGACTCCTCGCGGAAGACGGCCCCGCTGACCCAGGCCGCGGACGCGGTCCTGGTGGACACCAGCGACCTCACCCTGGAGCAGGTGATCGACCGGATCGCCGGGCTGGTGGAGGAGCGGGCCGGACTGTCCGCGGTCTGACCGGCTGCCGCCGGTCCGATCAGGACCGGTCCGACCGGCCTTCGGGCCTTCGGGCCTTCGGGTCGAACAACGAGTGAACCGCGGGCCGTCGAGGCGCCGCGGAGACAACCAACGCGCTGCCCCGAGCGGGGCAGGTACGCACGGCACGCCCCTGGGAAGGGCCGGGCCGGGAAACGGAACAGACGAACATGACCGCAGAGCACGCCGCCACCGGCCACGGTGAGCTGGACGCCGCCGACTACGCCGAGTTCATGGCGCTCGCCGCCGAGGAGGGCTTCGACCTCGACGGCTTCGACGCCGTGGACGGTGCCGAGCACGTCCGACTGCCGGTGCTGGCCGTGGTCGGCCGCCCGAACGTCGGCAAGTCGACCCTGGTGAACCGCATCATCGGCCGCCGCGAGGCCGTCGTCGAGGACAAGCCGGGCGTCACCCGCGACCGGGTCACCTACGAGGCCAGCTGGAACGGCCGCCGCTTCAAGGTCGTCGACACCGGCGGCTGGGAGATCGACGTCCTCGGCATCGACGCCATGGTGGCCGCGCAGGCCGAGCTGGGCATCGAGCAGGCCGACGCGGTGCTGTTCGTGGTGGACGCCACCGTCGGTGCCACCGACACCGACGAGGCGCTGATCAAGATCATCCGGCGGGCGGGCAAGCCGACCGTCCTGTGCGCCAACAAGGTCGACGGCCCCTCCACCGAGGCCGAGGCGGCCTACCTGTGGTCGCTCGGCCTCGGCGAGCCGTACCCGGTCTCCGCCCTGCACGGCCGCGGCTCCGGCGACCTGCTGGACGCCGTCATGAACGCCCTGCCCGAGGCCCCGCCGCAGACCTTCGGCGACGCTGCCCCCGGCGGCCCACGCCGCATCGCGCTGATCGGCCGGCCCAACGTCGGCAAGTCCAGCCTGCTGAACAAGGTCGCCGGCGAGGAGCGCGTCGTCGTCAACGAGCTGGCCGGCACCACCCGCGACCCGGTCGACGAGATGATCGAGCTCGGCGGCAAGACCTGGAAGTTCGTGGACACCGCCGGTATCCGCCGCCGGGTCCACCTGACCGCCGGCGCCGACTTCTACGCCTCGCTGCGCACCGCCTCCGCGCTGGAGAAGGCCGAGGTCGCGGTCGTCCTGATCGACGCCAGCGAGACCCTCGCCGAGCAGGACACCCGGATCATCTCGATGGCCGTCGAGGCCGGGCGCGCCGTCGTCATCGCCTACAACAAGTGGGACCAGCTGGACGAGGAGCGCCGCTACTACCTGGAGCGCGAGATCGAGCGCGACCTCGTCCAGGTGCAGTGGGCCCCGCGCGTCAACGTCTCGGCCAAGACCGGCCGGCACATGGAGAAGCTCGTCCCGGCGGTCGAGACCGCGCTGGAGGGCTGGGAGACCCGCGTCCCGACCGCGCGCCTGAACGCCTTCCTCGGCGAGCTGGTCGCCGCCCACCCGCACCCGATCCGGGGTGGCAAGCAGCCGCGCATCCTGTTCGGCACCCAGGCGGGCATCCGTCCGCCGCGCTTCGTGCTGTTCGCCTCGGGCTTCCTGGAGGCCGGCTACCGGCGCTTCATCGAGCGCCGGCTGCGCGAGGAGTTCGGGTTCGTGGGGACCCCGATCTCGATCTCGGTGCGGGTCCGGGAGAAGCGCAAGAAGAAGTAGTGGAGCAGGAGCGGTCGGTCCGCTGATCGACCGACCGCCGGCCGGAGGGCCTCGCCACGGTGGTGGCGGGGCCCTCCGGCGTTTCCGGGCTCGGCCGGGGTGCCCTCGTGCGGCTCCCGTCCGGGTCTCCAGGGTTCCCGCTGGCGGTTCCTGTCCATGGTCCCTGCTCGGGGTTCCCGTTCGCGGCTCCTGCTCGGGGTGCGGGCCGGGCGTCAGCGGTGTTCGGCTCCTGCTTGGGGTGCGGGCCGGGCGTCAGCGGTGTTCGGCTCCTGCTCGGGGTGCGGGCCGGGCGTCAGCGGTGTTCGGCGGTGGGGCCCGGGGGCAGGGAGAGCATCTGGCGGTGGCGACCGCCGCCGCCGGGCGAGGAGGGGGCGGGGGCGAGGCCGGTGGCCGTGCCCATCACCGGGGCGGGCGCGGGTGGCGTCGGCGGTACGGGTGCCGGCACCGGCAGCGAGTGCGGGGCCGCGCCCAGGTAGCCGGCCGCCACCCATCCCTGACCGTTGGTGAACTGGGCAGCAGGGACGGCGGGTTGGGCCTGGACGGGTGCCGAGGTGGTGTGGCCGAGGCCGTCGCTGGTGGGGGCGGTGGGCTCGGGACGGCCGGCGGAGTGGCCGTGGCGGTGGTGGCCGGTGCTGTGGCTTCCGATGTGGCTTTCAGCGGTGTGACCGCCGGTGTGACTGCCAGGGTGACTGCCGGGGTGGGGGTTGGTGTGGGTGCCGGTGTGACCGCCGGGGTGGGGGTTGCTGTGGGCGCCGGTATGACTGCCGGGGTGGGGGTTGGCGTGGGCGCCGGTGTGACCGCCGGAGTGGCCGTGTTGCTGGGCGCTGGTGTGACTGCTGGTGTGCCCCCGGTCGTGCCCACCGGTATGACCGGGCTGCTGGCCGCCGGTGGGGCCCGAGCCGTGGCTCTGGGGGCCCGGAACGAACTGGGGCAGGCCCGGCACCTGGCCCGCGAGGGTGTGGAACGCCTGCTGCTGGGGCGGGTACGAGCGCTGTTCGCCGAGCAGCGGGTAACCGTCGCGGACCGCGAAGCCGGTGAACTTCAGGTCCTCCTCGCCCGAGCGGTCGCCGGGAAGGGCACGGAAGAGGCGCCGGTACTCGGAGTACAGCTCGTCGTAGATCGGCGTGGCGGAGTGCGGGTGCTCGGCGTCGTACGAGGGGCGCATGCCCGGGATCGAGCGCGAGGCGGTGGCGGACCGGCCGGGGGACGCGGAGACGTCGTAGCTGTACACGTAGGGGCCAACGAGCGAGAGGGGCGGGGGATGCGGGGCGCGGGAGTGCGGGCGCACTCACACGCCGGGGCGTGGAGGGGGCGGGTGCGCCGGGCGGAGTGCAGGCACGCCGGGGCGCGGCGGGCACGCGCCCGCCGGAAGGCGGCCGTGGGGGTGGGCGGCCGCCTTCCGGCGGGTCGGGCGCGGAGGCGGATCAGGTACCGGCGAGCGGGAGGGAGGCGGCCACCACCTGACCCAGCGCCACCGCCCGCTCCAGCGCCTGGCGCAGCAGGTCCTCACGGGGCTGCCGGCCGACCATGCCGGCCGGCACGGCGTACATCGTCACCTCGGAGAGCTGGCTGGCGGCCATCCGCCAGGCGTCGGGGACCTGGAGCGGCTGGTGGGCCTGCCACCAGCCGGTGCTGCCGCCGGCCGCGGCGGGCTGGAGGACCGCGTGCAGCTTGCCCATCGCGACCAGGACGGACCAGCCGGGCAGCTGTTCCGGGGTCTCGTCCAGGTCCGTGACCGGCTGGAAGCCCGCGTCCTGGAGCAGGTCGAGGAACTCGTCCTCGCCCGAGGTGCTGCCGGGGCGGCCGACCGGGCCGGTCGGCTCGACCACCAGCGAGGCGTGACCGACCTTGCCGTGCAGGACCAGTCCGCAGGTGATGCCGAGGATGGCGGCCTGGCCGGGGGCGCTCGGCTGGGTCGGGGCCGGACCGGCGGGCGGGGCCGGGGCCGGGGCGGGGGCTTGCGGTACGCCGGCGGGGACGGCGAGGTCCGGGCCGCCGGGCTGGGACTGGCTGATGCTGCGGACGGCACCGGCCAGCTGCTCCTCGGAGACCGGTACGACCTGGGAGGGGATGCAGCGGGCGTGTGCGAAGGCGAGGACGGCCGTCTCGTCGCCGACGAACAGCACGGTGCTGGTGGGTTCCACGTGCGTGTCGCCGGGGGTCCGGCAGGAGGTGCACTCGTAGCTGTCGGGGGCGCGGTCGCCGCCTAGCAGGCGGTCGGCCTCGTCGTCGCCGATCTCGGACCGGACCTCGTCGCTGACGTCGAGCATGCGCGGCACAGGGTCTCCTCGGGTGGGTGTGGATGGGGTTCGGGGGCGGACACGGGGAGGTCGTCATGCCCAACGGGCCCTTGTGTCAGGCGTCACGGGTGCCCGTCAAGGCTGACGGGAATTGCGTCGGATCCGACCGCACGGCGTGTTCTCGTGGTCGCAATCTGTCGATGTCGGTGTCAGGACTGCCGGAATCAAACAGTGAGGTGAGTCACGCGGCCTGGATGTTTGATCTAGGAATCGATGGCTAAAGCGGACATTTCGGGCATGATTGCCTGGTTGTTACCCTCGGTAACCGTTGGCTGAGCTGGGCAGACCGCCGAGGTTTTGGTTTCCGCACCGACCGGCTCGTAGCTTCTTCGTCGGCGCAACGAGCGCCACCCGGGTTCACCCCCGACGCACGGCTCCCCGGTTCGCCGGGCGTGGCTGGTGCCCGCCGACGCGATCGCTCGAACAGGTCGCTCGGCGAGCGGCTGGGTGGCCGGGGCGGCAGCGGCACGTCCGACACGTGCACGGCCGTCCGACGGACGCGGCAAGCGATCGCGGCCCTCCCCAGGGCCTGGTTCCGCATGCCCGCCCGGGGCTGTCGAGAGGAACCCCATGACCTTCCGTAACGAGACCGCCGCTGCCACCACCTCCGCCGCCACCAAGCGCAACCGCGTTCGGATGGCCGTCGTGGCGGGTGCCGCTGTCGCGGCCCTGCCGGTGGCCGGCCTCGTCACGGCCACCTCGGCCTCCGCCGCCTCCGTCGCCACCTGGGACGCCGTCGCCCAGTGCGAGAGCGGCGGCAACTGGGCCATCAACACCGGCAACGGTTTCTACGGCGGTCTGCAGTTCACCTCCAGCACCTGGGCCGCGTTCGGTGGCACCGCCTACGCCCCGCAGGCCAACCTGGCCACCAAGGCGCAGCAGATCGCCGTCGCCGAGAAGGTCCTCGCCTCCCAGGGCCCGGGTGCCTGGCCCGTCTGCTCCGTCAAGGCTGGTCTGACCAAGGGCGGCGCCCCGGCCGCCGTCGACACCTCGGCGGGCTCGACCGCCGCCAAGCCGGCGCAGGCCCCGAAGGCCGCCGCCAAGCCGGCCGAGGCCCCGAAGGCCGCCCCCAAGGCCCAGGCCGCGCCGAAGAACGACGCTGCCGCGCCGAAGACCGACGCCCAGAAGCCCGCGCCGAAGGCCGACCAGGGTGCCAAGTCCTGGAACAGCTCGAACGACGCCAAGCCGGCCGACAAGGGCAGCTACACCGTCAAGGCCGGTGACACCCTGAGCTCCATCGCCGCCGCGCAGGGCCTGGACTGGCACGACCTGTACAAGAACAACGCCAAGGTCATCGGCGGCAACCCGGACCTGATCTTCCCGGGCCAGGCCCTCAGCATCTGAGGTCTCGCCCAGCACTCGAGGCCCCGTGCGTAGCCGGTATCGGCTGCTCGGGTTTCACGGTGCCGGTGCCCGGTCGGGCGCCACTGTGTCGACGTGTCGATGTGCCGAGGCGTTCGGCTCCCACGGCCGCTTCTCCACCGTGCGGGTTCCCCCGCGGGTCGGGGGAGCGGCCGTCGGCGTTTCGCGGCTTCCCGCGATGCTTCGCGGCGTCTCGTGGTGTTCGGCGATGCTTCGCGGTGTTCGGTGCTGCTCTGCGGTGCTCGGCGTGGTGCCCGGGTGCCCGGCGCCCGAGTGCCCGGGTGTCACCGTGGCGGCGTCGCCGGCCTTCCTGCGGGCTGGAGTTGGGACTCCCGGGGTGTGCCCGCCGTCGGGTAGTGGGGCTGGGCCCGGGCGGTCGCGGTGCGGGAGGATGGTGGGGTGATCCAGGGCGAGTTGTTCAGCGACCCGGACGGGTTCCCGGGCGGGCGCGATCGTTCCGAGCCGGCCCCCGGCGCCGTTCTGCTCCCCGGTTGGCTGGACCTCGACGCGCAGCGCCGGCTGGTCGGTGCCTGCCGGGAGTGGGCCCGTCCGCCGGCCGGCCTGCACGCCGTGCGGATGCCCACCGGCGGGATGATGTCCGTCCGGATGGTGAGCCTCGGCCTGCACTGGTACCCGTACGGGTACCGGCGGGTCGCCGAGGACGGCGCGCCCGTCAAGCCGTTCCCGTCGCTGCTCGGGGACCTGGCGCGCAGGGCCGTCGCCGAGGCGTACGGGGCCGCGGTGGGGGAGATCGCGGGCGCGGCGACGTACGCGCCGGACATCGCGATCGTCAACCACTACGCGCACGGCGCGAAGATGGGCCTCCACCAGGACCGCGACGAGCGGGCCGACGCGCCGGTGGTGTCGCTCTCGCTGGGCGACGGCTGCGTCTTCCGGCTCGGGAACACCGAGACCAGGACCCGGCCGTGGACGGACCTGGAACTGCGCAGCGGGGACCTGCTGGTGTTCGGCGGCCCGGTCCGGTTCGCGTACCACGGGGTCGTGCGGACGCTGCCGGGGACGGCCGATCCGGCGCTGGGGCTGACCGGGCGGCTCAACATCACGGTGCGGGAGTCGGGGCTGGGGGAGTAGCCGAGGAGGGTTTCCCTGGGGGCGCGAGGTCGTCCCGTCCGCCACTGGTTCGCCGGTTCACCGACTTGCCAGTTCGCCGACTCACTGACTCAGTGACTCGCCGACTCGCGGACTCGCGGACTCGCCGACTCGTTTACTCGTCTACTCGTTCGAGTGAACTGGGGGTTCCGGGCCGCTGTGCGGGAATGACCAGGGTCGCCGGAGAATTCGAGTGAGCTGGAGAATTCGTTCGGAGTCAGGAGAGGAAGCGTGCGCGCATGAGTACCCCCGTCGACGATCTTGTCGATCTGCTCGACCTCGAGCAGATCGAACTCAACATCTTCCGTGGGCGCAGCCCCGAGGAGGCGCTGCAGCGGACGTTCGGCGGTCAGGTCGCCGGGCAGGCGCTGGTCGCGGCAGGGCGCACGGTGGATGACGAGCGCCCGGTCCACTCGCTGCACGCCTACTTCCTGCGCCCCGGTGTCCCCGGTGTGCCGATCGTCTACCAGGTCGACCGGATCAGGGACGGCCGCTCCTTCACCACCCGCCGGGTGCTCGGCATCCAGGGCGGCCGGTCGATCTTCGCGCTCACGGCCGACTTCCACAGACCCGAGGAAGCGGGCATCGAGCACCAGTACCCGATGCCGGCCGTCGCCGCCCCCGAGGGCCTGCCGAGCGCGCTGGACGAGGTCGGCTCCCGGCTCGGCGAGCTGCCCCCGTTCATCAGCCGCCGCCAGCCCTTCGACATCCGGTACGTCGACCGGCTGCGGTGGAGCAAGGAGGAGCTGGCGGGAGTCGAGGCGCGCAGCGGCGTCTGGCTGCGCACCAACGGCCCGCTGCCGGACGACCCGCTGATACACGTCTGCGCCCTCACCTACGCCAGTGACATGACGCTGCTGGACGCCGTCCGGGCCCCGGTCGAGCCATTGTGGGGCGAGCGGAACTTCGACATGGCCTCGCTCGACCACGCGATGTGGTTCCACCAGCCGTTCCGGACGGACGACTGGCTGCTGTACCAGCAGGAGTCCCCGATCGCGCACGGCGCGCGCGGCCTGGCACGTGGGCAGATCTTCGACCGGCACGGCCGTCTGGTGGTGTCCGTGGTGCAGGAAGGGCTGTTCCGTCCGCTGAAGCGTCACGACGGGTAGGTGATGCCCGTGGCCGGTGTCGCCGTGCCCGGTGCTGGTGTGCCTGGTGTTGTCGGGCCCTGTGTCGTGCCGACGTGTGTTGTGCCCCGTTTCGGTGCGTTGCCGCCGTGTTGCGGTTTCGGCGGTTTCGAGCCGACGGGAATGATCCGTCCGCGTGGACGGTGTTGTGGATGACCGAGACGGACGGCCCGAACGGCGGGCCGTCCACGGACAGACCGGGAGGGTGGACCGATGACGGCGACGGCCGCGGAGGACTGGAAGCACTGGAGCGACGGTCGGGCGGCGTCGGTGAGCGCGCCGCACGGCCAGCTCGCACTCACCGGCACGCACTGGCTGGAGCCGGAGCCCGCCGAGATCCCCGGCCTGCCCGGGCGCTGGTGGGCCGACGCCGAGGGCGTCCGGGTGCGGGCGGAGGCGACCGACGGCATCACGGTCGACGGCGCCGGCGCACCGGTGGACGGCGACGTGCTGCTCCGCCCGGACAGCGACCCGGCCGCCGACACCGCCACCCTGGGCGCCCTGCTGCTCGTCCCGATCGAACGCGAGGGCGAGCTGGCCCTTCGGGTCTTCGACCCGGCGGCACCTCGGCGGACCGCGTTCGCGGGCATCGCCGCCTACCCGTACGCGCCCGAGTGGGCGGTGCCCGCCGTCTTCACCCCGTTCGAGGACGGTGACGCGCAGTCGGTCGTGGTCCCGAACGCCGACGGGCGGGAGCGCCCGCTGGCCGTCTCCGGGCAGATCGCCTTCACCGTGGCGGGCGAGCACCGCACCCTGACCGTCAGCAGGTCGGGCGAGCGGCTCAGCGGTGTGATCGCCGACGCGACCAGCGGCATCGACACCTACCGCTTCCGCTTCATCACCCTGCCGGCACCCGACGCCGAGGGCCGTACCGTCCTCGACCTCAACCGGGCCTACCTGCCGCCGTGCGCCTTCTCGGACCACTTCATCTGCCCGTTCCCGCCGCCGGGCAACCGGCTGGACTTCGCGGTGGAGGCGGGGGAGAAGCAGGTGCTGAGCCGGTAGCGAGCGGGGGCGGGGCCCTGCTCGCGGCGGGGCCCGGTGCGAGGGCGTCCGGGGGCGGAGCGGAGCATGGGGGATTATGTCGAACAATCAACATTCCACCCCGTCCTCCTCTCCCTCGCCCGCTTCGCCCCCTCCGTCGTCCGTCGCGGAGCCCGAACCCGAACCCCAACCCGATCCCGGGCCGGGGGACGGCCCCGGGCCGGAGGCAGTGGCCGGTGCGCCCTGGTACCGGCGGGCGTTCGCCGACCTCAGCCCGCTGCGCGACCACCCGGACTACCGCCGCGTCTGGGCCGGACAGGCCATCTCCTCCATAGGCCAGCAGATGACGGCCGTCGCCGTCTCCGTCCAGGTCTACGACCTGACCGGCTCCGCCTTCGCGACCGGGCTCGTCGGCATCTTCTCCCTCGTCCCGCTGGTCGCCTTCGGCCTCTACGGAGGCGCCATCGCCGACACCGTCGACCGGCGGCGGCTGGGCCTGATCGGCTCGACGGGCCTGGCAGTCGTCTCCGCGGTCCTGGCCGCGCAGGCGCTCGCCGGCCTCGGCCTGGTCGCCGTCCTGTACGCCGCCGTCGCCGTCCAAGCCGGCTTCTTCGCGATCAGCTCGCCCGCCCGCTCCGCGATGATCCCCCGCCTGGTGCCCAGCCACCAGCTCCCGGCGGCGAACGCCCTGAACACCGTCAGCATGAACCTCGGCCTCACCGTCGGCCCGATGCTCGGAGGCGTCCTGATCGGCGCGTACGGCGCCCAGGCCGCCTACCTGATCGACACCGTCGCCTTCACCGCCACCCTCTACGCGATGTGGCGCCTGCCCGCCATGCGGCCGCTCGGCGAGCGCAAGGGCCGCGCCTCCGTCCTCGACGGCCTGCGCTTCCTGCGTGAGCAGCCCAACCTGCGCACCAGCTTCCTCGCCGACCTGGCCGCGATGGTCTTCGGCATGCCGCGCGCCCTCTTCCCGGCCATCGCGATCACCTTCTACGGCGGCGACGCCGGCACCGTCGGCCTGCTGGTCTCCGCCCCGGCCGTCGGCGCCCTGGTCGGCGCGCTCTTCTCCGGCTGGGTCGGCCGCGTGCGCCGCCAGGGCCTCGCCGTCCTCGCCGCCGTCGCCGCCTGGGGCCTGGCCATCGCGGCCTTCGGCGCCCTCCACAACCTCTGGCTCGGCCTCCTGCTGCTCGCGGTCGCGGGCTGCGCCGACACCATCAGCATGATCTTCCGCAACACGATGATGCAGGTCGCAGTCCCGGACGAGATGCGCGGCCGCCTCCAGGGCATCTTCATCGTCGTCGTGGCCGGCGGCCCCCGCCTCGGCGACTTCGAGTCCGGCACCGTCGCCGCCCTCACCAGCCCCGCCACCTCCGTGATCACCGGCGGCCTCGCCTGCGTCGCCGCCGTCCTCCTCCTCGCCGCCCGCCGCCCCGCCTTCCTCGCCTACGACGCCCGCCACCCCACCCCCTGAACCACCCAACCCCGAACCTGGCAGCGAGCACCCCCCGACGTGCTGTATTGTTTTCCACGTCGCCGGGACAACCGGAGACAAGGTCGAGAAGCCCGCAGCAGAGCCCCCCAGGCCCCGCTGAAGGCGCCGAGACTACGGGACGTGGCGCAGCTTGGTAGCGCACTTGACTGGGGGTCAAGGGGTCGCAGGTTCAAATCCTGTCGTCCCGACAGTGATGTCGGAAGGCCGTTGGCCGGGAGAAATCCCAGGTCAGCGGCTTTTTGCATGATGCATCGTCAGTGAAGTGAGTCACTGCGAACACCCCTAAACGATCTTGCTGGGGACCAGTTGGGGACCGGCGCTCGCCGGTGGTGATCGGGGAGTCGCTCCCGAGGGCCGGTATCCCCAAGACCCGCCTTGGGCGAATGGGGGTACTCGGGTGCGTTTTTGGTCGTGATCATTCTGGGAAGTCACCCTCGCCGCATGGTCTGACTCGGCAGGACGTACCCGGTGATGCGAAGGCAACGTCCTTAAGTGGATTGCGTGTTCAACGAACCACACCTGTCGATCGGCGAGCATAGGCTTGGCGGACTCGGCGAGTCCAAGATCTTCGGGGTCCTACGAGAAGTCGCTCGGCGTGTACCGGTTGCCGGTAACCACGGCGGCCACCACCGCGCGGTCGACCGTGGCCTTCGGCGGGCGGTGCTTGGCCACCCAGGTCACCTCGTCGATGCGCGGCGTTCCCACCTTCTCCTTCTCGGTGAGGTCGAGGACCAGGAGCTGACCGAAGGGGACGTTGGTGTTGCTGTACTCGGCGGCCTGCGCAAGGTAGTGCCGCTCCAGGTAGGCGCGTTCATTGTTGTTGTGGTTCTTCTTGATCTCCGTCAGATACCGGCGCGATCCGAAGTGGACGAGGACATCGGCGCGGCCCAGCGCGGAGTTGATCGGCTCGACCTGGACGAGGTTGCTGATCTGGCTGCTGAGGAGCCAGTAGTGGAAGTGCTGCTGCAGGTCCTCCTCCAGCGGCACGAGGTCGCCCTGGGACTTGTCGAAGCGGCGCCGGTAGTCGCGGATCTTGACCTTCTTCCCGTTGGCGTCGTACCGGCCGTCGCCGAAGGCGGTGGAAGTGTCGAGGTCGGCCGCGGCCTTCAGGAACAGAAGCGTCTGCTCGACGAGGACCCCAAAGGTTCGGCGGGTCTCCCCGATGAAGTCCGGGAAGGCGCTCAGCTCCTCCATCACCTTCCCGAGCAGGGGAACGACCAGCGGGTCCGACTGTCGAAGCCGGGTGAGGTCGTCCATGTAGGCGAGGCCGTCGATCGTTTTCAGCTCGTCGTCGCTGACCTTTGCTGCGAGGCCGGACGTGAAGCCGATCCCGAGTTTCCTCACTGCAGTGGGCGCGAACCTGTGGGCGCGCTCTTGGTCGGCCTCTGCGTCCTCGCCGGAGCTGCCCGAGGAATCCGTTCCGCTCTCCCGCCGTGCCCGTGCGCAGGATGCGGCCACCTGCTGGTCGACGCGTGCGAGCAGGCTGGAGGCGGTCGCGTGGTCCAGCCTTGCACCCGGGTGCCGCTCCGGACTCGCCACCGCGCGGCGCAACTGGCAGAGCAGTGCCTGCTGCCGCAGGAACGCGTCCTCAACAGCCGGCTCGACGAGCATCGCCAGGCCGCTGCCGTCGCGGGCTCCGACGGGGCAGACCGTGCGGGCCGACTGGTAGGCGCTCAGCACATGGTCGAGGGCCTCCCACGGTTCCATCCACACGTCGTCCTGGAGGAGTTCGGCTGCCCGCTGCAGTTGCAGGACCAGATGCCCCCACGCCACGTCTGCTGCCGCCTGGGGTTTCATCCAGGCAGGCTGGTGCATTCCCCAGTTCCATGCGCTCTGCTGTTCCAGAGCGGATTCCAGGCGGTCAGAGGCCCCGCGAAGGTCCTCGGTCCGCCCCGCGGTGAAGGCCAGAAGGGATTCGCACACCGCCGCGTACGCCTGCGCGTCGTGGCGGGCTTCCTCGGCCGCGTCGGCCGTCTGGAACCAAGTGAGGGCGGCTTCCACGTTCTGGCTCACGTCGGCGACGGTTCGGGAGCTCAGCGCCGAACGCAGCCTGTCGTAGCCGAGTTCGACGAAGGCATCGACGTCTCCCGCCCCGCCTTCGGCCAGCCTCTTCAGGAGGCCGCGAAGGGTCTCAGTGATGGCTTGCTCGTCTTTCGACCAGCGGTCCAGCCCCAGGCCGATGATGCGGGGAAGACGCTCTGCGAAGTCCTCGGGGGTGTCGGAGCCGTCGAGGTCCTCAAGGGCGCCCCACACCTTGATCGGACTGACGGCGTCGGACACCGCGAGGCGGACTGCCCCTTCCAGTCGCGCCGCGGCGACCATGGGCCGCGAGTTCACCAACTGGTCCAGACCGGCCAGCAGGGCGCCGTTGAGGGACTTGGCGAGCCCTTGGATGGCCGCGGTGCTGTTGAAGAGCTGTTCCAGGGCCGCGATCGTATGCAGAAAGCTCGGCTGCCTGGCAAACCCGATCGGGAACTGCGCGACGGCCTCCGCCCAGCCCTGCTCGCCGTGGTCGAAGACGTGGGTGATGGCCTCGGCAAGCAACGGCGCCTGGGGGCTGGCAGCGACATCCGCGACCTCGGCGAGTACGACCTCGTTGGAAAGCCCGATGCTGTCGAAGCTGATCTCGTGGCCCGAGGCCGCAAGATCGTTCAGCCGGTCCGCAAGTTGCATGGCTCCTCTCCCTTCGATGGACATCGTCGCCTGGTCACCACATGGGCCTGCCTTCGGGGGCCTCGATGATGTGCCCGTCGTCGTTCAGCACGTCGTGGACGAGGTCGGAGTCGACGGTCGTGATCAGAACTTGGAGGTGGTTCTCCTCCGCCAGCGCGGCCAGTTCCTGGAGGAGGGTGTGGGCGTCGAGGTCCTGCACTTCCTCGGCCTTGGGGCTGTCAATCATCAGGAGGCCAGGGTGTGTCGAGATGCCGTGGGCCACACCCACCCGCAGGAGGGCGATCACCACGGCGATGCGCAGGCGGAGCCGCTCGCCGGGGCTCTGCTTGCTGAAGTAGTCCGACACTCCGCCGTCCTTGATGACCTTCAGCCGGGCTGCGCGGTTGATCTCCACGGCTTCCAGTGAGGTGATGCCGAAGCGGCGCCCCAGTTGGGCGATCTCGTTGTTGACGTCCTGGAAGAGCCTGCTGGCCGCGGCCTTGGTCTCGGCTTCGAGGACCTCGGTGCCGGCCTTGAGGACCTTGATCGTCCTGCTCTCGTCCGGATCGTCCACGATGCCGGGCGGTTCGGGGAGCACGGACAGGGCCCCCTCCAGACGCAGGACCGCCTCCTGTGCCGTCAGGCGCTGTGGAAGCAGCGCCACGGACTGGGCGCCTCGCAGGCGCTCCTCCACGGCCTCGAGGGCAGCCGTGAGCCGGGCAAGTTCACTCTCGGCCTTCTCGAGGGCCTCGCGCGCCCCGGTCTCCGCGTCCTTGGCGTCGGCGAGCCGCTGCTGCGCCTCCGCCGTGACCTCTTCTGGGCTGTCGTCGTCTCCGGTGACCGGCCTCGCGCACACAGCGCAGGAGTGGTTGTCGCGCTCCTCGAGGCGCCGGTCCTCGGCGATCGCCTGGTCGCACCGCGGGCACGCCTTGGGGTCCAGCCCGTGGAACAGGAGCCGGGCCGTGACGCTCTCGGCCACATCGTTGAGGCGCTTCTCCTCACGCTGCCTGTGGCCGCGGCTCCTCCGGTGCACGCGCATGAGCTCTTCCCAGGTCTCCTGGGCATCGGCGACAGCACGCGCGAGCCGGGCGGCCTCGGCGGCCAGTTCGGTGAGGGACTCCTGCTCGTCCAGCGGCGGGAGCGCCCTGAGCCGGCCGCGAGCGGCGGCGAGATCGGCCTCGACCTGCTCCCGTTCCGCTTTGCGGGCGCTGTATGCGCTCTCCTCGCTGGAGCGGCGGCGCTTGGCGGCACCGTCCCTGAGGTCGTAGGCGGTCTTGACCCGCGTCAGCGCTGCGGCAGCCGGCAGATCGAGGAACACCTGGAGCAGACGGCCGGCCAGCCCGCCGAACGTCTGGTCTCCGAGGAGCACCTTGTCACCGCCGGCGGGCACGTAGATGGCGCCGTAGTACGACGACCACCCGTGGGTCTGGGTACTGGTCTCGTTGTGGCTGTTGACCAGGGGCTGGAGGTCGAGTCTGCCCATCATGAACGCCTGGACCTGCTCGGCGAAGCTGTCCGCGCCGCCCGCCCGGATGAGCGGTGTCACATCGCGCGCCGGATCGGGACGGCGCACCGAGCTGAGGCTCCTCACGTCGGGGCCGGTCAGGATCAGTCCGGAGACGACTTCACCGTTGGTGATGTCCAGACGGAAACCCACCGGCTGGCCTGCCACGACGGCGTCGAGGTCCAGTTCTCGGATCCACTGGCGCACGCCGCTCTGCAGATCGCGCGGCGTCCCTCTCAGGCACCAGGTGATCAGCTCCAGGACGCTCGTCTTGCCCTTCAGGTTCGAGGCGACCAGGGCCGTGAGTCCTGCGGGGAAGGGGAGCGTGGTGTCGAAGGGGCCGGGTTCCAGGGAGCCCGTTCGAACGCCGGCGATCCTCAGCCGGTGGACTCGCAGCCCTCGCGGCCGGGCCGGCGTGTGGGTGAGTGGGAGCGCGTAGGTGCCGAATACGTCCCGGACCTTCTCCACAGTCTCATCTGCGGCTGCCGCGATCCTCACATCAAGGGCCGTCTCGGCGTTCGTCACTGGTCCCCCCTTTTAATCCGTAGGCCTGCCGATTTCGTTCGGGGCCCGTTTTCCGGTCCGCCACCCTTCATGACCTGGCCTTTCTGTTGCCTGTTGAGGTATGGCTGGGAGGTTGGTCTGTCGTTGATGGGTCGCGGGTGGGGCGCGCGTGGGGCGTCCGAATCAGGTGGCTGACCGTCAAAGCATCACACTGAGCGACGTGTTCCTGGGTCAGACGAGACTCTCGGTCGGGCCGTCGTGTGCCGTCTGCGCGGCGTGGGCTGGTATCGGATGCCCCGGGAGAGTTTTCGGGCGGCGTCGATGACCACGCGGGCCGTCGCCTCGGCGCTGAGATGGGCCGTCACGGGAAGTACTGACGTGTACGTGTCGGCGGTGGTCATGATCGTAGAGTGCCCCAACTGGGCCTGGACGACCTTGAGATCGGACCCGCCGGTCAAGGCGAGACTCGCCGCACCATGGCGCAGGTCGTGCAGCCGGACGGGCGGCAGGCCGCTCTTGCGCACCATGTTCTGGAAGACGTGGCCGATGTAGTCCGGGCGCAGCGGACGTCCGTAGGTGTCTGTGAATATGTAATCGGACTCATTCCAGTCAATTCCCGCTGCGATTCTTTCCTCCTTCTGCTGGTTACGGTGTGTGTTCAGCGCGTGGATGGTGCTTCTGTCGAGCGCGATCGTTCGCTCGCCAGCCCGTGTCTTGACCGGGCAGACTTCGAGCCGTCCGTTCTCCCGCTGCTGTAGTTGCCGGGCGACCGTGAGCGTGTGGCCCGAGGCGTCGAAGTCCGACCAGTGGAGCCCAGCTCCTTCACCGCGGCGGAGGCCGCGTAGGGCGTACAGGTGGTAGAGGGCGTACAGCCGATGATCACTCGCGAACGCGAGGAACGCGGCGGTCTGGACGGGTGTCCACACGGCAACGGGCGGGCGCTCGCCTGTCCGTCTCCACTCCGCGACGCGGTTGTCCGTCCAGACGACCGGGTGTGGTCGGGGTGCCCTCGGCAAGTCCATGTGGCGAGCCGGGTTGGTGGTCAGCAGCTCGCTGCGCACCGCGAGGTTCAGGGCGGCACGCAGTGTCGCCTGCACGCGGCGCAGCGTGCTCGCGCTGACCAGTCGGCCTGTGCTCTGGCGCCGGCGGACGATGGTGCTGAAAGCCTGCTGGACGGTGTCGGTGGTCAGCTCGCACAGCAGCTCGCGGCCGAGCAGCGGTATGAGGTACTGCTCCAAGTGCTGTCGGTAGCCGCGGGCGGTCGACGGTCGCAGATGCGGTTCGACGATGACGTACCAGCGCTGCAGCCACTGCCCGGTCGTGAGCAGCCCACCATCGTGGACGTGATCGTGGTCTTGCAGGCGCTTGAGCGCGCGTTCGGCATCAGCCCGTGTGCGATAGCCGCCTCGACGCAGCCGGGACCGGTGATCGTCGACGGCAGCTCTCCTCGGCATTGCGAGGTACCAGGATCCGTGGCCACGGTGGGGAAGGTCTGGGCAGAGGCTTCCGAGTTGCCTGCCGGTGTGAGGATTCCGGCATCCGCATCGCTTGTAGATGGTTCCGGTGCCATGCATGACGTCCTCCTTCGGGAGTGCAGGTGAACGCATGGCCAGTGTGGACCCGCGTGCCGATAGGGTGGTCGGCGCTTGGGCCTTGATCAGCGGGCTTCGCCAATCTGTGCGGATCTGGTTGGCTCAGTGGCGTGCACGGCCCCGCCCGTGGAAGTGGAGGGCCGGGAATCTTCGCAATGCTCCTATGACGAACCGTCCTCGGTGGTAGGACATAGGCGATCGAGGACGTGCTCTGGGGGGACTGTGGGCTGGCGCGAGGAAGCGGTGACGGCGGTCGATTCCTGGCTCGCTATGGAGGGCGGCACCGGTCGGAAGCCCTACTGGCGGGTTCTGGGTCGTGCCGTCGCCGCCGGCCCGGGCGAGTACGCCGTCGATATCCGCGGCCTCACCATCAACGCCGACCAGCTCCAAGCCGACAGCCTCCGACTTGCAGAACCGGACGAGAACACGATCGAGGACGGCCACTCCGTCCTGGACGTTACCCACGACGGCACCGCCCTGCGCATCCGCGTGCCCGACTTCGCCGACCTCGAAGATCCGTGCCTCTGGCTTCACCAGCAACCTGCGACGTTCCTCATCAAGTCCCTGCGCGATGGCATCGCAGGCATCACCGACGACGGCCTGGCCGGCCTGCTCGCCCGCAGTGAACCCGGCGGGCGACTCTCACCGCACGGATTGCCCGCTGGCACCCTCCTTCCGGCCCAGGACCTCGCCTACCGTGCCTGCGTCGGTACCGGCCTGTGGCTCGTCTGGGGGCCGCCCGGCACGGGCAAGACCTCGGTCCTCAAGCGCGCCATCAGTGACCTGATCGTCGCCGGAAAGCGCGTGCTCCTGGTGTCGGCGACGAACATCGCCGTCGACAACGCTCTCCTCGGCGTGGTGAAGGAACAGCGCCACTCTCCCGGGCAGCTCGTCCGCGTCGGCCCACCCCACCTGAAGCAGATCGCCGACGACCCCCAGGTCTGCCTTCCCCTCATGGTGCGGGCGAAGCTCACCGCCATCGACGAGCAGCGCGAAGCCGTCGCCGCCGAACTCAGTGCCCAACAGCAGCGGGCCCAGCACCTCGCAGCGCTCACCCTCCGCCTCGCCGGCTTCGACGCCGATCACTACACCCGGCAGCGTCGGCGCCTGGACGACCCGGCCCACGCGGTGGAGCACCTCACCGCGCAACTCGCCGCGTGCTCTGATCAGCATCGTGACCTGCAGCCCGTGCTCGCGCAGGCCGAGGACCGAGCCGAACAAGCCCGGCACCAGCGAGACAACGCCGCCGGACATCGCGCCGCCTGGGCCGAGATCGACGCGCTGGAAGCCGAGGCCACCGAGGTCGAAGCGGCCGCCACCAGCGCTGAAGCCCGCGCACTCCTCGCATACCAGGAACTGGCCGAGGCGCAGCAGGCTCTCGACGACCTCGAAGCCAAGAAGGGTCTGGCCAAACTTGCGGCACGCGCCGCCATCGCCGCCGCCGAGAAGCACCGTGACGCCACTCTCGCACGCCATCAAGGCACCTTCGATACGGCCCGGCAAGCCCGTGCCCTCGCCGACCGCCACCGCCTCCAGACCCACGCCACCGTCACCCGGCTCAGCCGGCAGATCCCGCTCACCCGCGACGACCTCGCCGCCATCGACACCGAGCTGCACCTGGCCGACGCCTCCCTCCGCCAGACCCGTGACGCGGAGGAGGACGCGGCCGCCCGGATCGTCCACCTCGACGAACAACTGCGCCTCACCCGCGCTGCCTCCGAGGACGTCAAGAAGGCCGAACGCCGAGGACACCCGGCCACCCACCGCGAAGCCCAGGCCCTGCGGCCCCAGGTCGCCGCCGACGCCACCCGCCACCCCGTGCTGATCAAGCAGCACCGCGAACTCCACGAACAGTACGAACGCCTGGCCCGCGACGCGCAAGGCCAGATCATCCGCGAGGCCCGCCTCGTCGCCACCACCCTCGCCAGATTCCGCACCAACCCGACCGTCTTCGAAGGCCCCTACGACGTCGTCCTCGTCGACGAGGTCGGCGCCGCCACCCTGCCCGAAGTCCTCCTCGCCGTCGCCAAGGCCAAGACCACCGCGGTCCTCCTCGGCGACTTCATGCAGCTCGGCCCCGTGCTCCCCGAAGCCCTCAAAAGCAGCCAGCGCCCCGACATCCGACGCTGGCTCCTCACCGAGGTGTTCGACCACTGCCGCATCGACACCCCAGCCGCCGCCCGCGCCAACCCCGGATGCATCAGCCTCGACGTCCAGCACCGCTTCGGCCCGGACGTCATGCGCCTGGCCAACACCCTCGCCTACGACGGCCTGCTCACCGGCGGTCCCACCGTCCACGCCCGAGCACGCGCCAAGGCGCAGGACGACGCGGAAATCGTCATCGTCGACACCGACGGACTCGGAGGCCTCGCGCAGATCCACCGCCTCGGCCCCTCCAGCGGATGGTGGCCTGCAGGCCTCCTCCTCGCCCGCACCCTCGTGGAACTCCACCGCGCCGACGGAGACACCACCGGCATCGTCACCCCCTACGGGGCACAAGCGGAAGCCACACTCGCAGCCTTGCGGGACATCGAAGGCGACTCCGGGCTCCTCGCCGAAGTCGGCACCGCCCACCGCTTCCAAGGCCGTGAATTCCCCGTCGTCATCTTCGACCTCGTCGAGGAGCAACACAGCCGCGGCATGTGGATGGCCCAGGCCTCACGCCGCCCAGGCAGCGGAGACTGGGCCAACAACGGCGTCCGCCTGTTCAACGTCGCCACCACCCGCGTGCAGAACCGCCTGTACCTCATCGGCAGCCGCAGCCGCATCCTGGCCGCACCCCACGACACAGCCCTCGGCGCTGTCCGAGGGCTCGTCGAGGCTGGCGCAGTCCGCACCATCCGAGCCACCAGCCTCGTCACCCCACTCGCAGCCGAGGCGCCCGGGCTCGGCCCGGTCGGTGCCCGCCTCGCGGACATCCTCAGCCGGCACGTCGAAATCGCTGACGTCCAGGACGAGGTCGCCTTCTACAAGAACTTCGCCGACCGCCTCGCCGCGGCCAAGCACTCCCTCTGGATCTGGACCCCATGGGTCGCAAAACGCGTACGGAGCCTTCTGCCCGTCCTGGAGGACGCCGTACGACGAGGCGTGCAGGTCACCGTATTCGTCCGGGACCAGAGCGACCAGAACCAGCAGAGGTTCACCGAGTACCTGGACGAGCTCAAGGCCGTCACCCCCTCGGTGATCCCCGTCAACGTCATGCACCAGAAGATCGTCGTCATCGACGAGCAGACCGTGCTCCTCGGCAGCCTGAACGCCCTCTCCCAGAGCCACTCCCGCGAGATCATGCTGACCGTGCGAGGCGCCCACTTCGCCCGCAAGATCCTTGAGCACGAGCACGCCGAGGACTTCGCCCGCCCTCCGAGATGCGTCGGCTGCCAGGGAGACCAGCTCGACCTCAGGCGAGGCAAGGCCGGCTGGTACTGGCGTTGCTACGACAGGACCTGTCCCGCCCGCAAGGGTGACCGAGGGTGGACCATCCCAGTCCAGTTCACGACGTCCAGATCCAAGCGCGGAAATCGCTGAACGGAAGCGCCAGCCCTCCATGGCCTCCCCGGCGCGGTCCCGGAAGTCGCAACCGTTCGACGTTGGCGCTGTTCATCGAACGAGCCTCGAGCCAGCCAGGGACCTGGTCGCCCTCAGGCCCAGGGACCCGAGGGCGACCACTGCTGCCCGAGCGTGGGCCGTCTCGGCTGACTCTTCGACAACTGCGCAGGTCAGCTCGCTTGATCCGCGATGTGTGACAACAGCCGATCTTGCGAAGCCACTTGAGTCAGAGTCACGCGCTACTCTTATAAAAACTCGCCCGCATGTGTGGTGCGATTCTTATAAGACTCGGAGGGTTCGTGCTCCTCAACGCTGCTCTCGGCAACCCGGACGACAGCACACGACTGCTCGCCGACATGGGCCTGCGCCCTGAGTACTTCGACCGTGCTGTCCGCATGGGGGAGCGGTCCCGCGAACAATGCACCAGCGACGACCCGAAGAACGCCCGTGGAACCCAGGACTACCTGGCCCGCGTACGGGAGCTCCGCTTCCAGCTCCGCACCGAACTGGGCTGGAAGCGATACGACCCGCAGCAAGCGCCACTGATCGTCAACCCCGAGAAGACCATCTGCATCGGAGTCCTGCTGGGAGATGCCCGCACCGGCCTTCCGGGCAACCCGCAGCCCCGCAGCCATCGTCCCGCTGGCGTCACCAAGGAAGCCGCCATCACCCGCAACCAGCACCTGCAGCAGCTCTCCCTGTTCACCCCCGCTGCCGGACCCGACGAAGTCCACCTGGACGACGACGAGTACGCCAACCTCGCCACCTGGTACCTCCTGACCCGCCGCATCGAGGGCCGTAAATCGAACATCGTGGAGATTCGCAGCGAGCTCTCACTCCCGGACAGGGTGGGGCCAAAGGGGCGAATCGACAGCTGGAGGGCCCGAATCCTCCTTCCCGCCGTTCGAATCAAAAAGATCCAGGACTACACTGGCGATCAAGCCGCAAGCTACGTGGTAGACGTCCAAGAGCGGTGACAGCGAGCACATCGACCAGCTAAGGATGACGAGGAGCGATGATCAATTCCTCGCGCATCGTCGTCGCCCGCAAGCGGCGCGGCTACACCCTCAACGACCTCGCAACTCGTGCGGGAATCAGCCTCCAAAGCTTGTCGAACTACGAGCGTGGGCGGACCGAACCAACTGCCGAAAGCCTCGCGCAACTGGCGGCCGCCCTCGACTTTCCCGAGTCCTTCTTCTATCAGCCGGACCTGGACCCCATCCCACTCGAAGCCGTCTCCTTCAGAGCCCGCAGCAAGCTCGCCGCCGGCCCACGCGAAGGAGCGCTCGCGGCGAGCCGGCTCGCCCTCGAACTCCACGACTGGATCGAAGACCGGTTCAGGCTCCCCGCCGCGGACGTACCGACACTGGGAAAGCCGGACCCCGAGACCGCAGCCGAGATGGTCCGCGCCCGCTGGGGCCTAGGCCACACCCCAGCCGGCAACATGGTCCACCTGCTCGAATCCCACGGCATCCGCGTCTTCTCCCTGCCCCCCGAATACACGGACGTGGACGCTTTCGCTACATGGCGACACGGCGTCCCGTTCGTCTTCCTGAGCACACTCAAGACGCCAGAACGCGGTCGCTTCGACGCCGCGCACGAGCTTGGCCACCTGGTCCTGCACGGCGAAGACCGTTCACTCGTCGGCCCCCAGGCCGAACAGGAAGCCAACGCCTTCGCCAGCGCGTTCCTCATGCCACGCACCAGCGTGCTCGACCACATGCCCCGCTCGCCCCTCGTCTCACAGATCCTCCAGGCCAAGCCGATCTGGAACGTGTCCGCCCTCTCCCTCACCTACCGCCTGCACGACTTGGGCCTCCTCACCGACTGGCAATACCGCCGAACCGTCATCGACCTCGGAGAACGCGGCTACCGTACCGGCGAACCCAACGGCATGCCCGTCCGTGAAAGCTCTCAGCTCCTGGACAAGGTCTTCGCGAACCTGAAAGCCAAGGGTTGTGGGCTATCGGACGTTGCTAGAGAGCTTCACGTCACGCCCAAGGAACTGAGTAGCTGGGTGTTCGGTCTCATCGTGACCAGCAGGAGCGGCAGCAACGAGCGGCCAGCCAGAGAAGGTGGCGGCACCCGCCCGAAGCTGACCCTCGTGCGCTGAGACCAGTGACCGACTTGAACGTCCGGTGAACGGGCCAGTGATGTTGGCGCCGGTAAGGCCGGGGCGGACGTCCTGGTCGAGCGCGGGCTGTCTACCAGGTGCATAATTCGGGCGGGGCTCGGGCAGCGCCCTGTGGGGGCTTGCGGCTGTGGTCGTGTCCGGGTTCCGGAATACGCTGTGCGGTCATGGACTGGCTGGAGCGGGTGGCGAAGCTGAGACGGTGGACGAACAACGACGTTCGGGCGCCACACAAACCGTTGCTCTGCTGTACGCGCTGGGCAGCTTCCAACGCAATGCCGACGGCGAACTGAGGTACAGCGCCGTCGAGGAGGAGCTGAAGCGACTGCTCGAGGAGTACGGGCCCGCCCATCCGACAACGCCCGCGTACCCGTTCCATCATCTGGTCAGTGACGGCGTCTGGGAGGTCAGGACCGACCAGGGGCTCGGGAGCCCGGGAAGTGGAGTGCGGGTTCTCCGCTCGAGCGGCGCGACCGGCAGGCTCGCGCCCGAGTTGCGAACGGCTCTGCGGAAGGAGCCGGCGCTCCTGGGCCGTCTGGCGCGGGTGCTCCTGGACTTCCACTTCCCGCCGTCACTGCACGCCGACCTGTGCGAAGCCGTCGGCCTCGACCTGGACCCGGTCGACACCGAGGGCGTGTCCGGCACCCTGGGCGGAACAGAGCGGGTGGCGCGACGGCAGCGAGACCGGCGCATGCGTGAACTCGTCCTGACTGCCTATGAGTTCCAGTGCGCCTTCTGCGGCTACGACGGCATGCTGGGCGCGAGCTCGGTCGGCCTGGAGGCGGCGCACGTGCGCTGGTGGTCGTACGACGGGCCGGACGAGGTCGACAACGGCCTGTGCCTGTGCTCGCTGCACCACAAGCTCTTCGACAAGGGCGTCCTGGGCCTGGGGGAGGGCCGTCGCATACTCGTCTCGCGGGGCTTCGTCGGGCGCAGCGAGGCCAGCAGGCAGCATGTGCTCGCCTTGACCGGACGGCCGGTCATCGGCCCGCAGGCAGGGATTCCATCGGTCGCGGGCCGACACCGGCAGTGGCACGCCGAACAGGTCTTTCGGGGCGAGGCTAGGGAGCCCCTGACCCCGGCGCATACGGGCTGACAGCGGTGCACGGTCGCCGATCCATCAGCGACCGTGTGCTATCTGACTCCGTTCCGGGCGGCCCGTTCCCGACCGTGCAGACCGGACGACACCCGTGCGCCTCGCCAGGAATTAGCGAGTGGTCATCAGCCGTGGCGGCCGTGCCCCACCGCGATCCGTCCTGCCGTCTGCCCGGCGACCAGCTCCCGCAACTTGGTGCGCGTCTCCGGATCCGTCGAGTACACGACCGTGCCGATCATTCCTCGCGTCAGCAGCACCTTGTAGGTGTTACGGATCAGCCGGTCGATGTCGGTGTCGGAGGTGGACTTGCGGAAAACAGGGTCCTTGGACGCCGTCCGGTCGGTGACCCAGCGGTCGGTGCGCCAGATGAGGTCCGGCCCGAGGATCACGCCGCTCCAGTCGTACTCGAAGCCCTGGGCGGTGTACACGCAGCCCACCTGGCCGAAGCCGGCCGGGTCGGTGGCCCACAGCGCGGCGGGCGGGGCACCGGCGATCGAGCGGTCGCCGTACACGTTCCACGGCCGGGCCCAGTCACCGATGTGCACGTCGAGAGGGAGCGGGTCCCCCGGGGTGACCTTCGTGGTCCACTTCCAGCAGTACCCGGCCGACATACGGGCGCCGTACCCCTCCGCGCGCCGGGCGTCGAGGAACGCCTCCAGCTCCTGAGGGCTGTCGACGACCTCCAGGGCGACCTTGCCGTCGGGTTCCCAGCCAACAGGGCCACCGGGCTCGAGACCCAGGAGGCGCACCACCCAGTGCAGGTAGGCGTCGCTGCCTCCGCAGCGGAACTGGCTGTCCAGTTCGACCACCTGGCAGTCCAGGCCCTTCACGGCGGCGGCAGCCCGGATCTGGGCCACGGTGCCCATCTCGCCTGGCCGGACGACCTGGTGCTCGTCCAGCAGGAACACCGGCACCCGGGCGGCGTCGATCAGCTCCTCGATCTGGGGCTTGCCGGTGCGCTGCGCGGCCCGGGTGTAGCGGTTCGCCGACGTCTCCCGAATCCGGTGGGCCTCGTCGCAGATCAGCACGTCCAGGCCGTTGCGTTCGGCGGTCATGAAGCTGTTGAAGTACTTGAACAGGTCCTGCACCTGCTTCTTCCGCGCCCCGGCCATTCGACGCATGGTGGTGGTGAACGAGCTGGAGCCGGTCGCGTGGAGGGCCGTGACGCCACGCCGGTACAGATCACCCAGGAGGGACAGCGCGATCACGCTCTTCCCGGTGCCCGGGCCGCCTGTGATGACGACGACCTCCTTGTGATCGGACCGCTGCGCCTGGCGGACCGCGCGCAGCACCAGCTCGTAGGCGACCCGCTGCTCGTCCAGCAGGACGAACTGCTCGCGCTCGCGGACCTCTTCGGCGGCCACCGCCATCAGCTGCTTGGACGGGGCAACCTTGCCCGCAAGCAACTGGTCCGCAGCCTCGGCGCCGGAGACCGGCTTCAACTTCGAGCGGAGGTACTGGACGAACTCCCCGCGGCGCTCGGTGGTGAAGAGCCGGCCGCGCTCGTCCTGCGGCACCTCGTACAGGCCCTGGACGCCGAACTCCGTCGCATTGTGGAGGAAGGCCACACCGGACAGCCGCTCGGGATGCGCGGCGAGCGCACCGTTGAAGGAGATCAGGTAGTCGCAGTAGCCGCGAACCTGCTCGATCGGGTTCAGCACCGGCCGGGTGTACGCGTCCACCCGGCACAGCAGCGGCTCGCCATCCTCCGGAAGCGCACTGCTCCACTGCTTGAGCTCGACCACCACGTACGACGGCTCGCCCGTGGCCGGGTGGATGCCGGCGAGTATGGCATCCGCCCGCTTGCTGTTCAGCGGCAGCGAATACTCGAGGAGCACCTCCACCATGCCGAGACCGGCGTCCAGCAGCGCGTTGGTCAGGACCGGGATGCTCCGCTCCCAGGAGCGCACCTCGGACGGGCTGGGCTTGTGGCCGTGCTTGTGAACGAACTGGTCGATGAGACGCACGAACAGTGATCCGGCCAGGCTCTCGGCGGCGACCGCGGACGCGGAGTCGCGGAACAACAAGACATGCTCCCAGGCAGCACGAAGTGACTCGTGCGGGTGGGGGCGTGTCCCTGAAGGGAAGCCCGGCGGGCCGCGCTGATGACTGGCCAAACTTACAACGGGTGGTCTGAGCACGTACTCGAACGCCTGAGGAATGGGCCAGAGACTTCCATTGGTGTCAGGTAAGGACACGGAGGCACACGCGGTCAGCTCACCGTCTCTGCTGGTGATGCCTGCAGTGCTGCGCCGGCAGCACGAGAGCTCGGAAAGATCACTGCCGCCGGCCTCCTGAAGCCGCCGGATTTTATCTCAACTATCCTCTCAGAAAAAAGATCTGATGTTTTGTCACTCGAAAGAGTGAGGACTGTCGGTGGGGCCTGCTTCGATGCGAACTGTCCGAGAGGTTCTGCCCAAGGAGGGTTTCCATGGAGGCGTTGTACGAGCGGCTGGCCGAGGCGGCGAGCGGGCTGTCGGCGGACGGTGCGATCCGGGTCGTGGCCCAGTACGAGCCGGTGGCCGGCGTGGGGGCGCCGGTGGCGCCGCCGACGGTGAAGCTCAAGGAGAGCGACGGTCCGGGCCAGTTGTTCGAGGACCGGTGGGTTGGAAGGGAGCGCACGAGGGTGGTGCTGCTGGACCAGCGGCAGTCGCAGGCGAACCGCTGTGAGACGGCGCTGCTGGAGGCTGTCGACCTGGGGGAGGCGGTGGTGCCGCACCTGGCGCTGCACGTGAGCGCGGAAGGCCGGGACCTTCGGATGACGAACCTGGACGCCCCGCACCGCTCGCGCGACGCGTACTTCCGGGACGCGCTGGACGAGGCCGGGGTGAAGTTCGACGACACCGACACGGGCCGGGCGCTGCGTGAAACGGGGACGGGGGACGTGCGGGCCTTCCTGGAGTCGGCGCCGTCGGACCTGGTGTTCGGCATCTGGGACTCGCACCGCAAGCGCCGTGTGCAGCTGAAGGTGCCGCGCACCTACACCTCGGAGCTTGTGGGCCTGGAGCCGCTGTCCGGGAGGCGGGCGGCGGGGCGCTTCGACAAGTGGAACTTCCCCGGAGACAACGTGGAGTTGACCGCTGACGGCTGGAGGCCGGTGGAGGGCACGGGGAAGAAGGGCAAGGGGAAGATGCTCAAGGCGTCGGCGGTCGGGCACGGGATGATCCCGCCGGTCGAGGGCATGGGCGGGGTGACGGTGCGGGCGATCGAGCGGAACGCGACGCTGGCCATGGCGGGACTGAGGGCTCTGCGCTTCGGCGACGCACCGAAGGAGTACGTGCGGGCGGCGAGGGCTCTGCTGGCGGCGCTGGCGCTGCTGGGGGACCGGCTGGCGTTCGCGGCGCCGGCGGTGCGGCTGCGGTCGGGTTGCGACCTGCTGCTGGTGTCGGAGCGGATCGAGTGGGTCGGGCGCGGGCGTGAGGGCGTGGCGGTGACGGAGCCGCTGGAGCTGGACACGGCGGCGCAGGCCTTGGAGCTGTTCGAGTTCGCGCGCTTGCGGGCCGAGGAGGCGGGCCTGGTGTGGTCGAAGGAGCCGGTGCGGCTGCGGCCGAACGCGCAGGTGCAGCAGGCGATCGAGCGCTCGTTCCGCTTGGAGGGCATCGGCGAGGCGGAAGGCGAGTAGAGCGTCATGCCTTTCCACATCTCGGTGGAGCTGCTGGAGCCGCTCTACCAGGCGACTGCCATGGACGGCGAGCGCGCGGAGTGGCCGCCCCACCCGGCCCGCCTGTTCTGCGCGCTGGTCGCGCACGCCGACCTTGAGGACGCCGCGCACCGGATGGCGCTGACCTGGTTGGAGGCGCAGGAGCCGCCAGTGGTTACGGTGCCGGCCCGGCCGATGGAGGCGGAGCACCCGCGCGCGGCGTGGGTGGTGACCAACATCGTGGACCCGGGAAAGGTGACCCACGGCCTGCTGCCGGGACGCACCGCCGGTGGTGTGCCGCGAGCGTGGGCGCAAAAGACGCTGTCCGGTACGCGGATGGTGTTCAGCTGGGCTGCGGAGCCGGGGGAGGAGCTCGCCCCGGTATTGAAGGAACTCGCGAGCCGGGTGCCGTACTTCGGGCGCTCGACCGGGGCCGGGCTGCTGGATGCCTGGTGCGGTCCCGACGAACCCGGTGACGAGGATGGGTGGCGGCAGAGCTGGAGGCCTGCCGCCAGCGGGGAGTACCCGAGGGGCTCGCGGCCGATCCGGATCCCCTACCGCGGCTATCTGGCGTGGCTGGAGGAGGCGTTCGAGGAGCAACGGTCGTCCTGGAGCCAGTCGGTCACCCACCACTACCTCGACCCCGACCACACCGACCGGGACGAGGCTGCGGTGGCGGAGGGGCCGTTCGATGATCTGCTGACGTTCTCGTTCGCCCCGGGCGTGGCGCTGGATCCGCGGTGGACGCTGGAGCTGACCGGCCGGCTGCGGAGCATGGTGCTGGGCACGTTGGAGGCGATGGGCCACGACGTCGAGGCGATGACCACGGTCCACGGTCACAAGAACAGCCCGGACGGCCCGCGACCGGTCGCCTACCTCGCGCTGCCGTTCGCCGGCCACCACCACGCCGACGGGATGCTGCGCGGCCTGGGCATCGCCCTGCCCCGCGAGATGCCCAGGCAGGACCGCAAGGCTCTCCTCGCCGCCCTCCTTCGCCACGAGGGGGGCTTGCGCTGGATCCGGTTCGCGGACGGGGAACCTCTGGACCTCGTACGGGTCAGTCCCACCGACCACGACCAGTGGCCGCAGACCGTCCAGCCGGGGACGTGGCAGGAGCCCTCAAGGGTGTGGGCCACGGTGCTGCCGATGGTCCTCGACCGATTCCCCAAGAAGTACGAGGAAGCCGCATGGGCGGACTCGGTCGCGGCCAGCTGCGTCGCGGCCGGGCTGCCCGAACCGGCGCGGGTGCAGGTGAGCCCGCGGGGTGGTCTCGTGCCCGGTGCGCGGGGCGTGGACGGGTTCCCGGTGCGCCGCAAGGACGGGGAGAGGCCGCTGCCGAGCTGCCACGTGCGCCTGACCTTCCCGGTCCCGGTGACGGGGCCGGTGGTGCTGGGCAGCAAGAAGAACTTCGGCCTGGGCCTGTGCCGCCCGGAGCCGCACTTTCAGGAGGACGACCAGTGACGGGCACCGAGCGGCCGCCGGTGATCGAGACGGCCGAGTTCCCGGCCTTCTTCCGGGAGGTCCACCACCACACCCACTGTCCCGACGGGGCCGTGACCGCGACCTGTGACGGGTGCGATGGCTGGGCGCCGTTCCCGTGGCAGAGCGCCTACCTGGACGCCGTGGCGGGCGGCGCGGACTGGCCCGACCTCGACGTCCCCACCGCGCTGGGGAAGACGACGTTCATCGACATCTGGCTCTTCCTCCTGGCCTGGGAGCACGCCCGCGGGCTGGGGCGCGAGCACCGGACGGTGCCGCTGCGGCTGTTCTTCTGCGTCGACCGGCGCCAGGTGGTCGACCAGGCCCACCAGCACTCCACAGAGCTCGCGGCGGCTCTCGCCGAGGCACCCCCCGGTTCGGTGCGGGCGAAGGTCGCCGCCGCGCTGCGCGACCTCGGCGGCGAGTCGCCGCTGGAGGTGGTGCGGATGCGCGGCGGCACCCGGTGGGAGTCGAACTGGGTGCGTAGCCCGGCCCAGCCGCTGGTGGTGACCTCGACGGTGGACCAGTACGGCAGCCGTCTGCTGTTCCGCGGTTACCACATCTCCCCCCAGCGCGCCCCGATCGACGCCGCCCTGACCGGACATGACGCCCTGCTCGCCCTGGACGAGGCGCACCTGTCGAAGGCCCTGCTCGCGACCGCCGCCGACACCGCGCTCTACCAGCAGACAGCGGGGCGCGGGGAACTGGCGGCCCGGGCGCTTCGGGCGGTGAGCCTGTCAGCGACCAGCGCCACTAGCGACCGGCCCCGCCTGGGCATCGGTGACGCCGACCACGCCCACCCGATCGCCGGGCGCCGGATCGCAGCCGAACGCCACGTGACGCTGCTCGACGCCGGCGCCTGGTCGAAGAAGCCCGCGGAGGCGTTCGCCCTGGCTGCCGAGACCGGCCTGGCCGCCGTCCTGCCCGTCCTGCGGCTGCCCGCGGTCGCGGTGATCGCCAACACCATCACCCACGCCCGCGCCGCCCACGAAGTGCTGGCTCGGCGCATCGACGTGGACGTGCTGCTGCTGACCGGCCGCTGCCGGCCCGCGGAGCGCGACCTGCTCGTCACCGGCCCGCTGGCCGAACTCCTCGACGGTGTCAGCCGGGACCGTGAGCGCCCCCTCGTCGTGGTCAGCACCCAGACCCTCGAAGTGGGGATCGACTGCACCTTCGGGGCGATGGTCAGCGAATGCGGCGACTGGGCCTCCGCCTTGCAGCGTCTCGGGCGCCTCGACCGCCGCGGCGAACTCGGCCCCGTGCCCGCGATCCTCGTCCGCACCCACAACCCTGATGACCCGGACCGCATCCCCGTCTACGGCCCGGCCGCAGCCCACACCTGGCAGTGGCTCACAGGGAAGGCCTCCACCCACGACACCCAGGAGCCCGCCGAGCTGACCCCCCACCTCCTGGACGGCCTGGTCCTCAACCCCGCCGCCCTGCCGGGTCTGTTGGACGGCACCGACACCGCGCCGCTCACCCGTGCCGGCGAACACATCCCCCCGGTCCACGAGGTGCGGCTGGGCGCCTTCGCCCGCACCAGCCCCAGCCCCGTCCCCGACGAATCCCCCGCCCCCTTCCTCCACGGCCTCGACACCGGACAGCCCGAAGTCCAACTCCTGTGGCGCGCCGACCTCCCCACCGACACCACCGACCCCGAGACCCTCGCCGAACACATCCGCACCACCCCCGTCCACACCGCCGAAACCCTCGCCCTACCCCTCGCCACCGTCCGCCGCTTCCTCACCCAACCCCGCGCGACCCCCGACACCAGCGACCTCGAAGGACCCGACGCCGACACCACCCCCGAACCCCGCAACCCACCCACCCGCCTGCGCACCATCGTCCTCCAACGCGAGACCGACGGAACCTGGACCACCCCGCGCAGTGTCGGGGACCTGAAGCCCGGCGCCACCCTCGTCCTGCCCACCACCGCCGGCGGCCACGACACCTACGGCTGGACCGCCGACCCCGACACCCCCGTCCCCGACCTCGGCGACCACCCCACCGACAACACCCGCACCCCGCTACGCCTGGACCCGGCCGTCCTGGCCAGCACCACCGGCACAGCCCCCGAGCAGTTCACCCCGATCATCAAGCAGGCCCACACCGACCTCACCGCAGACCCCGACGACCCGGACGCCGTGAGCACAACCGACACGGTCCGCGCCGCGATCACCAGCCTGCTCAACGCCCTGCCCACCGACACCCCGGCCGACGGCCCCGGCCGACACACCCCGGCGCTGCGCCGGCGTCTGGAGGACCTGCTGGAGGTCACCGAGTGGCGCACCGGACGGTCGGCTGTGGCCGGGGTGGTGCTGATCGACCACGGTGGTCCGGGCCGGATCACCCTCGTCCCGCCCCGGCTCGTCGACGCCGGCCGCTACCGGGTCGCCGTGGACGACGAGGACCCGGACAGCAGCAGCCTCACCCGCGCCGTCACCCTCAAGCGCCACCATGAGGCCGTCGGCGAGCGCGCCCGCGTCTTCGCCGAGGCCGTCGGGCTGCCCGAGGACCTGGTCGACGCCGTCGTGCTGGCGGCCCGGGCTCACGACTGCGGGAAGCACCACCCGCGGTTCCAGTGCATGCTCTGCTCCGGTGACCGCCTGCTCGCCGAGTCCCGGCCCGAACCCCTCGCCAAGTCCGGCATGGACCCCGCCGACCGCGCCGCCCGCCGACGCGCCGCCCGCCTGGCCAACTGGTCCAAGGACCTGCGCCACGAAGCCCTCAGCGCCGTTGCCGTCCACACCTGGCTCGCCACCGACCCCGCCACCGCCCGAGGCCTCGACCACGACCTCGTCACCCACCTCGTCGCCGCCCACCACGGCTACGCCCGCCCGATGCTGCCCGCCTTCGCCGACCCCGAACCGGTCCTCGTCGAGTGCACCATGCCCGACACCACCACCGTCACCGTCTCCAGCACCGTGATCGGCACCGACTGGATGGGCCCACGCCGCTTCCGCGCCCTCAACCGGCGCTACGGCTTCTGGGGCCTGGCCCTCCTCGAAACGGTCCTGCGCCTCGCCGACATCGCCTGCTCCGAAGAAGGCAGCTGACCATGCACCAGCTCGAACTCCCCGCCCTGCGCTCCGACGACCCGCTCGGCTTCCTCGCCGCCCTCGGCATCCTCGAACTCACCACCGCCGCCCTGCCCACCGAGCCGTACCTCCACTGGAAGGGCCCGGCCGGCGCAGCGGTCCTCAGCACCGACCAACCCCTCACCCTCGACACCCTCACCGGGCTCCTCGCCAGCCACCTCCCGCCCAAGCCCGCCAAGACGGCCCGCACAACCGGGGACCCCGCAGACGCCGCCGAGACGGAGGACGGAGAAGGAGAGGACGCCGACACAACCGACACCGAGGGGGAAGTCTGGGACTCCTTCCCGCACGTCCCCGGACTCCTGACCCGACCACGCGAGAACGCCACCGCCCCCAACGAAGCCCTGCGCATGCGCATCGATACCACGCACCAGACGCTGCGCGAACTCGCCCGCTCCGAACGCGAGACAGGCGACCGCCACGCCCGCTGGTTCGCCTCCCTGGCCAACGTCATGTGCTTCGAAGACACCAAACCCAAGACCGGCAAGAACTATCCGGAACCCGAGGAAGAACCGGGCTCCGCCACGGTGCGGCGCACCCCCGTCACCCCGCTGATCGCCGCCGCCGGCCAGATGACCATCACCGGCCTGATGCAGAAAGCCGTCCTCGGCTGCCACAAAGACCCACGGCAGATCCGCTCGGCCCTGGACGGCTGGCGCCGCATCTCCGACTATGCCTCCGCCAACTTCGACCACCGCTCCCTCGGCGACGCACACACCAACTCCGAAGGCAAGCCCTACCAACGCGGAGCCCCCGGCCCCACCTGGCTCGCCCTCCACGCCCTCGCCACCTTCCGCCTCACCGCCACCGGCCGCACCCAAGCCGCCACCAGCTGGGACACCACCGACAGCCGCGGAGCCCTACGCTGGCCCGCCTGGACACCCCCACTCACCACCACAGACGTGACCGTCCTCCTCGAACACCCCGCCGTCCGCGCCACCGAACCCGGCACCACCCGCAACGCCGGCATGCTGACCAACCTCGGCGTCACCGCCCTCTACACCGCACCCCGAACCGGCCTCAAACAATCCAACGGCCCCCTCGCCGCCAGCCGCCACCTCTGGCCCTGAACCCAACCCCCGGCCACCCCTTTAACGCCCGCACCTTGACAACTCCACAGCGCCAACACCGAGAAAGCCGTCCCGGCCGGACACGACTTCGGAACCACAAGCACACACGAGAACACCCCATCGCGCCGAAGCGAGAAGTCCGAATCACCCCAATTGGCACCCACGTATGCACGGCAGCCAACCCGCCGAACCACCAGGCCAGCAGCTCAACCGCCGTCGCTCCGCACCATCCCGGTGCGGCACCATCGCAGCGTGTCGGTGTCATGGGCCCAGCACCTGACGGACCACGTCGCTCCGCACCATCCCGGTGCGGCACCATCGCAGCACCTGGCCGATGGCGGACAGGCGTCCGGAGACCACGTCGCTCCGCACCATCCCGGTGCGGCACCATCGCAGCTCAAAAAGCTTCCGGCCGTGAGGGCAGTCATCGTCAGTCGCTCCGCACCATCCCGGTGCGGCACCATCGCAGCGACAGGTGTCGAGGTCTCAGCGGGCAGCGATCGCTGCGGTCGCTCCGCACCATCCCGGTGCGGCACCATCGCAGCACTGCCACCCCCGGCATCCTCGGCGCCTCCGTAACCGTCGCTCCGCACCATCCCGGTGCGGCACCATCGCAGCTCACGCGGTTCGAGCTCCTGGACTCCCCGGGCACGTCGCTCCGTACCATCCCGGTGCGGCACCATCGCAGCGAGAAAAGCATGAGCGGCGTCGCGGCGGTGGCGGACGTCGCTCCGCACCATCCCGGTGCGGTACCATCGCAGCCATTCGACCGCGAGCAGGCGGGTGATCCGCTCGACGGTCGCTCCGCACCATCCCGGTGCGGCACCATCGCAGCGTCTTCCCGCCGATCCGGCACCTGGCGGATAACTCCCGTCGCTCCGCACCACCCCGGTGCGGCACCATCGCAGCTCCTCTGGCGCCTTGGTGACTAGCCAGACCACCGCGTTCCTCCGTGCCCCACCGGCGCGGCACCATCGCCGCAGGTCCTGCTGCTGCGCGCCAGCCACCATGTCGGTGGCTTCTCCGCACGCCAGTGCGGCATCATCGCAGCCCGGCCTCGACCATGCCGTGCACACCCATGACCAGGGGTCGCTCCGCACCATCCCGGTGCGGCACCATTGCAGCCAGTGGGACACCGGCCGGAATAAGTGCGTGATCGGCCGTCGCTCCGCACCATCCCTCTGCGGCACCATCGCAGCGCGGACTGGTCCAGGTCGACTTCGAAGGTATTCGCCGGTCGCTCCGCACCATCCTGGTGCGGCACCATCGCAGCCGGGTCAACACGATCCGACCGCGAACCCTGATGTCCCTCCGTGCATCCTTGGCGCGACCCCATCGCAGCATGCGCGTCGCCTTGGCGATGGAGCAGATACTCTGGCCGCTCCGCACCACTTCGGTGCGACCCCATCGCAGGGCCTACGACATCGAAGAAGGCACCTGGGTGGAGGGCGCTCCGCACCATCCCGGTACCTCGCAGCAGCGTTGACGTGCACAGCCGACGCAGAGCGTCGGGGTTTCTCCACACCTCACCGACGCGACGGTATCGAAGCCGGTGCACGAACGTGCCGATTGCTAGCCAGTGTGTAGTCGCTCCCCACGTTCCCGGCGCGGCACCATCGCAGCTGCATCACGTCGGCGGCCCGCTGCAGCCATTCCTCGTCGCTCCGCACCATCGTGGTGCGGCACCATCCCAGCCCGTTCGCCTTGGAGTGCGTGATCTCGTCACCCTCGTTTCTCCGTACCGTGCCGGTGCGGCACCATTGCAGTGTCCCGCCGCCCGGCGGCGTCGCGTCCAGGCGCACCGTCGCTCCGCACCATCGCAGCGTGTTGCCGGGGACCGCCTTGGAACCGGGCGGCAGGTCGCTCCGCACCGTCCCGGTATGGCACCATCGCAGGACTGTGTCCCAGTTGGCGATGACCAGTGCAACGAGGGGCCGCTCCGCACCATCCCGGTGCGGCATCACCGCAGCGCGGACAGCATCATCGGGACGCGCGAGCCTTCGCTTCCTCCGAACCCTGACGGTTCGGCACCGCCGCCGCGGGGCTTACGTCGGAGGACAGGGCTCGCCGGAAGCTGGCCCTCGCCACACTCCTGGTGCGACATCATCAAAGTGGTTCGCAAGCTCTGGTTCTCCCACGGCAGCTTGGTGTGGGAGAACCACAACTTCCACGCCGCCGACCCGGTTCGGGTGACCGACGCAGGCCTCTCCGCACGTCGCCAGTGCGGCTCCATCGCAGTAGCGGGGCCAGCATGCCGCCGCGCTCCCCGCCGTGGCGTCTCCCGCACCACCTCGGTACGGCACCATCGCAGCAGCGCGTGGGCGATCAGGCTTCGCATCACGGCCAGCGGCTGGCCTACACCATTCAATGCGGCACCACCACAACGGCAACGCTGTCGAAACCTGAGCCATGCCGCGGGCGCTGCTCCGCACCACCCCGGTGCGGCACCATCGCAGCATTCAGCGCGCCGACGGCATCCTGACCGACCTTCAGTCCCTCCGCACCATCCCGGTGCGGAACCATCGCAGAGCCGGGCTGAGCACCGTTCCGGCCTGGCACGAACGGTCGCTCCGCATCATCTCGGTGCGGCACCATCGCAGCTACCCGGCCAGTGCCAGCTCGGCGGGAGATCCGGCGGCCGCCGTCCCGGTGCGACACCATCGCGGCACCTACGAGGACGGCTCCGGCGAGCCGGACGAGCCCGTCGCTCCGCACCATCAGGGTGCGGCACCATCGCAGTATCCAGTTGATCGTGGCGTTCCAGCCGTTGACCGCAGTCGCTCCGCACCATCCCCGTGCGGCACCATCGAAGTTCCTCCACGTCCAGGGAGCAGAGGACCAGGAACACACGTCGCTCCGAGCCATCCCGGTGCGGCACCGTCGCCGCGACTGCTCCAGCTTCGTCCAGTACTCGCACTGGCCGACTTCTCCGCACCTGCTGGTACCGGCACCATCACAGCTACGCCTAGGAGAAGCTGGACCTGACCGTCTCCGGGTTCCTCCGCGCCTCACCGGCGCGGCAGCATCGCAGCCTCGGCAAGGGCAGGGCGAAGGGCCTCGGCAGCGTCGTTCGTCCGCACTCCACCGGGTGCAGCACCATCACAGTTTGGAGGGGATAAGCAAACGCGCCGGCCACCTTCGGGTCGCTCCGCACCGTCTTGGTGCGGCACCATCGCAGCGGGCAGCTGACGTCGGGAGCGCTTCGAACGCGGGTCGTGGCTCCCCACCCAGCTGGTGCGGCACCATCGCAGCCCCCTTTAGAGGACGTTAAGTCCGTTTCTGGTAACGGCCGCGTCCGGGTTGGTCGAGGAATCCCTGACGGACGAGTCGTCCCAGGCGGGAGCGGGTGACGTTGATCGAGGGCTCGTCGGTGGGCAGTGCGAGGAGTTCGTGAAGGTCGCGAACCTGGAAGACCTGTCCGGGGTACTCGTTGAAGGCGGTCACGATGCGCTGGTAGACGGTGGCGGGCTCCTCGGAGGCTTGTGCGTGGTCGGGCGGGGCGAGGCTGTCGATGACCTTGCGGGTGGTGACGATCTCGGCGAGGCGGGCCTCGACCTCGGCCAGGGCACGGGTGAGTTGCTCGATCTGTTCTCGCAGGCCGTCGGCGCGTGCGGTGGTCTCGTCGTGTTCGGCCTGCAACAGTCGCAGGAGTTCGGTGACGTTCACGCGGCCAGCCCCACCTCGTCGCGCCAGGCGGGGCTGGGGGTGGTGAGGCGGCGGAGCATGCCGGCGGTGGAGGCCCAGTAGACGCGGGAGGCGGCGTTGTCCAGCCGGTGGTCGTAGTCACGGGCGAGGCGCCGGTGGAGCATGAGGGTGCCGTTGACCTGCTCGACCACCCACCGCTTCGGTTGCGGAACGAAGCCCTTGCCCTGGGTGTCGGGGTTGCGGCGGACCACCTCGACGGTGATCTCCTTCACCGCCCCGTGGATGATGACGGCGTCCTTGAAGCCCTGGTCGACCAGGACCTTTTCCAGGCGCATCCCGCATCGTTCGGCTGCCTGGTCCAGCAGGGCGATGCCGGCCTCGTTGTCGTGCGCGCTCGCGGCGAGGATCACCACACCGATGATCAGGCCCAGCACGTCGACGGCGAGTCCCCGCTTCCTGCCAGGGGTCTTCTTGTTCGCGTTCAGTCCCGTGGTCTCCTTCGGCACCCCGGCCGCCACGCGCACGGACTGGGTGTCGATGATCACCAGGGACGGGTCCTCTAATCGTCTGGCCCGCTCCCGCACCTGGCAGCGCAGGATCTCCTGGATCCGCTGGTCAAGGCCGTCCTGGCGCCACAGGCTGAAGTAGTAGAACACTGCCGACCAGGCCGGAAAGTCGTGCGGCAGGAGCCGCCACTGGCAGCCAGTCCGGTTCTGGTACAGCAGCGCGTTCACGACCTCGCGCAGGTCGCAGGAGCCCGGGTCCCCGGTCGCCGAGCGCGACACCCGCTCCTGCTTCCAGGCGGTGACCAGCGGCTCGATCAGCGCCCACTGCCCGTCGGACAAGTCCGTTGAGTACGGCATCCGTTCCATGCCCCAACAGCATCATGCACACGACACGCGAGTCAGCCTGAACGACTCCGTACACACGAACGGGCGACACCAGATCATCCAGAAACGGACTTAACGTCCTCTTAGGTCGGTGGCGTTGGGCTGAATTCAGGCGGACCCTCCGCCCACCTAGTGCGGTGGCACCATCGCAGCGTGTTGCCCTCGACGGTGCAGATCCATTCGTTGTCATCACTCCGCACTGCCCCGGTGCGGCACCATCAAAGCACCGCCGAGCAGTCGCAGGACGTGCTGCTGGATCAGCGCTCTGCACCATCCCAGTGCTGCACCATCACAGCCCCATGTCTTCTCCGGGCCCGCCGATTAGGGCGGCGTCGCTCCACACCATCCAGGTGCGGCACCATCGCAGCTCCGCGCCGGCGACGAGGACGTCCGCAATGTGCTCAGTTGCTCCGCACCGTTTCGGTGGGGCACCGTCGCAACGAGGGATTCAGACATCGACGATTGAACCGCGATTCGGTAGATCCGCACTACCGTCGCAGCATGCCCGCGCCCATTTTCGAGGTGCTGCCCACCAGGAGTCGCTCCGCACTGTCCCGGTACGGCACCATCGCAGCAACATCCTCGGCCCTGTGTGGACATCCGTCCTGGAGTCCCTCCGCACCATCCCGGTGCGGCACCATGACAGCGAGGTCGGCGAGTACGACCTGTGGATGAGTATCCCGAGTCCCACTCCTCTGTATTCGGTCGCCCACCGAACGTAGCTGAGGGGTCGCAGCGGAAGGGGTATCGGTGGGGACTTGCCGGGGACCACGCGTCGTTCACCACCGTCTCTGAGGCGCCTTTCGGTGAACGAACAGCGCGGGCTATCTATCGTCTGACGTGCAGCGATGGCTATCCCCGGGCGACTGGGGGTCAAGGGGTCGCAGGTTCAAATCCTGTCGTCCCGACAGTATGTCGGAAGGCCGTTGGCCGGGAGAAATCCCAGGTCAGCGGCCTTTTTGTTGATGGTCCGACAGGCGCTGGGCGGCTGTGACGCCGCCTCTCGCGCATCCGGAGGTACCGCGGCGGGTCGTCCCTGTTGCCGTCGCTGCCGGATGAGGACCTGCAGGAGCTGCTCGGCGGCCACAGCATCGGGATCGCCCACCCGGACGGCGACACGTTCATTGGTGTGCCGCCATCCGTCTACTGACCAAGGCTGACCCGCAGCAGGTACGGCCGTGGCTGTCTTGGCGGAGATGCTCTACATCCCGGCTTCGAACGAGAGGCTCAAGCACCAGGTCACGCACTCGGCGTCCCGTCGTCCCCGACCCCGTCGGCGACGACGGGTTGGCCTTCATGTTTGAGCTGTCGGCTCGTAGTGCGCGGTGAGCCGTCCGATAGACACCTGGCCGCTGTGCCAGGTCGCAGGAGCTGAACCCGGCAGCCCCAGCAGAATGATCGACTTTGAGGGTTCGGGGCTGGGGCGTCGGCGGTATCTCGTAACCTCGAGCCTATGGACCTCCCAGTCCCGCAGCGCGCGGACGAACTTCCTGACTCCGCGACCTTGCCGCCACCGGCCGATGGTGGTGTCTGGCAGCGCCTCATCGCCTACTCCTATCTGAGCGCTCCCGAGCGCCTTGAGTACGTTGCCGTCATGCGGGTCTTCTGCTCGACGCTGCTCGCGGACCTCGCCGTGCCGGACGTGGTGGCCAGGCTCGGGCAGGACGCGGCGTGGCGCGGGCAGGCCGACGCCGATGTGGTGACGGCGCGGCTGGAGCAGCTGGTGAAGTGGGGGAACCTGCTGCGCAGCAGTCACACGGTGAAGGCCGCCAGCATTGCCGAGTACCAGCGTTCACGCGCTCGGTACCAGCTCTCGAAGCTCGGCGAGCAGGTGCAGCGCGATGCCGAGGAGGTGCTGGCGAGTGCTGATGCGGCTCGCGAGGTCAGCAGCGAGCTGCTGGCCCTGGTCGACCGCGGGTTGCGGGAGATCGCCGACGCCGTGCGCCGAGCGGGGGGTGCCGATCCGCAGGAGGCACTGGAGAAGGTCAGCACGCTGTTCGTTCAGTTCGCCGAATTCGCCGAGTCGGTGCGGGACTTCTACGCCTACCTTGGGCAGGTACTGGCCCGGTACGACCTGGACGGTGCGGAGTACCAGGGGTTCAAGGAACTGCTGCTGGACTATGTGGAGGCGATCACCGAGGAGGTCGCCTTCCGGTCGCCGAGGATCGCGGCGACCCTGGGCCGGCTCTGGCCGGACCTGCCGGAGCTGCTGGAGCTGATCGGAGCGCACAACACGGGGCTGGGTGCGTTGGCGGACGGCCTGTCCGAGGTCCGCGTGCAGCGCAGCCGGGGACGCGAGCTCGCGGACTGGGAGGCGTTGCGCGACTGGTTCGTGGATTCGGGCGGGCGGGGCAGTCAGGTGGACCAACTGCGGGACGCGACGCTGCGTGCGCTGCAGTCGCTGCTGGCCAACGCCAAGCGGATGCTGCGCTCGGCGGCAGGGGAGATGTCGCGCCGCCGGGATCTGTTGCGGCTGGCAGCTTGGTTCGACGCCGCCGACCCGGAGGAGGCGCACGACCTCGCGGTGGCGGCGTTCGGGCTCTACAGTGCAAGGCACCTGGGCCTGGCCCCGGACCCGGACAGGACTGTTCCCGCCTACGTCAGCTGGTGGACCGGCCCGGTCGTCGAGGTGCCGGTGGCGCTGCGGGAGCGCGGCAGCCGGGCGCCGCGCGGCCGTGCGGCCGCTGTGGAGGACCATTCGGAGCAGAAGGCCCGGCTGCTCGCGGCGGCCCACGAGCAGGCCGCCGCCCGACGGGAGGCCGCCGACGAACTCCGAAGCGCTGTCGGCCGGTTCGGCCAGGTGCGGTTGAGCGCCGCTGCCATGGCGCTGCTGCTGGAGCTGTTGACCTCGGCGCTCGGCAACTCCACGCTGCGGTGGTCCGACCCGCCCGCGCCGCACGGGTTCGGCCTGCAGGACGCACGGGCCGTTGAGGCCGAGCTGGACCTGTGTCTGATACTGCGTCGGGTAGCGGGGGCCAGCACCGTCCTTCGCTCGGTCGGCGGCGACCTGGTGGTTGACGACCTGGAGATAGGCATCACCGCCCTCGAAGGGTCGGAGCAGGACGGCGCGGTCGAGGATGTGAGCGCGTGATGGCGCTGCCCTCCTCGCACGACGTCGCGCTCGCAGCCGAGCGGCGCAGCGCCGCCCGGCTGCTGCTGCGCCACCCGCTGGTCACCGCCGACGGGCCGCACGCCGACTCCTTCCCGCTGGTGCGCCGCCACGCGGACTGGCTGGTCCAGCGGTTCCAGCAGGTCCTGGGCTACCGGCTGCTGGTGGAGGCGTCGTACGCGCGCCTGTTCAAGGCCGGACTCGGACCGGGGTCCGGGCACCGGATGGAGCGCTCGACCGGCACACCGTTCACCCCGCGCACCTACGCGTACCTGGCGCTGGCCCTGTCCGTGCTGGTGACCGCGCCCGAACAGCTCCTGCTGTCCCAGCTGGTGGCCGACCTGCGGGCGGCAGCAGCCGACGCGGGCCTGGCGATCGACGATTCCGGCCGGGCGGTGGAGAAGCGCACCCTCGCGGCGGCCCTTCGCCAACTCGTCGACTGGGGCGCCCTGACCGAGACCGAGGGAAGTGTCGGCTCGATTGCCGCCGACCAGGACGGCGAGGCCCTGTTGACCGTCGACCGGGACATCGCCCGCTCGATCGTGGCAGGCCCGCTGAGTCACAGCAGCGACGGTGCGGACCTCGTCCTGCGCGCCGCCGATCCCGGATTCGGCGGACCGCGGACCTATGTGCGCCGGAGGCTGGTGGAGACCCCGGCCGTCTACCTCGACGAACTCACCGACGCCGAGCGCGAATGGCTGCGCACCCGGCAGCGGCGCGAGGCCCAGGCCTTCGCCGAACTGCTCGGACTGGAAGCCGAGATCCGTGCCGAGGGCATCGCCATGATCGATCCGGAGGACGAGTTGACGGACGTCCAGCTCCCCGGCACCGGTACGGTCGCGCAGGCCGCCCTGCTCCTGGCCGACCGCCTGGTGCGACGGCTGCGCCCCGAGGGCGCGGGGCATCCGGCGACCGGTGGCCGCCTGATCGTCGGCGTGCCGATCCCCCCGGGCCTGGTCGGTGAGATCCTCGACGAGTTGCTCGAGCAGTACGGGCAGCGCGCGAACTGGCAGCGCGGATACCTGGAGGACCCGTCCGCCCTGCGCGCCGACGTCCTCGAACTCCTCAGCCGCATGCGGTTGGTGGCCCGGGCCGGCCCGCTGCGCTCCGGTGGCCACGGGGTGCCGGCGCAGTACCAGGTCGCGGCCGGCGACGGGCGGGCGGTCACCGACGTGTCTGCGGCTCGGCCCGGCGTCACCGGCGAGTGGGTGCTGCTCGCCACCGCCGCCCGATACGCCACGGCCGTCTCGATCAAGCGCGCTGATCGGCGGGCACCGCAGACCGACCGCAACGGAGAAGCGTCCTCGTGAACCGCATCCAGTCGCTCCCGCAGCACGCGGCCCCGCACCGCTTCCGGCTCAACCGGGCTGGGATCCTGAACGTTTGGCAGTACGACCAGCAGGAGCTCCGGTTCGGTGGCGGCCGCCTGCTGCTGCGCGGAAAGAACGGCGCGGGCAAGTCCAAAGCCCTGGAGATGCTGCTGCCCTACCTGCTTGACGCGGACGCCCGCGCCCTCGATGCGACCGGGACCGGTCGCACCACGCTGGCCTGGCTGATGCTCGACGGGTTCGAGCAGACCAACCGCCTCGGGTACCTGTGGGTCGAGTTCCGCCGGGTGGACGAGGACGGTGTCGAGCACCATCTGACGGTCGGTGCCGCCGTCCGCGCGTCGAAGTCCACCAACTCGGCCAAGCCGTTCTTCTTCACCACCGCACTGCGGGTGGGGGAGGACCTCGACCTCGTCGAGTCCGGCCAGCCGCTGCCGCTGGAGCGGCTGCGGGCCGCCGTCGGCGCCGAGAACGTGCTGGACCGGCCCGCCGACCACCGCGCCAGGGTGGCCCGCGAACTGTTCGGACTGGCCGACGCCGCGCGCTACCGCAACCTGACGCAGCTGCTGCACCGGCTGCGCCGCCCGACCACCGGGGACCGGATCGAGTCCGGCGGCCTGGTGACCATCCTCGGCGAGACCCTGCCTGCGCTCGACGAGGACGTGATCGACAGCGTTGCCCGCAACCTCGACGACCTCGACAGCGTTCGCGACGACCTCGGGCGGCTGGAGCGGACCGACGAGGCGCTGCGCCGGTTCCTGGGCAGCTACCGCGGCTACCTCCAAGGAGCCTTGCGCCGGCGGTCGAACGAGGTCATCGCCGAGCTCCGCACGCTCGCCGAACGCCGGCTCGCCGCCGGAGAGGCCACCAGGAACGTCACCGTGCTGCGCGCCAAGGAGGCCGAGGCGGCCGAGCGGCACGACGTGCTGGCGCAGGAGCACGCGACGGCCGAGGCGGACCTGGCCACCCTGCGGGCGAGCTCCCGCTACCGGAGCCTGCACGAACTGGGCGAGCGACGCCGCACCGTGGCGGCGATCCAGGCGACGGCCCGGGCCACCCATGCGGCGCTCAAGCTGGCGCACGGCGCGCAGACGGCCGCCGGGGCCGTGCTCACCGCGGGTGCGGGGCGGACGGCGGCTGAACTGCGCGAGCTGGGCACGGCCCACCGCGAACTGTGCGGGCAGGCCGAGCGGTCCGGGCTGGCGCCGGCGCACCTCGGCGATCCGGTCGGCGGATCCGCATCGGTACTCGCCGCGGCGGCCGAGCAGGAGTACACCGATCCGGACGGCGACACCGTCCCGATGCGCACCGAGCGGGTGGCGGCCTTCGACACGACCGCGACGGCGGCTTCGCTACGGGCCTGGAGCACCCGGCTCGCCGCCGCAGAACCGGTGGTCAAGGCCCGGCTGCGTGCCGTCGGAGAGCTCGCCGGCCTGCTGGACAGGCTGCGCGAGGCCCAGACGAAGGCGCGCGAGGCCGACACCGAGTACGAACGCCTGGCGGAGCAGGCCCAGGCCCAAGCCGATCAGGTCACCGAGCGCGCGGCGGGGGTCGTCGCGGCGAGCACGGCGTACGCGGCCGAGGTCGAAGACTGGGCGGGCCGCCTGGAGGAACGGTCGGGTGCACGGGCCGACGCCGTGCGCGCCGTGGTCCGACGTGACCTCTCCGCGGAAGCGTCCTTCGAGGACCGTACGCTGCCCGCCTCGGTCGCGGAGGAGGTGACGTCCGCCGCCTTCCAGGTACTTGAGCCGTACCGGCGCGACCTGGCGGACCAGCGTGAACGAGCCGCCATCCGGGCACGCGACCTCACCCAGGCGCTCGATGCCGCTCGTGCGGAGAAGGCCGACTGGGAGAAGCACAGCGACCCGGTCCCGCCGAAACCGCCGCACCGCGACGCTCCTCGCCCCCCGCGCAGCGGCGCCCCGCTGTACCGGCTCGTCGACTTCGCCCCACAGCTGAGCGAGACCGAACAAGCCGGTATCGAGGCGGCGTTGGAGGCATCCGGGGTCCTCGATGCCTGGGTCGGCGCGGACGGTGTGCTGCTCGACCCGCTCACTCTGGACACCGTGCTCGCCGCCACCACGCCCGCCGACGGCCCGTCGCTCGCCGATGTACTGCGTCCCGTGCTCACCGGCGACAGCGGGGTGACGGCAGTGCAGGTCTCCCGGATCCTGGCGGCCGTCGCCCTGGTGCCGGCCGGCGCCCCGCTCGCTGCGGCCGTGGGTGGGGCGGTGAGCGAGGACGGCCGCTGGCGGCTCGGCGTCGCCGCCGGCGCCCACACCAAGCCGGTGGCGGAGTACGTGGGCGCGGAGGTCCGGGCGCAGACCCGCCGGCGCCGCATCGCCGAGCTCACCGAGCGCCTCGCGAATCTCGAAGACGACCTGGAGGCCGCGCAGTTCGAGCTGCGCGAACTGGTCGAGCGTCAGGCCGATCTCGAACTGCTGCGGCGCCCGCCGAGCGATCAGCAGCTCGCCGGGGCCTGGGTGCGCCTGGAGGAGACCGAGCGGATCGCGGCCGACCTGCGGCGGAAGGCCGCGACGGCGGCCCGCGCTGCCCATGACACCCGCTCCGGCTGTGTCGAAGCCCGCCGACGTGCGGAAGCCACCGCCACCACGCACGACCTGCCGGCCGACCGGGACGCGCTGCTCACCGTGCGGTCCGCGCTGGACGGTCTGGCCGACGGCACTCGACGCCTGCGCCGTCACGTCGACGCCACCGTCAAGGGCCTCATCGCCCACCGTGAGGAGCTTCGGAGTTACGAGCAGGCCCGCACCGCCCAGGAGGAGGCCGAACTGGAATACGCGCGGCGGGCGAACGAGTTGGCGGCGGCGCGCCGGGACATCCGAAAACTGGAGGGCGCGATCGGAGCGACCGAGCAGGACATCCTTGCCGAGGAGCAGGCCATCGTCCGGCGCCTTGACGAGATCGGTGAGGAACTGCCCAAGGCGCGGCGCGCGGCCGAGCACCTGCACGACGAGGTGGTGCGCGGCGAGCTGGACGAGCGGACCAAGCGTGGCGAGCTCGTGGCGCAGGAGACCGAGGTGATCCGGTGCGGGCGCGCCCTTCGGACCGCCCTGGCGGCACCTGACATCGTGCGCGGAGCGGCACTGGGCGAGCTCATGGGTGAGTTGTCGATCCCGGACCCGGCCCAGGAGGATGCCAGGACCAGACTGCGGGCCCTGCAGACACTGGTCGAGGCGGTGCAGCGCGGCCTGGACCCCGAGCGCCGCGACGTCTCCGACACCGCACTGCTCAACCGGTTCAACGAACTGCGCGACCAACTCGCCGGCGGCTACGACGTGACCCTGGAGGAGCCCGACGGCATCAAGGTCTGCCGGCTCGTCGACGACACCGGCCCGCATGACGTGGCGTTGGTCGGCGAACGCATCGCCAGGCAGGCCGACGACGCCCGTGCTCGGCTCACCGATCGCGAGCGGGAAGTCTTCCAACGCTTCCTCACCGGGGAGTTGGGCGACCACCTGTCCGCACAGCTGCTCGCCGCAGGCGCACTGGTCGACGCGCTCAACGCCACCCTGCGGTCCGTCCGCACCTCGCACGGCCTCGGGGTGGAGCTCGACTGGCGGCTGGCCGACACCGTCGACGCGGATGTCCGGGCAGCCGTCGACCTGCTGCGCAGCCCATCGGGGTTGCGCACCCGCGAGCAGACGGAGCAGCTGAGGGAGGTGCTGCAACGCCGCATCGAGGACGCGCGCCGCGCCGATCCGACCGTCGGCTACGCCGCGCACCTGCGGACCGCGCTCGACTACCGGACGTGGTTCACCTTCCAGCCGTGGGTGCTGGACGACTCGTCCACCGCCCGTCGGCGCAAGTTCACCGGGCGGACCGGGCTCAGCCAGGGCGAGCAACGCGTCCTGTCCTACCTCGCACTCTTCGCGGCCGCCGCCGCGCACTTCACCACGCTGGCCGAGACCGCCCCCCGGTCGCCCCGGCTGATCCTCCTCGACGACGCCTTCGCCAAGGTCGACGAGCCGACCCACGGCCGGCTCGGCCGCATCCTCGTCGACCTCGACCTCGACTTCGTCCTGACCAGCGAGCGCCTGATGGGCAACTGGCCCGACGTGCCCGCGCTCCAGATCTACGAGTGCCTGCGCGACCCGCACGTCCGCGGCGTCGCCACCCTGCACTACACCTGGAACGGACGCAATCGCCGCCTGGTGACCGTGTGACCCTTCCACCGCAGGCCCGTGAGTTCCTGGCCCGGCCGGACCTCAGCCGGATGTGGACGGCGGTCCACCACCGGTTGGAACGCAACGGGCTCCAGCCGGACGGCAGCGTTCGGCTCGTCAGTTGCACCGCGGCCGAGCGCGAGGCCCTGTCCCTGCTGCTCGGCCGCCGGGTCACCACCGGTACCGCCACGATCCGGCTGGCGGACCTGGACAGCAGGCTGCGAGCCACTGCGGCAGGCTGCGGGCTGGTCGCAGCCGTCGAACAGCTGGGGCTGTCGCTGACCGACCGGCGGGCGGCACGGGACACCGGACGGCAGGAGCGGGCCGCGCTGTGGACGGCGGCCGAAGCGGCGATCGCCGCATCGCCGCTGGCCGATCAGGATTGGGTGGGCGGCTGGCTCGACGACCTACGCCGCACCGGTGCGCTCGGCAGGCTCGCACCCCAGGACGCGGCGGGCGTGCTCCACCAGGCGATCCGAGCCCTCGGACTTCTCCGGTTCGACCGGAACGAGGAGGCAGCGCCGTACGGCCGTGGCGAGCTCGCGACCCGGGTGACCGGCACGGCACACGGCCTGGACGACGACACGGTCCTGTCCCGCCTGGTCCTGCGCGGCATCGCGCGGGCCACGGGCAGCGAGCCGCCCGAGCACGCGCCCGGTCGGCGAGCCCTGTGGCGAGCCGCAGCCGTCGTCCCCGACGAGGTATCGAGCACCGTGCTCACCTACGGTCTGCGTCCAGTGGGTCACGGGTGGCGCGAACGGGCCCTCCGGGAACGGGCAGACCACCACGCCGAAACCCACCTGACCCTCCGCGAACTGCGCGAGCTGGACGTCGTACTGCCGCCGGACACTCAGGTGCACATCTGCGAGAACCCCCGAGTGGTAGAGGCAGCGGCCGAGGCCCGCTGCGCGGGAGTCGTGGTCTGCACCTCGGGCAGCGCCTCCACCGTCGTCCTCGAACTCCTCGACACCCTCGCGGCCGCCGGCCTGCGGCTTCGGTACCACGGCGACTTCGACTGGCCGGGCATCGCGCTCGCCAACCGCGTCATCCGACGGTACTCGGCCCTGCCGTGGCGGATGGCAGCCGAGGACTACGAACAACTCGCCGCCCACGCCCGGGACCAGGGCAGCCCCGGCATCCCACTCGTCGGCGCCCCGGTGGAGGCGAGCTGGGACGCCGACCTCGCTGCCGCCATGACGGTACTGAACGTAGCGCTGCACGAGGAGTCGGCGCTCGGCAGGCTCGTCGCCGACCTGACCCCGGGGAGGCTCTGACCCCGGGACGAGCTGTCGGAAGAACGCGAGTCGGTCAGGACGGAGGACCGGGCCCGGCCGTAGCGGGCTCGGAGAGCACCGTGCGTCGGGGTTTTGCGGCTGCGGTCGCGTCGGAGCCCCGGCATGGGCTGGGCCGCTATGGACTGGCTGGAGCGGGTGGCGAAGCTGAGACGGTGGACGAGCAACGACGTTCGGGCGCCGCACAAACCGCTGTTGCTGCTGTATGCGCTCGGTAGCCACCAGCGTTACGCCGACGGTGAAGTACAGCGCGGTCGAGGAGGAGTTGAAGCGGCTGCTCGAGGAGTACGGGCCGCCCCATCCGACCACCCCCGCTTAAGCGCGACGGGCGTCGAGGAACGCCTCCAGTTCCTGAGGGCTGCGGGCATATCCCTGGGGGGAAGCCCGGCGGTGAAGTTTCACCCTGCGGTTGGACACCTGGAGACTGGGACATGTGCGCCCGGAGGAAGCAGTGCCACCATAGGCGTCCTGAACTCTGTCGCGGGCTCTATGGGCCCGATCGAGGGGGTCGCGGCCGTGTCGAAGCGCTCCTGGTGCCGGGGGAGGGTCCCGTGCCCGTGTCCCGGGCGGCGGTCGGGTCGGTCGTACGTCGGCCAGGCCCGGACGGGCCTTCGCACAGGTCCGCGCTCTCTGTGGAGGGCGGGAGGGAAGAACTCGAACTGTGGGATGTCCGGCAGGGCGCCTGGGCGGATGCGGCGCTGTGCGTTTCGCGTGGGCCCCGGTGGCGGAGCCAGGGGCTGAAGGCCGGGGATGCGCTTGATGGCGCTATGCCGAGGGGCCCGCACCGGGCATCGTGTACCCGGTGCGGGCCCCTCGCTACCAGGCGGGTGCCGTGGGAGGAACTACAGCGGACGGATGTTCTCGGCCTGCGGGCCCTTCTGGCCCTGCGTGACGTCGAACTCGACCTTCTGGCCCTCGAGCAGCTCGCGGAAGCCGTTGGCGTTGATGTTCGAGTAGTGGGCGAAGACGTCAGCGCCGCCACCGTCCTGCTCGATGAAGCCGAAGCCCTTTTCCGAGTTGAACCACTTCACGGTGCCATTAGCCATAAAAATCTCCTTCGAGGGGCTGTCCGAAGCCCGCACAGTGCGGACTTCGAGTCGCCGCGATGAGCGCCCACCCGGGGAAATCCGGGAAAGAAAAAGGCGCCTGCGATACATCAGCAGGCGCACACAAAGTTCATGGGAACACTACTGCAACTAACTTCGACTCTAGCAGGCCTGGACTCGCCGCGGGTGGATATGTCACCCCGGGATTCCGTGGAGTCTTTATCCGGGGCCGTCGGCGGCGAGACCCCAACGCTGTCAACACACCTGGCGGGCAGGCTGGTTGAGAGAGTGACCGCATCCCGTCGGCGTCGATGGGCCTCAGGCGATGGCGATCGCCCGTTGGAGTGGCGGCGGCGCCCAACGAGACATTCGGTCCTGCGGAACCGGATCCGCCGGGACGAGGCGGACCCGGGGTGAGCGAGGCGACGGACTGACACTGCGGGAAGGAGGGGCCGGGGGTCGGCGGCCGGGCTGTGCAAGGAGAACGCTCTTGGGGTCCGACTGTTGGCTACCCGCACAGGTCCGCGGGATCCCGCTCACAGCTCGGGGTCCCCGGGATAGGTGGGGATGTCGTAGCCCTGGTCGCGAAGCCACTGGCAGGTCACCGCGGCCCGGTAACCGCTGTCGAAGGAGGGAAAGGACTCGTCAGCCTTCTCCGGAGGCGGGGAGGCTTTCTCGCCGTGCTCCATTCTCTCGACCACGGCGTCGGCGATCCGGGCTGCCGTGTCGCCGCCGAGGTCGCCTTTGTCCCGCCAACGGGTCAATTTGTCCTTGGCCTGCCGGGCCAGGCGGGCACTTTCGGCAGCGTGCTCCGAGCCGACCGCGGCCACCGCCGCCTCATTGGCCGACCGCAGCCATTGGCCCAGGCAGTCGGTGATGACCTGCTGGGCGAAGGCGGCCCGCCACTCTTCCCGCTGCTGATAGTCATCCGTCATACCTGCAGCCTACCGAGAAAGGGAAACCGGTCAGGCCCCCTCCTATTGATTTTCGAGCTCGTTCGAGAATCGTCGCCGCCACCACCCTATTCCCCGTGCGGGGCGGTCCGACTCCGTTATTGCCCAGGTAGTTGGCGGCAGCAAGACCGTGGCGAGCCATGCTCCGCGTCGCGGTGCCCTCCGGCCCGTCCGGTGGTCCGGCCCGTCCCTCGATCAGGCCCATGTGGCCCTTGCCCACATGGGCTGCGGGCGCTCGCCCTCACGGCGGGTGTTCGCCCGGAGGCGTCCAGCGGGTTCCGGCCCGCCACGGCCTTCGGTGAAGATCGTCTCTGTCTGGGCTTTGAACTCTTACGCATAAGGCGGGCCCGGCTGGTTCGCCGGACTTCGCTCTCGGTGTCAGTCAGACCGTTGAGCTGTCCGCCGGGGGAGGGACCACGCTGCCTGCTTCTCGACCTTCGGGGCGCCCGCTCGAACGAGCGGGCGCCCCGAACCGGTTCGGACTCGGCCTGCCGGATCACCCCGGATCACCCCGGACGCACCTCGACGCGCCTCATGGGTCGGCAGGTCAGACGGCGATCGCGTCCTTCCCGGCGACCGGGGAGCCGGGCGCCGCCGCGGCGGCGGGCTTCCGCATCCCCTTGAGCAGCACCACCACCGCCGTGGTGACCGCCGTGCCCGCCGCGACCGCGGCCAGGTACAGGAACGGGCTGCCGATCAGCGGGAGCACCCAGATTCCGCCGTGCGGGGCACGCAGGGTGGAGCCGAAGGCCATCGACAAGCCACCGGCGGTCATGCTGCCGGCGATGCCCGCCGGGATGACCCGCAGCGGGTCGGCCGCCGCGAACGGGATCGCGCCCTCAGTGATGAACGAGGCACCGAGCACCCAGGCCGCCTTGCCGTTCTCCCGCTCCTCGGGGCTGAAGAGCCTGCTCCGGACGACGGTCGCCAGCGCCAGGCCGAGCGGCGGGGTCATGCCGGCAGCCATCACGGCAGCCATCACCTTGAGGCTGCCGGCATCCGGGGTGGTTCCGGCGGTGGTGAGCGCACCGGCCGCGAAGGTGTAGGCGACCTTGTTGAGCGGACCGCCCATGTCGAAGGCCATCATCGCGCCGAGCAGCGCGCCGAGCATGATCGCGTTGGAGCCGGAGAGGCCGTTCAGCCAGTCGGTCAGGCCGTTCATCGCCGAGGCGATCGGCGAGCCGACCACCACGAACATCAGGAAGCCGACCACGGCCACCGACAGCAGCGGGATCACCACGACCGGCATGATGCCCCTGATCGCCCGGGGCACGTTCCAGCGGATCATCCACAGCACCAGGAAGCCCGCGGCCAGGCCCGATACGAGGCCGCCGAGGAAGCCCGCGCCGACCGCCACCGAGACGGCACCCCCGGCGATCCCGGCGGCCAGTGCCGCCCGGTCCGCGATCGCCCAGGCGATGTACCCGGAGAGGACCGGGACCAGGAAACCGAACGAGGTTTTGCCGGTCTGGAACAGCATCGCCGCCCAGCTGTGCGAGGAGGTCCAGTCGAAGTGGCCCAGCACGGATGGCGCGGAGGCGATCTGGTAGCCGCCGATCGCGAAGGCGAGGGCGATCAGCAGACCGCCGGCCGCGACGAACGGAATCATGTAGCTGACGCCCGTCATCAGGTACGTGCGCAGCCGCTGGGCCCAGTGCTCACCCGGCGCGCCCGCTGTGACGACCGGGGCGGGAGCGGTGACCGCGGCAGTGGTGGGACGGGTGCCGGCGCCGGTGACCAGCCCGGCGGCCTGCGCGATCAGGTCGTCGGCGCGGTTGACGCCGGCCTTGACGCCCACGTCCACGGTCGGCTTGCCGGCGAAGCGGGCCCGGTCCCGGATCTCGACGTCATGGGCGAAGATCACCGCATCGGCTGCCGCGATCACCTCGGGGTCGAGCGGCGTCGTCCCGGCCGAGCCCTGGGTCTCGACCTGGATCCGCGCGCCCGCCCGGGCGGCGGCGAGCTCCAGGGCCTTGGCGGCCATGTAGGTGTGGGCGATGCCGGTCGGGCAGGAGGTGACCGCGACCAGCCGCAGCCCGCCGTCGGCAGCGGTCGGCTGGAGAGTGGCAGGCGTCTGCGGAGCAGGGTCCGCCTCCTTCGCAGCGACCGGCGCCTCCTCACCGTTGATCCGCGCCGCGACCGCGCTCGGGTTCTCGGCCTCGCGCAGGGCGCCGGTGAAGGCGGGGTCCATGAGCCGGCGGGCCAGCGCGGCGAGGATCTGCAGGTGGGTGTCGTCCGCACCCGCCGGTGCCGCGATCATGAAGATCAGGTCGGCGGGCCGTCCGTCCGGGGCGTCGAAGTCGACGCCCCTGGCGCTGCGGCCGAAGGCCAGGCTCGGTTGCGTGACGTGGGGCGATCTGCAGTGCGGGATGCCGATCCCGTCACCCATCCCGGTCGGGGCCTGGGCCTCGCGGGCGGCGATGTCGGCGAGGAAGCCCTCGAGGTCGGTGACCCGGCCCTCGGCGACCAGTCGCTGGGCGAGGGCGCGCAGGGCTTCGCTCTTGTCCTCGGGGGCGAGGTAGAGGTCAACGAGTGCGGGTGTGATCAGTCCGCTGGTGTCGCTCATCGTGTCGGTCCTTCGACTGGTGCCTGACGGTGCCCTTGCCCCCGGGAAAGTGCCGCCCTTCCCGTCCCACACGGTCGGGCGTGCTGCCTCCGGCGGTGGACGCCGGAGGACGTTCTCAGCCGCTGAGCGGTCGGTCGAGCGGGAGGTCCGCCGTCACGACCACCGCGGCCGGGTCCAGATCGGCCGGGGTCGGCATGACGCTCCCCGGCAGTTGTACGGCGGCGGCGCCGTGCGCCAGTGCCGCCGCGAGCGCCTCGGGGCCGGTGCCGCCCGCGCCGAGGAAGCCCGCGAGTGAGGCGTCGCCCGCGCCCACGTCGCTGCGGACGGCGGCGACCGGCGCTCTGCCGTACCAGCGGCCCTCCCCGGCGATCAGCAGCATCCCGTCCGCACCGAGGCTGGCGAGGACCTGCTGGGCGCCGCGCTCGCGCAGCTCCTCGGCCGCGTCCACGGCGTCAGCGATGGTGAGGACCGGGCGGCCCACGGCCTCTGCGAGTTCCTCCCGGTTGGGCTTGACCACGTCGGGACGGGCCGAGAGCGCGGCCAGCAGCGCGGGGCCGGAGGTGTCCAGGGCGATCCGGGCACCGCCCGAGTGCACCTGGGCGACCACCTCGGCGTACCACTCGGGTGCCAGTCCGCGCGGCAGGCTGCCGCAGCAGGCGAGCCAGTCCACGTCGTTCCCGGTGCCCTGTCCGACGTCCTGTCCGGTCCTCTGGACGTCGCGGACGAGCGCCAGCAGTGCGGCGGACTCGGCGGCGCTGAGCTCGGGGCCCACCGCGTTGATCTTCGTGAGGCTGCCGCCGTCCTCGGCGATCGAGACGTTGATCCGGGTGTCGCCCGCGATCGGGACCGCCGCGACATCGATGCCCTGGCGGCGCAGCAGGTCGGCGAGCAGTTGCCCGGAGGGGCCGCCCAGGGGGAGGGCGGCGCTGGTGCGGTGGCCGGCGGCCGTGAGCGCGCGGGAGACGTTGACGCCCTTGCCGCCGGGGTCGAGTCGGTCATGCGAGGCCCGGTTGACCTCGCCCGGGACGAGGGTTCCCAGTTCGTAGGTGCGGTCGAGGCTGGGGTTGGGGGTGATGGTGACGATCATGCGCGGATGACTTCCGGTCCGTGGTTCTCGATCTCGGCGGTCTGCTCGTCGGTCAGCCCGGTGTCCGTGACCAGCACGTCCACCTGGTCCAGCGAGCCGAAGCCGGCGAAGTGGCGGGCGCCGTACTTGGAGGAATCGGCCACCAGGACCACCCGCCGGGCAGCGGCGAGCATGGCCCGCTTGACGGCCGCCTCGGCGAGGTCCGGCGTCGAGAGGCCGCCCTCCGGTGAGAAGCCGTTGGTGGCGACGACCGCGACGTCCGCGTGGATGTCCGCCAGGTCGCGCAGCGCCCACGCGTCGACGGCGGCCTGGGTGCGGTGGCGCAGCCGACCTCCGACCAGGTGGAGGGCGAGCCCGCGGTGGTCGGCCAGCCGGGCGGCGACCGGGAGGGCGTTGGTGACGACGGTGAGCGTGCAGTCGGCGGGCAGCAGGCCGGCCAGCCGCGAGACGGTCGTGCCGGCGTCGAGGATGACGCTGCCCTCGCTGGGCAGCAGGGCCAGGGCTGCCCTGGCGATGCGTTCCTTCTCGGCCGCGGCCGTGGAGTCGCGCTCGGCGAGGCCGGGCTCCAGGTGCAGCGCGCCGGCGGGCAGCGCGCCGCCGTGCACCCGGTGCAGCAGACCGGCCCGGTCGAGGGCGCTCAGGTCACGCCGGATGGTCTCCTGCGTCACGCCGAAGTCCTCGGCCAGCGTCGGCACGTCCACCCGGCCCTGCTCCTGGGCGAGGCGGAGGATCTCTTGCTGCCGCTCGGGTGCGTACATGTGGGATTGGGTCCGTTTCATGTCTGTTCGCGCTTGGTTCAGGCCGACCATACGCGCTCGGAGCGGAAAAGCAAGAGGTCATGCCGACTTCTGCCGTCATCTTTGAGTTTGCCCGAACGTGTTGACACCGCTGGCAGATCGGGCATAGAACCAATCAAAACAACACGCTAGCGGGCGTGAAACCACAGAATGCCTGGTCTCTCCGCTACCGCCCCCGTACCGCGGAGACCGGCTCCCCTCGGCTCACCCGCTCACCCTCCGCGCGGGGCCACCGTGCCCCTCGTCCGCCGACCCGGCTCCCACCCGGGCCGGCGCTTCCCTCTCCCTCAAGGACTCCCATGCACTCGATCCAGGTCACCGTCGGATCCCGGAGCGGCCTGCACGCCCGCCCGGCCTCGCTGTTCGTCCAGGCCGCCGCCCGCCAGCCGGTCAAGGTCACCGTCGGCCGCCCGGGCCAGGCCCCGGTCGACGCCCGCAGCCTGCTCTCCGTCCTCGCCCTCGCTGCCGGTCGCGGCGAGACCCTGGAGCTCACCGCCGCCGGCGACCAGGCCCAGGAGTCGCTGAAGGCGCTCGCCGACCTGCTCGCCTCCGACCTCGACGCAGCGGCATGAGCGCTCCGATCCGCGGGATCGGCGTCGGTACGGGCAGCGCAGCGGGCCCGGTCGCCCGGATGGCGCCCGCACCCGCGCTGCCCGCCCCGAGGCCCGTCCCCGACCCGACGGCCGAAGCGGCCGCGGTCCGCGCCGCCCTCACCGCGGTCGTCACCGACCTGGACGAGCGTGCCGCCCGCGTGAGCGGCCCCGCCTCCGAGGTGCTCGCCGCGCAAGCCATGATGGCCGCCGACCCCGTCCTCGCCGACGAGGCGGCCGCGCTGGTCCAGCGGGGCACCGACGGCGCCCACGCGCTCGCCACCGCCTTCGACGGCTTCCGCGCCGCACTGCTCGCCGCCGGCGGTCACTTCGCGGAACGGACCGCCGACCTGGACGACCTCCGCGACCGCGCAGTGGCGCACCTGCTCGGCCTGCCCGTACCCGGCCTGCCGGACCCCGGACACCCGTACGTCCTGGTCGCCGACGACCTGGCACCCGCCGACACGGCGCTGCTCGACCCCGCCCGGGTGCTGGCCCTCGTCACTGTCCGCGGCGGACCGACCAGCCACACCGCCATCCTCGCCAAGGCGCTCGGCGTGCCCGCCGTGGTCGGCTGCGCCGACGCGAGGGAGCTGGAGGACGGCCGGCAGGTCCTGGTGCACGGCGCGGACGGCGTGGTCGAACCCGACCCGAGCCCGGAGGCGCTCCGGCGGGCCGCCGAACGGGAGCGACGCCGCCGCGCGCTGTCGGCCGCGGTCCGGGGACCGGGCCGGACGGCGGACGGCCACCGCGTCGCGCTGCTGGTCAACCTCGGCGCGCCGCACGAACTGGCCGGCGCGGCCACCGCCGACGCCGAGGGCGTGGGCCTGTTCCGCACCGAGTTCCTCTTCCTGGACCGCGCCGAAGCACCGGGCCTCGCCGAACAGGCCGCCGCCTACCGGCAGGTCTTCGAGGCCTTCGCCGGCCGCCGGGTGGTCGTCCGCACCCTCGACGCGGGCGCGGACAAGCCGCTGCCCTTCGCCACCTCCACCGATGAGGAGAACCCGGCCCTGGGCGTCCGGGGCCTGCGGACCGCCGCCCGCGACCCCCAGCTCCTGGAGACCCAGCTCGCCGCGATCGCCGAGGCCGCCGGGAGTGGCAGCGCACAGGTGTGGGTGATGGCGCCGATGGTGTCGGTCCCCCGTGAGGCCGCCGAGTTCGCCGCCCGGGTCCGTGCGCACGGACTGCCGCTGGCCGGCGCGATGATCGAGGTCCCGGCGGCCGCCCTGCGGACCGACCGGCTGGCCGAGGTCTGCGACTTCTTCAGCGTCGGCACCAACGACCTGGCCCAGTACGCCTTCGCCGCCGACCGCACCCTCGGCGCCCTCGCCGAACTGCTCGACCCGTGGCAGCCGGCCCTGCTCACCCTGGTCGCCACCGCCGCCCGCGCCGCGGCGGACCACGGCCGCCCCATCGGCGTGTGCGGCGAGGCCGCCGCCGACCCGGCCCTCGCCCTGGTCCTGGTCGGCCTCGGGATCACCAGCCTGTCCGCCGCACCCTCCTCGCTCCCCGAGGTACGGGCCGCACTGGCCGCCCACACCCTCGCGGAGTGCCGCGAACTCGCCGAGCTCGCCCTGCGGGCCGACGACGCCGCCGACGCCCGCGGCAAGGTCCGCTCGAGGATCACCGGCGGCTGATCCACCCCTCCGGGCGCCGGGCCCGGCCCGCCCCACCGAGGAGGGCCGGGCCCGCCCGGCGGCCCTGCGGAACGCCGTCCACGCCGTCCACGCCGTCAAGCGGGGCCGCCGGAGTCACCACCGACCGGCAGCCCGACCGGCAGCCCGACCGGCAGCCCGCCCGGGAGCGACCGAGTGGCCGGCCGGGGCGTCGTCCTCAGGCCACGGCCGCACCGCTGCCGGCGATGACCTCGGGCCGCAGCAGGGCGGCGAGCCGCTCCGCCGGGAGCAGGCCCTTCTCCAGGACGAGTTCGGCCACGCCCCGGCCGCTCGCCAGGGCCTCCTTGGCGATGTCGGTGGCCGCCGTGTACCCGATGTGCGGGTTCAGGGCGGTCACCAGCCCGATGGAGTTCTCGACGGTCGCGCGCAGCACCTCGGTGTTGGCGGTGATGCCGGCGACGCAACGCTCGGCGAGGGTGAGGCAGGCGGCGCGCAGATGGGTGATCGACTCCGACAGCGAGTGCAGGATGATCGGCTCGAAGGCGTTGAGCTGGAGCTGACCGGCCTCGGCGGCCATGGTGATCGCGACGTCGTTGCCGATCACCTCGAAGGCGACCTGGTTGACGACCTCGGGGATCACCGGGTTGACCTTGCCCGGCATGATGCTCGAACCGGCCTGCACGGGCGGCAGGTTGATCTCGCCGAGGCCCGCGCGCGGCCCGGAGGACAGCAGTCGCAGGTCGTTGCAGGTCTTGGACAGCTTGACGGCGATGCGCTTGAGCACCCCGGACATCTGGACGAACGCGCCGCAGTCCTGGGTGGCTTCGACCAGGTTGGCCGCGGTGACCAGGGGCAGCCCGGTGATGTCGGCGAGGTGGCGCCGGGCGGCCTCGGCGTATCCGGTGGGGGCGTTGAGGCCGGTGCCGATCGCCGTCGCGCCGAGGTTGATCTCGTGGATCAGCTCGACGGCCTCCGCGAGCCGGCTGCGGTCCTCGTCGAGCATGACGGCGAAGGCGGAGAACTCCTGCCCGAGCGTCATCGGTACGGCGTCCTGCAGCTGCGTGCGGCCCATCTTCAGCACGTCGCGGAACTCGACGGCCTTGCGGGCGAAGGCGTCCTGGAGGACGGCCATCGCGTCGAGCAGGCCCCGTACCGCGAACACCGTCGCGATCCGGACGGCGGTCGGATAGACGTCGTTGGTGGACTGGCCGAGGTTGACGTCCTCGTTGGGGTGCAGGTGCCGGTACTCGCCCTTGGCGTGCCCCAGCAGCTCCAGCGCCCGGTTGGCGACGACCTCGTTGGCGTTCATGTTGGTCGAGGTGCCGGCGCCGCCCTGGATGACGTCCACGACGAACTGGTCGTGCAGCTTTCCGGCGCGGATCTCGCGGCAGGCGGCGACGACGGCCCCGGCCTTCGCGGGTTCCAGCAGGCCGAGTTCCTCGTTGGCGAGGGCGGCGGCCTCCTTCACCGCGGCCAGCGCGTCGATCAGGTGCGGGTAGGCGGAGATGGGCGTGCCCGTGATGGGGAAGTTCTCGGTGGCGCGCAGGGTGTGGACGCCCCAGTAGGCGTCGGCGGGGACGTCGCGGTCCCCGAGCAGGTCGTGTTCGCTGCGGGTGGCGGCGGTCATGGGTGTGCGGGTCCTCTTCTCGGAGTGGTGGGTCGGGTCACGCGGGGGCGAACAGGGCCGACGGGTCCAGCGCCGCCACCGGCCGCACGCCGCCGACGGGCCGGCCGCCGCCGGTCGCCGGCTCCCCCGCGAACCCGGCCAGCAGCCGGGGGTCGACTCCCGCCAGCGCCAAGGCGGCCGCCGCCACCGGGATGCGCGCCCGGTTCGCCCCGTCGGCGATCTTCAGGGCGACGGCGCGGCCGTCCGGCAGCGCTGCGATCTGGACGCCCTCGAAGCCGTCCTTGGCGAGCAGCCCGGGTACCGCGCGCATCAGCACGGCCACGTCCCGCCCCGCACCGGAGGCCATCTCCGGGTGGGTGCGCAGCGCGTCCGCCACCCGGAATTCAGGGGTCCCGGGCGCGCCGGTGGCGATGCGCGCGGCCGCGCGGGCCAGGCCGTGCAGGGAGACGGCGAACAGGGGGGTGCCGCAGCCGTCCACGGTGGCGCGCGCGATGCGCTGGCCGGTGAGGTCCTCCACGACTTCCGCGATCATCCGCTGGAGCGGGTGCTCAGGGGCGTCGTAGTCCTGCAGCGGCCATCCGTTGAGCTTGCAGAGGTGGAGCATCGCGGCGTGCTTGCCGGAGCAGTTCTGGGCGAGTCGGGAGGGCGGGCGGTCGTCCCGGATCCAGGTGTCGCGGACGGCCGGGTCGTACGGCAGGTCGGGGACGTTGCGCAGGTCGTCCTCGGTGAGGCCGGCGAGCGCCAGGATCCGCCGGGCACCGGCGAGGTGGCGTTCCTCGCCGGAATGGCTGCCCATGGCGAGGGCGAGTAGTTCGCCGTCGAGCGGCAGTCCCGCCCGGACCATGGCGACGGCCTGGACGGGCTTGAGGGCCGATCGCGGGTAGCACGCGGCCTCCGCGTCGCCGAGATGGAACCGGACCTTGCCGTCGCCACCGAGGACGACGACGGAACCGTAGTGGGTGCTCTCGACCACGCCGCCCCGGGTGACGTGGGCGACGGGCGTGTGGCGGGGCTCGCGGATCGCGGGCGCGTCCGCGAGGGGGCTGGTGAGCATGACTGCCTCGATCGGTGATGGCTTGGGGCTGGTGACCTGTGTGCCTGGGGGCGGCGGGCCCGGGCGGACGAGCGGTGGGTACGCGGGGTCCCCCGGGCCGCCCGGGTTCAGTCGTCGGCTCCGGCGGCGGCGCGCGCGATGCGCCCGCGGATCGCGTACCAGCCGGCGACGAGTGCCGCAGCGATGATCGGTACGCACAGCACGGTGGTGCGCCCGGCGCCGCCGTCGGCGTACATGAGGACCAGGACGGCGGCGAGGAAGGCCAGCGTCACGAGTTCGGTCCAGGGCGAGCCGGGCAGGCGGTAGCCGGGGCGGGTCAGTTCGCCGGCCGTGGTCTTCCGCCAGAACAGGAGGTGGCAGACCATGATCATGCCCCAGGTGGCGATGATGCCGATGGCCGCGAGGTTGAGCACGATCTCGAACGCGTCGGCGGGGACCACGAAGTTGAGGCCGACACCGAGGACGCACATGCCGCTGGTGAGCAGGATGCCGCCGTAGGGCACCTGGGTGCGGCTCATCCGTGCGGTGAAACGCGGGGCCGATCCGTTGACGGCCATGGAGCGCAGGATGCGGCCGGTGGAGTAGAGGCCGGAGTTGAGCGAGGACATCGCCGCGGTGAGGACGACCAGGTTCATCACACTGCCCGCCGCCGGGACACCGATGTGGGAGAGCACCGTCACGAAGGGACTCTGGCCGGAGGTGTACTTGTTCCACGGCATCAGCATCGACAGCAGCACGACCGAGCCGACGTAGAACAGGCCCACGCGCCACATGATCGAGTTGATCGCCTTCGGCATGATCTTCTCGGGGTTCTCGGTCTCCCCGGCCGTCACGCCGACCAGTTCGACGGAGGCGTAGGCGAAGACGACGCCCTGGATGATCAGCAGCATCGGCAGCAGGCCGTTGGGGAAGATCCCGCCGTTGTCGGCGATCAGGGACGGGCCGGGTACGACGCCGTCGACCGGGTGCCGGGTGACGAGCAGGAAGATCCCGATTCCCATGAAGACGACCAGGGCGCCGACCTTGACGATGGCGAACCAGAACTCCAGTTCGCCGAAGATCCGCACCGAGATGAGGTTCACGGTGAGGACCACGGCCAGGGCTATGAGCGCGATCACCCACTGCGGGACGTCGGAGAACAGGTGCCAGTAGTGGGTGTACGTGGCGACGGCGGTGATGTCGGCGATGCCGGTGGTCGCCCAGTTGAGGAAGTACATCCAGCCCGCGGTGTACGCGCCCTTCTCGCCCAGGAACTCCCGGGCGTACGAGACGAAGGCGCCGGAGGACGGGCGGTACAGCACGAGCTCGCCGAGCGCGCGCACGACGAGGAAGGCGAAGACGCCGCAGACGGCGTACGCGACGAACAGGGAGGGCCCGGCGTCGGCGAGCCGTCCGCCCGCGCCGAGGAACAGGCCGGTGCCGATGGCACCGCCGATGGCGATCATGTTGACGTGCCGGGGCTTCAGGGACTTGCTGTAGCCGGTGTCACCGGCGTCGACGTGACGGGTCGTGGGGCGCTTCTCGTCGTTGAGGAACTGCTCGCTCACGCCTCGGCTCTGCCTTCTCTTGAGGTGTCCGCGCGCCGGGGGCGCACTATGTCGGTGAGGGTGGCCTCCACGCGGTGGAGGCGGTGGGACATCGCCACGTGCCGGCGCACCTCCAGGAGATCGCCGGCCGCGTAGTCGCCGGGGTCGGGGCGCAGCGGCGTCAGGACACCGGGGTCGACGGAGCGGCCTCCGGTGTACCCCGCCGGATGCGCACCTCGCTCTCGGCGACGCGACCCGGAGCGGGGTTCGGGGTCGCCCTGGCGGCGGCCACCAGGGCGTGCACCACGGCCGAATCGAAAGCCACTTCGGGGTGCCACTGCACGCCGACCGCGAAGCGGTGCCGGGTGCTCTCGACCGCCTCGATGGTGCCGTCCGCCGTGCGGGCGCCCACGATCAAGCCGGCCCCGAGGGAGTCCACCGCCTGATGATGGTGCGTGGCGACCTGGCGGGTCCCCGGAATGAGTGCGCCGATCCGCGTCCCCGGCACCGTGGTGACGGCATGGGGGGAGAAGTGGCCGCCGTGCAGGTTGTGCCCGTGGTGACCCACCGTTTCGGGGAGGTGCTGGATCAGGGTGCCGCCGGCGTGCACGTTCATCAACTGCATTCCCCGGCACACTCCGAGCACCGGTATGTCACGCGCGAGGGCCTCGGCCAGCACCGCCCACTCCCACTGGTCGCGCTCGCGGACCGGCGGTCCCGTGCACGGATGCGGCCGCGCCCCGTACAGCGCGGGGTCCACGTCCTCGCCGCTGGTCAGGACGATCGCGTCCAGGCGCGCGACGACATCGGCCGCGGCTTCCGGCGCGTCCGGCGGCAGCAGGACCGCGCGGCCCCCCGCCGCCTGGAGACAGCTGATGTACGCCGCGGGCAGCAGCGCGGCGGGCAGCTCCCACTCCCCCCACTGAGCGTCGGCGAGGTAGGTGGTCAGTCCGATGAGTGGTTTGGGCATACCACTTCCTTTCAGGGGCGGGAGTCGATCGTCGACGGCCGTCTCCTTCGCAGCCCACCCGCCCGACGGACGCGGGTCAGGAGTGCTGCGGAAGAGGGGGTGCACGGCGCCGCGGGCGCACGAAAGCGCCCGACGAGGGAGGTGGTGGGTCGCGGGCCCGGGGGGCGGAGGCTTGCGCATCCGGGCCGCGAGCAAGAATCCTGCTGCCGTTCATGCTTAAGCACAAGAAAAGACATCTTCGCGACAGATAAGTGAGCCTTAACTCCGTGCAGAGACTCGACCCCCGGTTGCTCGCCACCCTCGAAGCCGTGGTCCGCCACCGCTCCTTCAACGCCGCCGCACGCGAGCTGGGTTACAGCGCGCCCGCCGTCTCGCAACAGATCGCCGAACTCGAACGCCGCACCGGTCTCATCCTGATCGAGCGCCGCCCCGTACGCGCCACCCCGGCCGGCACGGTCCTCCTCGACGCCGAACAGCGCGTCCGAAGCGCACTGGCGGCGGCGTCCGTGGAACTCGACGCCATGCGTGCGGGCACTGCCGGAAGGATCAGGCTCGGCGCCTTCGCCTCGGCCGCCGCCGGCATCGTCCCGCAGGCGCTGGCAGAGCTTCACGCGGTCTATCCCGATGTGGAGGTCAGCCTCTCCCAAGTGGAGCCCGAAGCCGGCTACAGCCGGCTCAAGCGGGGAGACATGGACTTGGCCCTCAGTTACGACTACGACTTCATCCCGGTGCCACCGCCCCGGACACTGCGCCGAACGCTGGTCGCACGGGACCCGGTCGTGGCGGTGGTCCCGGCCGACCACCACCTCGCCCACCGGGACGTCATCGACCTGGCCGGCCTCGCGGCCGAGACCTGGATAGCGGCTCCGGAGGCCGCGTTGCGCCTGGAACTGCTCGCTCAGATGGCCAAGACACCGGGCTTCCAGGCCCGCCTGGAATACGACGGCGACGACTTCAACACCGTGCTCGGCTTCGTGGCCGCGGGCCTGTGCGTCGCCGTCATGCCGCGGCTGGCCCTCCCCCCGGGTATCACCCAGGTCGTGGCGCGCCCCCTCGCAGGACCGGAGTTGACGCGCTTCATCTACACCGTCCGCATCGACACCCGGCACGCCCCACGCGCCCTCCTGGACCTGGAACGCATGCTCGCCGCGCAGGCACTGACCGCCCTCTCATGAGGCGGGGACAAGGCCTCGACGAGTTCGGACCCGAACGTCGCCGGCCCGCCTGCGGGCCGGGCCCTCCGGGCGGCCCCTCACCCCTCCGGTCGGACACTCCGGTCGGCGGTGAGCCGCTCCCGCCACTCGGCCACGGCGACGGGGGACATCGCCGCGAGACGGGCGATCACCTCGTCGTCCCGCCCGTCGGTCCAGCTGAGGACCCGGGTCAGGACGGTGTTCCGGACCAGGCGGACCTCCTTGAGCAGCTCCTCCAAGCGCTTCAGCTCCTCCCCGGTGGCGGAAAGCGTGTCATCAACCGCCGCCCTTTCCTCGGCCCGCTGTTGCCGCAGGTAGGCCGCCAGGCCGGTGAGGACCACACCGTCGTCGGCCGCAGCGCTGCGAAACGTCTCGGCGAGGTGGTCCAACACCCAGTCAGTGGCGTCGGCGAGACTCGCTCCCACGACCTTCGCGCCCTCCCAACTGCTCCGTCCGGCATCGCTGGTCCGCAGCCAGAGCCCGGCTTCGACCGGGGCGCGGTCGCCGCAAGCGGCCGCGCGGTAGGCGTACAGAGCCGCACGGTGACCGTAGAAGGTGTAGCCCTCCTCGATCCGGACGCCCGCCGGAGTGCACATGCGTCCCGGAACGCCGCCGTAGCCGGAATCGGGTTCGTACGTGGCGTAGGTGTCCAGCTCGGCGTCGGCAGCCGTCGCCCAATCCGGATCGCACAGCTCCGGATTCCGGGCGAGGAAGTCCGCCACTTCCACCCGCCATCCGGGAACCGGGCTCATGCGGGGCTCGGACCAGGCCACCGTGCCCGTCGCGTCGAACGTGTAGAGGCAGGCCTGTTCGAGATCGGTCCAGGCCGTGGCGGCCTCGGCGGACCACTCCAGATCCCCGGCCGGGCCCACACGATGCAGCGAGCCGATCACCCGCTGGACCACGGGCAGGATCCGTCGGACCAGTGCGTAGAGCTCCTCCGCGCTGAAGAAGCGCCAGGTATCGGCGCCCTGCTCGTCGACAGTGCGGTGGGTGAGCAGGAGCGCGAACACGGCCGGGGAGGGCAGAGCGCCATCGCCGACCGCGGCCCGGCGGTGCCCCGGAAGCCAGGGGGCGGCGCCCTCGTCCTGGGTTCGCCAGTCGGTGTCCCCGAACCAAACGGCACCGGTGGCGGCGTCGACGGCGAGCCACTGCTGGTAGCCGTTGCCCGGCCCGAACCGTTCCCGGTGGTGCTCGGCCCGCTGGTCGTGCCACACGTATTCCGCTGGGGGCGGATTGAGTTGGACGGCGACGAAACCGTCCTGCGGGGTGTACCCGACAACGACATGTGCAGTCGGTTTGCTGTTCTCGGTCCCGGACATGCGACTCCCTCCGCGCCGGACAGTGGCGGATCCGCCACTGTCCGGCACCGAGCCTGCCCTGTGGGAGCTGTTGCGATCAAATCCGATCACTTGTGGACTTGTCGCCCAAGGAAAGTCCGCCCACGTGCGAACGCGACGGGGCTGACGACAGGTGATCGTGGGAGCGCTGCCCACCGGGTTCCGGAACCTTCGGACCGGTCGACCAACAGGCGGCGCTGCGCTGGGTGCGCGCCGAGATCCGCTCTGGACGACCGCCCGTTGAAGAGCCCTGCGGCGGCCGGAGAGGCCAGTTGGGCGAAGGGATGGCTGAGTCAGATAGCCGAAATACCGTCGGTTTCGTCTCGTGGCGAACTTCCGATGGTTGGCCGCAACAGGTCCAACTCCCTTGCGTGACGCCTTTGGTGACCAGGCGCCGGTCGATACGGACCAGTCGTTACGGAGACTTCGCGCGGGCCGGAGCAGGCCGCGGGCAACGTCGCGGTCAGAATCGGATGGGGAGGTGGCGGGGGCCGCGGAGCATGGCGGCGTGCCGGTAGGGGGGTGGGTCCTGGAGGAGGGTTGCGCCGGTGAGGCGGGGGATCAGTGCGCCGAGCGCGGCCTGGGCTTCGATACGGGCGAGTGGTGCGCCGTAGCACAGGTGGACGCCGCCGCCGAAGCCGAGGTGCTGGTTGTTGTCCGGGCGGGTGGGGTCGAACCGGTCGGGATCGTGGAACCGCTTGGGGTCGCGGTTGCCGGAGGCCAGCGCGAGCACGACGGAGGTGCCCTTGGGGAGGGTGGTGCCGGCGATGTCCACGTCGGCGAGGGGGATGCGTTGCCGCATGTGCACCGGGGGCTCGTAGCGCAGCAGCTCCTCCACCGCGGCCGGTAGCAGGTCGGGTTCGCGGCGCAGCCGGTCCAGTTGGTCGGGGTGGCGCAGCAGGGTGAGGACTCCGTTGGTGATGAGGTTGACGGTGGTTTCGTGTCCGGCGATGAGGAGCAGTACGGCGGTTTGCGCGAGTTCCTCGTGGGTGAGCCGCATGGCCGGGTCGGGTTCGTTGATGTAGGCGGAGAGCATGTCGCCGGTGGGACGGTCGCGGCGTTGTTCGGCGAGGTTCACCAGGTACTGGCCCATCTCGATCAGCGCCTGCTCACCGGCCCGGTCCCGCTCGGCGGAGGACTCCTCGTCGGGTCTGACGTCGGCGGAGGCGACGATCGCGTCGGACCATTGCCGGAACTGTGGTTCGTCTTCCTGGGGGACGCCGAGCAGTCGGCAGATGACGGTGACGGGCAGCGGGTAGGCGAAGTCGTCGACGATGTCGATCGGGGTGCGGTCCTGGAGGTTCTGGAGCAGTTCTTCGGTCATTTCGGTGATCTGGCCGCGCATGGCGTCGATGCGGCCGGCGCTGTGCGGCGGGCCGAACGGCCGCATGGCCAGGCCGCGCAGTCTGTGGTGCTCGGGGTCGTCGAGCCGTAGGAACGGCGGCTTCGTGGCCCCCTCGGGCGGGGTGGCGAGGCTGCGGGGATCGGCGCTGATGCGTGGGTCGTGGAGGAGCGCGGTGATCTCGTGGTAGGTGCCGACCAGGTAGCTGCCGTCCGCCTGCCGCACGACGGGACCGGCTTCGCGCAGTTCCGTGTAGAGCGGGTAGGGGTCGGGGCGGTTGGCGTAGTCGGTGATCCGTTCCAGGAGGGTGTCGGCGGCGGCCATGGGGTGGGGCTCCTCGTGGTTGGGCGGGGTGTGGGTCAGGTGGGCTGGACCAGGGTCAGTCGGCGGTCGGGCAGGTGTCCGGTGAGCGCGACGGTCGGGCCGTGGGAGAGCCCCTTCGGATCCGGCACGTCGGAGGGGAGCGGGAGCTCGGCCGCGAGCGGGCGGTCGGACGCGCCGGGCGCGGGTGGGAAGGGGGCGGCGGTCTCGATCAGGTGCGTGTAGTAGTCGAGTGACTTGGCCATGTCGACGGTGACCGCGGCGGTGACCCGGCCCTGGTAGCCGTAGACCATCGCCAGGCGACGCTCCTCCAGCTTGCCCTGGGCGATGACCACGTGGTCGGAGAAGGTGGGCACGCCCACGGACTTGATGTTGAGCCCGAACTGGGTCGACCAGAACGTCGGGAGGGCAAGGTGCGGGCGGCGCAGAGGGCCGGGACTGACCATGTTGTGGGCGGCCACCTCGGCCTGCGCGACCGCGTTGCCCCAGTGCTCCAGGGAGAGCATCTGGTAGCCGAACAGTGGGTGGGGGAAGCGGGAGACGTCACCGGCCACGAAGACGTCGTCGGTGACGATGCCGTACATGTTGAAGGCCCGGCACCCGGCGTCGCAGGCGATCCCGCGCGGGCCTGCCGCCAGTCCGGAGTCCGCCAGCCATTCGACGTTGCGGACCGCCCCCAGGGCCGCCACGCACACGTCCGCCTCCACACGGCTGCCGTCGGACAGGTCCGCACCGGTGAACCGGCCGTTCCCGTCGCCCCTCAGGGCGGTGACGGTCACCCCGCAGCGCAGGTCCACCCCGTGGTTGCGCTGCATGGCGGCCGCGAGTTTCGACAAGGTGCCGCCGAGCGCGCCCACCAAGGGGGCGGGGCCGCGTTCGGTGACCGTGACGTCGAGACCGCGTTCCCGGCAGGCCGAGGCGATCTCCGAACCGGTGAAGCCCCCGCCGATCACCAGCACCCGCCGCGGCCCCGCGGCCAGTCGCTCGGCCAGCCCGGCGGCATCCTCGCGGGTACGCAGCGTGAACACTCCGTCCAGGGCGGCCTCCGCCGCCTTGGGCCAGGGCCTGGCCCGGGTGCCGGTGGCGATCAGCAGCCGGTCGAACGGCAGCGAATCGCCGTCGGCCAGCAGCACCCGCTTCCCGAGAGGGTCCAGGCCGGTGGCACGGACCCCGAGCCGCCAGTCGGCGTCCGGGTCCCGGCGCATCGGCAGAGCGGTGGAGTCCGCCGCGACCTTGCCGAGCAGGACCTGCTTGGACAGCGGCGGCCGGTCGTAGGGCGGATGGGGCTCGTCCCCGACCACGGTCAGGGAGCCGGTGAAGCCCTCCTCGCGCAGCGACTCGGCGGCCCGCAACCCGGCCAGCGACGCGCCGACGATGACGATCCGGCCTTCTCGAAGGTCAGCGGCCATCGGGGCTCACCTCCTTGCCGAGGACGATGGCCTGGACCGGGCACGCCGCCGCGGCCTGGCGCACGCGCTCCAGCTGGTCGTCGGGAACGGCCGGGGCGTACAGCAGTCCCTCTTCCCCGTGCAGCTGGAACACCTCCGGCGCGAGGAACACGCACTGCGCGTAGCCCTGGCAGCGTGTGAGGTCCACAACGATCTGCATGCCATTACTCCCTCCGTCACCCCCTCCGTTCCAGAGTGGGGGATGGACCGGACCTTCGCATGGCTACGGGTCGTGCCCGGCGAGAAGGGGCGGGGAGCGGAGAGCGCCGGCCGATCATCCGGCGCGTCCTGGCGGTGACGTCGTCCCGGACCGCGACCGGCTGAAACGAAGCCGGCCCGGCTCCCGGCCGTCAAGCGGCCGGGAGCCGGGCGGATGGCCGGGCCTGCGCGGTCATCGGGGCAGGGGGCTGATGCGGACAGGGCCCACGACGACCGTCGCGCCGTGCGGCTGCTCCGGACAGGTGACCGGTGGCCGAACGGCTGGTGTCCGCGGGGCGGGCGTGCGGACCGGTCGGCCATGGCGGTCCAGGGCGTCGGTCAGACGGTGGTGGGCGTCGATGACGCGGGCGAGTCGCTCGGCGGCGGCCGGGGCGTCACAGGCCCGGTTCCAGGACGCCTCGTCCACGGCTTCGGCGGTCTGCGCGGTCATGGCGCGCACCTCGCGGCTGACCGGGGTGCCGCGCGGTGGGTCCCGGGAAGAAGCCCGTGGTTCCGCGCGGCACCCGACCCTGTCACTTTCCGTGGGTTCCAGGCCCGAGGGCCAAGGTCGGGCCTGGAAATTCGTGGCCTGCGCCGTTCGGCGCAGGGTCTCGGGTCGGGGCGCCGCGCGGGCGGCCGAAGGGTGTTCCGCCCGCGCGGCACCGTTTCCCCCTGGGGGACCAGGTCCGACGGGTGGTCAGGCCTGGAGTTCCTTGCGGTCGCTGCCGCCGCTGATCTGGATCTTGCGGGGCTTGGCGGTCTCGGCGACCGGGATGGTGAGGGTGAGTACGCCGGCCTCGTAGGCGGCGGTGATGTGCTCGGCGTCGAGGGCGTCGCCGAGGAACAGTTGCCGGGAGAAGACCCCGAGTGGGCGTTCGGAGAGCTGGACCTCGGCGTTGCCGCCGCGCTGCGTGGGGCGGCGCTCGGCCTTGACGGTGAGCACGTTCTTCTCGACGTCCAGGTCGATCGCGTCCGGGCTGATGCCGGGAAGGTCGAACTGGACGTAGAACGTGTCGCCGTCGCGCCAGGCGTCCATCGGCATCGCGGACGGGCGCGACCAGGTGCCGGCCGTGGCGAACAACTGCTGGGTGAGTCGGTCCAGCTCGCGGAACGGGTCAGTGCGCATCAACATCGTCGAATACCTCCTCGTCGAATCAACGGGCGACTTCGACGCGCTCACACATCCCTCCTGGTATGTCACCTTCTCGGCGATACGTCGCACATGTCGCCGGATGGATGACAGGGCGGATGGTCAGGCGTCCTGGGGCCGGGCCCCGGTGTCAGTGGCCTTCAGGGCCTCGCGCGGGTTCACGCCGCCGCGGCGACAACGGCCTGGCCGCTCTCCTCGGGCGACTGGCCGGCCTCACTGGCCCGGACGGCGATCTTGCGGGGCCGGTAAGCCGGGGCGACGGGGGCGGTGAGGGTCAGGACGCCGTCCTGCAGGTGGGCCGCGATACGGCCCGGGTCGAGGCTGTCGGCCAGCTGGATCCGGCGCTCGAACACCCCGTGGGTCCGCTCGGCGAGTCGGGTGCGCGCGCCCTCGCCGCGCGGGGTGGGACGGCGTTCGGCCTTCACGGTCACCATCCGGCCCAGCACGTCGACCTCGATCGCCTCCGGCGCGACGCCGGGCAGGTCGAGTGCGATCACGAAGCGCTCGTCCTCGCGCCAGGCGTCCATCGGAATCGGGGCCGGCCGCGACCAGGACCCAGGGGGCGCCTGGTGGGTCACCGCAGTGGGCATGGACATCGTCGGAACACCTCCGGTCCAGAAGGTCTTCTTGTTCGCACCGGTGCGGCGCGACACGAACCGTTGTAACATGTCGTCCAGGTGATGACAAACACCCAGTCAGCGAAAGAGTGACGACATGGATACGCAGGACACCGGCGCGGCCGGGGTGGGGCCGGCCTCGTTCCTGGCCGCCGCCGCCGCGCTGGGGATGATGGACGCCGCCGCCCGCACCGCCCGCCACGCACCCCCGGACGACGCGGGCCAGAGCGACCCGCACCCTGCCCTGTCCGCGCTCTTGATGCTGCGCCACCTTCGCGAGGAACTCGCCGGCTGGGAGACCGGTCTGATCGAGACAGCCCGCGGCGCCGGCGCCACCTGGGCCGACCTCGCCGAACCGATGGGCGTCCAGAGCCGCCAGGCCGCCGAGCGCCGCTACCTGCGCATGCGCCCGAACGCCGATGCCGGCACCGAGGCGGGCAGCACCGGCGAGCAGCGTGTCCAGGCCACCCGCGACCAGCGTGCCGCCGACCGCGCGGTGACGACCTGGGCCCGCGACAACGCCGCGGACCTGCGCCGCCTCGCCGGACAGATCGGCGCCCTGGACGACCTCACCGCCTCGGCGTCCCCTGCCATGGAACGCCTGCTGGACGCGCTCGGCCACGACGACCCCGCCCGCCTGCTCGCCCCGCTCGCCGAGACCCGGCCCCTCCTGGAGGCGGACCACCCTGCGATCGCCGACCGCCTCGATGAACTCACCGCCCGAACCGAACAGCTTCGTGCCGAGAGCGACCGGCAGCGCCGCACACCCCAGGCCGGCCCGTGAGCACCCCGGCCGCGGCCCTGCCGGGCTGCGGCCCGCACGTCAGCGGACCTGTTCACCGTCGCAAAGCCTGCCCGGCCCGCGACGCGCGAGTCGAGAGGCCCTGAGGCCCTCGATGTGAAGACCACCCCCGGTGACGGCGCCGCGTCGTCCCTGACCCTTTCCCCTACCCGCACATGAAGGAGACGCCTCCCGTGGCCAGCCCGACCGAGACGCTGGAGTTCCAGGCGGAGACCCGCCAGCTGCTGCAGCTGGTGATCCACTCGATCTACTCGAACAAGGACATCTTCCTGCGCGAGCTGATCTCCAACGCCTCCGACGCCCTCGACAAACTCCGCCTGGAATCCCTCACCGACAGCGGCCTCGCAGTCGACACCTCCGACCTGCACATCACGCTGGACGTCGACCGGGACGCCCGCACCCTGACGGTGCGGGACAACGGCATCGGCATGACCCGCGAGGACGTCGTCGACCTGATCGGCACCATCGCCAAGTCCGGCACCGCGAGTCTGCTGGCCAAGATCAAGGAGGCCAAGGACGCGGACGCGGCGCAGAGCCTGATCGGCCAGTTCGGCGTCGGCTTCTACTCCGCGTTCATGGTCGCCGACAAGGTCACCCTGCGGACCCGCCGGGCCGGCACCGAGCAGGGCACCGTGTGGGAGTCCGACGGTGAGGGCACCTACACCATCGCGCAGGCCGACGATCTGCCGGTCGGCACCTCGGTCACGCTGCACCTCAAGCCGGCGGACGGCGAGGACGGGCTCGGCGACTACCTCGCGGCGTGGAAGATCCGCCAGATCGTCAAGCGGTACTCGGACTTCATCCGCTGGCCCATCCGCATGGCCGCCGAGCCCGTCGAGCCCGTCGAGGCGGGCGAGGCGGGCGCCGAATCCGCCACGGACGAGAAGGCCGTCGTCGTGCCGGAGACGCTGAACTCGATGAAGGCGCTGTGGGCCCGTCCCCGCAGCGAGGTGACCGAGGCCGAGTACCACGACTTCTACCAGCAGATCAGCCATGACTGGCAGGCCCCGGCCGAGACCATCCACATGCGCGCCGAGGGCACCTTCGAGTACGAGGCGCTGCTGTTCATCCCCGCCCACGCCCCGTTCGACCTGTTCTCCCGCGACACCAAGCGGGGCGTGCAGCTGTACGTCAAGCGCGTGTTCATCATGGACGACTGCGACGCGCTGATGCCGAACTACCTGCGGTTCGTCAAGGGCGTCGTCGACGCCCACGACCTGTCGCTGAACGTCTCCCGCGAGATCCTGCAGCACGACCGCCAGATCACCGCCGTGCGCCGACGCCTCGTCAAGAAGGTCCTCGGCGCCCTCAAGGACATGCAGGCCGGCAGGTCCGACACCTACACCAAGCTGTGGGAGCAGTTCGGCCGGGTGATCAAGGAAGGCCTGATCGAGGACCGCGACAACACCGACGCGCTGCTGGAACTGGTCTCGGCGGCCTCGACCAACGACCCGGAGAAGACGACCACGCTGCGCGAGTACGTCGCGCGAATGAAGGACGGCCAGGACACCATCTACTACCTGACCGGCGAGAGTCGCCAGATGGTGGAGAACTCCCCGCACATGGAGGCCTTCACCGCCAAGGGCTACGAGGTCCTGATCCTCACCGACCCCGTCGACGAGGTCTGGACGGACCAGATCCCCGCCTTCGACGGCCACCGCTTCCAGTCCATCGCCAAGGGCCAGGTCGACCTCGACGGCGACGCCGACAGCGACGCCGGCGACGAGGCGAAGGCGGAGAAGGCCCAGCGCGAGCAGGACTTCGCCGCCCTCCTCGGCTGGCTCCAGAACGCCCTGGCCGACCACGTCAAGCAGGTCCGCCTCTCCACCCGGCTCACCACCTCCGCCGCCTGCCTGGTCGGCGACGCCCACGACCTGACCCCCACCCTGGAGAAGATGTACCGGGCCATGGGTCAGGAACTCCCGCCCGTGAAGCGGATCCTGGAACTCAACCCCACCCACCCCCTCATCACCGCCCTGCACAAGGCCCACCAGGCGAACGCCGACGACCCCGCGCTCGCCGACACCGCCGAACTCGTCCACGGCAGCGCCCTGCTCGCCGAAGGCGGCGACCTGCCCGACCCGGCCCGCTTCACCCGTCTCCTGACCGACCGCCTCACCCACACCCTCTAACCCCCCTGCGGGTGCGGCCGGCCGCGGCTGACAGAGCCCGGCCGGCCGCACTCCCACGCCACTTGGCCAGACCCGCCTGCCGGCGGGCGGGCGCGCACCGGCCCGGGGGCCGGGCTGCATCACCCTTGGCAGGAGTGCGGCCCGCAGCACCGCTTCCCTCACCCGTTTCGGCAGCCGGAGACGGAAGCCGGCCCGCGCCGACAGCTACCCGACCGACCGAGGACATCCGCGCGTGTACGAGTACACCGACCGCAAGAACCGCACCCTGGCCGACCGGATCAACGCCGCCGCCGAGCGCCGTCCGGACCACGGGACCGAGCAGGACAAGGCCACCGCGACCGCACTGCTGGCCGACATGCTCCACGCCGCGGCCCAGCACGGCATCACCCTCGAGACCTTCGACTGGGTCGCCGACCTGCCCGGCACCTGCTACCGCGCCATCGTCAGGCACCGCACCCCGGCCGACCGGATCAACGCCGCCGCCGAGCGCCGTCCGGACCACGGCACCGAGCAGGACAAGATCACCGCGACCGCACTGCTGGCCGACATGCTCCACGCCGCTGCCCGGCACGGCATCACCCTGGACACCTTCGACTGGGTCACCGACCTACCCGGACAGTGCTACGCCGCCGTCGTCTCCCCCCTGCGCGCGCGGGCCACCCGGTGGGCCACGGCCAGCTGAACACGACTGGCCGGGCCGGGCGCCCACCGTCCTGCACGACCGGCGGCCGGCGATGGTGGCAGCGCCGCGGTACGCGGCCCGGTGTCAGCCTTCGACCAGGTCGGCGAGGCCGAAAAGGTCGAACAGCCGGGCGACGAGCGGGGCCCGCACATCCGTGACCTTCAGGACGACGCCTTCCTCCTGCGCCTGGTGATGGAGCCGTTCCAGGGCGTGCGCGCCCGAGCAGTCGCAGAATCTCACCTGCGCGAAGTCGAGGTCGATGCGCCTGGGCCGGTTCGCCAGGAACTCCTTGACACGGCTCTCCAGCTCGGCGGCGGTGGCGAGGTCGATCTCGCCCGTGATCGCGATGGTGACCTGGCCGTCCCACCGGGAGACGGCGGTGCGGAAGTCGTTGCCGTTCACAGCCATGGCTCCACCTCCCACAGCCGGTGCACTATCCACTCCCAGAAGTCGCCCCACTCCCAGAGGTCGCCGGCATCCCGCGCCCACGTCGACGCACCTGGCGGTGCGGTCCGCACCGGGCCCACTCGAACGAGGGGTTCGGTTCCTCGCGGCATCGCTCCGACGAGGGGAGTCGGCGCGGTGCGCGCAGGCTCCGCCCCACCGGTTTTCCGGACGACTCGTACGGGCACCCGTCGGCCCGTGGTCGGGGGAGGGGCCGAGGCGCGGGCGGTCCCCGGGTGGGGCCGGGCGGTCTCGCGTTCGGCGTCGTAGGCGGCTCGCAGCTCGGGATCGTGCAGGACCTCGTAGGCGGCGACCACCGCGCCGAGTCGCTCCGCCGATCCCGGTTCGACGGGGCGGGTGTCCGGGTGCAGCAGCCGGACCAGGGTGCGATAGGCCGAGGTGACCTGCCGCGCGGACGCCGTGGGTTCCACTCCCAGCACCGCGTAGTGATCGCGTCGGTCTCGCGATCCCGTCATGGCGGACCACCTCCCGGGCAACCGGCGACCCCGGCAAACCTCCTCTTTGATCTGGATAGAACCTTGGCCAACGCTTGTCAAGATGTCCGAAATGAGGGTATATGGGCTATGGGTGGACTCCCCCCACTGCCGTCGGCATGGCCGTCCCTCAGTATCCGGCGGTGTGATGCGCAGCGCCGGCCCCGGTCTGCGCCGCGATGTCCTGTGCGACCTGTGCCAGGGATGTGTGGAGGGCGTCGCGTATGGCTTCCAGGCGTGCGAGGCAGGCGTCCAGCGAGGTGATGGCGGCGTCGCCGTCGGTCCGCATCCGGTGCCCGAGGGCCACGAGCTGGTCCTCGACCCGCTGCCAGCGCTCTTCGGCGGCGGCCAGGGGGTCAGGCGCGCCGGTGGTCGCTGTCATGGCGCAGTTGGTCGGTGTGCTGGGCGAGGTCGTCGAGGCGGTGGGCGATCTGGGAGTGACGGGCGCCGAGGTGGGGGCGGACGGCGGCCAGGGGTGTGAGGAGTTCGGTGGCGTCGGGGGCGCCGAGCGCGGTGTGGAGGTGGTCGAGGGCGGGGCGGGCCGCCGGGGCGAGGTCGGTCAGGGCGGCGACCTGGGCGGCGAGCCGGCGCAGGTCAGCGGCGTTGGCGCGGGCCCAGTCGGCGACGGAGCGCTCTGCGGCGCGGCGGTCGCGTACGGCCTTGACGCGTTTGGCCCCGGTGGTGCCCGGGGTGCGGGTGGCGGGTGGCGCAAGGCGCAGGTAGCGGTTCTCGGCGGCCTGGCGGCTGGCGACGCCCATGGGGCGGGCGAGGTCGGCCCAGGTGGCGCCGGCGGCGCGGGCGGTCTCCACCAGCGGGGCCTCCCAGTCGGCGAGCTCGGTACGCAGCTCGCGCAGCAGCAGCAGGGCGGCCAGTGCCTGCTCGGGGCCGGTTCGGGTGGTGGGCGGGGTCGTGGCTTCGGTGTCCTGCGCGGCGCGGACGGCCTCGTCTATGGCGGCGAGCGCCGCGGCGGCGGCGAGGAAGGACACCGGGCCCCTCGACGGTCCGCCACCGGTGGCGGGTTCTTGGGGCCGCTCTCTCATGGGTGTCACTCCTTCGGCGACATCAGGGTTTGTCATTGGATGGATGACATGTTAGAACGGTTTCAGGTGAAGCGCACTGGCACCCATCGATCAGTGGAGGTGTTTCGCGATGCTGATGCGCACCGATCCGTTCCGCGAGCTGGACCGGCTGACCCAGCAGTTCTTCGGCACGACCGGGACCTGGTCGCGGCCGACCCCGATGCCGCTGGACGCCTACCGCGCCGGCGACGAGTACGTGATCTGCTTCGACCTGCCGGGGGTGGACCCCGATGCGATCGACATCGATGTCGAGCGGAACATGCTGACCGTCAAGGCCGAACGCCGTCCCCGCCACCAGGGCGAGGACGTGAAGTGGGAGCTGTCCGAGCGTCCGCTCGGCGTCTTCTCCCGGCAGGTCATGCTCTCCGACACGCTCGACCCCGAGGGGATCACCGCCGACTACGACTCCGGCGTGCTGACCCTGAAGATCCCGGTCGCCGAGAAGGCCAAGCCCCGCAAGATCGCCATCGGCCACAGCGGAAGCCGCAAGGAGATCAAGGCCTGACGGCGTCCCTCTGCCGTTCCGCGCCGCCCGCACCCCCCGAGCGGACGGCGCGGAACACTCCCGCAGTCGGCCCCTTGCCGCCCGGACCGGCACCGTTCGTGGTGAGGGCCTTCGGTGAAATCGACAGGGAGGAATCGCGGTGACTCTTCGATGGGAAGCTTTCTTGGACCAGGTCCAGGAACGCGGAGAGTACGACACACCCCAGGACGCCGACCGCGCGGCCCGCGTCGTGCTGGCCCTGCTCGGCGCCCACCTGGTCGGCGACGTGCGCGCGAAGCTCGCGGCCCGTCTGCCCGAGACCTTCGCCCTGATCCTGCTGAACCCCTTGCAGGCCGCCGAGCCGCTCAGTCCCGAACGGTTCGTACGCGCCACCGCCGCCTGGATCGAGGGCGCCACCGAGAAGACCGCCGTGTGGGACATCGGAGCCGTCCTGTCCACGGTGGCCGACGCCGCCGGCGACGAATTGTTGGAGCGCGTGCTGTTCCAGCTGCCGCCCGGCTACGACGTCTTGTTCGGCCGCCCCGCCCCCGACCACCGATCCTGAGCGCTTTCGTGCCGCCGCGTGCACCGCGGCGGCCCGTATCGGAAGGCCACCGCCATGACCCGGCACCGCCGCCTGATCCAGCAGGTCCGCACCCTTGGCCGCCACCCCAGCGACGAGGAAGCGGAACGAGTCCTCGACACCGTCCTGGCCGTCCTCGGCTCCCAGCTCACCGGCGACGAACGCTGCGAGCTGGCCGCCGCGCTGCCCGAGCGGGCCCGCGCCGTCTTCGCCTCGCAGATCCCCCTGCCCGAACCCGTCGCCGCCCCCGCCTTCGTCGAAGCCGTCGCCCGAGCCCTGAACATCAGCCTCACCAGCGCCCGCTGGGATGCCTCCTCCGTCCTGGCCGCCCTCGCCGATCTCGCCGGCGATGGGCTCACCGACCGCCTTCTCGCTCGCCTGCCCAGCGGCTACGCGCTCCTGTTCGGCCGCGCCGACCTCGCCGCCGCCGCTTGAACCCCGCCCAGCCGGGGTGGGGCCAGGCGGCGGGTGCCAGACGTCACCGGCCGCGGGTCCGCCCCAGGTCGGCCTCCAGCTCCTCCACTCGGGCCTGGAGATCGAGCACCCGGCGCGCCCCTTCCAGGGTCAGTCCCTCGCCGATCAGCTCGACCAGTGCGGCAATGCGGTTGATCTCCCGGCGCGAGTAGCGCCGCTGGCCGCCCGGCGAGCGCACGGGCACCACCGCGCCCAGCTCGTCCAGTCGCCTCAGGAACGCCACCCGGACGTGCAGCATCGCGGCGACCTGCCCCACCGTGTACAGCGCGGCATCCGCGTCATCAATGGGCAGCTCCACCACCGCGATCTCACCTCGCCGCTCGCTGAAATGAAACCTCACTTCCACGTTACAGATTTCCTCCAGCCACGACCTCGACTTACTCTTGATGCCATGAGGCTCAAGTTTCCTTCCTCCCTTTGAGGCAAGACGGGAGGGATGGCAAGAGAGGAGGCCCGCGATGGCACGCGCAGTCGGTATCGACCTGGGAACGACGAACTCAGTGGTCTGCGTGCTGGAGGGCGGCGAGCCGACCGTCGTCACGAACGCCGAAGGCGCGCGCACCACCCCGTCGGTGGTGGCCTTCGGCAAGGGCGGCGAGGTGCTGGTTGGCGAGGTCGCCAAGCGGCAGGCCGTCACCAACGTGGACCGCACCGCCCGCTCGGTGAAGCGGCACATGGGCGAGAGCGGCTGGCACTTCCCGGAGAAAGGGGGCGTGGACGGCAAGAGCTACACCGCGCAGGAGATCTCCGCGCGGGTGCTGCAGAAGCTGAAGCGCGACGCCGAGTCCTATCTGGGCGAGGACGTGACGGACGCGGTGATCACCGTGCCCGCGTACTTCAACGACTCCCAGCGCACCGCGACCAAGGAGGCCGGCGAGATCGCGGGCCTGAAGGTGGCGCGGATCATCAACGAGCCGACCTCCGCCGCCCTGGCGTACGGCCTGGACAAGGAGAACGACCAGACGGTGCTGGTCTTCGACCTCGGCGGCGGCACGTTCGACGTCTCGCTGCTGGAGATCGGCGAGGGCGTGGTGGAGGTGAAGGCCACCTCCGGCGACACCCACCTCGGCGGTGACGACTGGGACCAGCGGATCGTCGACCACCTGGTCAAGCAGTTCAAGAACGGCTACGGGATCGACCTGTCCAAGGACAAGATGGCCGTGCAGCGGCTCCGCGAGGCCGCCGAGAAGGCCAAGATCGAGCTGTCCGCCGCCACCGAGACGACGATCAACCTGCCCTACGTCACGGCCTCCGCCGAGGGCGCGCTGCACCTGGACGAGAAGCTCACCCGCGCCCAGTTCCAGCAGCTCACCGCCGACCTGCTGGACCGCTGCGAGGGCCCGTTCCATCAGGCCGTCAAGGACGCCAGGATCGAGGTCTCCGACATCGACCACGTGATCCTGGTCGGCGGCTCGACCCGGATGCCGGCCGTCACGGACCTGGTGAAGAAGCTCACCGGCAAGGACCCGCACAAGGGCGTCAACCCGGACGAGGTCGTCGCCATCGGCGCCTCGCTCCAGGCCGGTGTGCTCAAGGGCGAGGTCAAGGACGTCCTGCTGCTGGACGTCACCCCGCTGTCGCTGGGCATCGAGACCAAGGGCGGCATCATGACCAAGCTGATCGAGCGCAACACCACGATCCCGACCCGGCGCTCGGAGGTCTTCACCACCGCCGAGGACAACCAGCCCTCGGTCACCGTGCAGGTGTACCAGGGCGAGCGGGAGATCGCCGCGTACAACAAGAAGCTCGGCATGTTCGAGCTGACCGGCATCGCCCCGGCCCCGCGCGGCCTGCCGCAGATCGAGGTCACCTTCGACATCGACGCCAACGGCATCATGCACGTCGGCGCGAAGGACCTCGGCACCGGCAGGGAGCAGAAGATGACCGTCACCGGCGGCTCCGCCCTGCCCAAGGACGACATCGACCGCATGATCCGCGAGGCCGAGCAGCATGCCGAGGAGGACCGCCGCCGCAAGGAGGCCGCCGAGACCCGCAACCAGGGCGAGCAACTCGCCTACACCACCGAGAAGTTCCTCACGGACAACCAGGGCAAGGTCCCGGCCGACGTGCAGAGCGAGGTGGAAACCGCCCTGACGGAGCTGAGAGAGAAGCTCAAGGGCGAGGACACCGCCGCGATCCGCGCGGCGAGCGAGAAGGTCGCCCAGGTCAGCCAGAAGCTCGGCCAGGCCATGTACGCCCAGACCGCCCCTGGTGCACCAGGCGGTGCGACCGGCCCGCAAGGCTCGGAAGAGGAGGTCGTGGACGCCGAGATCGTGGAGGAGGACGAGCACAAGGGAGGCGCCACCGCACCCTGACGGCGGGCTGCCCGCCAAAGCGGTGGCGGCGGGTCGTCCACGCCCTTCACGACCACCGCGTGGCGGAACTGCTCGACCAGGCCTTCGCCCGCATCGAGCACCTGCGGCCGCGATGACCCGCCCCGGTACGCGCGAACGCCGGTGTGCCCCCTCGGATCCGAGAGGACACACCGGCATTCGTACGCGGTCCCGGTCTCAGCCCTTGCGGCGGGCGGCCGCGGCGCCGTAGCGGCGCTCGAAGCGCTCGACGCGGCCCGCGGTGTCGAGCACGCGGGACTGGCCGGTGTAGAAGGGGTGGCTGGCGGAGGAGATCTCCACGTCGATCACGGGGTAGGTGTTGCCGTCCTCCCACTCGATGGTGCGGTCACTGGTGACGGTGGACCGTGTGAGGAAGGTCAGTCCGCCGACGCGGTCACGGAAGACGACGGGGCGGTAGGCGGGGTGGATGCCGGGCTTCATCGGGTTCTCCTTGGCTGGGCGGGGTCGGGGTCAGCGTTCCTCGCGGAACTCGGTGGGGCGACCGAGCACGGGGTCGTACTTGCGCAGGACGAGCCGGTCCGGGTCGTTGCGCCGGTTCTTGCGGGTCACGTACGTGTAGCCGGTACCGGCGGTGGACCGGAGTTTGATGATCGGGCGCAGGTCGTTGCGGGCCACGGCGTCCTCCTCGGGCGGATCGGTGACGGTTGAGCTGACATCATAGCGAAATGGTTTTCGTTTCCATTAGGCGTGTAGGGTGGCAACGTCACCTGCGGCCACGGCATTCCCGGGCCGAGGCCGCGATCAGTCCTGCTCACCGATGAGGAACCCGCCTCCGGAGAAAGGGGAATCACCCATGGCCGTACCCAAGCGCAAGACGTCCCGCAGCAACACCCGGCACCGCCGGGCCCAGTGGAAGGCGGCAGCCCCGGACCTCGTCCCGATCGAGATCGACGGCCGTCGCCACCTCGTCCCCAAGCACTTGGTCCGCGCCTACCGGCGCGGCCTGCTCGCCCCCGACGAGAGGTGAGCACGGCGGGGGCGCCGGCCATCGGCAGGGCTCCGGCCATCCCGCCGCGCAGGGCCCTGGCCTGCTACAGTCGTGGGAGTTGCAGTAGTGGTTCCCATGAACTTTGTGTGCGCCTGCTGATGTATTGCAGGCGCATTTTTTGTTCCCCGGCTCTTCCCCGGTGGGCGCTCCATGCGGTGACTCGAGGCCCGCGCTGTGCGTGCTTCGGACAGTCCCTTGAAGGAGATTTCTAATGGCTAATGGCACTGTGAAGTGGTTCAACTCGGAGAAGGGCTTCGGCTTCATCGAGCAGGAGGGTGGCGGCCCCGACGTCTTCGCCCACTACTCGAACATCAACGCCAACGGCTTCCGTGAGCTGCTCGAGGGCCAGAAGGTCGAGTTCGACGTCACGCAGGGCCAGAAGGGCCCGCAGGCCGAGAACATTCGCCCGCTGTAGTTCTTCTGCCACGGCACCCGCCTGGCAGTGAGGGGCCCGCACCGCGCACACGTGCCCGGTGCGGGCCCCTCGGTCATCGCGCCACGGTGGCGGAGCCGTGCGCACCGCGGGCGGTGAGCCTGCGGGCGACCCCGTCCGCGAGCAGCAGCAGGGCGGCGGTCGCCAGCGCGGCCATGTGTTCGTAACCCGCCAACACCGGGTCCACCGCCGTGATCGCGGCCGTCAGCAGCACCACGCCCAGCGCCGTCCAGCGCGCCCCGAACCGCCAGGCGACCAGCAGGCCCAGCCCGATCACGGCCGCCGACGGCCCGGTGTCCCGGACCTGGGCGAATGCGGCGGGCAGGTGGAGCAGGTGGCCGGGCGGCCGGGACACCCCGAAGCGCGCGTAGCAGGTGCCCACCAGCGAGCAGGTGTACCCGACGGCGAGCGTGCGCCACGGGCCGAGGGTCAGCTCGGCGATCGCGAAGACCACGAACACCTGGGCCAGCGCCCCCCAGACCGGCAGGCCCAGGGCCGGCACGAATATCGAGACCGGGAAGCGCGGCAGCGCGACGTCCCACGGCTCGGCGGCCCGGACCACGCCTATCCGGGAGACGAAGGCCGCCCCGCTCGGGAACTCGTCGACCGCCGCGAACAGCAGCACCAGGCAGCTGGAGACCACGGTGAGGGTCAGTGCGGCGGCGCCCCTGGCCCGCAGCCGGGCGTGCGCGCGGCGGTAGAGCGGGCCCCACTCGCTCTCGGCCGCGCGCCGGATGCCGGGATTGTTCACGACGGTCCTCCAGTCCCGATCAGGAGCCGATGCCGGCCGCACGCCGGTCCGCGGCACCGGCGGGCGGCCGGACGTCGGAGCCCGAGGTGCACGGCCGCAGCAGCGCGAAGTAGGCCAGGGCCGGTCCGGACTGCCGGATGACGTGCAGGCCGACGGCGTTGGCGTGCCGGGCCAGGGTCGCCGGGCGGATCTGGTGGCGGTCGAAGAACTCGCCGACGACCAGGCGACCGGTCGGCTTGAGGACCCGGCGCAGCTCGCTCAGGGCGGCGGGGACGTCCGGGATCTCGCCCAGCGCGGTGACCAGGTAGGCGGCGTCGAACGTGGCGTCGTCGAAGGGGAGTTCACGCGCGTCGGCCAGGGTGGGGACGATGGTGTCGAGGCCGGATCCGGCGGCCCGGCGCACCACGTGGTCGAGCATCTCCTGCTGGATGTCGACGATGTCCAGCCGGCCGTCGGCGCCGAGCCGGGGCGCCACCTGGAGCGACTGCAGCCCGGTGCCGGGACCGATCTCCAGCATCCGCTCGCCGGGCAGCGGCCGGAGCTGCTCGGCCAGCCGCTCCCAGGACAGGAACGGCAGTGGCAGGTCGAGCAGTCGGTGCTGCGCGTAGGGGTACGGCGCGGAGTCGGTCACCCACCAGGCGGTGGCCGCGGCCGCGACCGAGGCGCCCGCAAGGGCCCAGGTGCCGGCCTTGCCGAACGGGGCGCGCAGGGGTGAGGAGGGGTGGCGCATGGTTCTTCTCCAACGTCGGTCGTCGGCGTGGGGCGGTGGTGCCCGCTCAGTGGATGTGCATGCCGCCGTCGGAGGCGGCCACGGTGAGGGAGGTCGACGCGCCCTCGGAGTCCGGCAGGTCGATCCGCGGCGCGGAGCTGCTGCGGTGGGCGTCGATCCGGTGGCCGGTGCTCGAGGGCACCCGCGAGGTCGCACCGACCATCTGCCCTCCAGCCAACAGCAGTTCAGCCGGGCCGGACACGTGGCAAGCCCACCGAACCGGGGTACGGATAACCCCCCTGTCAGTCCCCGCCGTTGTCGTCGGGCGGGGTGGTGGTGCCGGTGGTGTCGGCCGGGGCGGCAGTGGCCCGCGGCCGCGCGGCGGCGCTGACTCCGGACGCGATGGCGGGCGTGACGAGGGTGAGGGTGATCGCCGCCGGTGCGGCGGCGGCCGCGGCCACGAGACACTGGACCCAGCAGGAGCGACCGGCCGAAGTCACCGCCGCACTGGCCGACTTCGCCTCCTCGCCGGACTCACCCCGGCATCCGTGATCCACCCCCGACACGCCGTTTCGGAAGGTGCCGTCATCACCGGCGTCATCGGCCTGGACGGACTGGCCGGGGCGATCGCCGAACCCGGCGCGCCGGAGCGGCACGCGAAGATCAGCGTCGACGCCTCGCTGGTCGCCGGCTGATCGTCCGAACGACGGTGGCGCCCCCGGGAGATCCCGGGGACGCCACCGTCGTTCGCGGCACGGGCGTGCTCAGTGGACCGCGATGTCGCCGCGCGTGGTCTTCACCACCACGCTGTGCGGCGCGTCCGTGGCGGTGTTCGGCAGCGAGACGCTCGGCGACGACCAGGAGCTCTGCGCGTCGACGTGGTAGGAGGCGTCGTGAGGCACCTTGAGGTCGACCCGGCCCCAGCCCGTGGTGACCCTCAGGGAGGCGGGTGCCGCCGTGAAGGAGGCGCTGACCTCGCCGTCGGTGGTGATCACCTCGGCGTCCGGGGCGCTGCTGTCGGCGAGGGTCACCGTGCCGTACGTGCTCCGCACGGTCAGCGGGCCGGACGACTGGTCCACCTCGACCCCGCCCCGCCCGGTGGCCAGATCCAGCCGGCCGGTCAGGCCCTTCGCCTGGATCCCGGCGCCCCCGGTGCTCACCTGCGCGGCCAGGCCGGCCGGCACCGTGACCTGCAGATGCCCCGAGCAGTCGTCGGAGCAGCCGGCGGTGACCGTGACGTCCGACCCGGACCGGGCGACGGAGACCTGCGGGGCACGGCCCGTGTAGCTGCCGCTCATGGCCACCGTGACCTGCGAGGAGCCGTCCTGGCTCAGCGTCACGCCGAGTCCGTCGGTCTGGACCGTCACCCGGCCGGCGCCGGCCGCGTCCTGCTGCCAGTCGCCGCTGTACGGATGGTGCGCCGGAAGCGAGTCGACCACGATCCAACTGGCCACGGAGACGACCGCGACGAGGGCGGCCAGCCCTATGAGGAGGCATCCGCGGCGCTTCATCGGTGTGGTACTGATCTCAAGCTCCCAGGTAGCGCAAGACCGCGAGCACGCGGCGGTGGTCCCCCGCCTCCTGCTGCAGATCGAATTTCACGAAGATGCTGCGGATGTACTTCTCCACCGCCGCCGTGCCGATCACCAGATCGGCCGCGATTCCGGCGTTGGAACGGCCCTCCGCCATGGCCGTGAGGACCTCCCGTTCGCGCGGCGTCAGGGTGGACAGCGGATCCCGCTGCCGGCTGCCGGCCAGCAACTGCTTGACCACCTCCGGGTCGAGGACCGTCTCGCCCGCGGCGACCCGGCGCAGCGCGTCCACGAACTCCTCGGCGTCCGACACCCGGTCCTTGAGCAGGTAGCCGACCCCGTTGTCATTGGTGCTGACCAGGTCGATGGCGTAGCGCTCCTCGACGTAGTTGGAGAGCACCAGGACGCCGGTCTCCGGCCAACGGGCGCGCACCGCCAGTGCGGCGCGCAGGCCCTCGTCCAGGAAGGTGGGCGGCATCCGGACGTCCGTCACACAGGCGTCCGGCCGGTGTTCGGCCACCGCGCGCAGGAGTTGCTCCCCGTCGCCGACGGCGGCGACCACCTCGATCCCCTGTTCGCTGAGCAGCAGTTCGATGCCCTGGCGCAGCAGCGCGGAGTCCTCGGCCAGCACTACCCGCATGGCAATTCCACCTCGATCACGGTCGGTCCACCCACCGGACTGCTGAGCCGGAACCGCCCGTCCACCCCGGACACCCGGTCCGCCAGACCGGTTAGACCCGTGCCGGCCGCGAGATCGGCTCCGCCACGTCCGTCATCGCCAACCCTAACGTTCAATCGGGTGCCCTCCCGCCGGATCTCCACCCAGGCGCGGGCCGCACGAGCATGCTTGGCCACATTGGTGAGCGCCTCGGTCACCGTGAAGTAGGCGACCGCCTCGATGGTGGGGGAGGGGCGCGGCTCCACCAGGACGTCAAGGCGCACCGGCACCGGAGCCAGCGCGGCGACGGCGGAGAGCGCCGCCTCCAGGCCGCGGTCGGTCAGCACCGGCGGGTGCAGGCCACGGGCCAGGTTGCGCAACTCGGCGATGGTGCTGAGGGTTTCCCGCCGGACGTCCTCGACCAGCTTGTCGGTCTCGTGGTCACCGGACTTCTTCAACCGCGAGCTGACCCGGCCCAGGGTGATCGACATCGCCACCAGCCGTTGCTGGGCACCGTCGTGCAGGTCCCGCTCGATCCGTTTGCGCTCCGCCTCGGCGGCGTCCACCACCCGGGCGCGGCTCTCCGTCAGATCGTTGATCCGCTGCTCCAGCTCCATGCCACGGGGCCGGGAGAGCAGGGCGACGGCCAGCGCGGTGTCCAGCGCCAGCAGGAGTTTGACGATCAGGGGGGAGAGGACCGCGCCGACCAGCAGCGCCACCGCCGCGACCAGCAGCGCCCGGGGCAGGGAGTCCACCAGGAACGGCCCGAGCTGGGCCTGCCCGCCGGGCAGGCCCCGGTAGTAGGCCGGAAGCAGCAGCAGGGTCAGCGGCACGGCCCAGATCAGCGCCACCCCGACCACGGTCACCACCGCCACCGGCATCAGCAGTAGTTGGTAGCCGATCAGCCGCCAGGTGCAGGGGTTGTGGACGAGCGACTGCAGCGACTTGACCAACCGCCACGAAGCGACCGGCGTCGGCAGCTCGTCGAGCTCCAGCCCGCAGGTCACGGCGAACCGGGCCCGCTCGACGGCGGCCAGCCGGAACAGCGCCCACCCCGCGGCCACCGTGAGCGGCAGGCCCACCAGGCCGGCCGGCGCCAGGCAGACGGCGACGACCAGAACGACCAGCACGGCCAGTCCCGCCAGCGCCACCAGACCGTCAAGTGCCAGGTGGATCGACGCCCGCCACAGCACGGGGGAGGCCAGCGCCCGCAGCGGATTGCCCGGCACCACCTCGCGGGGTGGCCGGGCGTCCCTCCAGGCTCTGCCGGTGGCACGGCCGGCGATGTTCTCGGTCAACTGCTTCGGACCCGCTCTCGTGGGCAGTGCGGACGGCGACCAGGTCACCGTCCGCGCCTCGATTCAACAGGGGGACGGTACCCAACCCGACCACCCGTCGACAGCGAGGAGAGCCCACCAGCGGGGGGTAGGGTTTACCCCCGTCCGGCCGGTGGGTTCACGCTGCCGACCCGGCGCCGCCCGGTGCGACATCGTGGGGTCATGACCGATCGACACTCGAGCGCCGCCGGCCGCCCCTGCCCGGCCGGCAGGACCGACGACATCGAGCAGTTCCTCGCGCACTACGGGGACACCATCGACGACCGGGTCGCCGAGATCGTCGAAGAGGTCCTCGGCGAGCAGCTGAGGGGGTACCGGCGCGACGTTGTGCTGCCGGTCACCGTCGCGCTGCCGGCGGCAGCGGCCGTCTCGCTGGCGCTCATGTGGTGGAGCCCGTGGATAGTCCCCCTGGTGTGGGCCGCCACCTCCGTCATCTGCGTGTCGCTGTCACAGAGCGCCCGGATCCCGCGCCGCTCGTGACGGGCCGCGGGTGTCGGCGTGCAGCAGTCGTTCCAGAGCGACTGCTGTGACCTCCCGCGCAGTGTCGCGGGCCGCGTGCTGCAGCTGGTGGTGGTGCTGCTACTGGTCGTGGCCGCCGCGCTGGAGCTGGTGGTGCAGGCAGACGGCGACATCAACGAGAGGGCCCGGAGCCGGGCGATGGGTGTCGCGCAGACCTTCGCCACCTCGACGGGGGTCGCGCCCGCGCCGGCTACCGGCAACCCGTCGGCGATCCTTCAGCCCAAAGCCGAGGCGGCATCGCAGGCCCTGGGCGACACGGGCATCCAGGTCATCAACGCGCAGTACGTCCCCGACCAGGACCAGGGGCCTGGTCGGGGATCGGTCCCGGGTGCCTGTCCGGGACCGGGAGCCGCTGCGAGAATGACCGCGGACTCCTTCCCCCGGGGCCGCAGGCCGTTGCGGGAACGGCACACGACTCACGGACGACGGTCACGGTGAACCGGCGAAGACCAGTGCCGACCGGCCACAGAAAGGACCAGCACCAGCATGTCGACGCACCAGCGGCGCCTGCCGCCGTCGCCGAGAGCCGACGGCCTGCCCTGGACGGCCAGTGACGCGCTGCCGGCCGTCGGGGCGGCCGCCCTGGACCTCCTCGGCTACACGGTCGGCGGTCCGGACGGAAGCCAGCCGATCGCCCTGACCGCGCTGGTCCTGCTCGTACTGGCGGCCATGCCGCTGCTCACCAGGCGCCGCTACCCGCTGGCGTCACTGGCGGGTGTGCTGGTCCTCGGCCTGGCACTGAACCTGAGCGGGCCGGTGCCGCAGCACTTCAACTGCACGCTGTGCGTCGCGCTGTTCGCCGTGGCCCGCTCCCGCGGCATCGCGGTGGCGGCGCCGGCTGCTTTGGTCGCGGCCGCCGTGCCACTGCTGGGCCGGGGGCATCCGCTGCCCCCTCCGGTGGGGGAGATGGCGGTCAACGTGTTCGCCGCGGCGCTGGTCGTCGCCGCGGCCGAGGTGCTGAAGCGTTGGCAGCACGAGGTGGAGGTCAGGCGCAGGCTGCTGGCCGACCGCGCGGTGGCGCAGGAACGGCGCCGCATCGCACGGGAGTTGCACGACATCGTGGCCCACCACATCACCACCATGCAGCTGATGGCCGGCGGTGCCAGAGCGAACCTCGGGAACGACACCGAGGTGGTGCGCGACGCCCTGGTCACGCTGGAGGGCTCCGGGCGGATGGCGCTGCGCGAGATGCGCCAACTGCTCGACGTGCTCCGGGCCGGCGACGCGCCGGAGGAGGCGGACGGGGCGCCGTCCGCGCCGCAGCCCGGTGTCGGGCACCTCGCAGGGCTCGTCGAGGAGTCCCGCAGGGCCGGTCTGCCCACGGAGTTCGCCGTCCTGGGGGAGGAGCGTCCGCTGCCGCCGAGCACCGGCCTGGCGGTGTTCCGGATCGTCCAGGAGTCCCTCACCAACACCCGCAAGCATGCCGGCCGGGCCGAGGCGCGGGTCCAGCTGACGTACCACCCGGACCGGGTCACCGTCGAGGTGTCCGACAACGGCGCCGCCGCGTCGGCCGACACCCTGGTGGGGGCCCTGGCGCGGGCGGGCAGTGCGGCCGGGCCGAGGGCGGGCCGCACCGGGTACGGTCTGATCGGCATGCGCGAACGCGTCGCGCTGCAGGGCGGCAGCATGGTGGCCGGCGGCGTCGACGGTGGCGGCTTCCGGGTGGTGGCCAGCCTGCCGGTGGCGCCGGCCGACGGAGAGGAACTGCTCGGATGACGGAAACCCCGGAGCGGATCAGGGTGCTGATCGCGGACGACCAGCCGCTGGTGCGGCGGGGCCTGGCCCTGATCCTGGCACCGGACCCGGCGTTCGAGGTGGTGGCCGAGGCGGACGACGGGCAGCGAGCGGTCGACCTCGCGCACCGGCACCGGCCGCACGTCGTCGTGATGGACATCCGGATGCCGGTTCTCGACGGGGTCCAGGCGACCGAGCGGATCACGCGGGAGCTGCCCGCATGCAGGGTCCTGGCGCTGAGCACCTTCGACATGGACGAGTACGTGGTGGCTGCCCTGCGCGCCGGCGCCTCCGGGTTCCTTCCCAAGGACGTCTCCCCGGAGGAGCTCTCGGCGGCCGTGCGCACCGTGCACACCGGGGAGGCGGCGGTGGCTCCGCGCCTGCTCACCCGCTTGATCTCCACTTACGTCACCACGCCCCGCCTGCCGCAGCCGCCCTCACCGGTGCCGGTGTCCGACCTGGGTGAACTGACGCCCCGTGAGATCGAGGTGTGGCACCTGCTGGCCACCGGCCTCGACAACGCCGAGATCGCGTCGGCGATGGGCATCAGCGTCTCCACGGTCAAGAACTACATCACCAGCGTCTTCGCCAAGCTGAGTGTCCGTGACCGCGCCCAGGCGGTGATCGCGGCTTACGAGTCGGGCCTGGTGGAGGCTCGGCGCGCGAACCCGGCGGGCTGAAAGCGGGCCGGGCCGGCCGTCGCCGGGCCGGGCAGGGTCGAGCCGAGCCCGGCTGAGAGGTCGCGCAGAGGGGCATGGACGGGTGTCCCGGCGGGAAAGCAGGCAAGAGGCCCCGGCGATCACGGAGTTGTTGTGACGTTCCGTGGCTGCCGGGGCCTGGGCCCGGTCCGCTCCGAGGGGTGGGTCAGCGGCAGAGGGCCGCGTCCAGGGCGTCCGCCATGTGCTGCGCGCCGACCTCACCCGGGATGGCGGTGACCGTGATGGCGGCGGCGCGACCGTCGTCGGTGACCCCGTTGCGGGAGCGGTATCCCGCGGTGGTCCCGCCGTGGCCCCAGAAGAGGCCACCACAGGAGAGCGGCCTGCTCTGCAGACCCAGCCCGTAGCGGACCCCCGGGCCCAGGGGCTCGGCGGGGACGGTGGTGCGCATCTCGGCGAGCTGCGCCGCGGGCAGGAGCCGGCCGCCGAGGAGCGCGGCGTAGAACGAGTTGAGGTCGGTGTTGGTGGAGACGACCGCCCCCGCCGCCCAGGCCGGCGAGGAGTCCATCTCGGTGTAGTCGATCGGAGGCGCGTCCGGCGAGCTGCGGTAGTAGCCGTGCGGGTGGGCCTCGTGGATGCTCATGTCCCCGGGGGCGGGGAAGTAGGTGTGGCGCAGGCCGATGCGGTCGATGACGCGCTTGGTGATCTCCTCGCCGGCGGGCCGCCCGGTGACCTTCTGGACGAGGAGTCCGGCGACGACGTAGTTGGTGTTGCTGTACCCCCAACCGGTACCCGCGGGGAAGCGGGCCTTCTGGGCGAGGGCGCTGTCGAGGAGGTCGCGGGGCTCGAAGTAGAGGTACTGGATCGTGGGGAAGTCCGGGAGTGCGGGGGTCTCCATGTAGTCGGGCAGGCCGCTGGTGTGCTGGAGCAGCTGACGGACGGTGATGTCGCGCCCGTCGATGCCGTCGCCGCGCAGCAGGCCGGGGAGGTAGGTCTCGACGGGGGAGTCCAGGCCCAGCTTTCCCTCGGCGACGAGCTGGAGGACGACGACGGCTGTGAAGGCCTTGGTGTTGCTGCCGGCGCGGATCTGCCCGTCCACGGGGACCTTGGCCCCGGTGGCGAGGTCGCCGACGCCGGCGGTGTAGTTGCGGGTGCGGCCGTCGCGGCCCTTGACGGAGGCCAGCGCGGCGGGCAGGCCGTCGTCCTTCACCAGCGCGTTCAGGCTCGACTGGACGCTGTCCGGCCTGCCGCCCGCGAACGCCGCGGTCGGTGCCGTCGCCGTGGCCGCCACGACGCCGGCGGCCACGGAGGCCACGGCCACCGCCAACCCGCGCCGGCCACGGCGGCGTCGGTCGGCCCGGTCGTGCTGGACGTGCTCGTTCATGGAGGAACTCCTCTGCTGGGGTGGGGAATCGGCGGGGCGCGCGGGTTCCGCGCGCGGGTGCGCGCAGAACCCGCTGGTCGTACCGGTTGTGGACGCTCAGGCCGGATCGGCGAGGGTCAGCGGCACAGGGCGGAGTCCACCGTGGCCTCCACGTGCTTCTTGACCGCGTCATCCGGGATCGTGGTCACCGTGATGCTGATGGCGCGGCCGTCGTCGGTGGCGCCCCCGGCGGTGTCGTAGCCCGGAATGGTCCCGCCGTGGCCCCAGTACACGCCACCGCACGACAGCGGCCGGCTCGTCAGGCCCAGCCCGTAGCGCATGCCCGGAGCCACCACGTCGGCGGGGACGGTGGTGCGCATCTCGGCGAGCTGCGCCGCGGGCAGGAGCCGGCCGCCGAGGAGCGCGGCGTAGAACGAGTTGAGATCGCTGTCGGTGGAGACGACGGCGCCCGCCGCCCAGCCCCAGGACGGGTCCAGTTCGGTGTAGTCGCGGAGCGAGCCGTCGGCGTCCCGGTGGTAACCCTTGGGGTGGGCCTCGTGGATGCTCATGTCCCCCGGGGTGGGGAAGTAGGTGTGGCGCAGGCCGATGCGGTCGACGACGCGCCGGTTGACCTCCTCGCCGAGTGGCCGCCCGGTGACCTTCTGGATGATCAGGCCCGCCATCAGGTAGTTGGTGTTGCTGTACTCCCAGCGCGTGCCCGGGGCGAAGTGAGCCTTCTGGGCGAGGGCCAAGTCGAGCAGTTCACGCGGTTCGTAGTACCGCTTCGGACCGGCGAGGATCGAGCCCTTGTCCACGTACTCGGGCAGGCCGCTGGTGTGCTGGAGCAGCTGACGGACGGTGATGTCGCGCCCGTCGATGCCGTCGCCGCGCAGCAGACCCGGCAGGTAGGTCTCGACGGGGGAGTCCAGGCCCAGCTTTCCTTCGCCGACGAGTTGCAGCGCCACGACGGCTGTGAAGGCCTTGGTGTTGCTGCCGATCCGCACCTGCCCGTCCACGGGGACCTTGGCCCCGGTGGCGAGGTCGCCGACGCCGGCGGTGTAGTTGCGGGTGCGGCCGTCGCGGCCCTTGACGGAGGCCAGCGCGGCGGGCATGCCGTCGTCCTTCACCAGCGCGTTCAGGCCCGACTGGACGCTGTCCGGCCTGCCGCCCGCGAACGCCGCGGTCGGTGCCAGCGCCCCGGCCGCCATGATCCCGGCGGCCACGGCGGTCACGACCGCCACCGCCCGGCGTCGGCCGCCCCGGCGGGAGAGCGGGAATCGGCTGTGCGGTGCGTGCTCGTACACGAAAGGACCCCTCCGATGAATGGCGCCGGTGATTCCCGGCCTTCATCAAGAGGACCATTCGGGGGCAGGGGAGTTCGTCCGCACCCAGGACGAAACCGCGCCCGGGAGCGGACTCCTGGAGCCGCCCCCGGCCAGGACCGTACTCCTGGCCATCGGTGCCGATCGGCCCCGGCACCCGGCGGACGGGCGAGCACCCGCTGCGGGCCGGGTGGTCGCGGGCCGCCCGGGCCCGGCCGACGGCCCTGGCCGGCCCGGGGCCTTCGGTGCGGTGCGGGCCCGTGAAGCGTCCGCGGGCCCGCACCGAAGGCGGCCGGCTACTGGCGGGTGCAGGTCGGGTCGGTGTCCGGCAGGCGTCCGCCGGCCAGGTAGGCGTTGACCGTGTCGTCCACGCAGGCGTTGCCGTAGATCCCGTACAGCCCGTGCTGGTTGGCGCCCTGGAGGGTCAGCAGGCGCGAGCCGGGCAGCATGTCGTGCAGGGCGACGCCGCCGCGGTAGGGGGCGCGGGGGTCGCCGGTGGCGGAGAGGATCAGCGCCCGGGCGTCGCGGAGCACCTGGGTGGGCGCCTCGCGCGGGCGGTCCCAGAAGGCGCAGGGGGTGATGTTGTCGAGCAGCGGGCCGAACAGCGGGCTCTCGGCGCGACTGCGCTCGATCTCGCGCCAGTAGTGTTCGGGGTCGCGGGACGCGGTTCCGTCCGCGCACGCGATGGCCTGCATGGCGCTGCCGGCCGGCGACCCCTGCGGGCTGAACAGGAATCGCAGCAGGGCGGTGGTGTCCGCGGTCGGGGTGACCGGCCGGCCCGCCGCAGCCTCGGCGAGCATCGTCACCTGCTCGGCGAGGGAGGCCCGTTCCGGGGCGGAGTCGCCCTGGAGCCCCGCGAAGAGCAGCAACGGCACCCGGGAGTCGTCGAGTTCGAAGGCGTCGGCGCCGGTGCCGACGACGAGCGGGCGGTTCGCGGCGGTCTCCACGGTGTGCAGGATCCCGGCGGTCACCTCCTCGCGGGTGCGGCCGAGCCCGTACGTGTCGTGGCGGGCCGCCGCCCAGTCCGCCCAGTCGGCGAACGCGTGCTCGAGCCCGGGCAGCTGGCTCGGGACCAGCGCGGGGCCGACGCGGCCCGGGTCCAGCGCGCTGTCCAGGACCATCCGGTCGACGCGGCCCGGGAACATCTGGGTGTACACCGTGCCGAGGTACGTGCCGTAGGACAGACCGAGGTAGGAGATCCTCCGCTCGCCGAGCGCGCCCCGGACCACGTCCAGGTCCCGGGCCGTGTCGCGGGTGCTCGCGTACGGCAGCAGATCGCCGGCCGCCGAGCGGCACTTGGCCGCGAGGTCCCGCTGGAGAGCGACCTGCCGCTCGAAGCCCGTCCGGCCGGTCCCGGAGGACTGGATGCTGAAGCCGACGGGCCAGCCGCAGTCGATCTGCGCACTGCGGCCGGCGAAGCGCGGGTCCAGCCCGACGATGTCGAAGCGGTCGGCGGTCTCCTTGAGGGCGGCGTGCACCCGGGGTGGTGCGCCGAGCGTCGGGCTGCCGGGGCCGCCGTCGTTGAGCAGCAGTGTGCCGATCCGGTGGCGGGTGTCGGTGGCCTTGATCCGGGAGAGCGCCAGCGTGACAGTGCGTCCGCCGGGGTTCGCGTAGTCGAGCGGCACGGTGACGTCCGTGCAGCGGGCGCCGGCCCGTTCGAGTGCGGCACCGTCCTGGTCGTCCGGGCCCAGGACGCAGCCGTGCCAGTCGAGGTGCTGCCCGTAGTAGCGGTCGAGCCCCTGGGCGAGGCCTTCCGTGGTTTGCGCGGGCGGCGTCGCGGCGGCGGGCGCGGTCAGGCAGGCCGTGAGGGCGAGGCCGGCCGTGAGGGCGCGGCCGGCCTCGACGGTGCGCCGGAGGATCCGGCGCCGTCGGGCGGCTGGAGTGGAGCGGCTGCGCTGGGCGTCGGGCATGAGGCCTCCTCGGCGACGTGGGCCTCTTCCCCGCGGAACCGGCGGAGGAGAGCCCCTGTGATCAGCCTTTCCTTCTCCGTCCCCGGGCCGGATTCGTCGTGGTGGAGCACCCGGGACGAAGCGAAGCACCTGGACCCCGGGGCCGTCATCGAGACGGCCCTGCGGTACAAGTACTTCAGCCTAGACGCCGAACAGGCCCTGGATGGTGCGGAGTTCGTATCGCGTCGTAGTTTCGTCCCCGTGGTCGACCTCGCGCTCTCCTCTCACGCCGCTCGCCCGTCGTGGGGGGCGGTGGGGTGGGGTGTCAGGACGGGACGGAGATCAGTGCGGTGACGAGTTCCCGGCGGCCGGAGATGGAGAGCTTGCGGTACACGCTGGAGAGGTGGAACTCGACGGTCCGGACGGTCAGGCAGGTCATCTGGGCGATGTGCCGGTTGCTGTGTCCGGCACGGGCCAGGTAGGCGATCTTCTCCTCCTGGCGGGTGAGCTTCGAGGTGTTGGCGGGGGCCTGGAGGCGTTCCAGGGCGAAGCGGATGCGCTTCTGCCAGAAGGCGTTGCGACACTCGTACGCGACCATGGCCGCCTCGACGAGCCGCCTGCGGCCCGCTGACACGTCCTGGCGCCGGATCTGCATCATGCCGAGGTCGTAGAGGGCCTGCATGAACTCGGTGCGCGCGTGGCCCTGGGCCAGCAGTGCCACGGCCTCCTCGAGTGCGGCGACGGAGGTGTCGTCCCGGCGTGCCACGCCCACGGCGTGCAGGGCGATGCCGATGCCGCGCGGCGATCCCCACTTCCTCGCCGCGATGAGCTCCTCCTCGGCGAGGGCGAGTGCCAGGTCGTACCGGCGGATGCCCAGCGCCCCGAACACGGCCCGCGAACGCCATGGAATGACTGCGGGGTTGACGACGAAGCAGCTGTCGAGGACCCAGCCGCACGCCATGTAGTCGTCGATGGCGTGTCGGAACTGCCCGCCGGCCAGGTGGAGGGCCCCGCGGGCGGCCAGGACGTGGGCACGGTCCGGCAGGTCGGGGTCGAGCGGCCCGGCCAGCTTGCTGTCGAGCAGCACCTGGTGCGCCCGGTCGAGTTCGCCGAGGTGGACCAGCGCCTCGATCAGCCAGGCGATCGCGAGGCAGGCCGACTGCGTGGACGTGCCGCGATCGAGCATGGTCTGGAGCATGTCCGCGGCCTGGCAGGCCCTCCCCGCGAGCAGGCTGCTCCGTGCCCGCAGCAGGGTGAGCAGTTCCCGGCGCGGGGCCGAGCCCGTCCACGCGGGGTCGTCCCGGAGCCTCCTGCACTGCGCGTCGGCGGATTCGAGGTCTCCGGCGTAGAGCAGGGCCAGGATCGCGAGCCAGGTGCGGTGCGGGTTCCGGTGCGGTTCCGCCGTGTCGAGCAGCCATTTGGCCTGCTCGTTGACCATCACGCGGTCGACTCCGCGATTCGCGAACTCGATGGTGCTCAGGGCGAGACTCAACTCGTCGGGTGGCAGGAGTGCGCGGTTCTCGGTGAGAGGGATTCCCGGTGCGTAGGTATTCGCCACGTTCCTGGCCGTCGGGAACGCGGGGACCTCATCGGTTCTGATACCGGCCTTTGTGGTTTGGCAATTCCTATCGTCTCCGGCCATTTTCTGCCACCCCCATAGCTGACGAATGGTGCCACTTCACAACGCGACGCGGACTGGGGCGCGTCGGGCCGGTCGCCCGCGGCTGACCTCGGGATCTGCGGCATCGCCATTGATGGCCGTCGGCGGAGGTCGGGCTGGGAACTGCTCGGCGAAACGGGGAAGTCACGACCTGGGCCGTGCCCCCGGTGCCGGCAGGGGATTTGACGGTGATGTCGGTCGGAAAATGTCGCGAGGCCGTCGCCCCGCCCTTGGGTGAACCCTCTTGCCGGGAGCGGCCCCTGGCTCTGAAAGCTCCGCGCGGTGAATCCCTATTGATACTGGACCGATCGGTCCACGTCCCAGTGTGGGAATCATGTCATGATACGAAGCTTCTGTCAAAAGGCAAACAAGCGGTAAGGCGTCGAGCCCCGCGGGGTCATGGGGGAGGGCCGCGGGAGCCCCACGGGAGGGGTGGGGAATCTGGTGGAGACCCGTAGAGACAGCGCGGCCGGTCCGGGTCCAAGGTCGCCTGACGGGCAGACCCCGGACGCCCAGGACCAGGGAGGAAACGTGGAGCAGTCACAGCGGGTGGTGCTGATCAGCGGTGCGAGCCGCGGGATCGGAGCGGCTACCGCGCGGGAGATGGGAAGGCGCGGCTACCACGTGGTCGTGAACTACCGTCAGAACGCCGACGCGGCAGCGGAGGTGGTGCGTTCGATCGAGGCCGCGGGCGGATCGGCCCAGGCGCTGCGGGCCGATGTCTGCGATCCCGGGCAGGTGTCGGGGATGCTCGACCGCATCCGCGCCGACCGGGGTCGCCTCGACGCCCTGGTCTGCAACGCCAACACGGTGAACCCGCCGTTCGAGCCCCTGCTCACGCTCTCCTGGGACCACTTCATCGGGAAGGTGACCGGGGAGTTGGCGGGAGCGTACTTCCTCACCCAGGCCGTGCTGGGCGCCATGGTGGAGGAGCGCAGGGGCCGGATCGTCTACGTCTCGAGCACCGCGGCGGACACGATCGGCACCGTCGCGGCCCACTCCACGGCCAAGGCCGCGCTCAACACCTTCAGCCGGCACGTCGCGGGCGTCGCCGCCCAGTACGGGGTCGTCGTCAACACCGTCGCCTTCGGCGCGGTGCGGACCGACGCCACCGCGGGTGTCATGACGGACGACCTCCGCACGTTCATGGAGAGCCGGTCGGCGTCCGGCCGGCTGCTCGAGGCCGACGAGGCGGCCCGCAGCATCGCGATGCTCGCCGACGAGGACTTCAGCGGGTCGGTGGGCCAGGTGCTCCGGGTGGACGGCGGCTTCGAGGTCCTGGACCGGCAACTCAACCCGATGGTGCGGCACTTCGAATAGACCCGCGGGCGCTCGCGTCACGCCGGGTGCCCGCCGTGCACCGGGCGTCCCGTGGGGCCGGCCGCCGGCGCCCGGCCCCACGGGAGCGCCGTCAGCGGAAGCTGTGCGCCAGGGGGTGCAGCTGCTGGTCGAGGACCTCGAAGCCGCCGTCGACCCGGATCACCTGGCCGGAGGTGAAGGCGAAGCCGTCGTCGGCGACGAGGGCCACGGCGCGCGCGGCGTCCGCCGGCTCCACCCGGCGTGCCGCCACCGAGCGGTCGGTCGTGTACTTCCAGAACTCCTCGCTGAACTCCGCCGTGGCGTCGGTGTGCACGGCGCCGAGCGCGACGGTGTTCACGGTCACCCCGTGCTCGGCGGCGATGCCGGCGATGTGGCGGCTGAAGGTGTTCAGCGCCGCCTTGGCGACGGAGTGGGGCAGGGCCATGCCGATGGTGTCCGAGGCCGTGCTGGAGATGTAGATGATCCGGCCCGACCGCTGTTCGCGCATGACGGCGAGCGTGTGCTGGGTGAGGAAGAAGGAGCCGGCGAGCTCCCCGTTGACCTTCGCGGCGAAGGCGTCCCAGCCCAGCTCGGCGAAGGAGGCGAAGGGCGGTGTCACGGTGTTGGCGTTGCAGATCAGCAGGTCGATGCGCCCGTGGTCGGCCCGCACCCGCTCGACGAGGGCGCCGACCTGGTCGGCGTCGCAGACGTCGGCCTGCGCCGCCTCGGCCGTGCCGCCGCGCGACTCGATCTCCGTGACCACGTCCGCCGCCGCCTCGGCGTCGCTCCGGTAGTTCACGATCACGTGGTAGCCGCGGCCGGCCAGCTCCTTGGCCGTCGCGGCGCCGATGTTGCGGCCCGCACCACTGATCAGGGCTATGCGCTTCGACTGCTTCACGGTGTCTCCCGTCGGGTGTCGCCGGCGTTCCTGCAGCTCGACCCTAGTCGCGCGGGGGAGTCGGAGGATTGCGGGCCGACCACAGGAAAGGCGTGCGGGCCTTGTGACGCGTGTTCCGCGGCTGCGACTCTCGGTCCGGTTCCGGCAAGAGGCGGAACGGGATCCGAGGCGCTCGGGAGGATGCACGATGGCGGACGAGGTTGACCTGGTGGCACGGATCGACGAACTGTCGGCCAGAGTGCGGGAGCTGGAGGCGATCCGTGAGCTCACGAAGCTGCGCAACGCCTTCCACCACTGCCTCAACTCGCGGGACTGGCAGGGCCTCGGCGCCCTGTTCACGAAGGACGCGCACCTGGACTACGGAAGCTTCGGCGACGCCCGCGGGCGCGCGGCGATCCAGGAGTACTACAGCGCGCTGCTGCCGAAGATGGTCGAGCTCCAGGGCGCCTCCGAGGTGGCCCTGAGGAACTTCAACCAGGTCCACCAGGTGGAGGTCGAGGGCGACGACCGCGCGTCCGGCGCCTGCTTCTTCGTGGAGCACGTCCGGTTCGACCGGGCGGACCTGGTGCACCAGAGCGTCGGCCGGTTCTCCGACACCTATGTGTTCGAGGACGGACGGTGGCTGTTCGAGCGCGTCGAACTGGAGCACTACTGGGTGGTTCCGCAGAACAAGGAGTGGCGCTGGCCCTGGTGAGCTCGCACGCGTTCGGCGGATTGACACCCGGATAAAACCGCTACTAGCGTAGTTGCAGTTGGATCGGCGAGGCGACCGTCGCGAAGGGGTCATCACGGTGAGCATCAGCAGCAGGAGCGCGGTCGCGATCCACGCACTCACCATGCTGGGGCGCTGGGACCACTCGTTGACCTCCGTGGAGATCGCGGAGAGCCTGGCCAGCAATCCGGTTCTGGTGCGGCGGATCCTCGGCAGCCTGCGGGACGCCGACCTGGTCCTGTCCACCGAGGGGCGCAACGGCGGCTGGTCGCTCGCCAGGCCCGCCCGCGAGATCACGCTCTACGACGCGTACACCGCGGTGGAGGCGGGGCCGATCCTCTCGCGGCACCCGCATCCGCCGAGCGCGGAGTGCGAGGTGGGGCGGAACATGCAGAAGCTGCTCGAGGCGGAGTTCCAGGACGCGGAGCGGGCCATGAAGGAACGGCTCGGGCGGACGACGATCGCCCACCTCGTCCGGCAAGTGCTGGCCAGTGAGCGGGAGCTCGCACAACGCGTCACCAGCTGACCGATGGCGGAGGCAGTGCCTCCGCCGCCCTTTTGCCCTAACTGTAACTATCATGGTGGCGGAAAGTCACCCGAAGGGCCTGGAATGACTTCCACGTCGACAACGACCGAGCGGACCGGCTCGGGGATGGGCTTACTCGCCGTCCTGATGCCGGCGATCCTCGCCACGGTCACGGCCAGCGACATGGTCAACCTGATGCTCCCGACGATCGGGTCCGAGTTCGGCGCTTCCGAGGCGGAACTCGCCTGGGTCGTCACCGGCTTCCTGCTGATGTTCTCCGTCGGGATCCCCCTGTACGGCCGCATCTCGGACAGGGTGAGCCTGCGCCGGCTCTTCGCGTTCGCGCTGCTCACCTACGCCCTCGGAAGCCTGATCTGCGCGCTCTCCCCGAACCTGGCCGTGCTCGTGGCCGGGCGGATCGTGACGGGCATCGGCGCGGCCGCGATCCCCGTGCTCTCGATCATCGCCGTCACGACGCTGCTGCCGCCGGAGCGGCGCGGTGTCGGGATCGGCGTCGTCTCCGCCGGTGCGGGCGTCGGCACCGCCGCCGGCCCGGCGCTGGGCGGCGGCATCGGGGAGGCGCTCGGCTGGCCCGCGCTGTTCTGGATCATGCTCGTGGTCTCGCTGCTGCTGCTCGTCCCGGCCCTGCGCGTACTGCCGGACGAGACTCCGCAGGGCTCGGGCCGGCTCGACCTCCCCGGCGGCCTCCTGCTCGGCCTCGGAGCCGGCCTCGTCCTGTTCGGCATGACCCGGGCGCAGGTCTCCGGCTTCACCGACCCGCTGGCCTGGGGCAGCCTGTTGGTCGCCGTCGTGGCGCTCGTGGTCTTCGGGCTGCGCACCGTCCGGGTCGACCAGCCGTTCGTCCCGCCGTCGCTGTTCACCAACCGCGTCTACCGGACCGGCATCCTCGTCGCGTTCCTGGCGATGGTCGTCAACCTCGGCGGTCTGGTGTTCGTCCCGCTGCTGCTCGTGGAGGTCAACGAACTCACCCCGGGCAAGGGCGCGTTGGTCATGATCCCGGCCGGCGTCGTGACCGCGCTCCTCTCGCCGTGGATCGGCCGCCTCGCCGGCCGCGTCAACGCGCGGGTCCTGGTGCTCTTCGGGCTCGGCCTCATCGGGCTGTTCTCGCTGTTCCTCTCGTCCTTCACCGGCGGCTCCTCGGTGGTCTTCGCCGGCATCGGGATCCTCGGGCTGAGCATCGGCTTCATGTTCGTGATGACCACCATCATCGGCGCCGCGGCGAGCGAACTTCCGCCCGAGCAGGTCGGTGTCGGCCTCGGGATCCTCCAGGGCGCCCAGTTCCTCGGGGCCGGTACCGGCCCGGCCGTGTTCGGTGTGCTGGTGTCCGCGAGGCGGCAGAGCGGCAGCGACGCCATCAACCCCCTCTTCTCCGGCCACCACGGCTCGGCCTACTCCGACGTCTTCCTGGCCATGGCCGTGGTCGTCGTCCTCACGCTCGTCGTCGCGTCCCGGATGCGTCCCACGGCGGCGGCCGCGGCCGGAGCGAACGACGAGGCGGGAGCGAAGGGCGAGGCCGGAGCGAAGGCCGAGACGGCCCCGGTGGCCGCGTCGGCGCAGGAAGTGAACAACGTCCAGTAGGAACGCGACCAGCCCCGTCCGGGGCGCGCCAGATCCACCGAGTGTTGGTTGACGAGCTTGCGAGCGACAAGGGGACCGGCATGACCACGCAGCGGACTTTCTCTCAAGAGGACAAGGAATACGAGGCGTTGTACGCGGGGCGCGCGTCCTTCGACGGCGTCGCCCCCGGTGAGGTGCTGATCCCCTGGGACATCGGCGAGCCCCAGCGGGCCGTGGTGGACCTGGCGCGCGCGGGCGGCTTCAGCGGCAAGGTGCTCGACGTGGGCTGCGGACTGGGCGAGAACGCCATCCTGCTGGCGGGCCAGGGGTACGAGGTGACCGGCGTGGACGGTTCGCCCAGCGCGATCGAGGAGGCGGTGCGGCGGGCCGCGGCCCAGGGCGCGCGGGTGCGGTTCCTGACCTCGGACGCCACCGAACTGGACGGTGTCGGAGGCGACTTCGACACCGCGCTCGACAGCGGCCTCTACCACTGCCTGAACGACGAGCAGCGCTCGGCGTACGCCGCCGCGCTCCACCGGGTGTGCCGGCCGGGTGCCACGCTGCACCTGTTCTGCTTCGCGGAGTCCATGCCGTCGGGGACGCCGATCGTGGCGGAGGCCCTGGTCAGCGAGGCCAACCTGCACGCGAACCTCGGCCCGCACTGGGAGATCGAGGACATCGCCGAAGCCGTCTTCGCCACGACCTTCACCCGCGAGATCCTGGCCAGGCTGGGTACGGCGGACGCCCCGGACGCCGGGGCCAGGCCGGGCCCGGACGCGATCCGGGTGGACGAGCGCGGGCGGGTGCTGACACCGATGTCCCATGTGCGTGCGCGGCGCAGGTGAGGCTCCGTCGTCCTGGGCCGCGCGGGTGGCGCGGCCCAGGGCCCGGGGCCCGCGCACGGCGGCCGCGGTGCGCCGCGAGCGCGGTCGTGACGACCGGTGTTCGGCCGGGACGGGACCGAATGGTCTGCTAGCCTCGGCCCATGGCCCGGAAACCTGCTGCCGGTACCCGCGAGCGCATCCTGGACGCCGCTGCCCACCTCTTCGACCAGCGGGGCGTGCACGCGGTCGGCATGCAGCAGATCATCGACGAGGCCGGCTGCGGAAAGCAGTTGCTCTACCGGGAGTTCTCCGGCAAGGACCAGCTGGTGGTGGCCTACCTCGAGCGGTCCGCCGAGGACTGGGACCGGCTCGTGACCGGTGTGTGCGCCGCGGTGGAGTCGCCGCAGGAGCGGCTCGTCGAGTTGGTCCGGGCGGTCCGGGCCATGGCGCCGAACGCCAGGGGCTGCCCGCTGCGCAACACCCAGGCGGAGTTCCCCGACCCGGACCACCCGGCGCACCAGGTCTCCGTGAAGCACTTCCGGCGCGTGCGCGAGCAACTGCGGGACCTCGCACGCGCGACCGCGGCCGCGAACCCGGAGCGGCTCGGCGACCGGATCATGCTGATCATCGACGGTGTCTACGTGAACGGGTCGACCCTGGGGTCCACCGGTGCCGCGGAAGCGGCCGTCGAGTTCGCCGGCGACGTGGTCCGGGCGGAGATCGCCGCCGCGGTCGGCTGATCTCCTGACGCTGACCCCTTTTCCTGATTTCTCTCTTTCCCGATTTCTCTTTTTTCGCCATCCGTCCCGGGGTGAAGTCTGCCCGCGGGCGGGAGCTCTTCTGCTGCGCAGAATCTCACGACCCAGTGTTCCGAGGAGGATCACGGTGAAGACCATTGTTGTCACGGGGGGCACTTCCGGTATCGGGCAGGCGCTCGCGAACACCTATCTCGGCCGGGGCGACCAGGTGGTCGTCATCGCTCCGGACCCGGTGAAGGGGAAGAAGTACCTCGACACGGCGCAGAAGTTGGGCGCGGCCGACCGCGCCTTCTTCATCGAGGCCGACCTCAGCCTCGTCAGCGAGAACCGGCGCGTCATCGCGGAGATCGAGGACCGGTTCGAGGCGGTGGACGTCCTCGTGCTGTGCGCGCGCTACTTCCGCAGCCACCGGATGGTGACCTCGGAGGGGATCGAGCACAACTTCGCGCTGTACTACCTCAGCCGGTACCTGTTCGGGTACGGCCTGGCGGACCTGATGAACAAGGCCGAGACGCCGGTCGTGATGAACATCGCCGGTCCCGGTGTGGGGGCGCCGGGCGTCAACTGGAACGACCTCGGCTTCGAACGGGGCTACGACGGCTGGTCGGCGATGTTCCAGGGCGGCCGGCTCAACGACCTCCTCGGCGTCTCGTTCGCCGAGGGCGGGAGCGCGCGTCGCGCCCGGTACGTGCTGCTGTTCCCCGGGGGGACGCGCACCGGCTTCGCGGGCGAGTTCGACGCCGCCACCGCGGCGCACATCGACCAGATGAAGCGGGCCGCGCAGCCGGTCGAGTTCACCGTCCCGCCGATCCTCGAGATCATCGACGCCCCGCCGCGGGAGCCGCTGAGCGCCTTCGTGGAGGGCACGCCCCTCAGCCTCCTGCGCCCGGCGTTCGACAAGGGCGCCGCGGCGCGGCTCGACGGCATCACCCGGGAACTCCTGCGCGAGAAGGAGAGCGCCTCATGACGAACCGCCCGCGACCGGTGGCCGCTCCGCGCTGAATCGCCCTCGTGCCGTCAGGAAGGAAATGAACGCCATGACCGAACCGGTGTCGATGCCGCACAACCACCGTCAGGCCGAGTGTCCGTTCCGGCCCGGGCCCGCTCTGGTGGAACTGCACCAGGACCCGTCGCTGCACCGCGTCCCGGTGCCGAACTCCCAGCTCGGCGAGGTCGAGGCCGTCCTCATCACTCGGGAGGACGACGCCCGTACGGTGCTGTCCGACGCCCGCCACGAGGTCGGGTTCGCCTTCGACCCGCACTGGACCGGCCCGCGCTCGGTGATGAACCAGCCGGGCGTCCTGCTCAACTACGACGGGGACGAGCACACCCGGTACCGCCGGATGCAGGCCGGAGCCTTCACGATGAAGCGGATCCGGGCGCTCAGCGGCGTGATCGAGCAGATCGTCGAGAAGCACCTCGACGCGGTGGAGGCGGCCGGTCCGGGCGCCGACCTGGTCAGGATCTTCGCCGAACCGCTGCCCCTGATGGTGATCTGCGAGTTGCTGGGGGCACCGCTCGAGGACCGGGCGGGCATCCTGGAGCGCAGTTCGATCGCGAGCAGCGTCGACACCACGCTGGAGGTCCAGCAGGAGAACTTCGCGGCCATGACCGACTACATGGCCCAACTGGTCGCCGCGCACCGGTGGGACCCGGGCGACAACATCCTCGGGGACCTGGTGCGCAAGCACGGTGCGGAGCTCGGCAACGACGAACTCGTCGGCATGGGCCTGGACGTCCTCGTGGCCGGACACGGGACCCTCTCCGGCATGATCGGGCTCAGCGTCCTCGCCCTGTTGTCGCACCCGGAGCAGCTGGCGGTCCTGCGCGACGAGGACGAGCTGTCCGGTGGCGCCGTCGAGGAACTGCTGCGGTTCCTCGCGGTGGCGCCCCCGCTGGTCAGGAGGGCGAGTACCGACCTGTCGGTCAACGGCCAGGAGGTACGCGCCGGCGAGTACGTCGTCGTCTCGACGCTGATGGCCAACCACGGCGCCGACCTGCCCTCGCCCGCGGACGTGCTCGACCTGCGCCGCAAGCCGGTGCCGCACCTGGCCTTCGGCTACGGCCGGCACCAGTGCGTCGGCCAGCAACTCGCCCGCCTCGAACTCGGCATCGCGCTGCCCGCGCTGTTCCGCCGCTTCCCCGGTCTGCGGCTCGCCGTCCCGTTCGAGGAGATCGAGTACCGCACGGAGTCGCTGGTGTACGGGGTCAAGAGCCTTCCCGTCGAGTGGTGACCGGGTGGCCTTCCGCCCGGGGACGCCCCGGGCGGAAGGCCACGCACGAGTGAGCCGCCCTCCTGGTCGGAGGGCGGCTCCGGGCTGCTCGCGGCGGCGCGGTCGGGGGTCAGCCGCGCGGCCGCCGCCCGTGCGCCACGCGGATGGCGGCGGCCGGGCAGAGGGCCGCCGCCGCGCGCACCCCGTCGTGGGCCGCGGCGGGCGGCCGGGCGTCGAGCAGGATGACGACACCGTCCTCGTCACGCTGGTCGAAGACCTCCGGCGCGGTCATCACGCACTGCCCCGAGGCCACGCAGCTGTCCTCCTCGACGGTGATCTCCAGGGAAGCGGTCATGGCGAGTTCCTCTCTGTGCGCGGCTCTGTGCGCGGCCCGGGGCCGACGCGGGCGACGCCCGGCCGGCCGGAGCGCGTCCCGGTGACCGCGACGCCGACCCCGGTCGCCCCGGCGAGCGCGATGGCCAGGAGCGCCGGCCGCCGGCCGCCGAAGTGGGTGAGCAGGGCGGCGGTCAGCGGCAGCATCAGGACACCGCCGAGCTGCACGCCCGTCTGGAACAGCGGCACCGCCGCCGCGCGCAGGCCCGGTTCGACGTCCTGGGTGGCCTGCATGTTCAGGGCGGCGAAGGACAGGGCCATGGCGGCGCCGACGAGGAGGAGCGTCGGCAGCAGACCACCGGCGTACGAGGCGGGTTCGGGGCGCAGCAGCAGGAGCAGCTGGCCCGCGAACGCGGCCGCCGCCCCGGCGGCGATCTGCCGCCGGGTACCGAAGCGGGCGACCAGGCGGCCGGCGAACGGCACGGACACCGCGAGCGGCACGCACGCGGGGAGCAGCGCCAGCGCCACCTGCCAGGGCCGCCACCCGAAGCGGTCGTGCGCCTGGAAGGTGACCAGGAGGAGCAGCGCCGCGTAGGTGCCGTTGAGGGTGGCCGCGCCGAGCGTCGCGCGGATCAGCGAGCCGTTGCGGGCGAGTTCCGCCGTCAGGCGCGGCGGCGTCCGGCGTCCGGTGTCCGGGATCACCCGCAGGCCCCACACCAGGAGCACGAGGGCGAGCGGCGCGGGGAACAGGAACGTCCAGCGCCAGCTCGCCGCGGTGAGCACCCCGGAGAGCAGCAGGCCGAGGGTGAACCCGGCCGCGCCGAACAGGGAGTACACCGACACGGCCCGCCGCTGCGGCGGGCCGTCGGGGACCGTGGTGGTGATCAGGGCCAGCCCGGCGGGCGCGGTGAGCGCGGCGCAGCCGCCCTTGAGGACGCGCGAGGCGATCAGGAGGGCGGTCGAGTCGGCCAGGCCGCCCGCCACCGAGGCCGCGGCGAACACCAGCATCGCCACGAGGTAGCAGCGGCGCAGGCCCCAACGGGCGGTGGCGCGGGGGCCGAGGAGCAGCATCGCGGCGAATCCGGCGGCGAAGCCGCCCATCAGCCACTGCACCGTCCACACGGACAGGCCGCGGTCGGCGCCGATCCAGGGCAGGGCGACGAGGACCACCGAGACCTCGATGGCGTCGAGGACCATGTTGCCCGACAGGATGAACAGAAGCCGCCAGGTGCCCTGTCGGGCCGGCGCGGAGAGGGGCTGCGCGGCGGGCGCCTCAGTCACCTGCGGGCACCTCGCCCGGGCGGGATCCGGCGCCGGCCCCGGATCCGGCGGCGTCGGACCCGGCGGCCTCGGCGAGCAGCGCGGGCAGGCGCTCGCTGACCAACTCGATGTTGCGCACGACGAGGTCGTCCGGCATCCCGGCGATGCTCGCCCAGAAGATCAGGTGCTTCACCGGCAGGCCCTTGGTCCGCTCGTGGATGCGGGCCGCGGCGTCCTCGGGCGTGAGGATCTCCAGGGTCGACCAGGAGCCGTCGGCCTTCGGGGCCTCCGGGAAGTCGTCGGCGCCGAGCAGCGGCGGCCTGGGGTGGTCCGTACCCTCCACCGAGCCCTGCCGGTAGGTGTTCATCTGGTGGGCGAGGTGCGGTGCGACGCGGGGCCAGGCCGCTTCGGGGTCGTCGGCGAGCATCACGGGGAGCAGGTCGGAGACCCGGGCGAGCTCGGGGTCGTGGCCGCCCTCGATCAGGCCCTCGCGGTAGTGCCCGTACGACGCGTGCGAGATGTGCAGGAGGCCGATGCCGAGCCGGCCCGCGATGCGGGCGCCGCGCGGACCGTAGAAGCCGCCCCACAGCGGGACCGGCGACTGGAGCGGTCCCGGGGTGATGTCGCCCTCCTCCCAGAGCCGCCTGACCTCGCTGATGTTGCGTTCGACCTGGGCGAAGCGGCTCTTGAAGTCGGCGTCGAACAGGTCGTACTCGGGCACCCGGTAGCCGGCGCCGAAGCCGATCTCCAGCCGGCCGCCGCTGATCAGGTCGACGACCGCGGCGTCCTCGGCGAGCTGGGCGGGTTTGTGGAGGTTGGGGAGCACGACCGCGGTGCCGATGCGGGCGTTGCGGGTGCGGGCGGCGGCGGCCGCGGCGAACGTCAGGGGCGAGGGCAGGTAGCCGTCCTCGAAGAGGTGGTGCTCGGTGAACCAGAGGCCGTTCGCGCCGCGCCGGTCGGCCTCCTCGCAGAACTCGAGGGAGCGGGCGTAGTGGTCGGCCCAGGGCCGGTGCCACTGGTCGGGGTTGCGCAGGTCGAAGAGAAGTCCGACATCCATGCTCTGGTCTCCGTGTCTTTGGGGGGTGCGGTGCTCAACTGGGGCCGTGCCGCCAGGTCCTCGGGCCCCGGAAGCCGGGCGCGCGCTCGAGGCGGCGCCAGCGCGCCGACGAGTGCCCGGACTCCTGCGGCTCCTGCCGGGCGGCGGACAGCCGGGCGTACAGGACGGTGATGAGGGCGCCCAGCTCGGTCGGGTCCGGGCTGCCCCGCTCCACGCGCAGGAACGAGGACCCGTCGGAGCCGGCCGGCCGGCCGCTCACTGCGGGGGGTTGCCGTGCTTGCGCTGCGGCAGGTCGACGTCCTTGCGGCGCAGCATCGCGAACGCGCGGATCAGGACGGAGCGGGTGTCGCCGGGGTGGATGACGTCGTCGACCAGGCCGCGTTCGGCCGCGTAGTAGGGGTGGACGAGCTCCCTCCGGTACTCCTTGATCTTCTGCTCGCGGGTGGCGGCCGGGTCCTGGGCCGCGGCGATCTCGCGGCGGAAGACGACGTCGGCCGCGGCCTCCGCGCCCATCACCGCGATCTCGTTGGTGGGCCAGGCGTAGGACAGGTCGGCGCCGATGGAGCGGGAGTCCATCACGATGTAGGCGCCGCCGTAGGCCTTGCGCAGGATCACCGAGACCCGGGGCACGGTCGCGTTGCAGTAGGCGTACAGGAGCTTCGCGCCGCGCCGGATGATGCCCTCGTGCTCCTGGTCGACGCCGGGCAGGAAGCCCGGCACGTCGACGAGGGTGAGCAGCGGGATGTTGAAGGCGTCGCAGAACTGCACGAACCGCGCGCCCTTCTCGCTGGCCTTGATGTCCAGGACGCCGGCCAGTGAGGACGGCTGGCTCGCGACGACGCCGATCACCTGGCCGTCGAGCCGGGCCAGGGCGCACACGAGGTTGGCGCCCCACTGGGCGTGCACCTCCAGCACCTCGTCGTCGTCGACGATCTCGGTGATCACGTCGCGGATGTCGTACGACCGGTTGCCGTCGGCGGGCACCAGGTCGAGCAGGCGGTCCACGCGCCGGTCGGCCGGGTCGCCGTTCGGGGCCGCGGGCGGCAGCTCCCGGTTGTTGGACGGCAGCATCGACAGCAGCAGGCGAACGTCCGCGAGGCAGCTCTCCTCGTCGTCGTGCACGAAGTGCGCGACGCCCGACACGCCGCCGTGCACGTCGGCGCCGCCGAGCCCGTCCTGGGTGACCTGCTCGCCCGTCACCGAACGCACCACGTCCGGGCCCGTGATGAACATCTGCGAGATGCCGCGGACCGCGAACACGAAGTCGGTGAGCGCGGGCGAGTAGGCCGCGCCGCCGGCGCAGGGCCCGAGCATCACGCTGATCTGCGGGATGACCCCGGAGGCGCGGGTGTTGCGCTGGAAGATGCCGCCGTACCCGGCGAGCGCCGAGACGCCCTCCTGGATGCGGGCGCCCGCTCCGTCGTTCAGCGAGACCAGCGGGGCGCCGGCCGCGATGGCCATGTCCATGATCTTCTGGATCTTCTGGGCGTGCGCCTCGCCGAGTGCGCCGCCGAAGATGCGGAAGTCGTGCGCGTACACGAAGACCGTCCGGCCCTCGACGGTGCCCCAGCCCGTGACCACGCCGTCGGTGTGGGGGCGCTTCGCCTCCAGGCCGAAGCCGGTCGCCCGGTGCCGCCGCAGCTGCTCCACCTCGGTGAAGGAGCCCGGGTCGAGCAGCAGGTCGATGCGTTCGTACGCGGTGAGCTTGCCCTTGGCGTGTTGGCGCTCGGTGGCCTTCGGGTCGGCTCCGAGCCGCGCCAGTTCCTTGAGTTCCCTGAGTTCGCCGAGCCGGTCGCCGGCGGTGGTCACGGGTGCCTGCGCGGTGGTCATCGTCGCTCCGCGGTGGTCATCGTCGCTCCTGGTGGTCCGGTCGGGTCGACTCCGCTCGGGTCAGCCGAGCAGGGTGCCGCCGCTGGCGTCGACGAAGGACCCGGTGATCCAGCGGGCCTCGTCGGTGGCCAGGAAGGTCACGACGTCCGCGACGTCCCCCGCCTGGCCGACCCGCTTGAACGCGGACAGCTGGGCCATCTGCTCCACGGCCTCGGGGATGTCGAAGACCGCGCTGCCGTTGTCGGTGATGCCGGGCGCCACGCTGTTCACGGTGATGCCGCGCGGGGCGAGGTGCCGGGCGAAGTGCAGCGAGAGCTGCTCGATGGCGCCCTTCGTCATGGCGTACGCCACCTGGTCGGGGCTGGCGAAACGGGTGAGCCCCGACGAGATGTTGATGATGCGGCCGCCGTCGGCGAGCAGCGGGAGCGCCCGCTGCACGATGAAGAACGGGGCCTTCGCGTTCACGGCGAAGAGCCGGTCGAACTCCTCGGCGGTGACGTCCTCGGGGGCGAGCCCGGCCGGAGTGGTGGCGCCCGCGTTGTTGACCAGGATGTCGAGCCTGGTCTCCCCGGTCCGCTCCTTCAGGCCCCGCTCCACGCCGAGGAACAGCTCGTGCACGTCGCCGGGGACGCCGAGCGGCGCGCGGACCGGGAAGGCACGGCCGCCGTCCCGCTCGATCAGCTCCACGGTCTCGTCGGCGGAGGCCCGGTCGGAGGCGTAGTGCACGATGACGAGGGCGCCCTCCCGGGCGAGGCGCTGTGCGGTGGCGCGGCCGATGCCCCGGCTGGAACCGGTGACCAGCGCCGTCTTGTCGGTGAGCCTGCCCATCGTGGAACTCCTGTCGGTCGATGCGGTCGATGCGGTCGGGGCGGGTGGGGCGCCCGCGAGGGGAGAGGTGTGCGGTGCCGTGGGGGTGTGGGGGCGGCCGAGGCCGCTGATCATGCGGGCCAGGTGGCGGCGGACCCGGGCCAGGCCGAGGAGTTCGCCGAACACGTCCCGCAGGTGCTCCACTTCGGGCCCGCCGAGGAGCAGCAGCGACTGCGCCCGGATGTTGTCGAGGGTGTGCGCGCCGACGGGCCTGCGCACGAGGTCGTAGCCGTCGAGCAGGTCGTCGCGGTCCTCGGACCCGACCCGCTCCGCGAGGCGCCCGCCGAGTTCGGCGGCGTCCTGCAGGCCCAGGTTGAGCGCCTGCCCGCCGACCGGCATCTGCACGTGGGCGGCGTCGCCCGCGAGCAGGACCCGGCCCCTGCGGTACCGGGTCGCCTGCCGGCTCGTGTTGTCGAAGGCGTTCAGCCACCGGGGCGTGCCGTGGCCGATGTCCTCACCGGTGACCTCCGCCCACGCGGTGACGACCTCGTCGAACGTGGGCGGCCCGGTGCGCTCCTTCGGGTCCGTGCCGAAGACGTGGACCATCACCCGGGTGCTGCCGTCCGGCCAGCGGTGCGCCACGGCAAGGCCGTTGGGGTGCCGCTCGAAGCGTCTGGCCGGCACGTCGATGCCCGCCACGTCGGCCCGCAGCATCTCGCGGGTCGCGGCGTGGCCCGCGAACTCGAAGCCGGCGAGCCGCCGTACGGTGCTGTCGCCTCCGTCGCACCCCACCACGAACGCGGTGGTGACGCGGACGCGTTCGCCGTCCTCCCCGACGGCCTCGACCAGGACGTGCCCGTCCCGGTCGGTCAGGGACACCACGCGCAGCCCGCGCCGCAGCCGCGCCCCGAGCTCCACGGCCCGCTCCTGGAGGACCGACTCGATGCGGGTCTGCGGGCACTTCCACTGGCCGGCGTACCGGTGGCCGGGGTCGGCGGCGGTCAGGTCGAGCCGCATGCCCCCGAAGTGGCCGGGGCCGCCGTCCGGCAGCTCACCGAGCCGATCGAGGATGCCGCGCTCCTCGAACAGCGTCATGGTGCGGGCGTGCAGCGTGGACGCCCGGGACTCGGTCATCGGCGCGCCGAGCCGTTCCAGGACGGTGGTGCGCACGCCGCGCGCGCGCAGGTCCCCGGCGAGCAGCAGCCCGACGGGCCCCGCGCCGACGATCACCACGTCGGTGTCCGTCGGGGGAGTCGAGGTGGACGGCATGGGTCAGCGCCGCGCTTCCGCGTACCGCTTGGCGTGCTCCAGGGTGGCCCGGCTGTTGGTGCCGAGGGCGTCCCGCAGAAACGTCCTGGCCCGCTCGACGTCCGCGTCCGGGCCCAGGATCCCGGTGATGTTCTCCGCGTTGATGACGACGGTGTGCTGCGAGGAGGCCGTGACGACCCCGTCCTCGCCCTCCTCGAACTGCCAGACCCCGGTGTGCAGCGTCATGAGCGCGGGCAGCGTGGTCTGCTTGTACGCGATCCGCCGGTGCGGGAAGCACACCCGCACCGATTCGGTGGTGTGGGTGGAGCCGTCCCTGGCGACGGTGTCCATCCGCAGCACCTGCAGGCCGGGGGTGTCCTCGGTGAGCTTGACGGTACCGACGTGCGGCAGGCGCTCGACCCACCGGTCGGCCTCGTTGACGAAGTCGTACAGGTCCTTCGCGGACCCCTCGACCCGCACCGAGTCCGTGAACGACAGCGTCAACTCCGCGGTCCGCGCGGCCTCTTCGAGCCCGGCCTTGAGCGAGGGCAGCTCGGCGCGGCTGTTGCTGTCGACCGCCTCGTCGATCCAGGCGAGCGACCCGGGGTCGTCGTCGACGGCCCGGTAGGAGTGCAGCAGCCGCAGCCGGGTCTCCTCCGGGCCCAGCGGCTCGATGATCCAGGTGCCGCTCATCTCGGCGATCGGCGGGGACGACACCTCCTGCCGGAAGGTGATGCGCAGCCCCTCCGGGTCGAGGTCGCGGCGCGAGGTCCAGTTCTTGGCCTCGCCGTTGGCGGTGGCCCAGATCCGGATCCGCTCCCGGTCGCCCTCCCGCTCCAGGGTCTCGACGTACACGTTCGGCGGGAACAGGCGCGGCCAGTTCTCCACCTCGGCGAGCAGCCGGTAGACCTCCTTCGCCGTCGCCGCGACGGTGATCTCGTGCTCGACCTCACGGGTCGTCATGATGGGTGCTCCTCAGTCGGGTCGGGCGGGATCAGAAGTTGCCGAGGCCGCCGCACACGTTCAGCGCCTGGGCGGTGATGGAACCCGCCAGGTCGGAGGCGAGGTAGCCGACCAGGCCCGCGACCTCCTCGGGCGTCGAGTACCGGCCGAGCGGGATCTTCGACTGGAACTTCTCCAGGATCGCGTCCTCGGTGGTGCCGTACGCGTCCGCGTAGCCCTGGCGGACCCGCTGCGCCATGGGGGTCTCCACGTAGCCGGGGCACACCGCGTTCACCGTGACGCCGGTCGGCGCGAGCTCGTTGCCGAGGGCCTTGGTGAAGCCGACCACGCCGTGCTTGGACGCCGAGTAGGGGGCGCCGAGCACCACGCCCTGCTTGCCGGCGGTGGAGGCGATGTTGATGATGCGGCCGCGCGACTTGGCGCGCATCCCGCCCGCGTTGAGGACCTCGCGGGTCACCAGGAACACGCTGGTGAGGTTGGTCGCGATGACGTCCTCCCACAGCTCGTCGGCCAGGTCGGCGGTCACCCCGCCGCCCGAGCGGCCCGCGTTGTTCACCAGGACGTCGATCGGCCCGAAGCGGGCGACCGCGGCCCGCACCACGTCGGCCACCTGCTCCTTGGAGCGCACGTCGCCGGTGGTGCCGTCCACGTCGAGGCCCTCGTCCTGCAGGGCCTTGACGGTCTCGGCGACGGCCTTCTCGTCGCGGGCGCACAGGAACACCCGGTGCCCCTGCTCGGCGAGCAGCCGGGCCGAGGCCAGGCCGATCCCGCTGGTCGCGCCGGTGACCAGGGCGACCCTGCGTGTGATCGTGTCGGTCATGTTCGGCTCCCGGTCAGGCGGCGTGGGCGGCGGGCAGGTGGGCGGTGACGAGGTCGATCAGGGCGCGCGGGGTGCGGGCCTCGCCGAAGGCGTCCTCGTCGAGGCTGATCCCGTACTCGCGCTCGATGCGCCCGGCGGTCTCCAGGAGGGCGAGCGACTCGTAGCCGAGGTCGGAGAACTCGGTGTCGAGGATGTCCCCGTCCAGGTCGGCCTCCGCGTCGGCGCCGGCGGCCTCCAGGAGGATCCGCTTGAGCTCGGTGAGGGTGAAGTCGGTGGTGGACACGGGGTTCCTTCCTTCCGTCAGTGGTGGGCGGCCCGGACGACCATCGCGGAGTTGAATCCGCCCTGGCCGCGGGCGAGTACGAGGGCGGCGCGCACCGCGTGGGGGCGAGGGGCGCCGGTGACCAGGTCGATGTCGTAGTCCGGGGACAGGGTGGAGCCGGTGGTCGGCGGGATCACGCCGTCGCGCATCGACAGGAACGCGGCCGCCAGGTCCAGCGGTGCCGCGCCCGAGTACAGGCGGCCCGTCATCGTCTTCGGCGCGGTCACCGGCACGGAGCGCACCCCGAACACCTTGGTGATCGCCTCCGCCTCGGCCCGGTCCAGGTCGGGCACGGCCGCCGCGTCGGCGAACACCACGTCGATGTCGTCCGGCGCCAGGCCGGCGTCGGCCAGGGCCAGTTCCATGGCGCGCTGCAGGGTCGGCGCGCGGTCGCTGCCGGGCCGCGGGTCGACCGTGGAGGCGTGCCCGGCGATCTCCCCGTACACCTGCGGGGCGCCGCGTTCCAGGGCGTGCTCGGCGTTCTCCAGGACGAGCAGGGCGCCGCCCTCGCCCGGCACGTGGCCCGAGGCCCGGTCGTCGAAGGGCAGGTAGGCGCGCTCCGGGTCGTCGCTGGTGGTCAGACGCCCGCTGGTCAGCTGGGCCACCCAGCCCCACGGGCAGATGGAGGCGTCGACCGCCCCGGAGATCACCATGCGGGTGCCCTTGCGGATCTGCCGGCGGGCCTGCGCCACCGCGTCGAGGCCGCCGGCCTGGTCGCTGACCACCACGCTGCTCGGGCCGCGCAGTCCGCCGCGGATGGAGATCTGGCCGCTGTTGACCGCGTAGAACCAGGCGAACGACTGGTAGGCGCTGACGTACTGGCCGCCCTTGCTCCACAGCGCGCGCAGCTCGTTCTGCCCGAACTCGAAGCCGCCGGAGTGGCTCGCCGTGATGACGCCGACGTCGTAGTCGGGTAGTTCGGACGGGACGACGCCCGCGTCGGCGAACGCCCAGTCGGCGCCGACCAGGGCGAGGCGGGTCATCCGGTCCGTCTGCGGGAGCAGCCTGCCGGGAAGGTGCTCCTTGGCGTCGAAGCCGTGGATCTCGCCCGCGAGCCGGGAGTCGTACGGCGTCGGGTCGAACCGGGTGACCCGGCCGATCGCGCCCCGTCCGGCGAGCGTCGCCGCCCAGTAGTCCGCCAGCCCGAGGCCGGTGGGTGCGACGACGCCGAGCCCCGTGACCACCGTGCGCGAGCTCATCGGGCGCCCGCCCGGTCGGGGGCGGCGAGCACGATCGCGCTCTGGAAGCCGCCGAACCCACTGCCCACGGAGAGCACCGCGTCGGTCTTCCACTCCCGGGCCGTCAGCGGTACGTAGTCCAAGTCGCACTCCGGGTCGGGGTTGTGGAGGTTCGCGGTCGGGGGCACCACGTCGTGGGCCATGGCGAGGACCGAGGCGGCCACCTCGATCGAGCCGATCGCGCCGAGCGAGTGCCCCACCATCGACTTGATGGAGCTGACCGGCGTGCGGTAGGCGTGGTCGCCGAGGCTGCGCTTGAACGCGGCCGTCTCGTGCCGGTCGTTCTGCTTGGTGCCGGAGCCGTGCGCGTTGATGTAGTCGATGTCCTGCGGGGCGAGCCGCGCCTCGTCGAGGGCGACCCGGATCGCCTCGGCCATCTCCTTGCCGTCGGGCCGCAGCCCCGTCATGTGGAAGGCGTTCGACCGGGTCGCGAAGCCGGCGACCTCGGCGTAGATCCGCGCGCCGCGCCTGCGGGCGCTCTCCAGCTCCTCCAGGACGAAGACCGCCGAGCCCTCGCCCAGGACGAAGCCGTTGCGGCTGTTGTCGAAGGGGCGCGAGGCGTGCCGCGGATCGTCGTTGCGCGGCGTGGTCGCCTTGATCGCGTCGAAGCAGGCCACCGTGATGGGCGAGATGGGCGCGTCGGCGGCGCCCGCGATCATCACGTCCGCGGAGCCCTCCCGGATGACGTCGGCGGCGTATCCCACCGCGTCGAGACCGGAGGTGCAGCCGGTGGAGACGACCGCGCTCGGGCCCTCGGCGCCCACCGCCCAGGCGACCTCCGTCGCGAAGGAGCTGGGCACCATGTAGTTGTAGAGGTGCGGTACGGCGTAGGCCTGGTCGACCAGTTCGAGGCGGCCGCCGTCGCTGACGGTCCGGTACTCCTGGTCGAGGCCCATCGTGGCGCCGACCGCGCTGCCGATCGTCACCCCGGTGCGGTGCGGGGCGAGCGTCTCGAACTCCAGGCCGCTGTCGGCGACCGCCTCGCGCGCCGTGACCACCGCGAACTGCGCGGCCCGGTCCATGCGCCGGATCTCCTGGGGGGTGAGTCCGGACAGCTCCGCGTCGAAGTCGACCTCGGCGGCCACCTGCGAGCGGAACGGTGACGGGTCGAAGAACGAGATGCGGCGCGTCGCCGTGCGACCGTCGGTGAGCAGCTTCCAGAAGCCCTTGGTGCCCTGACCGCCCGGCGCGGTCACCCCGACACCGGTGATCACGACCCGCCGGCCGTGGGCGTCGCCCATCACGCGCTCCATTCGTAGAAGCGGCGGGCCATGGCGTCCGCGGGGGAACGCCAGGTCGCCGGGTCGTACGCCTCGATGTACGGCTTGAGGTCCTCGCTGATCGTGGTGAACAGCGGATCGGTCTTGGCCTCCTCGATGCGGCTCGCGCCGTTGTCGTCGTCGAAGTCCTGGAGGTGGAAGTACAGGCCCCGGTAGGAGAAGAGCTGACGGCGGCGGGTGCCCATCCGGCCGGGCATGTCGGTGCGGTCGAAGGCGCCGAAGAGCTGGGCGACGTCCTGGGCCGAGGAGGGGGCCATCCTGGCCACGATCAGAGTGCTGTGCATGGTTTTCCCTACTCCCTTGCTTGTCGAGCGGGCCCGAACCAGCGGTCCAGGGCCATCGGTAGGTCGTGGTGGCTGCCGGGAGCGGCCCAGGCGACGTGTCCGTCCGGGCGCACGAGCACCGCCGAAGTGCCCTTCAGGTCGCTGCCGTCGGGTACGCCGACGGGGGTCGCCGTCACGATGTCGATCCGGTCCCGCCAGGCGTCGGCCCGCCCGCGCAGCGTCGCGTTGTCGTCGAGGTCGAGCAGCAGGCCGCGCCCGGTGCGCAGGAGCGCGGTGCTCGAGGTGCGCCCCCGCTCCCGGGCGAGGTCGAGGTGCGGCAGACGCGCGCCGAGCAGCGGACTTGGCCCGCTGCCGACGTCGTAGCGGATGTCGAGGCCGCTGACCCGCGCCGCGAGATGGCGGACCACCTCGGGGTGGACGAGGAGTTCGCCGAGCATCTCCCGTACGGGGGAGACCTCCTCGCCGCCGAGGATCAGCAGGCTCTGCGCCCGGGTGTTGGCCAGCAGCCGGCGGCCGACCTCGTGCCGCTCCTCGTGGTAGCTGTCGAGCAGCGCCTCGTGCGCCGTGCCCCGCACCACCGCGGCGAGCTTCCAGCCCAGGTTGACCGAGTCCTGGACGGAGGTGTTCATGCCCTGGCCGCCCGCGGGGAGGTGGACGTGCGCGGCGTCCCCGGCGAGCAGCACCCGGCCGCGCCGGTACTCGGTGGCCTGCCGGGCGGCGTCGCTGAACGAGCTCACCCAGACCGGCTCGGCACCGGTGAGGTCGATGCCCGTGAGCCGCTTCCACACGTCGGCGACCTCGCCGAACTCCGGCGGCCCCGAACGGCGTTGCGGAGGAGTGCCGCGCTCTCCGACGATGATCCGGTGGATGCCGCCGGGCAGTTTGGCCACCATCACCAGGCCGCCGTCGGTGGGCTGCCCGGTCATCCGGGGCTCCAGGTCCACGCCCTTGAGGTCGGCGAGGAACAGTTCGGTGGTCGCGGGCGTGCCGGGGAAGTCGAATCCGGCGAGCTTGCGGACGGTGCTGCGACCGCCGTCGCAGCCCACCACGTAGCGGGCCCGCAGCGCCCGGGCCGAGTCCCGGAGGATCACGGTCACGCCCTCGCCGTCCTCGGCGAGGCCGGTGACCTCCGTGCCGCGCCGGATGTCGGCGCCCAACTCCCGTGCCCAGGACTCCAGTACGGCCTCGGTGGCGGACTGGGGGACGGCGCGCGCCGACGCGTGGGCGGCGTTCAGGGCCGCCAGGTCGAGCGGGAGGCCGCCGAAGTGCCCCTCCTCGCTCGTCTGGATCCCGCCGAACCGGGGCAGCAGGCCGCGCTGGTCGAACACCTCCATCGTGCGGATGGTGAAGCCGATCCCGCGCGACTCGCCGGTCCGTTCCGGCAGTCGGTCGAGCACGATCGTGTCGACGCCCGCCAGACGCAGTTCTCCGGCCAGCATGAGCCCGGCCGGCCCGGCGCCGACGACAATGACTGAAGCGTCCATGTGAATCTCCAGAGCGTCCGGGGAGCCGATCCCGGGGGGTGGGTGTCGGAAAATCCCTACTTGTTCTCGATGTTGGCTGCTATGCGGGCCAGTACGTCATTGGCGGCGAGGAATTCGGCTTCGGAGATTCCGTTGAGCGAGCGGGCCGCGTGGTCGTTCACCAGGACCTCGGCCCGCTGGTGCGCCGCGACGCCGGATTCGGTGAGCGTCACCGTGTCGCCCTGGCGGAGCACCCAGCCGCGGTCCACGAATCCGTCGACCACCGACCGGTAGGAGTCGGAACGGTCCACGGCCAGGAACGGGGAGAATGCCGCGTCGATGTCCGCGACGGTCCGCACGCCGATACTGATGGCGTGCAGGACCTGCCACTGTCGCCGGTTCAGATTCTCTCCGGCGAGGGCCTTCGCGGTGGCCTCGTCGAAGAGCCGGTGCAAATGCAGAAGCCAGTATCCGATGCGCTTGGTGGTGTTCTGCTGAAGCATGAAGCGCCTACTTCCTCGGCGGCGGGGAGGGATTCTCGACCCGCCTGTTCCAACTCGCGGGTTGAATGTCCGACCACTCGACATTCGCATGATCGGCTGCCGCGCTACAAGGCTCCACGGGCAAGCCTACGGGCGACCCGCAGGGTCCCTTGCGGGTCGCCCGTAGGGCCCTTTGTAGGAACCCCTGAGATGCGGCTCTTCCGGCGCGTCGGTGGGTGCACGCGGGTCGGTGGGTGGGTCCACACGGGTCGGCGGGCGCGGCCGTGACGGTGCCGGCGGCGGCGTCGCACCGGGGGCGGTGGGCACGGCGTCGGGTTCCGCGAAGCGGACCGTGGTCGGCGTGAAGAGCCGGGAAACGCGAAGCGCCGCCCACCCGGACCACGGGTGAGCGGCGCGTGAACGGAAGGGTTACACGGCGGAGGAAAAGTGGTCGGCCCGGAAGGAGGAGAGCCGCTGGGTGTGGAGTGCGGAGTGCAGCTCGCTCCGGCCGGAAATGGCGAGTTTGCGGTAGACGCTCGACAGGTGGAACTCGACGGTGCGGATCGCCAGGAAGAGGGTCTCGGCGATCTGCCGGTTGCTGTAACCGGCGCTCGCCAGCTGGCCGATGTGCAGCTCCTGGCTGGTGAGGCTGGGGGCGTCCAGGCGCTCCAGGGCGGACCGCAGGCTGTGTTGCCGGCGCCGGTTGCCGCTCTCCCGGGCCACCATGAGGGCGGCCTCCAGGTGTCGGCGGCCCGCGGACTGGTTCTCGCGGTCGATCTGCAGGGTCCCGAGGTCGTCCAGGACCTGGATCAACTCGCCCCAGGCGTAAGCGAGATGGAGCAGCACCACGGCCTCTTCCAGGAGCGCCACCGAGGTGTCGTCCCGACGGGCGACGGCGACGGCGTGCAGCGCCAGGCCGATACAGCGCGGCGAGCCCCAGGTGCGGGCCACGGCCAGTTCCTCCTCGGCCAGCGCGAGCGCGAGGTCGCCCTGCTGGGTCGCGAGCGCGGCCGACGAGGCCCGTGAACGCCAGGGAATGACGGCGGGGTTGGCGACCTGGTGCTCGGCGAGCAGCCGTCCGCACGCCATGAAGTCCTTCAGGCTGTGCTGGGACTGGCCGGCCGCCTGCTGCAGCGCGCCGCGCGCGGCCAGGGTGTGGACGAGGTCCGGGCGGCTGGTGTCGAGCGGTCCGGCCAGGCCGTGCGCCCGCAGCACCTGGTGCGCGTGGCCCAGTTCGCCGGACAGGACGTGCGCCTCGATGAGCCAGGCGACGGCGAGCCCGCCGAGGTGCGGCGAGAGCCCGCGGGTCAGCTGTGCGGTGAGCAGGCCGGACGCCTCGACACCGTGCCCCTCGAGCAGGCTGATCCGCGCGCGCAGCAGTGTCAGCACCTCCTGGTGCCGCGGTGAGCCGGACCAGCGGGCGTCGTCGGCCAGTCGACGGCACTCGGCGTGCGCGGTGACGATGTCGCCGGTGTGGAGGAGCGTCATGATCGCCCGCCACATGCCGTACGGGTCGCCGCGGTCCTCCTCCGCCGCGAGGGCCGCCTCGACCTGCTGGTGGACGAGGGCGCGCCTGATCCCCAGGTTGGCCAGTTCGACGGTGCGTAAGGAGAGGCCCCGCTCGGGAGGTGATATGTGTTCGTTCTCGACGGAGTCGAAGCGTCCCGGTACGTAGACGTCGCGGCCCTCCCGCAGGACCCCGGCCCTCGTCCCGGTCGCGGTGGCCGCCCGAGCCGCGGCGAGGTGTCTCGGCCGGGGCATGTTCCTGAGGTCGTGATCGATCATCTTTTCCCCCTTGCTGTTCATCCGGTCGCCGGCATCGATCTGCCGCCGGGCGGCGCGGGTGCGGGTGCGGGCTGTCCCCGGCTGTATTCCGCTTCGTGGACGCCTCATTCGGGGCCACGCTACAGGGCGTCCATTGCACACGCATCAACGATCTCGGCCGCTCGATAACGGGTCGACCGGTGGGTGCCGGCCGAATGCCGGGGCGACGCCCGCTGCGCTGTCCCGGCGCGCTGACCTGGTGATTTCCGGGTGAGCTCGGGCGCGTCGTCCAGCGCGCTCCTTACGGCTCTCTGACGCGGGCGAGATGACGAAACGTGACCGTTGCCACAATCCGTCGACCGGTGCGCCGATAGCGCCACCGGCGGAAATGTGTGGCGTTCCGCCGAGAAACGGGAAGAAGTGACTCCATTTGCCTCACCGTGAGTGCCGGGGGCTCGAGTCGCGGATATCGGTGCGAAACGCGGACGGTGGCGGTGGCGGTGGTGCCCGTTCGGGAGCTCCCGGGGGGTTCGGCATTCGCGGATGCGGCGTCGTTCCCTCGGGGGCCGTGCACGCCGAGTCACCGTTCATGGGGCCGTCGTGGTGCTTCGGTGAAGAATTCGGCGCCGCGGGGATGAAACTCCGCCCATCTCATTCCTTGGGACGGGGTCTCGGCTGTCGGTGCCGCTCGGGGTGGGCGCCAAGGCTTCGGCGACCGGCGGCGAGGACCGTCGGCTCGGGAGGAAGGCTGCCGGCGATGTAGCGTTGGGTAGAGATGGCATGTACGCTGCGTGTCGCTGGTTGAGCGGAACGAGGGCCCGGCCGCTGCTCCGTGGGGGGAGTCGCGCCCGGGCCCGATGGCCGGCCGGGGCCCGGTCGCACTCGTGGGGGAGTCGCGGCCGGGCCCGTCGCCGGTGGGACGCCGGAAGGGCGGGTCAGACGTACCGGCGCTCGCCGGTGCCGTCGAGGGGGGACCACCACTGGTCGTAGTTGGTGGCGCCGTCGCCGAAGAAGCCGGCGTGGCCCTCGACGATCAGGCCGTCCTCCCAGCGGAAGACCTGGACGCCGCGGGCGTCGAGGACGTCGTAGGGCGAGGTGCTGCCCTCCGGGGCCCCGGGGCGGACGGCGTGGACCTGGACGACGTCCATGTTCTCGTTGCCGCTGATCATCGAAGTGACCAGCTCCACCTCGAAGTTGCCGCCGGCGGCCGCGGTGAGGGCGCGGCGGAAGGAGAGGAGGGCGTCCAGGCCGACGTGCCAGCCGGCCTGGAGGTGGCGGCCGGGGACGGAGAAGCGGACGTCCTCCGACCAGTACTGGGCGGCCTCGGCGCGGTCGCAGGAGATCAGCGCGAGGTAGGCCTTCTCGACCAGCTCGGGGGTCACGTCGGTCATGGGGTCGGCTCCTGTTCGTCGGTCAGCGGGCGGGTGAGCCAGCTGTGTACGGCACGGGCGGTGGGGGCGGCCTGCTCCTCGAGGAGCGAGAAGTGGTCGCCGGGGGTCTCCCGCACGGTGGCGGCGCCGGCCCAGGACGTCGCCGGGGGCGTGGTGCCGGGCAGGGCGTCGGTGGCGCGCAGGAAGAGGGTGGGGGCGGCGACGTCGCCGGGGGTCCAGTTCTCGAACACCCGGAAGTAGGCGCCCATGGCGGTGAGGGAGTGCGGGTCGGCGGTCGCGTCGGCCTCCCCGCGGCGGGCGAACAGGCCGTCGGTGAAGGCGGTCGCGAGGGCGTCGTCGGTGTCGCCCTGCAGATAGGTGTCGAGCAGGACGAGGGCCCGCGGCCCATGGCCGGACGCTTCGAGCCTGGCCGCCACCGCGTGGGCGACCCAGCCGCCGGAGGAGTAGCCGAGCAGCGCGAGCGGGGCGCCGTCGGCGTACCGCAGGACGGCCTCGGCCTGGGCGGCGACGACCGCGTCGAGGTCCGCCGGCAGCGGTTCGCCGGGCAGGAATCCGGGCTGCGGCAGCGCCACCACCTCGCGCAGGCCGCGCAGGGCCCCGGCGAACCGGGCGAACTGGTGCGGCCCCGAGTGGGCGACGACGGCGGGCAGGCAGACCAGCACGGGCTCGGCCGGGCCGGCCGCCAGCCGGACGGGCCGGGGCGGGGCGGGCAACTCGGCGGGGGTGCGGAAGGAGGGCAGGAAGCGGGAGGCCGTGCGCAGGAGGCCGATCCCCTCCAGGGTGCGGCCGGCGCCGCGGGCCTGGTGGAAGAGGGCCGCGAGGGCCGCGGTGGCGTCGGTGGCAGCCGGGGCGGGGGCCTCGGCGGGGGCGTCGGCGGTACGGGTGGCCAGTCGGCTGCGCAGGTGCTCGACCAGGGCCGGGAGGGTGGGATGGTCGAAGGCCACGGTGGCGGCCAGGCGCAGCCCGGTGGCCGCGTCGAGGCGGTTGCGCAGTTCGACGGCGGTGAGCGAGTCGAGGCCGAGTTCGGGCAGCGTGCTGTGCTCGTCGACGACCTCGGGGGACGGGAAGCCCAGGACGGTCGCGACCTCGGTGCGCACCACGGCCGGCAGGTCCGCCGCCGTCGCCGGGGCCGGGACGCCGCGGGGCTGCCGCGGGCGTCCGGGGCCGGTGTCGGGGCGGTGGTGCGCGGGGTCGGTGCGCAGCGGGACGAGGAGCGGGTCCGCGCTCGCGCCGGTGAGGGCGGTGTCGAACAGGGCGAGGCCCTGCGCGGGGGTGAAGGCCTCGACGCCGCCCCGGCTGAGGCGCTCCAGCTCCCCGGCGCCCGCCATGCCGCCGCCGTCCTGGTCCCAGGGGCCCCAGGCGAGGGAGTGGGCGGGCAGCCCGAGGTGGCGCCGGTGGTGGGCGAGGGCGTCCAGGAAGGTGTTGGCGGCGGCGTAGTTGGCCTGTCCGGGGGCGCCGAGCACGCCGGCGGCGGAGGAGAACAGGACGAAGGCGGCGAGGTCGTCGCGCAGCGTCAGGTCGTGCAGGTGCCAGGCAGACCGGGCCTTGGCGTGCAGGGTGCGGACGAGCCGGTCCGGGGTGAGGGAGGCGACCACGCCGTCGTCCAGGACGCCCGCGCAGTGGACGACCGCGGTGAGCGGGTGCCCGGCCGGGACGGCGGCGAGTGCGCGCGCCAGGTCGGCGCGGTCGCCGACGTCGCAGCCGGCGGCGGTGACGGTGGCGCCGGTCCGCTCCAGCTCCGCGGTGAGGGCGGCCAGCCGGGCGTCGTCCGCGCGGCGGCCGAGGAGCAGCAGGTGCCGTACGCCGTGGGTGGAGGCCAGGTGCCGGGCGACCAGTCCGCCGAGGGCGCCGGCCGCGCCGGTGATCAGCACGGTGCCGTCGGGGGCGAACCCCGGGGTGCCGGCGTCGGCGGGGCCGTCGACGGCGGCGGGCGGGTCGAGGGGAGTGAGCCGGGGGGTGCGTGGTGCGCCGTCCCGGATCGCCACCTGGGCGGCCTCGGCCGCGACGGCCGTCGGCAGTGCCTGCCAGGACGCCTCGGTGCCGTCCACGTCCACCAGGGCGAAGCGGCCCGGGTGTTCGGAGGCGGCCGAGCGCAGCAGGCCCCAGAGCGGGGCGTGGGCGAGGTCGGGGACGTCCTCGGCGGGCGAGGCGGCGACGGCGCGTCGGGTGAGCACGACCAGCCGGGAGTTCTTCCACCGGGAGCCGGACAGCCAGGCCCGGACCAGGTCCAGCGCCCGGGAGACCGGGGCCGGGTCGTCGGGCCGGTGCGCGTCGAGGAACGGGACCAGCACGACGCCCTCGGCGTCGTCGGGAACGGAGTCCAGGTCGTGGGCGCGCCGGTAGGCCCCGGGCGGGGTGTCGGCCGAGCCGAGGACCGTCCAGGTGTCCGGCGCCGGGGCGCCGGGGACGGCGGTGAGCGGCTCCCAGACGAGGCGCCGCAGGGCGCTGTCGGGGACGGCGCGCGGGACGGAGACCGGACGGAGGGTCAGGGCCTCGACCGAGGCGACCGGGGCGCCGGTCGGGTCGCTCAGCTCCACGGCCACCGTGTCGCCGTCCGGGGTCAGCCGGACCCGCAGCGCCCGTGCGCCGGTGCGGTGCAGCCGGACGCCGCGCCAGGAGAAGGGCAGGACGGCCGGTGCGGCCGCGCCGTCCCGGGGCAGGCCGAGGGCGTGCAGGGCCGCGTCGTGCAGGGCCGGGTGGAGGGCGTACGGGCCGGAGGCGTCGTCGGGCAGCGCGACCTCGGCGTAGAGCTCCTCGCCGCGGCGCCAGGCGGTGCGCAGGCCCTGGAAGCCCGGACCGTACGACAGGCCGGCCTCGGCGGGGCGCCGGTACAGGTCGGCGAGGTCGGCGGGGTCGACGGGCTCCGCGCCGGCGGGCGGCCAGGGCGCGTCCCGGTCGGCCGGGGCCGGCGGGCCGGCGGGGGCCAGGGTGCCGGTGGCGTGCCGGGTCCACCGGTCCTCGGCGGCCCCGTCGCCGGCGTCGCCGGCGTCGTCGGCGGCGGTGCGGGCGAAGAGGCCGAAGGCGCGTCGGCCGGTCTCGTCCGGCGGCCGGACGGACAGCCGCAGCGGCACCGCGGCGCGGTCCGGCACCGGAAGCGGCGCCTGGACCACCAGCTCCTCGACGGCGGGGCAGCCGAGTTCGCCGCCCGCGTGCAGGGCCAGCTCGACGAAGGCGGCGCCGGGCAGGACCGCCGTGCCGCCGATCCGGTGCTCGGCCAGCCACGGCAGGTCGTGGGCGTCCAGCGTGCCGGTGAACACCGTGCCGTCGAGGCCGGGGGCGGCGATGGCGGCGGAGAGCAGCGGATGGTGCCGGTCGTCGCCCTGCGCCGGGCCGGCCGGCAGCCAGTACCGGAGGCGCTGGAAGGCGTACGTCGGCAGCGGCACCGGGCGGGCGCCCGAACCGGCGTGGACGGCCGCCCAGTCGACGGCGACGCCCCGTACGTGCAGTTCGGCGACGGCCGTGGTGAGCGCCCGCGGCTCCGGCGTGCCGGGGCGCAGCAGCGGGACGGAGGCGCGCGCCCGGTCGCTCAGGCAGTCCCGGACCAGGGCGGTGAGCGTGGCGCCGGGGCCGAGCTCGACGAAGGTGGTCACACCGTCGGTCTCCAGACGGTGGACGGCGTCCCGGAACCGGACCGGCTGCCGGAGTTGGCGCACCCAGTACTCGGGCGAGCACAGCTCGGCGGCGGTGGCGCTCCGGCCGGTCACGGTGGAGACGACGGGCAGCGCGGGCTCCCGGAAGGTGAGGCCCTCGGCGACCCGCCGGAACTCGTCGAGCATGCCGTCCATCCGCGGGGAGTGGAAGGCGTGGCTCACCCGCAGCCGCCGGGTGCGGTGGCCGGCGGCGGCCAGCCGGGCGAGCAGTTCCTCCAAGGCGTCGGCGTCGCCGGACAGCACCACCGAGGACGGGCCGTTGACGGCGGCGAGGGCGATCCGGTCGGTGAGCAGCGGCAGGACCTCCTCCTCCGGGGCGTCGACCGCGGCCATCGCGCCGCCGTCCGGCAGTGCCTGCATCAGCCGGCCGCGGGCGGCGACCAGGGCGGCCGCGTCGGGCAGGTCGAGGACACCCGCCGCGTGGGCGGCCGCGAGTTCGCCGATGGAGTGGCCGGCCAGCACGTCCGGCCGTACGCCCCAGGCGGCGAGGCGGCGCAGCAGGGCCACCTGGACGGCGAACAGGGCGGGCTGGGTGTACTGCGTCCGGTCCAGGAGGTCGGCGGCCGCGCTGCCGGGCTCGGCGGCGAGGACCTCGCGCAGCGGCCGGTCGAGCAGCGGGTCGAAGACCGCGCAGACCTCGTCCAGGAGGTCGGCGAACTCGGCGTCGGCGGCGGCGAGTTCACGGCCCATGGCGGGGCGCTGGCTGCCCTGGCCGCTGAACAGGAAGGCCACCCGGCCGCCGTCGGCGCGCCCGGTGGGGGTGCCGGGCGCGGTGCCGTCGTCGGCGAGCCGCGCCAGGGCCGCCAGGCGGGTGTCCCGGTCGGCGCCGAGGACGGCCGCGCGGTGCGGCAGGGCGGCCCGGGTGGTGGCCAGGCTGAGGGCGAGGCCGGCGTCGGGGGTGTCGGGGTGCGTACGGAGGTGCTCCAGCAGGCGCCCGGCCTGGCCGCGCAGGGCTCGCGGGGTGCGGCCGGACAGCAGCCACGGCGCGGACACGGGGGTCACGGCCGGCGCGGCCGGGGCGTCGTCCTGGGCGTCGTCCGGGGCCTGCTCCAGCACGGCGTGGGCGTTGGTGCCGCTGATGCCGAAGGAGGAGACCCCGGCCCGGCGGGGCTCTCCGGTGGCGGGCCAGGCGGTCGGCTCGGTCAGCAGCCGCATCCCGCCGGCGGACCAGTCGACGTGCGGGGTGGGTTCGTCGACGTGCAGGGTGCGGGGCAGGACGCCGTGCCGCATCGCCTGGACCATCTTGATCACGCCGCCGACCCCGGCCGCGGCCTGGGTGTGGCCGAGGTTGGACTTGAGCGAGCCGAGCCACAGCGGCCGCTCCTCGGTGTGCTCGCGGCCGTAGGTGTCGAGCAGCGCCTGGGCCTCGATCGGGTCGCCCAGGACGGTGCCGGTGCCGTGCGCCTCGACCGCGTCGACCTGGCCCGCCGTCAGTCCGGCGACGGCGAGGGCCCGGCGGATCACCCGCTGCTGGGCGGGGCCGCTGGGGGCGGTGAGGCCGTTGCTGGCGCCGTCCTGGTTGACGGCGGTGCCGCGCACCACGGCGAGCACGGGGTGGCCGTTGCGGCGGGCGTCGGAGAGCCGCTCGACCAGCAGCACGGCGACGCCCTCGGCCCAGCCGGTGCCGTCGGCGCCGGCGGCGAAGGACTTGCACCGCCCGTCCGGGGCGAGCCCGCGCTGGCGGCTGAACTCGACGAACGGGCCGGGAGTCGCCATCACGGTGGCGCCGCCGGCCAGCGCGAGCGAGCACTCGCCGGCCCGCAGCGCCTGGGCGGCCAGGTGCAGGGCGACCAGGGAGGAGGAGCAGGCGGTGTCCACGGTCACCGCGGGGCCTTCGAGGCCCAGCGTGTAGGCGACCCGGCCGGAGGCGACGCTGCCGGCCGTCCCGGCGCCGAGGTAGCCCTCGACGTCCTCGGGGGTGCGCCGCGCCCAGGAGCCGTAGTCGTGGTACATCACGCCGGTGAAGACCCCGGTGTCGCTGCCGCGCATCGCCAGCGGGTCCAGGCCGGCGCGCTCGAACACCTCCCAGGAGACCTCCAGCAGCAGCCGCTGCTGCGGGTCCATGGCGAGGGCCTCGCGCGGGCTGATGCCGAAGAACCCGGCGTCGAACCCGGCGGCGTCGGCCAGGAAGCCTCCGCGGCGGGTGTAGAAGGAGCCGCGTCGGCCGGGCTCGGGGTGGTAGAGCCCGTCGATGTCCCAGCCGCGGTCGCGGGGCATGTCACCGGTGGCGTCCCGGCCGGCCAGGACGAGTTCCCACAGTTCCTCGGGGGAGGCCACCCCGCCGGGGTAGCGGCAGGCCATGCCGACGATCGCGATCTGCTCGTCGTCGTGGCGGGCGGCGTTCGCGGCGGGCTCGGGGGCGGCCCGGTCGGCGGCGCCGAGGAGCAGGTCCCGCAGCCGTACGGCGAGGGCGCCGGGGGTGGGGTGGTCGAACACGGTGGTGGCCGGCAGCCGGAGGTCGGTGGCGGCGCCCAGGCGGTTGCGCAGGTCGACGGCGGCGAGCGAGTCGAAGCCGAGCTCGGAGAACGCGCGGTCGCCGGGGACGTCCTGCGGGTTCCGGTAGCCGAGGACGGCGGCGGTCTCGGCGCGGACCAGCTCGGTCAGTTCGCGCAGCCGCTCGGCCGCGGGCAGGGCGGCGAGCCGCTGGGCGAGGCCGGTGCGGACGGGGCGCGCCGTGGCGGCCGCCCGGCGCCGGCGCCGGGGCCGGGCCAGGGCGCGCAGCAGGGCCGGCGCCGTGTCGGCGTCGAGGCCTTGCGGGTCCAGGTGGAGCGGTGCGGCCAGCGGCTCGGTGCCGGCGAGGGCGGCGTCGAACAGGGCCAGGCCCTCGGCGGTGGGGATCGGCCGCATGCCGAGGGCGGCGAGCCGGCGGCGGGAGGCGTCGTCGACGCCCGTGGCCATGCCGGAGTCGCCCTCCCACAGGCCCCAGGCGAGGGACAGGGCGGGCAGCCCGGTGGCGGCCCGGTGCTGGGCGAGGGCGTCCAGGAAGCCGTTGGCGGCGGCGTAGTTGGCCTGTCCGGGGGCGCCGAGGAGGCCGGCGGCGGAGGAGAACAGGACGAAGGCGGTGAGGTCGTGGTGTCGGGTGAGGTCGTGGAGGTGCCAGGCGCCGTCGGCCTTGGGCCGGAGGACCGTGTCGAGCTGTTGGGGGGTGAGGGTGGTGAGGGTGGCGTCGTCGAGGACGCCGGCGGCGTGGATGACGGCGGTGAGGGGGTGGTCGGTGGGGATGGTGTTCAGGAGGGTGGTGAGGGCTTGGCGGTCGGCGGTGTCGCAGGCGGTGATGGTGACGTGGGCGCCGGTGGCGCGCAGGTCGGTGGCGAGTTGTTCGGCGCCTGGGGCGGTGGGGCCGCTGCGGCTGGTGAGCAGGAGGTGGCGGACGCCGTGGGTGGTGACCAGGTGGCGGGCGAGGAGGGCGCCGAGTGAGCCGGTGCCGCCGGTGATCAGGACGGTGCCTTCCGGATCCAGCCCGGGGGCGGGCCGGTCGGCGGCGGCGGCGGGGGCCAACCGGGGGATCAGCAGGCGGCCCCGGCGCAGGGCGACGCTCGGCTCCTCCGGTCCGAGCGCCCGGGGGAGGTCCGCGGGCCAGTCGTCCGGTGCGTCGGTGTCCACGAGGACGATCCGGCCCGGGTGCTCCGACTGGGCGGAGCGCAGCAGGCCCCGGTCGGCGGCGCGCGGCAGGTCGCGGACGTCCTCGTCGGGACCGACGGCCACGGCGCCGCTGGTGACGACGGCGAGGCGGGTGTCGGCGAACCGGTCGTCGGCGAGCCAGGCCTGGACGAGGCCGAGGGTCCGGTCGGTGGACTCGGCGGCCGCGCGGTCGGGGCGCGGCGCGGTCGGGGCGTCGAGGAGCGGGAGCACCAGGGTGTCGGGCGGCGGCGCGGTGGAGCCGAGGGCGTCGGTGAGCAGTCCGGTGCGGCCCGGCGCCGCGAGGGCGTGCGGTGCCCGCGGATCGGTCCAGACCAGGTGGAGCAGCGGCTCGTGGGCGGTGCTGCCGGTGGTGGCGAGCCGGCCGGCGGGCCGCAACAGCAGCGACTCCACGGTGAGGACGGGGCGGCCGGAGGTGTCGGTGGCCTCCAGGGCGACCGCGCCCGGCCCGGCGGGGGCGAGTCGGACCCGCAGGGCGGTGGCGCCGACGCCGTGCAGGGCGACGCCGTGCCAGTCGAAGGGCAGGCTCGCGCTCTCGGGGGCGCCGGGGAGCGCGCCGAGGCCCAGGGCGTGCAGCGCGGCGTCCAGGAGGGCGGGGTGCAGCCCGAACGCACCGGCCGCGCCGTCCTGTTCGGCGTCCAGGGCGACCTCGGCGAACAGTTCCCCCTCGCCCCGCCAGGCGGCCCGCAGCCCCTGGAAGGCCGGGCCGTAGTGCAGGCCCTCGGCGGCGAGGCGCTCATACAGGCCGTCGGGGTCGAGGGCTTCGGCGCCGGCCGGGGGCCAGGCGGTGAGCGGGGGCAGGGTGGACGGGGAACCGGCCGACAGCCACCCGGAGGCGTGCCTGGTCCAGGGCCGCCCGGGCGGGGCGTCCTCCTCGCGGGCGTACACCTCGACCGCGCGGCGGCCGGCGCCGTCGGGTGCGCCGAGGCGGATCTGCAGGGTCACCGCGCCCCGCGCCGGGACGACCAGCGGTGCGGTGAGGGTGAGTTCGTCGAGGCGGTCGCAGTCCGCCTGTTCGCCGGCCCGCAGGGCGAGTTCGACGAAGGCGGTGCCGGGCAGCAGCACGGCGTCACCGACGCGGTGGTCGGCCAGCCACGGCTGGGTCCGCAGGTCCAGCCGTCCGGTGAACAGGAACTCCTCGGAGTCGGCGACGACGATGCTGGCGCCGAGCAGCGGGTGGTCGGGGAAGCCGAGCCCGGCCGGGGTGACGTCGAGCCGGCTCCCGGCCGGGGCCTCCAGCCAGTGCCGCTGCCGCTGGAAGGCGTAGGTCGGCAGCTCGACCCGGCGGCCGCCGCTGCTCCCGTGGCCGCTGCTCCCGTGGTAGGCCGCCCGGTCGATGGCGGTGCCGCGCGCGTGCAGGCGGCCGAGGGCGGTGGCGGCCTCGGCGGCCTGGTCGCGGTCCGCGCGCTGGGCGGCGACGGCGGCGGAGCCGGCCTCGGTGAAGCAGGCCTCGGCCATGGGCGTGAGGGCGGCCTCCGGGCCGAGTTCCAGGAAGGTACGGGTGCCCTGGGCCTCCAGGTACCGGACGGCGTCGGCGAAGCGGACGGCCTGGCGCGCGTTGCGCACCCAGTACTCGGCGGTCCGCAGTTCGTCCCCGGCGGGTTCGCCCGTGACGGTGGAGACGAAGCCGATCCGGGGCGGACGCAGCTCCAGTCCGGCGGCGATCTGCCGGAACTCGGCCAGCATCGGGTCCACCCGGGCCGAGTGGGAGGCGTAACTGACGTTCAGTCGGCGGGTCTTGCGGCCGAGGGCGGCGAAGTGCGCGGCGAGCGCGAGGACGGGCTGTTCGTCGCCGGAGAGGACCACCGCGTCCGGGCTGTTGATCGCGGCGATCTCGGCGCCGGCGGTCAGCAGCGGGCGGACCTCCGCCTCGGCGGCGGCGACCGCGACCATCGCCCCGCCCGGGGCCAGCGCCTGGGTGAGCCGGCCGCGGGCGGCGACCAGGGCGGCCGCGTCCGGCAGGTCGAGGACGCCCGCGACGTGGGCGGCCGCGAGTTCGCCGCCCGAGTGGCCGAGGACGTGGTCAGGCCGTACGCCCCAGGAGGCGAACAGCCGGAACAGCGCCACCTCGACGGCGAACAGCGCGGGTTGGGCGTACGCCTGGCCGGTGAGCGGCGGGGTGCCGTCAGTCGAGGGGCCGCCGGTCGAAGAGCCGAAGACGGCGGGGCGCAGGGGGGACGGCAGGTGCCGGTCCAGCTCGGCGCAGACGGCGTCGAAGGCCTCCGCGAAGGCCGGGAAGGCGGCGTGCAACTCCCGCCCCATGCCGGGGCGTTGGCTTCCCCCTCCGGTGAACATGACGGCCAGGCCGCCGGTGCCGGCGCGCTCGTGCAGCACACCGGCGGTGGGACGCCCGGCGGCGAAGGCGTCCAGCTCGGGCAGCAGGGATTCCCGCTCGCGGCCGACCAGGACGGCGCGGTGCTCCAGCGCGGTGCGGGTGGTGAGCAGGGCGTGGCCGACGTCGGCCGGGTCCGGTGCGGGACCGCGGCGCAGGTGGGCGGCGAGTCGGCCGGCCTGGGCGCGCAGCGCGGGTTCGGTGGCGGCGCTCAGCGTCCACAGCGCGGCGGGCGCGGCGCTCACCCCGGTGGCGGTGCCGTCGGTGGCGGTGCCGTCGGCGGCGGGCCGACCGTCCGCGGGGAGGCCGGCGGCGGGGAGGTCGGCGGCGGGCGCGGGCGGCTCCTCGATGACGGCGTGCGCGTTGGTGCCGCTGAACCCGAAGGAGGAGACCCCGGCGCGGCGCGGGGTGTCCCGGCGGGGCCACGGCTGCGGCTCGGTGAGCAGTTCCACGGCGCCCGCGGACCAGTCGACGTGCGGGGTGGGTTCGTCGACGTGCAGGGTGCGGGGGAGTTCGCCGTGGTGCAGGGCGAGGACCATCTTCATGATCCCGCCGACGCCGGCCGCGGCCTGGGTGTGGCCGAGGTTGGACTTGAGCGAGCCGAGCCGCAGCGGGCGGTCGGCGGGGCGGCCCTGGCCGTAGACGGCGAGCAGGGCCTGGGCCTCGATCGGGTCGCCGAGCCGGGTGCCGGTGCCGTGCGCCTCGACCGCGTCGACGTCGGAGGGGGCGAGGCCGGCGTCGGCGAGCGCCTGGCGGATCACGCGCTGCTGGGACGGGCCGTTGGGGGCGGTGAGGCCGTTGCTGGCGCCGTCCTGGTTGACGGCGGTGCCGCGCACCACGGCGAGCACGGGGTGCCCGTTGCGGCGGGCGTCGGAGAGCTTCTCCAGCAGGAGCATGCCGACGCCCTCGGCCCAGCCGGTGCCGTCGGCCGCGGCGGCGAAGGACTTGCAGCGGCCGTCCGAGGACAGGCCCTCCTGGCGGCTGAAGTCGACGAACGGCAGTGGCGAGGCCATCACGGTGGCGCCGCCGGCCAGCGCGAGCGTGCACTCGCCGCCGCGCAGGGCCTGGGTGGCCAGGTGGAGAGCGACCAGGGAGGAGGAGCAGGCGGTGTCGATGGTGACGGCCGGGCCCTCCAGGCCGAAGGTGTACGCGATCCGGCCGGAGGCGATGCTGCCCGAGGTGCCGGTGCCGAGGTAGCCCATGACGTCCTCGGGCAGCTCGCGGAGCCGGGCCGCGTAGTCGTGGTACATGATCCCGGCGTAGACGCCGGTGCGGCTGCCGCGCAGGGTGGCCGGGTCGATGCCGGCGTGCTCGAAGGCCTCCCAGGAGGTCTCCAGCAGCAGCCGTTGCTGGGGGTCCATCGCGGTCGCCTCGCGCGGGCTGATGCCGAACGGCGCGGGGTCGAAGTCGGCGACGTCGTAGAGGAATCCGCCCGCGTGCGCGGTGCTGGTGCCGGCCGCGTCGTCCGGTCCGCGCAGGGCGTCGAGGTCCCAGTCGCGGTCGGTGGGGAAGGCGGAGACGGCGTCCCGGCCCCCGGCGACGAGCTGCCAGAGCTCCTCGGGCGTGCGGACGCCGCCCGGGTAGCGGCAGGCCATGCCGACGATCGCGATCGGCTCGTGGGCCGCCTCCTCGTTCTCGCGCAGCCGCCTGCGGGTCTGCCGCAGCTCGGCGGTGAGCCGCTTGAGCGAGTCCAGGACCTTCTCGTCGGTGCCCGTCATCAGGCGTCCCCCAGTTCGTCGTCGATGATGGCGAGCAGTTCGTCGATGCCGGCGGCGTCGAGGTCGTCCCCGTCGCCGTCCGGGTCCCCGCCGGGTTCGGTGGCGGCCCGGTCGGCGGTGGCCTGCTCCAGGGCGGTGAGCAGGGCCTTGAGCCGCAGCCGGACCTGCTCGGCGTTCTCCGGGTCCCCGGCGAGGTCCGGGACGGACTCGCGCAGCCGGTCGAGGTCCGCGAGGGCGGCGTCGGCGGGGCTCGGTGCGGCGGGGACGAGGACGTCCCTGAGGTGCGCGGCGAGCCCGGCGGGCGTCGGGTGGTCGAAGACCGCGGTGGCGGGCAGGCGCACGCCGGTGGCGGCGTCGAGCCGGCCGCGGATCTCCACGGCGGCGAGCGAGTCCAGCCCGGATTCGGTGAACGGCCGGTCCGGGGCGACGGCGCGGGGCGAGCTGTGACCGAGCACCGTCGCGGTCTGGGTGAGCACGAGGTCGAGCAGCAGGCTCTCGCGCTCGGCGTCGTCCAGCGGGAGCAGCCGCTCGGCGAGCGAGGCGGCGTCCTGCCGGGCGGGGGCGCCGGAGGGGGCGGTACGGGCGCGGGCGGGGCGCACCAGGCCGCGCAGGACCGGCGGGAAGGCCGGGTCACCGCCGCGGGTCTGGAGCAGCGGCAGGTCGAACCGGGCCGGGACGAGCAGGGGTTCGGGCCGGCCGAGGGCGGCGTCGAACAGCGCCAGGCCGGTGGCGGAGGCGATCGCCCCGAACCCGGAGCGGACGATGCGGCCGCGTTCGGCCTCGGTCAGGCCGCCCGCCATGCCGTCGTCGGTCTGGTCCCACAGGCCCCAGGCGAGGGACACGGCGGGCAGCCCGGCGGCGGCCCGGTGCTGGGCGAGGCCGTCCAGGAAGCCGTTGGCGGCGGCGTAGGCGCCCTGGCCGGCGGAGCCGAGGACCCCCGACGCGGAGGAGAACAGGACGAAGGCGGTGAGGTCGTGGTGCCGGGTGAGGTCGTGGAGGTGCCAGGCGCCGTCGGCTTTGGGGCGGAGGGTGTGGTGGAGGTGTTGGGGGGTGAGGGTGGTGAGGGTGGCGTCGTCGAGGACGCCGGCGGCGTGGATGACGGCGGTGAGAGGGTGGTCGGTGGGGATGGTGGCGAGGAGGGTGGTGAGGGCTTGGCGGTCGGCGGTGTCGCAGGCGGTGATGGTGACGTGGGCGCCGGTGGCGCGCAGGTCGGTGGCGAGTTGTTCGGCGCCTGGGGCGGTGGGGCCGCTGCGGCTGGTGAGCAGGAGGTGGCGGACGCCGTGGGTGGTGACCAGGTGGCGGGCGAGGAGGGCGCCGAGTGAGCCGGTGCCGCCGGTGATCAGGACGGTGCCCTGCGGATCCAGCCCGGCGGGCTCGGAGCGGGCGTCCGTCCTGGCGAGCCGGGGGAGCAGCAAGGTGCCGTCCCGCAGGGCCAGTTGGGGCTCGCCGCCGGCGAGGGCGGCGGGCAGGGCGTGCCAGGAGGCGTCCTCGCCGTCGAGGTCCGCCAGCACGATCCGGCCGGGGTACTCCGCCTGGGCGGCGCGGGCCAGACCCCAGACGGCGGACTGCGCCGGATCGACGGGCCGCGGCGGTGCGGCCGGCGCCCCGGCCGGGGCGCAGTCGGCGGCGTTGCGGGTGAGCAGGGCCAGCCGGCCCCGGGCGGAACCGCCGTCGGCCAGCCAGGAGCGGACCACGGCGAGCGCCCGCTCCACCGCCGCCAGGGTGGCGGCCGGGCCGGCGGCCGCGTCGACCGTGACCGGGACGAGGGCGACCTCGGCGTCCCCGCCGGCGGGGAGTTCGGCGAGCGGCGCCGGCGCGGGGCCGTCGCCGAGCCAGCGGAGCGTGACCGGCTCCGCCGCCCCGGAAGCGCCCGGCACCCAGTCGATCCGGTACAGCGCCCCCGCCGCCTCGGCCTGCCGGGCGTCGAGGTCCCGCGCGTCCGCCCGCCGGGCGGCCAGCCGTTCGACGTCCACCACCGGCTCGCCCCGGTCGTCGGCGATCGCCATGGTGACGGCCCCAGGACCGGCCGGCGCGATCCGCACCCGCAGCCGGCTGGAGCCCGTGGAGTGCACCCGCACGCCCGACCAGGAGAACGGCACCGCCGCCCCCGAGTCGGAGCCCAGGCCGTCCATCGCGGCCGGGTGCTGGGCGGCGTCCCACAGCGCGGGGTGCAGGGCGAAGGCCTGCGGGTCGGCGCCGTCCGGCAGCGCCGCCTCGGCGAACAGGGTGTCGCCGTCGCGCCAGGCGGCGCGCACGCCCCGGAACAGCGGGCCGTACGCCACCCCCTGGGCGGCGAAGGCCTCGTAGAGGCCGTCCACGGGGACGGGCTCGGCTCCGGCGGGCGGCCAGGCGCGCAGGTCGTGGCCCGCCGGGGCCGGCTCGTCGTCGGCCAGGACGCCGCTCGCGTGCAGGGTCCACGGCGCCGCGCCGGTGGTGTCCCACGGGCGCGCGTAGAGCCGCAGGGCGCGGCTTCCGGCACTGTCGGAGGGGTCGGACTCCTCGACCAGCAGCTGGAGTTCGGCCTCCTCCTCCGGCCCGAGGACGAGCGGCGCGTGCAGGGTCAGCTCCCGTACCCGGGTGCGGCCCGCGGCCTCGGCGGCCTGCGCGGCCAGCTCGACGTACAGGGTGCCGGGCACGACGGTGGCGTCGAACAGCCGGTGCTCGGCGAGCCAGGGCGCGGTCTCGGGGGAGAGCCGGCCGGTGCCCACCAGGCGGTCGCTGTCGCCCAGCGGCACCAGGGCGTCGAGCACCGGGTGCCCGCCGCCGCCCGGACCGCGCCGGGAGGTGAACCCGCGCTGCGGCCAGTAGCGGCTGCGCTGGAAGGCGTAGGTGGGCAGCTCCACCGCGCGCGCCCCGCGCCCGGCGAACACCGCCCGCCAGTCCACCGGGACGCCCTGGACGTGCAGTTCGGCGGCGGCGAGCAGCAGCGCGGCCTCCGGCGGCCGGTTGCGGCGCTGCGCCGCGACGACGACGCCCTGCCCGGCCAGGCTGTCGGCGGCCATCGAGCTGAGCGCGCCCTGCGGCCCCACCTCGACGAACAGTTCGGCGCCCGCCCCGGCCAGGCCGCGCACGGCGTCGTGGAAGAGCACCGCGTCCCGCACGTGGCGGACCCAGTGCTCGGCGGCGGCCGGTTCCTCGGCGGTCACCGGCCGCCCGGTGAGGGCGGAGACCAGCGCGACGCGCGGGGCGTGGTACGTCAGCTTCCGCGCGACCCGCTCGAACTCGGCGAGCATCGGGTCCATCAGCGGGGAGTGGAAGGCGTGGCTGACCCGCAGCCAGGACACCCGGCGTCCGCGTCCGCGCAGCTCGTCGACCACCTCGGCGACCGCCGCGCGCTCGCCGGACAGGACGCTCGCCCGGGGGCCGTTGACCGCCGCGACCGCGACGACGCCCGCCCGGCCGGCGAGCAGGTCGGCGAGTTCGGCCGGCGCCGCCTCGACCGCGGCCATCGCGCCGCCGTCCGGCAGCGCCTGCATCAACCGGCCCCGCGCGGCGACCAGTTCGGCCGCGTCGGCGAGCGAGAGGACGCCCGCCACGTGCGCGGCCGCGAGCTCCCCGACCGAGTGCCCGGCCAGCAGGTCCGGGACGACGCCCCAGGACTCCAGCAGCCGGAACAGCGCCACCTCGAAGACGAACAGCGCGGGCTGGGCGTACTCCGTCCGGTCGATCAGCTCCTCGGCCCGCGCGTCCCCCGGCTCGGCCAGGACGAGCTCGCGCAGCGGGCGCTCGGCCCGGGCGTCCAGGTGCGGTTCGAGGGCGGCGCACGCGGCGTCGAAGGCGTCGGCGAAGACCGGGTACCCGCGGTGAAGTTCGCGCCCCATGCCGGCGGCCTGGCTGCCCTGCCCGGAGAACAGGAACGCCGTCCGGCGCCCCTCCCCGGCCTGCCCGAGCACCACCCCGGCGGCGTCCCGGCCCTCGTGCAGCGCGGTGAGCGCGGCCAGCGCCCGCGGACCGTCCTCGGCCAGGACGACGGCGCGGTGCCGCAGGGCGGCGCGGGTGGTGGCGAGCGACCAGGCCACGTCCAGCGGGCGGGCGTCCGGGCGGGCCGCCAGGTGCTCGGCCAGCTGCAGCGCCTGGCCGCGCAGCGCCTCGGGGCTCCGGGCGGACAGCGTCCAGGGCACCACCCGGTCGTCCGGGGCGGCGGGCGGGGTCTGCGGCTCGACGGCCGGCGGCTCCTCGATGACGACGTGCGCGTTGGTGCCGCTGATCCCGAAGGAGGACACCCCGCCGCGCCGGGGGCGGCCGGTGCGCGGCCACGCCCGGGCCTCGTCGAGCAGCCGCACCGCCCCGCTCGACCAGTCGACGTGCGGGGTCGGCTCGGTCAGGTGCAGGGTCTTCGGCAGCCGCTCGTGGCGCAGCGCCTCGACCAGCTTGATGATGCCCGCGAGGCCCGAAGCGGCCTGGGTGTGGCCGAGGTTGGACTTCAGCGAGCCCAGCAGCAGCGGCCGGTCGGCGGCCCGCCGCGCGCCGTAGGTGGCGAGCAGCGCCTGGGCCTCGATCGGGTCGCCGAGCTTGGTGCCGGTGCCGTGCGCCTCCACCGCGTCCACGTCGTCGGGGGTCAGCCCGGCGTCGGCGAGGGCACGGCGGATCACCCGCTCCTGGGCCGGGCCGTTGGGCGCGGTCAGGCCGTTGCTGGCGCCGTCGGAGTTGATGGCGGAGCCGCGCACCACGGCGAGCACCCGGTGGCCCTTGCGCCGGGCGTCGGACAGCCGCTCCACCACCAGGACGGCCACGCCCTCGCTCCAGCTGGTGCCGTCCGCGTCGGCGGAGAAGGAGCGGCAGCGGCCGCTCGGGGAGAGCACCCGCTGCCGGTTGAACTCGGTGAACAGCAGCGGACTGGTCATCAGGGTGACGCCGCCCACCAGCGCCAGGTCGCAGTCGCCGCGCCGCAGGGCCTGGCCGGCCCAGTGCAGTGCCACCAGGGAGGAGGAGCAGGCGGTGTCGACGGTGACCGCCGGTCCGCCGAACCCGAAGGCGTACGCCAGCCGGCCGGACAGCACGCTGGCGGTGTTGCCCGTCCCGATGTACCCCTCCAGGTCGTCCTTGCCGGTGGCCAGCACCCGGGGGTAGTCCTGGCCGTTGGTGCCGACGAAGACGCCGACCGGCCCTTCGGCGGCCGTCGCCACCGGGTCGATGCCGCCGCGTTCGAACGCCTCCCAGGAGGTCTCCAGCAGCAGGCGCTGCTGCGGGTCCATGGCGAGGGCCTCGCGCGGGGAGATCCCGAAGAAGGCCGCGTCGAAGTCGGCGACGGTGTCGATGAAGCCGCCCTGGCGGGCGTAGGTGGTGCCGGGCCGGTCGGGGTCGGGGTGGTAGAGGCCGGCGAAGTCCCAGCCGCGGTCGGTGGGGAAGTCGCCGATGACGTCCGCCCCGGTGTCCAGGACCTCCCAGAGCTGTTCCGGGGAGCGGACGTCGCCGGGGAAGCGGCAGGCCATCGCGACGATCGCGAGCGGTTCGGCGGGGTCGTCGGCGGGCCTCGGCGGGGTGTCGGCGTCCTCGTCGTCCCGTGTGCCGGTGAGGGCGAGGACGTGGTCGACGACGGCCCGGGGGGTGGGGTGGTCGAACACCAGGGTCGCGGTGAGCCGAAGGCCGGTCGCCGCGCCGAGCCGGTTGCGCAGCTGGACGGCGGTGAGCGAGTCGAGCCCGAGCTCCTGGAAGCGCTGGTCGGTGCCGATCGCCCGGGCGTCGGCGTGGCCGAGCACGGCGGCGATCTCGGTGCGGACGAGGTCGAGCAGGAACTCCCGGCGGGCGGCGGGCTCCAGGGCCCCCAGCGCGGTCCCGGGGGCCGGGGCGGGGACGGGACGGTCGGGCCGCGTGGAGGACCGCAGCGTGAGCACCGCCTGGCCCGCGTGCCGGGCCCGGCCCAGGTGATCGAACGCCTCGGTGGCCCGCTCGACGTCCCAGTCGGGGACGGCCGGCGGGGGCAGCGTGCCGTCCGCGAACAGGGCGGCCAGCTCGCCGAGGACGGCCCGCAGGCGGTCCGGACCGGCGTCCGCGAGGTCGGCGACCAGGTACCGCACGCCCGGGGGGTCGGCGGCGACCCGCCCGGCGTCGCGCCGGTCGGTGCGTCCGGTCTCCACGAAGCGGCCGCCGTGCGGCAGCAGCCGCAGCGAGGCGTCGGTGGACTCCCCGGCGAGGCAGTTGAGCACGACGTCGGCGCCGCGTCCGCCGGTGGCGGCGAGCAGCTCCGGCGCGAAGCCGGGATCGGCCGAGGAGGCGAGGTGCTCCCGGGGCAGGCCCAGCGCCAGCAGTGCCTCCCGGTGCTCGGGAAGGTCGGTGGCGAGGACGTCCGCCCCCAGGTGGCGGGCCAGGTGGACGGCGGCCAGTCCGGCGCCGCCGCTCGCGGCGTGCACCAGGACGGTCTCGCCGGGCCGGAGCCCGGCGAGTCCGACCAGGGCGTGGTGCGCGGTCAGGTGGGCGAGCGGCGCGGCGGCGCCCTGCTCGAAGGTCCAGCCGGCCGGGAGGGCGCAGGACAGCCGGTGGTCGGTGACCGCGACCGGGCCGGCCGCTCCGTCCGGGAACAGGCCCATCACCCGGTCGCCCGGGGCGAGCCCGCCGACCTCGGCGCCGACCTCCAGGACCACGCCCGCCGCCTCCAGCCCCAGCCCGCCGCCGGTGTCACCGTGCAGGGCCAGGCCGAGGCCGACCAGGACGTCCCCGAAGTGCAGGCCGACGGCGCGGACGGCGACCCTGACCTCGCCCGGTCCGAGCGGGCGGTCCGCGTCGGCGGACGGCACCGGGGCGAGGGTGGCGAGGTCGCCGGGCTCGGTGACGGCGAGCCGCCAGGCCGCCCCGGGCCCGCCGGGCGCCCGGGCACCGGACGACTCGTCGGCCGGGGTGGGCTCGTCGGCGGCCAGCCAGTAGCGGCTGCGCCGGAAGGCGTAGGTGGGCAGGCCGACGCGCCGGGCCGGGCCGAAGTAGCGGTCGGCGTCCAGCCGGGCGCCGCCCGCCACCGCCTCGGCGACCGCGTCGGCGAACCGGTCCTGGGTCCCGTGGCCGCGGTGCAGCGAGCCGACGACGACGGCCTCGGTGCCGGCCTCCTCGACGGTCTCCTGAAGGGCCTGGGTGAGCACGGGGTGCGGACCGCACTCGATGAACAGGTCGAAGCCGTCCGCCAGCATGGCGCGGGTGGCCCGTTCGAACTCCACCGGCTGCCGCAGGCTGCGGTACCAGAACCCGGCGTCCTGAGCGCCCGGTTCGAGCAGCCCGCCGGTGGCCGGCGAGTACATCGGAAGCCGTGACTGATGCACCGTCACCGTGCCGAGCAGGGCCGTCAGTTCGTCCCGGACGGACTCCACCTGCGGGGTGTGTGAGGCGTAGTCCAGCGGGATCCGCCGGGCCCAGACGCCCTCCGCCTCGCAGCGCGCCCGCAGCTCCTCCACCGCCCGGTTCGGGCCCGCGACCACCACCGAGCGCGGGCCGTTGACCGCTGCGACGGTCAACTCGCCCTGCCATTCGGCCAGTTGCTCGCGGATCCGGGTGGGCGTGGCGGACACCGCGAGCATCCCGCCGTCGAGCCGGCCGAGCGACACCAGGGCCCGGGCGCGCAGCGCCACCACCCGGGCCGCGTCCGGCAGCGACAGCGCGCCGCTGACGGCGGCGGCCGCGATCTCGCCCTGGGAGTGGCCCAGCACCCCGGACACCTCGACGCCGCAGGACTCCCAGAGCGCGGCCAGCGACACCGTCACCGCCCAGAGCGCGGGTTGGGCGACGTCGGTGCGCTCGGGCCGCGGCGCGCCCGGTGCGCCGCGCAGGACGTCGGTCAGCGACCAGTCCACGTGCGGGCGAAGCGCCTCGGCGCACTCCGCCAGGCGGCGGGCGAACGCGGGGGAGGAGTCGAGCAGTTCGGCGGCCATGCCGGCCCACTGGCTGCCGGCGCCGGGGAAGACCAGGGCGGCCCGGCCGGAGCCGGCGAGCGACCGGGCGACCCTGGCGGTGGTCGTGCCCGGGGTCGTGCCGGTCGCCAACGCGTCCAGTCCGGCGAGGAGTTCGGCGCGGTCCCGGCCGGTCACGGCGGCCCGGTGGGGGAAGGCCGTCCGGGTGCGCAGCAGCGACCAGCCGACGCCGGCGGGGTCCAGCTCCGGTTCGGCGCGCAGGTGGGCGGCCAGCCGCTCGGCCTGGGCGGGCAGGGCCTCGGCGCTGCGGGCGGACAGCAGCCACAGCGGCGGAAGGCCGGAGGGTTCGGCGGCGGGTACGGGCGGCTGCCCGGGAGCGGCCTCCTCGGCGGGGGCGTCCGGGGCCTGTTCGAGCAGGACGTGCGCGTTGGTGCCGCTGATGCCGAAGGCGGAGACGCCCGCCCGGCGCGGCTCGCCGGAGTCGGGCCAGGGGCGGGCCTCGGTGAGCAGTTCCAGCGGGCCGTCCGACCAGTCCACGTGCGGCGACGGCCGGTCGGCGTGCAGGGTGCGCGGCAGGACGCCGTGGCGCATCGCCATCACCGTCTTGATCACCCCGGCGACGCCCGCCGCGGCCTGGGTGTGGCCCAGGTTGGACTTGAGCGAGCCCAGCCAGAGCGGCCGGTCGGCGGCCCGGCCCTCCCGGAACACCGCCTGCAGCGCCTGGGCCTCGATCGGGTCGCCGAGGGTGGTGCCGGTGCCGTGCGCCTCGACGGCGTCGATCTGGGCGGGCAGCAGCCGGGCGTTGTCCAGCGCCTGGCGGATGACGCGCTGCTGGGCGGGCCCGTTGGGCGCGGTCAGCGCGCCGCTGGCGCCGTCCTGGTTGACGGCGCTGCCGCGGACCAGGGCGAGCACGGGGTGGCCGTTGGCACGGGCGACGGAGAGCCGTTCGAGCAGCAGCAGCGCGGCGCCCTCCGACCAGCCGGTGCCGTCCGCGTCCGCGCCGAAGGCCTTGCAGCGGCCGTCCGGTGCCAGGCCGCGCTGGCGGCTGAAGCCGACGAAGGTGGCCGGCGTCGCCATCAGCGACACCCCGCCGGCCAGGGCGAGGTCGCAGTCGCCCTGGCGCAGCGCCTGGGTGGCCAGGTGCAGGGCGACCAGGGAGGAGGAGCAGGCGGTGTCGACGGTGACGGCCGGGCCCTCCAGGCCGAAGGTGTACGCGACCCGGCCGGAGGCGACGCTGCCCGCGCTGCCGGTGCCCAGGTACCCCTCGGTGTCCTCGTCCGGCCGGCGGACGCGGCTGCCGTAGTCGTTGTACATCACCCCGGCGAAGACGCCGGTCCGGCTGCCGCGCAGCCGCTCGGCGGGCAGCCCGGCCCGCTCGAAGGCCTCCCAGGCGACCTCCAGCAGCAGGCGCTGCTGCGGGTCCATGGCCAGGGCCTCGCGCGGGCTGATCCCGAAGAAGGCGGGGTCGAAGTCGGCGTAGCCGTCGACGAATCCGCCGTGCCGGGTGGTGGAGGTGCCGGCGTGGTCCGGATCCGGGTGGTAGAGCGCGTCGAGGTCCCAGCCCCGGTCGGTGGGGAAGCCGGAGACGGCGTCGGTGCCGTCGGCCACCAGTCGCCACAGCTCCTCGGGCGAGTGGACGCCGCCCGGCAGTCTGCAGCTCATCGCCACGACGGCGATCGGCTCGTGGGCCGCCTCCTCGATCTCGTCCAGGCGCCGGCGGGTCTGCTGCAGGTCGCCGGCCATCCATCGGAGGTAGTCGACGAGCTTCTCGTCCTTCTCGTCGTCGGCCATCGGAACCTCACTCGTCGTCATGTCGCGGGGAACGGGTCGGGCGTGCCGGCCCGGGGTGGTCGTGGGTGGTGGTCAGGGCCTTCTGAGGTTCTCGTCGATGAAGGCGAGCAGCTCGTCCCGGCCGAGACCGGCGAGGGCGGGGTCGGCGAGGGCGGGGTCGGCCGCCGGGTGGTCGGGAGCCTCTTCGGCCGCGGGGTCGGCGGGTGGGGCGGCGGGTGCGGGCCCCGTGGCGGCGGGGGCCGCGGTCCCGGCCGGGCCGTCGTCGAGCCGCTCCAGCAGGTGGGCGGCCAGGCGCGCGGGGGTGGGATGGTCGAAGACCAGCGTGGTCGGCAGCTGGAGGCCGCACAACTCGCCGATCCGGTTGCGCAGTTCCACCGCCGTGAGGGAGTCGAAGCCCAGGTCGAGCAGCCGGTCGTGGGCCGCCACGGCGGCGTGCGAGGGCCGGCCGAGGACCTTGGCCACCTCGCGGCGCACCAGGTCGACCAGCAGGTGCTCGCGCTGCCCCGCCGCGGTGTCCCGCAGCCGCTCCCGCCACGCGGGGGCGGGCGCCGGGCGGGCGGCGGCGGCGCGGCGGTGGACCGGGCGGGCGCCGCCGGTGGCCAGTTCCCTCAGGACCGGGGAGAGCACGCCCTGGTCGGCGCGGGCCCGCAGCACGGCGGGGTCGAGCCGGACCGGGACGAGCGCCGCCGCCTCCAGGCCGAGCGCGGCGTCGAACAGGGCCAGCGCCTCCGGCGGTTCCAGGGCGGCGATGCCGGCCCGGGCCAGCCGGGCCCGGTCGGCCTCGTCGAAGGCGCCGGCCATGCCCGCCCCGCCGCCCCACCAGCCCCAGCCGAGCGCGGTGGCGGGCAGTCCGAGGGCGCGGCGGTGCGCGGCGAGGCCGTCCAGGAAGGCGTTGGCGGCCCCGTAGTTGCCCTGCCCGGCGGAGCCGAGCGTGCCGGCGACGGAGGAGTACAGCACGAACGCGGCGGGCTTCAGCTCCGTGGTCAGTTCGTGCAGGTGCCAGGCCGCGTCGGCCTTGGGGCGCAGCACCCGGTCGAGGCTTGCGGGCGTGAGCGACTCGAGCACACCGTCGTCGAGCGCCCCGGCGCAGTGCACCACGGCGGCGAGCGGCCGGTCGGCGGGCAGGGTGTCGAGGAGCCGCGCGAGGGCGGTGCGATCGGAGACGTCGCAGGCGGCGATCCGCACCCGGGCGCCCAGTTCGCCGAGTTCGGCGGCCAGCCGGTCGGCGCCGGGCGTGTCCGGGCCGCGTCGGCCGACCAGCAGCAGGGAGCGGACGCCGTGCCCGGTGACCAGGTGCCGGGCGAGCAGCGCGCCCAGGCCGCCGGTGCCGCCGGTGACCAGCACGGTGCCCTCGGGCCCGAACACCGGCGCGGCGGGCGGGCCGGACGGGCCGGGCGCCGCGGTGAGCCGGGGCACCAGGGCGGCGCCGGCGCGCACGGCGAACTGGGGCTCACCGGAGCCGACGGCCGCGGGCAGGGCCGCGTCGGCGCCGAGGCGGGTGTCGACCAGCACGACCCGGCCGGGGTGCTCGCTCTGGACGGACCGCACCAGGCCCCACACCGCGGCCGCGGCCGGATCGACCACCGGGTCCTCGGGCGTGGCGGCCACCGCGTCGCGGGTCGCCAGGACCAGCCGGGTGGCGTCCAGGCGCTGGTCGGACGTCCAGCAGCGGAGCAGCGCGGTGGTGTGGTTGACCGCCGTCCGGGTGCGCTCCGGAACGCTGCCGCCGTTACCGGCGGCGGCCCGGACGGACACCGCGTCCGGCGCCGGGGTGCCGTGCTCGACGGCGGCGAACAGCGCGTCGACGTCGGCGTACCGGATGGTCCTGGTGCCGGGCGGTCCGGCCGGGGCGTCCGGGCCGATCGCGGCCCAGCTCTCCTCGGCGGGCGCCGGGTCGGCGGGCGCGGGGCGCCAGCGCAGCTCGTACAGCGGACGGTCGGCGGTGCCGGGGCCGGCGGGGCGCAGCAGCAGCGAGCCGACGGTCGCGACGGGCGCCCCGGTGGCGTCCGCGACGTCGAGCGCCAGGGTGTCGCCGTCGACGGTGATCCGCACCCGCAGCCGGTCCGCGCCGGTGGCGTGCAGCGCCACCTCGGACCAGGTGAACGGCAGCCGCGGTACGGCGGCGGGCGCGTCCGCGTCCGGACCGAGCAGCACGGCGGCGTGCAGGGCGGCGTCGAGCAGGGCGGGGTGCAGCCCGTACCGGCCGGCCCCGGCGGCGGCCCGCTCGGGCAGCGCCACCTCGGCGAGGACCCGGCCGTCGTGGATCCAGGCCGCGCCCAGGCCCCGGAAGGCCGGGCCGTACCCCACCCCGGTGGCCGCCATCCGCTCGTACAGGCCGTCGACCTCGACGGGGACGGCGCCGGGCGGCGGCCACTCGGCCAGCTCCGCTCCGGGGGGTGTCCCCTCGGCGAGGACACCGGTGGCGTGCAGCGTCCAGAGCGCGCCCCGGGCGGCCCGGTCGGGGCGGGCGTACACCGACAGCGGGCGGCGCCCGTCGGCGGTGGGCTCGGCGACCCGGATGCGCAGCCGGACGCCGTCCTGCTCCCGTTCGGGCAGCACCAGCGGGCTGCGCAGGGTGAGTTCGGCCAGTCGGTCGCAGCCCAGGCGGGCGCCCGCCTCCAGCGCGAGTTCCACGAAGGCGGCGCCGGGCAGCAGGACCTCGCCGCGCACGGCGTGGTCGGCCAGCCAGGGGTGGGTGGCGAGGGAGAGCCGTCCGGTGCACACCAGCTCGTCGCTGTCGGGCAGTTCGACGAATGCGCCGAGCAGCGGGTGGCCGGAGGCGTCGAGGCCGGCGCTCGCCGGGCCGGGGCCGTCCGGGTCCGGGTCGGGCGAGGCGGGCAGCCAGTAGTGCTCCGGCTGGAAGGCGTAGGTCGGCAGGTCGACCCGCCGCGCGCCGGAGCCGGCGAAGTACGCCGCCCAGTCGACGGCCGTGCCGCGCACGTGCAGCCGGCCCAACGCGTCGGCCAGCGCGTCCGGTTCGGGCCGGTCGCGGCGCAGTGCGGCGACCGCCCGGCCGGCCTCCTCGCCGGCGGCGAGGGTGGCGAGCGAGCCGTCCGGGCCGACGTCCAGCAGGGTGGTCACGCCGTCCTCGGCCAGCTGCCGTACCGCGTCGTGGAACCGGACGGGCCGGCGGACCTGCTCCGCCCAGTAGTCCGGCGAGCCGAGCTCCTCCGCCGTCGCCGGGCGTCCGGTCACCGTGGAGACGATCGGGATCCGAAGCTGACGGTACGTCAGTGAGGCCGCGACCGAGCGGAGTTCCTCCAGCATCGGGTCCATGGCGGGGGAGTGGAAGGCATGGCTGACCCGCAGCCTCGTGGTCCGCCGGCCGCGCCCGGCCAGCTGCTCGGCGATCGCCAGCACCGCGTCCGTCCGGCCGGAGAGGACCACGGCGGACGGCCCGTTGACGGCGGCGAGGGCCGCGCCCTCGGTCAGCAGCGGCGACACCTCGGCCTCGGCGGCGGCCACCGCCACCATCGCCCCGCCCGGCGGAAGGGCCTGCATCAGCCGCGCCCGGGCGGTCACCAGCACGGCCGCGTCGGCCAGGTCCAGCACCCCGGCGACGTGCACGGCGGCGAGTTCCCCCACGGAGTGGCCGGCCAGCACGTCCGGCCGTACGCCCCAGGACTCCAGCAGCCGGAACAGCGCCACCTCGACCGCGAACAGGGCGGGTTGGGTGTACTCGGTGCGGTCCAGCAGCCCGGCCGCCTCGGAGTCCGGTGCGGCGTCGAGCACCTCCCGCAGCGGGCGCGGCAGGTGCCGGTCCAGCTCGGCGCAGACCTCGTCGAAGGCCGCGGCGAACACCGGGTAACGCGTGTGGAGGCCGCGGCCCATGCCGAGCCGCTGGCTGCCCTGGCCGGCGAACAGGAAGGCCAGCCGCCCGCCGGTGCGCCGCCCGGGCGGCGCCGGGTCGGCGATCAGCTCGTCCAGCCGCTCCAGGAAGTCCGCGCGGGTCGTGGCCACCAGCGCGGCCCGGTGCTCGAAGGCCGTCCGTCCGGTGGCCAGCGAGTAGCCGAGGTCGAGCGGGCGCAGGTCCGGGCGTTCGTCGAGGCGTTCGCGCAGCCGGACCGCCTGGGCGCGCAGCCCGTCGGCGCTGCGGGCGGACAGCAGCCACGGGATGGCCGAGCTGTCGGTGCGGCGCGGCGGCGTGGCGGCCCGGGCCGCGGCCCGCTCCACCGGGGCCTGTTCCAGGATGACGTGGGCGTTGGTGCCGCTGATGCCGAAGGAGGAGACGCCGGCTCGGCGGGGGCGGCCGGTGGTGGGCCAGGGGGTGTTCTCGGTGAGGAGGGTCACGGTGCCGGAGGACCAGTCGACGTGGGGGGTGGGTTCGTCGATGTGGAGGGTGCGGGGCAGGGTGGCGTGGCGCATGGCCATGACCGTCTTGATGACGCCGGCGACGCCGGCGGCGGCCTGGGTGTGGCCGAGGTTGGATTTGACGGAGCCGAGGTGGAGCGGTTGTCGGGGGGTGCGGTGGGGGCCGTAGACGGCGAGGATGGCTTCGGCTTCGATGGGGTCGCCGAGGGTGGTGCCGGTGCCGTGGGCCTCGATGGCGTCGATGTCGGTGGGGGTGAGTCCGGCGTTGGTGAGGGCTTGGCGTAGGACGCGTTCCTGGGCGGGGCCGTTGGGGGCGGTGAGGCCGTTGCTGGCGCCGTCCTGGTTGACGGCGCTGCCGCGCAGCAGGGCGAGGACGGGGTGCCCGTTGCGGCGGGCGTCGGAGAGGCGTTCCAGCAGCAGGACGCCGACGCCCTCGCCCCAGCCGGTGCCGTCCGCGGCGGCGGCGAAGGGCTTGCAGCGGCCGTCGGGGGCGAGCCCGCGCTGGCGGGAGAACTCGATGAACGGCGTGGGCGTCGACATCACCGTCACGCCGCCGGCCAGGGCGAGGTCGCTCTCGCCCGAGCGCAGTGACTGGGCGGCCAGGTGCAGCGCCACCAGCGAGGACGAACAGGCGGTGTCGACCGAGACGGCCGGACCTTCCAGCCCCAGCGCGTAGGCGAGCCGGCCGGAGGCCACGCTGCCGGCCGTCCCGGAGCCGAGGTAGCCCTCGACCTCCGCGGGCACCCGGCGCGCCCACGAGCCGTAGTCGTGGTACATCACGCCCGCGAAGACGCCGGTCCGGCTGCCGCGCAGGGTGGCGGGGTCGATGCCGGCCCGTTCGACGGCCTCCCAGCCGGTCTCCAGCAGCAGCCGCTGCTGCGGGTCCATGGCGAGCGCCTCGCGCGGGTTGATCCCGAAGAACGCGGCGTCGAACGCGGTGGCGTCGCGCAGGAACGCCCCGTGGCGCGCGTAGCTCTTGCCCGGCTTGCCCGGGTCCGGGTCGTACAGCCCGGCGAGGTCCCAGCCGCGGTCCCCGGGCAGCTCGCCGACGGCGTCGACGCCGTTCGCGACCAGCGCCCACAGGGCCTCGGGGGTGGTGACGCCGCCGGGGTAGCGGCAGGCCATCGCGACGATCGCGATCGGCTCCTCGGCGGTGGGCGCCGCCGTGCGCGCCGGGACCGGCGCGGCCTCCTCGGCACCCAGCAGCCGGGACGCCAGGTAGCCCGCCAGCTCCTGCGGGGTGGGGCGGTCGAAGACCAGCCCGGCGGGGAGCGTCAGACCGGTCAACGCGCCCAGCCGGTTGCGCAGTTCGAGCGCGGTCAGGGAGTCCATGCCCAACTGGGCGAAGGCCCGGCCGTCCTGCGACTCGTCCAGGGCGTCGAGCCCGAGGACGGCCGCGGCCTCGGCCCGTATCGCGGCGGCCAGTTCGCGCAGCCGCTCCGTCTCGTCCAGGGTGCGCACCCGGGTGGACAGCCCGGCCGTCGGGGCGGGCGCCGGGGCGGGGCGGTGGGCCGGCTCCGGGTGGACCAGGGCGCGCAGCAGCGGCGCGAGCGGGGCCGCTCCCGCGCGGCCCCCGGTGGCCGCCGCCGAGGCGGGGTCGAGGCGCGCCGGCGCGAGGAACGGTTCGTCGGCGGCCAGTGCGGCGTCCAGCAGGGCCAGCCCGTGCGCGGTGCTCAACGGCCGTACGCCCACCCGGGCGAGGCGGGACAGGTCGGCCTCGTCGAGTCCCGCGGTCAGCCCGCTGCGTTCCGCCCACAGCCCCCAGGCCAGCGAGGTCGCGGGCAGGCCGAGGCCGCGGCGGTGGACGGCGAGGGCGTCCAGGAAGGCGTTGGCGGCGGCGTAGTTGCCCTGGCCGGCCGAGCCGAGCAGCCCGGCGGCCGAGGAGAACAGCACGAACGCCGCGAGATCCCGGCCTTGCGTCAACTCGTGCAGGTGCAGGGCCGCATGTGCCTTCGGGCGTAGGACGCCCGCCAGCCGCTCGGCGGTCAGCGAGCCGATCGCGCCGTCGTCCAGGATCCCGGCCGCGTGCACCACGGCCGTCAGCGGGTGCTCGGCGGGCACGCCCGCCAGCAGGGCCGCCGCCTGCGCGCGGTCGGCGAGGTCGCAGCCGACCACCGTGGTCCGGGCCCCCAGCTCGGCCAGCTCGGTCACCAACTCCGCCACGCCGGGCGACTTTTCACCGCCGCGACTGGCCAGCAGCAGGTGCCGGGCGCCGTGCTCGGAGACCAGGTGGCGGGCGACGAGCCGTCCGAGCAGCCCGGTCCCGCCGGTGATCAGCACCGTGCCGTCCGGGTCGAGCGGACGGGGCGACCGCAGCTCGGGGACATCCGCCCGGGCCAGCCGGGGCACCCGTACGGTGCCCGCGCGCAGGGCCAGTTGGGGTTCCTCGCCGGCCGCCGCGGGCGCCAGCGCGCGGGCGGAGGCGGGGGCGTCGTCGAGGTCGGCGAGGACCAGGCGACCGGGGTGCTCGGTCTGCGCGGAGCGCAGCAGCCCCCAGACGGCGGCCTCGGCGGGGTCGGGCGTCTCGCCGTCGGTCACGGCCACGGCGGAGCGGGTCACCAGGACCAGCCGCGCCGGGGCCAACCGCTCCTCGGCCAGCCACGCCTGGACCAGGGCCAGCGCCCGAGCCGTCGTCGCCAGGGCCCGGTCGGCGGCGGAGCCGGGGTCCGCGGCGCCCGCCGGGCGTACGGCGGCGAACACCAGGTCCGGCACCGGCTCACCGGCGTCGAGCGCGGCGCGCAGCGCGGTGAGGTCGGCCCAACGCGGGGCCGGTTCACCCGGCAGCAGGTCGTCCGCGCCGAGCACCGCCCGCCGTCCGGCCGGTGCCGCCGCCACCGGGGCGGGGGCGGCGGGCCAGTCGAGCCGGTAGAGCCCGCTCTCCCCGGCCTCCGGCCGCCCGGCCGTCAGGTCCGCCGGTGCCGGGCGCAGCACGACGGCCCCGACGGAGGCCACCGGGCGCCCGTCCGCGTCGTGGGCGGTGAGCGTGGCCTCGCCCGGCCCGGCGAGGCCGAGCCGTACCCGCAGGGCGGCCGTGCCCCGGACCGGCGCCGACACCCGCTGCCAGGCGAACGGCAGTACGGCCGGAGCCTCGCCGTCCGCGACCAGGCCGATGGTGTGCAGGGCCGCGTCGAACAGGGCCGGGTGCACCGCGTACCGCTCGGCCTCGGCCTGCTCGGCGCCGGTCAGGGCCACCTCGGCGAGGACCTCCTCGCCACTGCGCCAGGCCCGGACCAGGTTCCGGAAGGCCGGGCCGTAGCCGTAGCCCCGGCGGGCCAGCCGCTCGTACAGGTCGGCGGTGTCGATCGCCGTGGCGCCGGGCGGCGGCCACTCCTCGGCCGGGTCGGCGGGCCGCTCGGGAACGGGCGCGAGCAGCCCGGTGGCGTGCTGCGTCCACGGCAGGCCCGCGCCGGCGTGTTCGGCGCGGGAGAAGATCCGGATGCTCCGGCGGCCCGCTTCGTCGGCCGCGCCCACCGCCACCTGGAGGGCGACGCCGCCGGCCGGCGGGGGCAGCAGCGGTGCGGTGAGGCCGAGCTCGTCGACCGACGCGCAGCCGACCTGCTCGCCGGCGCGGAGCGCGAGTTCGACGAAGGCGGTGCCGGGCAGCAGGACGGCGCCGGCCACCCGGTGGTCCCCGAGCCAGGGCTGCGTCCGCTCGGCCAGCCGGCCGGTGAGGACGTACTCGTCGGTTCCCGCGAGGTGCAGCACCGAGGACAGCAGCGGATGGTCCACCGGCCGCTGACCGGTCGCGTGCGGCGCGCCCCCGGCCGGGGCGGCGGGGGTCTCCAGCCAGTACCGGGTGCGCTGGAAGGGGTAGGTGGGCAGCTCGACCGGGGGGCGATCGGCGGCGCCGAGGACGGCCGCCCAGTCCACCTCGAGCCCCTGGGCGAAGTCCTCGGCGGCGGCCGGGACCTGCCCGCCGGGGGCCACCACGCCCTCGCCGCCGGCCGCGACGACGGCGAGCCCGGCGAGCAGCTCCTCGCGGTCCCGGCCGACCACGACGGCGCGGTGCTCGAAGGCCGACCGGGTGGTGGCCAGGGCGCGGGCCACGGCCGCCGGGTCGGGCCCGGGCTGCCCGGCGGCCAGGGCGAGCAGCTGCTCGGCGCGGGCCCGCAGCGCGCCGGGCGTCCGCCCGGAGAGCACCCACGGCACGACCTCGGGGCCGGCGGGTGCCGGGACGGGCTCGGGCTCGGGCCGGGGCTGTTCCAGGATGACGTGGGCGTTGGTGCCGCTGATGCCGAAGGAGGAGACGGCGGCCCGGCGCGGGGCGTCGCCGGTGCTCCAGGGGGTGTTCTCGGTGAGCAGCGCCACCGCGCCCGAGGACCAGTCGACGTACGGGGTCGGCTCGTCCACGTGCAGGGTCCGGGGCAGGACGCCGTGGCGCATCGCCATGACCATCTTGATCACCCCGGCGACGCCGGCGGCGGCCTGCGGGTGGCCGAGGTTGGACTTCACCGAACCGAGCCGGACCGGGCGGTCCGCCGGGCGGTGCTTCCCGTAGGTCGCCAGCAGGGCCCGGGCCTCGATCGGGTCGCCGAGGGTGGTGCCGGTGCCGTGCGCCTCGACGGCGTCGACGTCGGCGGGGGTGAGTCCGGCGTTGGCGAGGGCCTGGCGGATCACCCGTTCCTGGGCGGGGCCGTTGGGGGCGGTGAGGCCGTTGCTGGCGCCGTCCTGGTTGACGGCGCTGCCGCGGACCAGGGCGAGCACGGGGTGGCCGTTGGCGCGGGCGTCGGAGAGCCGCTCCAGGACCAGGACGCCGACGCCCTCGCCCCAGCCGGTGCCGTCCGCCGCGGCGGCGAAGGGCTTGCAGCGGCCGTCGGGGGCGAGCCCGCGCTGGCGGGAGAACTCGACGAAGACACCGGGGCTCGACATCACCGTCACCCCGCCCGCCAGTGCCAGCGAGCACTCGCCGGAGCGCAGCGACCGGGCGGCCAGATGCAGTGCCACCAGGGAGGTGGAGCAGGCGGTGTCGATGCTGACGGCCGGGCCCTCCAGCCCCAGCGCGTAGGCGAGCCGGCCGGAGACCACGCTCGCGGCGCTGCCGGTCAGCACGTAGCCGTCGGCGGTGCCGGCCGGCTCCGCCAGGCGCGGCCCGTACTCGCCGTTGGACGCGCCGACGTAGACCCCGGTGTCGCTGCCGCGCAGGGTGGCCGGGTCGATTCCGGCCCGTTCGACGGCCTCCCAGCCGGTCTCCAGCAGCAGCCGCTGCTGCGGGTCCATGGCGAGCGCCTCACGCGGGCTGATCCCGAAGAACGCGGCGTCGAACTCGCCCGCGTCGTAGAGGAATCCGCCGTGCCGGCTGTACGAGGTGCCGGGCCGTCCCGGCTCCGGGTGGAACAGCCGCCCGACGTCCCAGCCGCGGTCGTCGGGCAGGTCGCCGATCGCGTCGGTGCCGGACAGGACGAGGTCCCACAGGCCGTCGGGGGAGGTCACGCCGCCGGGGTAGCGGCAGGCCATGCCGACGATCGCGATCGGCTCGTCGTCGTCGGCGGCCCGCGCCGCGACGGCGGGGGCCGGCCGGGCGTCGTCGCCGGTGAGCCCGGCGAGGACGACCTCGGCCACCGCGCGCGGGGTGGGGTGGTCGTAGACCAGCGTGGGGGACAGCCGCAGCCCGGTCGCGGCGCTCAGCCGGTTGCGCAGTTCCACGGCCGTCAGCGAGGTGAGCCCCAGCTCGGAGAAGATCCGGTGCTCCCGGACCTGCTCGGCGGAGGCGTAGCCGAGGACGGTCGCGACGGCCCCGCGCACGACCTCCGACACCGCCTCCGCGCGCCGCAGCGGATCGAGTCCGGCCAGCCGCCGGGCCGGCCCCTCGCCGTCCGGGCCGGGGGCGGCCGACCCGGCGGCCGCCTCACGGGCCTCGGGGACGGTGTCGAACAGCGGGCGCGGGCGACCGAGCGTGACGGCGGGGACGAGGGCGTCCCAGTCGACCCGGGCCACGGTCACGCAGTCGTCGCCGGCGGCGAGCGCCCCCTCCAGCGCGGCGAGGCCCTGCTCGGGGGCGAGACCGGGCAGACCGAGGCGGTGGAGCTGGTCGGCGACGGCGGTGCCGGTCGCCATCCCGGCACCGGCCCACGGCCCCCAGGCGATGGAGGTGGCCGGCAGACCCTCGGCGCGGCGGTGCTCCGCGAGGGCGTCGAGGAAGGCGTTGCCGGGGGCGTAGCCGCCCTGCCCGGGCAGGCCCCAGGTGGCGGCCACGGAGGAGAAGAGCACGAAGGCGGAGAGGTCGGCGCCCCGGGTCAGCTCGTCCAGGTTCCGCGCGGCGGTGGCCTTGGCGCGCAGCGCCCGGTCCAGCCGGTCGGGGGTGAGGGCGTCGAGCAGGGCGTCGTCGAGCTGCCCGGCGGCGTGCACCACGGTGGTCAGCGGGAGGTCGTCCGGCAGGGCGGCGAGGACGGCGGCGAGCGCGTCCCGGTCGGCCGCGTCGCAGGCGGCGAACGTGACGCGGGCACCGAGCGCGGCCAGTTCGGCCCGCAACTCCTCGGCGCCGGGCGCCTGTTCGCCGCGGCGGCTGACCAGCAGCAGGTGTTCGGCGCCGGCCCGCGCCAGCCGCCGGGCGACCAGTGCGCCGAGCGCGCCGGTGCCGCCGGTGACCAGGGCGGTGCCCCGGGTGCGCCACGCGCGGTGGGCGTGCGGCGGGGCGGGGGAGCGTTCGAGGCGGCGGGCGAACACCCCGAGCGGCCGGATCGCGAGCTGGTCCTCCGCGCCGTCGCCGGTCAGCACCTCGGCCAGGTGGTCCGTGGACGCGTCGTCGGGCTCGGCGGGCAGGTCGACCAGCCCGCCCCAGCGCTCGGGGTGCTCGAGGGCGACGATCCGCCCCAGGCCCCACAGTTGGGCCTGCTCCGGGTCGCGCACCCGGTCCCCGGCCCCGGTGCCCACGGCGCCGCTGGTGGCGTACCAGACCGGGGCGGCCGGCTCCAGCTCGCCGAGGGCCTGGGTCAGCGCGAGCGAGGCGGCCAGACCGGCGGGTACGGACGGGTGGTCGGCCAGCGGTCCTTCAGCCAGGGCGAGCAGGGACAGCACTCCGGTCGGGCGGAACCCGTCCAGTGCGGCGCGCAGCCGCTCGGCGACGCGGGTCCGGTCCGCGGCCGGGTCGACGGCGACCTGCCGCACCTCGGCGCCCCGGACGGTCAGCGCCCGTACGGCCGCCTCCGTCCACGGACCGCTCCGTGCGGCTTGCGCCGGGACGGCCACCAGCCAGCGTCCACCGGGGGTGGTGGCCGTGGCCGGGCCGACCCGGTGCCAGCGGACCCGGTAGCGCAGAGCGTCCAGCGCGGCCCGCGCGCGTCGGCGCCCGTGCCAGCGGGACAGCACCGGCAGCGCCGCTGACAGCGCCTCGGCGGCGGGGGCGTCCGGCGCGGAGCCGAGGTCGAGCTCGGTGGCGACGGCCTCGGCGTCGCCCTGCTCCACCGCGGCCCAGAACCGCTGCTCGGCCTCGTCGGGGGCGGCGCCGGCAGGGTCCGGGCGTGCGGCGGGCTGCCACCAGTACCGGTCCCGGCGGAACGGGTAGGTGGGCAGCTCGACCACCCGGGCGCCGGTGTCCGCGAACAGCACCGCCCAGTCCACGGCCAGCCCCTGGACGAAGTCCTCGGCGGCGGCCGTCGCGAGGCCGGCGGCGCCCTCGGCGGGGGCCGTCACGCCGGTGCGGCCGGCGGCCACGGCGGCGAGCCCGGCGAGCAACTCCGCCCGGTCGGCGCCGAGGACCACCGCGCGGTGCTCGAAGGCGGAGCGGGTGGTGGCCAGGGTGTACGCCACGTCGGCCGGGTGGGCCTCGGGGTCGGCGTTCAGGTGCCGGGTGAGCCGTAGGGCCTGCTCGCGCAGCGCCTCGGGGGTCTTCGCGGACAGCACCAGCGGCAGCGGGCCGTCGGCGGGCGCCGGTGCGGTGGACGGCTGCTGGTCCGGCCTCTCGACCGTCTCCTCGACCGGCTCCTCGTTCGGCTCCTCGAGGATGACGTGGGCGTTGGTGCCGCTGATGCCGAAGGAGGAGACGCCGGCTCGGCGGGGGCGGCCGGTGGCGGGCCAGGGGGTGTTCTCGGTGAGGAGGGTCACGGTGCCGGAGGACCAGTCGACGTGGGGGGTGGGTTCGTCGATGTGGAGGGTGCGGGGCAGGGTGGCGTGGCGCATGGCCATGACCGTCTTGATGACGCCGGCGACGCCGGCGGCGGCTTGGGTGTGGCCGAGGTTGGATTTGACGGAGCCGAGGTGGAGCGGTTGTCGGGGGGTGTGGTGGGGGCCGTAGACGGCGAGGATGGCTTCGGCTTCGATGGGGTCGCCGAGGGTGGTGCCGGTGCCGTGGGCCTCGATGGCGTCGATGTCGGTGGGGGTGAGTCCGGCGTTGGTGAGGGCCTGGCGCAGGACGCGTTCCTGGGCGGGGCCGTTGGGGGCGGTGAGGCCGTTGCTGGCGCCGTCCTGGTTGACGGCGCTGCCGCGCAGCAGGGCGAGGACGGGGTGCCCGTTGCGGCGGGCGTCGGAGAGGCGTTCCAGGAGCAGGACGCCGACGCCCTCGCCCCAGCCGGTGCCGTCCGCGGCGGCGGCGAAGGGCTTGCAGCGCCCGTCCTCGGACAGCCCGCGCTGGCGGCTGAACTCGACGAAGGTGCCCGGTGTGGACATCACCGTCACGCCGCCGGCCAGGGCGAGGTCGCTCTCGCCCGAGCGCAGTGACTGGGCGGCCAGGTGCAGCGCCACCAGCGAGGACGAACAGGCGGTGTCGACGCTGACGGCCGGGCCCTCCAGCCCGAGCACGTAGGCGAGCCGGCCGGAGGCCACGCTGCCCGCGCTGCCGGTGAGCAGGTAGCCGTCGGTGCCGTCCTCGCCCTCGTGGAGGCGCGGCCCGTAGTCGGAGGCCATCAGTCCTGTGAAGACGCCGGTCCGGCTGCCGCGCAGGGTGGCGGGGTCGATCCCGGCCCGCTCGAAGGCCTCCCAGGCGACCTCCAGCAGCAGCCGCTGCTGCGGGTCGGTGGCCAGGGCCTCGCGCGGGGCCAGGCCGAAGAACCCGGCGTCGAAGCGGTCGGCGTCGTACAGGAAGCCGCCGTGCCGGGTGTAGGAGGTGCCGGAGTGCCCCGGGTCGGGGTGGTGGAGCGCGTCGAGGTCCCAGCCCCGGTTGTCGGGGAAGCCGCTGACGGCGTCCCGTCCGTCGGCGACCAGCCGCCACAGTTCCTCCGGGCCGTTCGCCCCGCCGGGGAAGCGGCAGGCCATGCCGACGATCACCACCGGGTCGTCGGTGTCGGCGGTGGGCGGGGCGACGGGCTCCGACGGCCCGGCGGCGGGCGTGCCGAGCAGCCCGGTCAGCAGGTGGGCGGCCAGCGCCCGGGGGGTGGGGTGGGCGAAGACGGCGGTGGTCGGCAGTCGCAGCCCGGTCGCCGCGTTCAGCCGGTTGCGCAGTTCGACGGCGGCGATCGAGTCGAAGCCCGACTCCTTGAAGGCCCGGCCCGGGTCGACCGAGCCGCCGGACTCGTGGCCGAGGACGGCCGCGGTCTGCTCCCGTACCAGGTCGAGCAGCGGGGCTTCCCGCTCGGACTCCGGCAGTGCGGCCAGCCGGTCGGCCAGCGGCCGCGCCGTCCCGGACCGTTCGGCCGGGGTGCCGCCGGGCCGCAGGGCCTCGGCGGCGGGCGCCGACGGGGCGGGAGCGGCGGTCCCGGGAAGCCAGTACGGCGTGCGCTGGAAGGCGTAGGTGGGCAGTCCGACCGGCCGGGCGGCGCCGAAGAACGGCGTCCAGTCCACGGCGGCGCCCGCGACCTGGGCCTGGGCGAGCGAGCCGAGCAGCCTGGTGCGGCCGCCGTCCTCACGCCGGAGCGTGCCGACGACGGCGGCCGGGTCCTGCGGGGTGGTCCACGCCTCGGCGGCCTCCTGGACGCCGACGGCGAGGACCGGGTGCGGACTGGACTCCACGAACAGCCGGTGCCCGTCGGCGAGCAGGGCGCGGACGGTCTCCTCGAACCAGACGGTGCCGCGCAGGTTCCGGTACCAGTAGTCGGCGTCCAGCGCGGTGGTGTCGGCGACCGGGCCGGCGGTGACGGTCGAGTAGAAGACGACGTCGGCGGCGGCCGGGAGCGGGGTGATGTCGGCGAGCGCGGCGAGCAGTTCGTCCCGGACGGCCTCGACGCCGGGGGAGTGCGAGGCGTAGTCGACGTCGATCCGCCGGGCCCGGACGTCCTCCGCCCGGTAGGCGGCGAGCAGTTGGTCGAGGACGGCGCCGTCGCCGGCGAGCACGGTGGCGGAGGGACCGTTGACGGCGGCCACCGAGACCCGGTCGCGCCAGGGTGCGATCCGTTCGGCGACCTCGGCGACGGGCAGCGGCACGGAGGCCATCGCGCCGGTCCCGGCGAGCCGGGTGAGCGCCTGCGCCCGCAGGGCGACGACCTTGGCCGCGTCCCGCAGCGACAGCACCCCGGCGACGTGGGCGGCGGCGATCTCGCCCTGCGAGTGGCCGACCACGGCGTCCGGCGTCACGCCGTGGGCCCGCCACACCGCGGCGAGCGAGACCATGACCGCCCACAGGGCGGGCTGCACGACGTCCACCCGCTCCAGTGACGGCGCCCCGGGCTCGCCGCGCAGCACCGCGGTGAGCGACCAGTCGACGAACTCGGCGAGCGCCTCCTCGCAGGCGGCGATCCGCTCGGCGAAGACCTCGCTGTCCGCGAGCAGCTCCCGCCCCATGGCCGCCCACTGGGACCCCTGGCCGGGGAAGACCAGCACGGTGCGGCCGTGCACGGCCGGGGCGGTGGGCGCCACGGCGTTGCGGGCGGGCCGGTCCTCGGCCAGGGCGGTGAGACCGGCGAGCAGCTCCGCGCGGTCGGCGCCGACCACCACGGCGCGGTGCTCGAACACCGAGCGGGTGGTGGCCAGGGCGAGCCCGACCTCGGCCGGCCCGGCGTCCTGATGTTCCGTCAGGAAGTCGGCGAGACGGGCGGCCTGGGCGCGCAGCGCGGCGCCGCTGCGGGCGGACAGCGGCCACGGTACGGCGACGGGTTCGGCCGGCGGCTGGTCGGCCCCCGCCGTCGGGGTGTCCGGCGGGCCGGTCACCACCACGTGGCAGTTGGTGCCGCCGAGCCCGAACGAGCTGACCCCGGCGACGGGTCGGCGGCCCTGCCGCGGCCAGGGCGACAGCTCGGTGTGGACCGCGAGGTTCAGCTCGTCCAGCGGGATGTCCGGGTTGGGCTTGCGGTAGTTGAGGCTCGGCGGGACGAGTCCGTGCCGGATGCTCAGGGCGACCTTGAGGAAGCCGGCGATGCCGGCCGCGCCGTCGAGGTGACCGAGGTTGGTCTTGACCGACCCCACCCGCAGCGGGCCGCGGGCCCCTTCGTCGTGGGCCGCCCGGCGCGCGCGGCCCACGACGGCGCCCAGGGCGGCCGCCTCCACCGGGTCGCCCGCCCGGGTGCCGGTGCCGTGCAGCTCCACGTACTGGACGTCGGCCGGGTCGACCCCGGAGCGGCGGTAGGCCCGCCGGATCACGGCCTCCTGGGCCCGCGCGTCGGGCGCGGTCAGGCTGCCGGAGCCGCCGCCGTCGTTGTTCACCGCGCTGCCCCGGATCACGCAGAGGACGGGCGAGCCCTGGGCGAGCGCGTCGTCGAGCCGCTGCAGCACCACCAGGCCGCCGCCCTCGCCGCGGACGTAGCCGTTGGCGCGGGCGTCGAAGGTGTAGCAGCGGCCGTCCGGGGAGAGGCCGCCGAGCTTGGCGGCGGTGACCGCGTTCTCCACCGCGAGGTCCAGGTTCACCCCGCCGGCCAGGGCGAGCGTGCTCTCGCCGCGGCGCAGGCTCTCGCAGGCCAGGTGCAGGGCGACCAGGGAGGAGGACTGGGCGGTGTCCACCACCAGGCTCGGCCCGGCCAGCCCCAGGGCGTGGGAGAGCCGGTTGGCGATCACCCCGCGCTGCAGGCCCGCCGCCCAGTGCCGGGTGGTGGCGCCGGCGCCGTCGCGGTGCAGCAGGGCCGCGTAGTCGTCCCAGATCGCGCCGACGAAGACGCCGGTCGCGCTGCCGGCCAGCCGCTCGGGCAGCAGGCGGGCGTTCTCCAGCGCCTCCCAGCCGAGTTCCAGCATCAGGCGCTGCTGCGGGTCCATCGCGGCGGCCTCGCGCGGGCCGATGCCGAAGAACTCGGCGTCGAAGCCGGTGACGGTGGGCCAGTCCAGGAAGCCGCCGTGCCGCAGGTCCGCCCGCCCGGGGGCGTCGAGGTCGCCGTCGCCGTACCAGGCCTCGGCGTCCCAGCGCTCGGGCGGGGTCGGGCCGACGGCGCTGCGGCCCTCGCTCAGCAGCCGCCAGTACGCCTCGGGGGAGGACGCTCCGGGGAACCGGCAGGCCAGGCCGATCACCGCGACGGGGACGTCCGGCTCCTCGTCGCGGGCTGGTCCGGCGGCGGGCGGCTGGTCCATCGGTTCCGACTCCCTTGTGCCGTGTGGGGACGGCCGGTTCCGGGGAGCCGACCGGTGGGGCTGGTCGCACGAAGAATTGCCCGGTCCGGGCGGAGCGGGGGCATCGACACCGGGGCAGGCGGGTGCCTGACCCGGTCGGTGCCCGGACCGGGAGTTCGAGAGGGCGGGCCGAGGCCGTGGCGTCAGATGCCCATGCCGATGCCGCCGCCGACCGGGAGGACCGCGCCGGTGATGTAGCTGGCCTCCTCGCTGGCGAGGAAGCGCACGGCGGCGGCCACCTCGCGGTCGGTGCCGGGGCGGCCCAGCGGGGTCATCTTCATGGTGTCGCGCATCCGCCGGTCGGACAGCGACTTGGTCATGTCGGTCTCGATGATGCCCGGGGCCACCAGGTTGACGGTGATGCCCCGCGACCCCAACTCCCAGGCCAGCGACCGGGCGAAGCCCAGCAGCGCGGTCTTGGTGGCCGCGTAGTTGGTCTGGCCGGGCGAGCCGAGGAAGCCGAGCGCGGAGGAGAGCAGCACGATCCGGCCGCGCCGCTCGGCGAGCATGGTCGAGGCCGCGGCGCGCACCGTGCGGAACACGCCCCGCAGGTTGACGTCCAGCACCTCGTCGAAGGCCTTGTCGTCCATCCGCAGCAGCAGGGTGTCCCGGGTGATGCCGGCGTTGGCGACCAGCACCTCGACCGGGCCCTGCTCGCGGGCGACGGTCTCCAGCGCCTCCTCCACCGAGGCCTGGTCGGTGACCTCGCAGCGCACCCCGAGGAAGCCCTCCGGGACGTCACCGCCCCGGTGGCCGACCGCGACCCGGTCGCCGTCCGCCGCCATCGCACGGGCCACCGCCAGACCGATGCCGCGGTTGGCCCCGGTGATGAAGACTGATCGAGACATGGTTCGTGGGTCGCCTTTCGTGAGGTGGTCGTTCGGTGCGGCCCGCCGAACCGGCGGCGGGCGTGCGGCGCACTGGCGCGGTCAGCGCTCCGGGGCCTGGACCAGCAGGCAGGACCAGGTGAAGCCGGCGCCCGCGCTGAACACCAGGGCGGCCTCGCCGGGGGCGAGCACGTCCGCCTCCAGCAGGTCCGCGAGGCCGGCCACCGCGTCGCCCGCGCCCAGGTGGCCGGTGGCGCGGCCGAAGTCCAGCGGCTCGGCGGAGGTCTCCTCCGCGAGGATGGTGAGCCAGGAGTCCTGGAGGGTCTTGCGGCCGAAGCGGGGCAGGACCGCGTAGCGCAGCCGGGGGTCGCCAGGGTGCATGCCGGCGCCCTCCAGGGCGTCGGTGATGATCATGCGGATGCTGCGCCGGTTGACCTCGACGAACCGCTCGTTGCCGTGTTCCCGCAGGTAGGCGCGCTTGGTGATCCGCATGTCGACCCGGTCGCGCACGCCGCGCGAGACGGGGGCGAAGGGGTCGACGCCCCGGTGCATCGCCTCCAGCTCGGCGGCGGCGGTGCTCGCCGTCGAGCGCAGCAGCAGCCCGTCGTCGGCCTCCGCGCCGGGGCCGCTCAGCACGACCGCGGTGCCGCCGTCACCGTAGGCCACGCCGTAGTCGCTGGCCCAGCGGTCGAAGCCGGGCGCGGTGAAGCGGTCGGCGGTGGTGACCAGGGCGCGTCGGGGGGTGTCCCCGGCGCCGGCCGAGGTCAGGTAGGTCGAGGCGAGCTGGATGGCGGTGCTTCCACCGTTGCACACCTGCTGGATGCCGATGGGCAGGGCCCGGTCGGCGCCGATCCGGTGCGCGATGTAGTGGGCGGGCGACCACAGGTCGTGCCCCTGGTAGTACATGCTCGCGTGGAAGGTCAGGTCGAGTTCCTTGGGCGCGATGCCGACCGTGTCCATGGCCTTGCGGGCGGCGGCGACCGCCATGTCGGGTGCCGTCTCCTCGACGGCGGCGGGGACGTCCTCGTGACCGAGGTCCCGGGCGTGCCGGGGCGTCAGCCGGCCCTCCTGGACCGCGCACTCGACGCGGTCGCGTTCCTCGGGGAGCCACAGTGCCGCGGCCGTAATGGTCACCGGTTCCGCCAGCCTCATCCCCGACCTCCTTCCGGAATTCGCTCTGCGGGTACTTCCCGGCCGAGTCTGCGGCGCGCAGATAGAAACCGGTTAAAAAAACGGCACCGACGTCCGGTCGAACGGCCCGAATGTGTCGATTTGGGTCATGTCACCTTAGACACATGGCCGCCTGCAACTATCGACGGGTTGCCGCCCCCCCGGTCGCTGGATTCGAATTGCGGGGAACTCGCCGACCTGCCGGGAAAGATCTCCGGAGGGTCGGACGTGACCAATTGAGGGGAAGAGGAATATGGGCAACAGCCAGCTTCCGGGCGAAATTCGGGAGAAGATCCGCGAAATCGTCGCCGAGGTGCTCGAAGCGGACATTGCCGACCTCACCGACGAGCAGAGCTTCGTCGACGACCTCGAGGCCGACTCGCTCCTGGTGATCGAGATCATCTCGCGCTTCGAGCGCGACCTGCACATCAAGATCCCCAAGGACGACCTGTCCGAGCTGGACACCCTGCCCGAGGCCTACGAGCTCGTCGCCAAGCACTACGTGGGCGAGGCCGTAGGTGCGTAACAGGGCGTCCCGGCGGGTCGTCGTCACCGGGCTCGGGGCCGTCAGCGGCCTCGGGCTCGGGGCCGGGGAACTGATCGAGGGCATCCGGCACGGCCGCAGCGGCATCGGTCCGATCGAGCAGTTCGACCCGACCGGCTTCGAGCACACCCTGGCCGGTGAGGTCCGCGGCTTCGACCCGTCGGACCACCTGCGCCGCACCACCCCCGAGCGCTGGGGACGCAGCGGCCAACTCGCCGCCGCCGCAGGGAGGATGGCCGTCGAGGACGCCGGCCTGGACACCGCGGCCGGGCTCCCGGACGGGGGCGTCAGCTGCTTCGGCACCACCAACGGCGAGTCCCAGGCGGTCGAGCACGCGGTGGCCCGCTGGGTCGCCGACGGGCCCGCCGCCCTGCGGCCGGAGCAGATCGCCCGCACCGAGCCGGGCAACATCGCCGGCGCGGTCTCCGCCGAGCTGGGCCTCACCGGCGAGTCGCTCACCTTCGGCACGGCGTGCGCCGCCGGCAACTACGCCATCGGCTACGCCTACGACCTGATCCGCTCCGGCGAGGCCGACTTCGCCGTCTGCGGCGGCGCGGACGCCTCCAACCGGGCCACCCACGCGGGCTTCCACGCGCTCGGCGCCCTCGCCGAGACCGTGCCGCGCCCCTTCGACGAGCACCGCGACGGCATCGTCACCGCCGAGGGCGGCGCGGCGCTCGTCCTGGAGCCCCTCGACGAGGCGCTGCGCCGCGGCGCGCGGATCTACGCCGAGGTGCTCGGCTACGGCATGACCTGCGATGCCAAGCACATGACCAACCCCAACGCCGCGACCATCGCCGAGTGCGTGCGGATCGCGCACGCCAACGCCGGGGTCGAGCCGGGGGACGTCGACTACATCTGTGCGCACGGCACCGGAACCCGGGCCAACGACGTCACCGAGGTGAGCGCCGTGCGCGAGGTGTTCGGGGAGACCCTGCCCCCGATCAGCTCCGTCAAGTCGATGCTCGGGCACACCATGGGCGCGGCCGCGGCCTTCGGCGCGCTGGTGTCCTGCGCCGCCCTGCACGAGGGGTTCCTGCCGCCGAGCGCGACGCTGCGCACGGTGGACCCCGAACTCGGCGAGGTGGACGTCGTTCCCGGCACCGCCCGGGCCGCCGCCCCCCGCGTCGTGCAGAACCACGGCTTCGCCTTCGGCGGCAACAACGCGGTCCTCCTGCTAGGGAAGGTCGAGGCATGACCGGAACCACTCTGCTCGAAGCGGCGCCGTCCGCCCGCCCGGCCGACGAGCGGGAGCACACCGAGCCGTCCGTCCTGCCGATCGACATCCTCGGCCACGCCGTGTTCAGCGCCGCCGGCCACGGGGCGGCCCCGATCGCCGCCGCGCTGGCCCGGCCGGAGCCGCCGGCCGGCGCGCCCGGCGAGGACTGGCCGGAGCTGGCCGTGCGGCCGGTGGCGGACTTCGACCCGCAGGCCGTCCTCGGCCGCAAGGGGCTGTCCCGGCTGTCCCGCACCGACCAGCTGGTCATGGCGGCCTGCGTGCTCGCCGCGGACGGGACCGTCGCCGGGTCGACGGCCCGTACCGGCATCGTGCTGGGCACCACCGTGGGCAGCTCCGGCGCCCAGGAGGTGTTCTTCCGCGACACCTTCGTGCAGGAGCGCCCGTACCTGGTCAACCCGTCGGCCTTCCCCGGCACGCTGATGAACTCGGCGGCCGGCAAGACCGCGATCCGGCTCGGGTTCACCGGGATCAACGCGACCGTCTCCGGCGGCCCGCTGGCCGCCCTGCACGCCCTGCGCTACGCCCGGACCGCGCTGGTCAACGGCCACGCGGACCGGCTGCTCGCGGGCGGCGTGGAGGAGCTGTCCGCGGCCGCCGCCTGGTCCTGGCGGCAGAGCGGCGCGCTGCGCCCGGAGTCGGCCCTCGGCGAGGGCTGCGGCGTCTTCGTGCTGGAGCGCGAGGGGGCGCGGGGCGAGGACCGCGGCGTCCTCGGGCAGCTGCTGGCCTGCGAGAGCGGCCACGCCGACCCGGTCGTCGACGGCCCGCTCGGCGTGGCCGCCCGGCTCGCCGCCGTGGTGCGCCGCGCGCTGCGGCGCAGCGGACTGCCGGCCGACGAGCCGGTGGCCGTGGCCCCGGGCGCGGCGGCCCGGCGCGGCTGGTCCGCGGTCGAGCGGCGCGCCCTGTGCGAGGCCCTCGGCGCCGTCCCGGCGGAGCGGATCGTCCGCACCGACACCGCGCTCGGCGAGACGTACGGGGCCTCCGTCGCCCTGCAGCTGGCGGCCGTCCTGGGCCGCTGGCAGGCGGGGCAGGCCGCACCGGGGGAGCGGGCGGCCGTGCTCACCGCGGTCGGCCCTGACGGGTCCGTCGGCGCCGCGGTGATCGCCCGGCCCGACCCGCGCTGAACTCCCGTCCGCGCATGTCCACCGCACCGATCTGGAGAACTCTCATGGAAAGCACGTCTCTGCTCGACCCCTCGGACCGGACCGAGGAGGCCCCGGCCCCGCTGGCGTACGAGCAGACCGTCCCCCGCAGCCTGGTGCACCGCTGGTCGCTCTCCGAGGTGTTCCTGACCGGATCGCGTGCGGTGGACGGGCGGCGGTTCCAGGCCGCCGCCCAACTGCCGCTGTCCCACGGGTACTTCAGGGACCACCCGGGCCGTCTCGACCACCACGACGTGCTGCTCGTGCTGGAGGCGTGCCGACAGTCCGTCACCGCCGCGGCCCACCTCCACCAGGGCGTCCCGGCCGCCACCACCTTCATGGTGACCGCCTGGACCCTGGAGATCACCGACCCGGACGCGCTGGCGTGCGGAACCCGCCCGGGCGAGCTGGCCATCGACGGCGACGTCACCGGCCGGCACGAGCGCGGCGGGCGGCTGCGCCGGCTGGAGTTCGCGATGGACCTCAGCCTGGACGGCAAGCCGCTCGGGCACCTCACCATGGACGTCCGCTCGACCGCGACCGACCAGTACCACAACCTGCGCTACATGCAGCGCGGCAGCGAGGTGCCGACCGCCTTCGGCCTGTCCGCCGACCCGATCGGCGAGCCGGTCGACCCGGCCGCGGTGCGCCGCCTCGACCCGGTGAACGCCGTCCTCGACGACGTCCGCCGCGAGGACGGCGGGCTGTCCGCGGTGCTCAGCCCGCGCACCTTCCGCAACCGCAGCATGTACGACCACCCGTACGACCACGTCCCGGCGATGGTCTTCAGCGAGGCCGCCCGCCAGTGCGCGCTGCTCCTGGCCGACGGCGCGGAGGGCGCCGGCCGGGTGCTGCGACTGGACGGCTCGTTCGACCGCTTCGCCGAACTGGACCAGACCGTTCGGCTCACCGCCGCGCCGGATCCGGACCGCGGCGCCACCTCCTACCTGTTGCGGGCGGTGCAGGGCGAGCAGGCCGTGGCATCCGTCTCCGTCACGCTCGCCTGACCCGTTCACACCACCTCCTTTCGGAAGGCATCACCATGTCCCACCTGTCCATGGTCTGGTTCGACTTCGGCGGCGTCCTGTCCCCGCCGCTGGAGCGCATCTACGAGGCGTACGAGGTCAAGACCGGCATCAGCCCCCGCCAGCTCAAGGCCGCGATCAAGGGCGTCGCCGACGAGATGGGCCTGCCCACCATGGCGCCCGTCGAGGTCGGCGTGATCAGCGAGCCCGAGTGGGGCCGCCGGCTGGCCCGGGTGCTGGCCGAGCAGAACCCCGGCATCGACCTGTCCCGGGCCGAGCTGGAGACCTTCGGCCGGCAGTGGTTCGACGGCATCAAGGCCAACCCGGTCATGGTCCGGGCGTACCGGTACATCCAGGACAACGGCGTGCGCGTCGGCGTCCTGTCCAACAACGTCACCGAGTGGGGCCCGTACTGGAAGGCGATCATCGCCCCGGTCGGCGAGGTCGACGTCCTGATCGACTCCTCCGAGGTCGGCCACCGCAAGCCCGACCCGGAGATCTTCGAGATCGCCGCCAAGACCGCCGACGTCTCGCCCGCCGAGTGCCTGCTCATCGACGACGTCGAGGAGAACCTCGCCGCCGCCCGCGCCCAGGGCTGGAAGACGGTGCTCTACCAGAACGACGAGCAGACCCTCGCCGACCTGCACGCCGCGACCGGCCTCGCCGGTCTGACCGACCTGCTCTGAGCCCGCCCGGCCGGACACCCCGGAGGAGCCACCACCATGACCACCTCAGTCGACGCGTCCGTCTCGGTCACGGACATCCCGGGCCTGGACCCGACGCCGCTGTACACGCCGGTGCCCGAGCGCTCGGCCGGCGGCCTGCCGCAGATCGCGCTGCCCAGCGGCCACCACGCCGTGCACCTCACCCGCTACGCGGACGTGCACAAGGCGCTGACCGACCCGACCTACGGCCGGACCGAGACCAACGTCGAGGGCGGCCCGACCTTCTTCCCCACCACCCTGCCGCCCGAGATGCTGATCAACCTGGACGGCCAGGACCACTCCCGGCTGCGCCGGTTCGTCACCGCGGACTACAGCGCCAACGCGGTCGCCAAGCTGCGCCCGTACCTGGACGAGGCGATCACCCGCAGCTTCGCCGAGCTGCGCGCCCAGGAGCGGCCCGACCTGTACACCGCCGTCCTGGACCGGGTGCCGATCGAGCTGACCTGCCACTTCCTCGGCATCCCGGTGGAGGACGTGGCGTACTTCCGCCCGCACTCCCGCACCATCCAGATGGCGCTGCACGACGACGTGCCGCAGCTGGTGGAGGACTTCTTCACCGCGTACAACTACGTCGCCGACATGGTCGCCGGCAAGCGCCCCTACGTCCCGGGCGGCCTGATCGAGAAGTTCATCCAGGGCCGCGACGAGACCGAGCCGCCGCTGGAGGACAAGGAGCTCGTCGGCATCATCTTCACCGCCGTGGTGTCGGTGGACCAGAACGTGCTCTCGGTCCTGGCCAAGGCCGCCCACGTGCTGCTCAGCGCGCCGAGCCTGTGGCAGCGGGCCGTCGCCGATCCCGAGGTCATGCCGCAGCTGGTCGAGGAGATCATCCGACTGGTCCCGCTGGGCCGGATGTCCACCTTCCCGCGGGTCGCCCACCGGGAGGTGGTGACCTCCGAGGGAACCATCCACGTCGGCGACCTCGTCTACGCGGACGCCTTCCTCGGCAACCGTGACCCCGAGGTGTACGAGAACCCGCTGGTCATCGACCCGGACCGGAAGGGCAAGCGCCACCTGCAGTTCGGCTACGGCATGCACCACTGCCTCGGTGCGGCGCTGGCCCGCCTGGAGATCGCCGAGATCCTCGGCCGTCTGGTGCGCGAGTTCCCGACCCTGACGCTGGACGGCGACCCGGCCGACCTGGTCTGGGACGAGGGCGCGCTGCTGCGCCGTCCGACCGGGCTGCCGGTGCGCTGGTAGCCGCACGGTGCCGCGGGGGAAGCCCTCCCGCGAGGACGCACCCGGGCCCCGTCTGCTGGCAGGCGGGGCCCGGGTGCGTCACGTGTGTCACCCGGCATGTTCCTTTGGACGTACCCGGGGTGGCACCTGAGGAGCAGATCCATTGAGTCCCCCGGTGCGGGACCGATATTTTCTTGAAGCGTCGGCCGGGGGGCAGACGAGATCCCGCCATCGCGCGGGAACCACGGGGGATACATGTCGGACGTGATGCGTGTCGATGTGCTGGGCACACTGGAATTCCGTTTCACCGACCGGGTCTTCGCGCTTCGAGGGCCCAAACTGCGAAAAGTACTGGCCCTACTCGCACTGCGGGCGAACGAGGACGTGAACATCGACGTGATGGCGCATGAACTGTGGGGGGAGAATCAGCCCGCCACCGCCGTCATGACCGTCCGCACCCACATTTACCACCTGCGGAAGTGGTTCGCGGCCGTCCCGGTCGCGGAGGAATGCAAACCGCAGATCGCCAGCCAGCCGTACGGCTACCGGCTGGAGATATCCGAGGAGCACGTCGACGCCACGGAGTTCCGGCTCCGCTGCGCCTACGGGTCCAAGCTGCTGGACGCCGGCCGGGTGGACGCGGCCGCCGAGACCTTCGGCCAGGCGCTGGCACTGTGGCGCGGCCCGGTGCTCACCGATGTGCGGCACGGCGCCGTGATCGAGCAACTCGCCTCGGAACTGGGCGGGTTGCGCGAGCGGGCGATCGAGCAGCGGCTGGAGGCGGACCTCGACCGCGGGCGCCACCGGGACGTCGTCGAGGAGCTGCGGCTGCTGGTCGCGGCCCAGCCGTTCAACGAGTGGCGGCACGCCCAGCTCATCCGCGCCCTGCACGCCTCCGGCCGCCGGGTCGAGGCGCTCGGGGCCTACCAGTCGCTGCGCACCCTGCTCAACCGCGAGCTGGGCGTCGAGCCCTCCGGGGACGTCCAGCGGCTGCGCACCGAGATCCTCCGGGGCGTCGCATGAGATCCGGCCAGGAAGGACGTGACATCCCGTGATCGAGGAACTGCTGTCGGGGCCGGTCGTCGGCGCCGAATCGTTCGACACCGCGCAGGAGGCGGCCCTCTTCCCCGAGGAGGAGAGGTGGGCCGCCCCGATGGCCACCGCCCGGCGGGCCGGGTTCACCACGAGCCGCGACTGCGCCCGGCAGGCGATGGTCCGGCTCGGGCTGCCGCCGGCCCCGATCCTGCGCGGCCGCTCGGGCGAGCCGCTCTGGCCGAGCGGGCTCACCGGCAGCATGACCCGCACCCGCGGCTACCACGCCGCGGCCGTCGCCCCCTCCCTGGACATCCTGGCGATCGGCGTCGACGCGGAGCCGAACCAGCGGTTGGGCAACAGCGACGCGCTGCCGCTGCTGTCGCTCGCCACGGAGCGGGCGTGGGTCGGCACCCTGTTCGAGCGGCGGCCCGAAGTCAGCTGGGACCGGCTGCTGTTCAGCGCCAAGGAGTCCGTCTACAAGGCGTGCTTCCCGCTGGTCGGGCCGTTGGGCTTCGACGACGTGCTGATCACGGTCGACCCCCGGGACGGCACCTTCCGGGCCCGGGTCAGGCTTCCGGGGCCGGCTGGGCGGGACTCCCGCTCGACCCTGCTGACGGGCCGCTGGCTCGCCCGCGACGGCCTGATCGTGACCGCGATGGTGCTGCGGCGTCCGAGTCGTCGGCGGCGTCGTGCTCCGGATCTGGCCCGGGTGGCGGGTTTTGGCTGATCAGGTCCAGCAGCCCGGGGAAACGCGACTCCAGGTCCTCCCGTCGCAGGTGCGCCTTCCTGCTGTTGCCCCGGTTGATCTGCAGGACCAGCCCGGACTCGCGCAGGATTCGGAAGTGGTGGCTGAGCGTGGACTTCGAGACCCCGAGGTCGAAGGACAGACAGGTGCGCTCGGTGCCGTCCGGCAACCCCACGAACTCCTGGATGACCTTGTACCGCAAGGGATCTGACAGAGCGTTCAGGATTGTCGGAAGCTCCATCTCGTCTCGGCTCGGGTGACCCTCCGCGTCGACCATTCTCCTCCGCCTCCCTGTCGCTCGTGGCCTCAACTCGTAGGCCAGGTTTGACTTGCATCATACCTCCGCTCCGTGCAAGCCTTAGGTTCTATAAGAACCGAACCTAAGGTTCGGAGCCCTCCGGAACGGGAGCTTCCCCAACCATGGCTGCACAGACCGAATCCCCCCTCGTCGGGGAAGACGCCGGATCCCAGGCGTCAGGGCGCCAGCGGCAGACGCTGATCCTGGTCGCCGTCCTTCTGGCCGTCTTCGTCGTCCCCACGTCCATCTCCGGCACCGGTGTGGCGCTGCCGTACATCGGCTCCGACCTGGACGCCGACCTGGTGCCCCTCCAGTGGGTCGTCAACGCCTTCAACGTGGCGTTCGCCTGCTTCACCCTCGCCTGGGGTTCCATCGCCGACATCATCGGCCGCGTCCGCGCCTTCGCCCTCGGCGCCACGATCTACGCGGTCGCCTCGCTGGTCAGCGTCTTCGCCGGCAACGTGATCCTGCTGGACGCCGCCCGCGCCCTGGCCGGCATCGGTGGCGCCGCGATCTTCTCCTGCGGTGCGGCGATGCTCTCCACCGTCTTCGAGGGCCCCGCCCGTGGCCGGGCGTTCGCGCTCTTCGGCACCGTCGCCGGCATCGGCGTCTCCTTCGGCCCGTCGCTGTCCGGCGCGCTGATCGAGAACGCCGGCTGGCGCTGGGTGTTCGCCGTGCACGTGATCGTGCTGGCCCTGGTCCTGCTCGCCGTCCCGACCATGAGCCGCGCCGTCCAGGAGACCCGCACCGAGGGTGCGCGCATCGACGTCGTCGGCTCCGCCCTGTTCATCCTCGCCATGCTGCTGCTCACCACCGGCATCGCGCAGGGTTCGCAGTGGGGCTGGGCCAGCCCGGGCGTGCTCGGCCTGTTCGCCGGCACGATCGTCGCCCTCGCGGTCTTCGCCGCGGTGGAGAAGCGCAAGGACCACCCGATGCTCGACCTGAGCATCGTCACCAACCGCCGCTTCATGGCGCTCTGCCTGGTGCCGGTGGCCGGCTCCTTCGGCTTCGTCACCATGCTGACCTACCTGCCCAGCTACCTCACCGCCGCCGGTGGCTACTCCAGCGGCTCGGCCGGTGCGATCATGCTGATGCTCACCGTCCCGATGCTGATCCTCCCGCTGGTGGCCGCCAAGCTCGTCGCCAAGGGCGTCTCCGCGATGGGCATCATCTACCTGAGCCTGGTCTTCCTGGTGGTCGGCGCCGCCGGCCTGGAGCTCTACAAGCCCGACGTCAACCTCGGCCTGGTCGCCCTGCCGATGCTGATCGTGGGCGCCGGCTACGCCCTCGCCGCCGGCCTCGTCGACGGCAAGGCCCTGGAGCTCGTCGCCCCGGAGCGCGCCGGCATGGCCGCCGGTTTCCTCAACACCATGCGCCTCGGCAGCGAGGCCATCGCCGTGGCGATCTACGGCTCGCTGCTCGCCACCGTCATCAGCGGCAAGACCCAGGACAGCATCGCCAGCTACGCCGGCGCCGGTGACGCGACCACCGTCGCCGGGACCGTCGCGAGCGGCAACATCTCCGGCCCGGCCGGCGACGTGGCCGAGGCGCAGCGCGGCAGCTTCACCGACCTCCTGGTCAACGCCTACGACGGCGCCTTCCACACCGTCCTGTGGGTGCTCGGTGGCATCTGCCTGGTGCTGCTCGTGCTCATCGCGCTGCTGCTGAGCGGCCGCAAGACCGAGCAGGCGAACGCCAACTGACCCCGCGGCCGCTTCCGGAGCGGCCCGCGGCCCCCGACCCGGTCGGGAGGCGCCTACACCCCCGGGGCGCCTCCCGACCGGTCCCAGGGCCGGTCGTCGAACCCGCTTCGAGGCCCGACCACCGGGCCGGGGCACCCGTCGGATCCGTCCGACCCCCATCCGCTACGTCTGGAGAACAGCATGACTGGCACCGTGCAGCAGGCCTCGGCCGCTGCTTCGAGCGGGCCCAAGCCGATCCGCAGACTCGATCGGGTGATCATTCGTTTCGCCGGTGATTCCGGTGACGGTATGCAGCTGACCGGTGACCGTTTCACGTCGGAGACGGCGTCGTTCGGTAACGACCTGTCGACGTTGCCGAACTTCCCGGCGGAGATCCGGGCGCCTGCCGGGACTCTTCCGGGGGTGTCGTCGTTCCAGTTGCACTTCGCGGACCATGACATCCTGACGCCGGGTGACGCGCCGAACGTGCTGGTCGCGATGAACCCGGCGGCGTTGAAGGCGAACCTGCCGGACCTGCCGCGTGGCGCGGAGATCATCGTCAACACCGACGAGTTCACCAAGCGCGCGCTGGCGAAGGTCGGTTACGCGGCGGATCCGTTGGGCGACGGTTCGCTGGAGGGTTTCCACCTGCACAAGGTGCCGTTGACGACGCTGACGCTGGAGGCGCTGAAGGACAGCGGTCTGGCGCGCAAGGACGCGGAGCGGGCGAAGAACATGTTCGCCCTGGGCCTGCTGTCCTGGATGTACCACCGGCCCACCCACGGCACGGAGTCGTTCCTGCGGGCGAAGTTCGCGAAGAAGCCGCAGATCGCCGAAGCGAACATCAGCGCTTTCCGGGCGGGCTGGAACTTCGGCGAGACGACCGAGTCGTTCGCGGTGTCCTACGAGGTGCCGCCGGCGAGGCTGCCGGCCGGGCGCTACCGCAACATCTCCGGCAACCTCGCCCTGTCCTACGGGCTGGTCGCCGCCGCGCGGCGCTCGGGGCTGCCGCTGTATCTGGGCTCGTACCCGATCACTCCGGCGTCGGACATCCTGCACGAGCTGAGCCGGCACAAGAACTTCGGGGTGCGCACGTTCCAGGCGGAGGACGAGATCGCCGGCATCGGCGCCGCGCTCGGGGCCGCGTTCGGCGGCGCGCTGGGGGTGACGACGACGTCGGGGCCGGGTGTGGCGCTGAAGTCGGAGACGATCGGCCTGGCGGTGTCGCTGGAACTGCCGCTGCTGGTGGTGGACATCCAGCGCGGCGGCCCGTCCACCGGGTTGCCGACGAAGACGGAGCAGGCGGACCTGCTGCAGGCGATGTTCGGACGCAACGGTGAGGCACCGGTGCCGATCGTCGCCCCGGCCACACCCGCGGAGTGCTTCGACGCCGCGCTGGAAGCGGCCCGGATCGCGGTCACCTACCGCACCCCGGTCTTCCTCCTGTCCGACGGCTACCTCGCCAACGGCTCCGAGCCCTGGCGGATCCCGGACGTCGACGAACTCCCCGAGATCGACCCACGCTTCGCGACCGGGCCCAACCGTGAGGACGGCGCGTTCTGGCCCTACCTACGTGACCCCCACACCCTGGCCCGCCCCTGGGCCGTGCCCGGAACACCCGGCCTGGAACACCGCATCGGCGGCATCGAGAAACAGGACGGCACCGGCAACATCTCCTACGACCCCGCGAACCACGACTTCATGGTCCGCACCCGCCAGGCCAAGATCGACGGCATCACCGTCAAACCGGTCGAGGTCGACGACCCCAGCGGCGACGCGCGGGTCCTGGTCCTGGGCTGGGGCTCCACCTACGGACCGATCACCGCCGCGGTGCGCCGGGTTCGCGCCGACGGCGGCGAAATCGCCCAGGCCCACCTGCGCAACCTCAACCCCTTCCCCGCCAACCTCGGCACCGTCCTGCGCAGCTACGAGAAAGTCATCGTGCCCGAGATGAACCTCGGACAACTGGCCCTGCTGCTCCGCGCGAAGTACCTGGTCGACGCCGAGTCCTACAACCAGGTCCGCGGACTGCCCTTCAAGGCCGCCCAACTCGCGGACGTCCTGTGGGCCGCGATCGGCACCCTGGACGAGGAGGACCACCAGTGACCGACCATGCCTTCCCCTCCCTGCGCCTGGTCCCCAAGACCGAACAGCCGCAGAGCGCCCGGGACTTCAAGACCGACCAGGAAGTACGCTGGTGCCCCGGCTGCGGCGACTACGCCATCCTGGCGGCGGTGCAGTCCTTCATGCCCGAACTGGGCATCCGCCGCGAGAACACCGTGTTCGTGTCCGGCATCGGCTGCTCCTCACGCTTCCCGTACTACATGAACACCTACGGCGTGCACTCCATCCACGGCCGCGCGCCGGCGATCGCCACCGGACTGGCCACCTCACGCCAGGACCTCAGCGTCTGGGTGGTCACCGGCGACGGCGACGCCCTGTCCATCGGCGGCAATCACCTCATCCACGCGCTGCGCAGGAACGTGAATCTGAAGATCCTGTTGTTCAACAACCGGATCTACGGTCTTACCAAGGGTCAGTACTCGCCGACGAGTGAGCTGGGCAAGGTCACGAAGTCGACGCCGATGGGCTCGTTGGACGCGCCGTTCAACCCGTTGTCGTTGGCGATCGGTGCCGAGGCCACGTTCGTCGCCCGCACGATCGACTCGGACCGTCAGCACCTGCAGTCGGTGTTGCGGGAGGCCGCGTTGCACGAGGGCACCGCGCTGGTGGAGATCTACCAGAACTGCAACATCTTCAACGACGGCGCGTTCGAGGTGCTGAAGGATCCGGGCAGTCGGGACGAGGCGCTGATCCGCCTGGAACACGGCCGGCCGATCCGTTTCGGCACGGACCTGGCCAACGGCGTCTTCCGCGGCCGTGACGGCGAGCTGTTCACCGCCCCCGTCACGGCCGACAACGAGGCGCAGGTGCTGGTTCACGACGCGCACGCCGCGAACCCGGCCACGGCGTTCGCGCTGTCCCGGATCGCGGACGCGGACACCCTCCACCACACCCCGATCGGTGTCCTGCGCAGTGTCCAGCGGCCGGTCTACGACGAGTTGATGGCCGAACAGCTGGCCACCGCCACCACCCGGGGCGGCCCCGGTGACCTGGCCACACTCCTCACCGGCAACGACACCTGGACGGTGCAGGCTTCCTGATGAGACAAGCGACCAGGACGTACGAGCCGGTGACCGGCGCGGGTGAGGGCTCGGCCCCTCACCCCCACGACGCCGGGCTTGGTGTCATGACCGCGGAACCGCTCACGGCGGCTCCCCCCACCCGGTCCCCCCTGTCGGCGGCCCGGCACTGCCTGGTCGAGTCCCGACCGGTGGTGCAGATCGTCTTCCTGATGCGGTTCCTGGTGGGCGCCGTCTGCGGGGCGGTCGGCGGCGACGGCTGGTCGGCCGGCGGGGTGCTGCTCGGCGGGGTGGCCATGACCTGCGCGGTCATGGCGGCCTACCTGCTGAACGGCGTGATGGACATCGCCGAGGACCGGGCGAACGGCTCGCGGCGCCCGATCGCCCGCGGCGCCCTGCGCCTGCGGACGGCGGCCGCCGGGGTGCGGTTCCTGTCCGGCGCCGCCCTGGTGCTGTCGGTGTTCGTGCCGGGAGAGTTCTGGTTCATCGTGCTCTCCCTCTTCCTGGGTTACGCCTACTCGGTGCCGCCGCTGGCCGCCAAGCGGCGCACCGCGACCAGTGCCGCCGCGGTGATCGCGATGGGGGCCTCCAGCTACCTGGCCGGCGCGGTCTCCGCCGGCGGCGGCGGGATCTCGGAGGGGCCCCTGCTGTTCTGCGGGCTGCTGGCCCTGTGGATGGGCTTCGTGGGTGCCGTCACCAAGGACCTCGGCGACATCGCCGGCGACCGGGAGGCGGGCCGCCGCACCATCGCGGTGGTGTACGGCGAGCGGACGGCCAGGCTGTTCGCCGCGGTCTCGGCCATCGCCCTGGGGACGGCCGGGCTGCTGCTCGGGCTCCGCACCGAACTGCTGCTGGCGGGCGCGGTGCCGCTGGCCTCCGGGGCCGGCTGGGTCGCGGTGCGCTGCCTGTGGCCGGACAAGGAGCGGGCCCGCGGCCCGTACCGGGCGTTCATGGTCACCCAGTACGCGGCGAACGCGGGCCTGGCCCTCGGTCTGCTCGTCGGGAAGTGATCGCGATCCGCTGCTCACCGACCGATCAGTCGCGCGGACTGGGCCTTGTTGACGGCGTCGAGCCGGGTGGTCGCTTCCAGCTTGGTGAAGATGTTCCGCAGGTGCCGCTTGACCGTGCCCTCGGTGATGCCGAGCCGGCGCCCGATCTGCCGGTTGCTCATGGCCTCGGCCACGCAGGTGAGCACCTCCAGCTCGCGCGAGGTGAGGACGTTCTGCGGCTCGGGCCGCTCCGCCGGGCGCGGTGGTCGGGCGGTGGGCCGCTGCGGGGTGAACAGGATGGTGCCCCCGGCGACGGCGCTGCGCACCGCGGCGAGCAGTACCTCCCGGGTGGCCGACTTGTGGAGGTAGCCGAAGGCTCCCTCGGAGAGCAGGGAGTGGACGAGCTCGTCGTCGTCGTGCATGGTCAGGACGACGATGCGGGAGTCCGGGACGGCGGTCTTGAGCTGCCGTACGGTCTCGATCGGGCCCGGCCCGGGCATCTCCAGGTCGAGCAGGATGACGTCAGGCTGCAGTTGGACCGCCTGGTGGACGGCCATCGGGCCGTCGCCCGCCTCGCCGACCACGGTGATGTCGGGCTCCCTGGTCAGCAGGTTGCACAGGGCGGTGCGGAGCAGGACGTGGTCGTCGGCCGCGAGGACGCGGACCTGGGAATCGCTCATGAGACGTATTCACCGGAGCAGTCGACCGCCGGCAACGGTATTCGGAACTGGATCCGGGTGCCCTTTCCGTTGATGTTGGCGACCGACAGGGTGCCGCCCATGGCGGTGGTCCGCTCGCGCATGGAGACCATGCCGTTGCCGCTCTGGAACTTGGACGCGGACAGGTCGATGCCCTTGCCGTTGTCGGTGACCCGGGTCTCGAGCACGCCGTCGCCGAGGTTCACCTCGACCTGGATGCTGGTGGCACCCGAGTGCTGGTAGGCGTTGCGCAGGCACTCCCGGATGATCAGGAAGACCTCGTCGTGTTGGAGCGCGGTCATCTCGGTGGTGCCGCCCTCGACGTGGATGTCCACCACGGTGTCGGCCGGGCAGGACAGTTCGACGTAGTCGAGCAGCCGCTTGTGGAAGCTGGTGCGGCTGCGCGGTGCGCGCAGGCCGTTCACCAGCTCCCGGACGAACCCGAAGGTGTCCTGGAGCGCGGTCTTGGCCTCCTCGATCCGGGCGGAACCCGGTCCGGCATCGCCGGCCTCGGTCTCGGCCTCGTGGAGTTCGAGCAGACGCATGGCCAGGCCGAGGCTGCTGCCGATCCGGTCGTGGATCTCCCGGGCGAGCCGGGCCCGTTCGGCGGAGTTGATCCGGTTGACCCCGCGCATCAGGAAGGCGTCGTAGCCGATCAGCGCCGCCTGCACCCGGCTGTGGACGCTCTGGTGCAGGGCTCTCACCGCACGCCGCATCCGGACGAGTGCCACGTCGTCCGGCAGGCAGGCCATCATGTCCGGTAGTGCGTCGAGGACGATGTCGGTGAGGATCTGGGCGGCCCGGAGTGACTCCATGGCGGGGATGTGCTGGAGCGCCCGACGGGCGCCGAGCTCCAACGAGGAGAACTCCGCGTCGAATTGCTCGGGGAGTTCGGCACGGGGGCCGTGGATGGCTCTGATGCAGTCGGCCATGATCTCGCGGGCCTGCTGCTCGCACTCCGGCCACACCGTCTCCTCGAGGACCAGGAGACTGCCCGCGGAGCGCAGCGCCTCCGCGTAGGCCGAGATGGCCGAATCGACGACCTTCTCCAGCCCGCAGGGATCGGGTGTCAATACTTTGGCAACCACTCTGTTTCCCCCCATTCATCCATGGCCGACGTTCCCAGTGGCCCGGTCACGACCGTCCATGCAGCGTCGATCATATGCACAATGACGTCGCTGTCTGTCAACTGGATGTTACGGATAAGGGCGACGGCGAACCGGGGGCGTCCGGCTGGATCGTAGGCGAACCACATCTGGGGGGAACGGGTGCTTCCAGAGAGTGGTGTCGTGATGGCATTCCGTGGCCGTCACCCCTCGAGGTCGAGTGCCTCCCAGCGCCGGCGCGAACCGTCCGTGACCACCCGGCCGAACAGGACGTCGGCGAAGTGACCGCCGAAGCCCAGCGTGTCCGGGGCGGACAGCTCCCGGAGGATCCGCAGCCGGGAGTCCACCGAGACGTCCCGGGCGGAGTCCACCAGCACCCGCCACTCCGGCCGCTCCACCTGCACGGCACTGTGCAGGGCGTCACCGATGACGACGAGCCGCCGCCCGCCGGACGAGATGATGTACGAGGTGTGGCCGAGCGTGTGGCCGGGGGTGTTCCAGGCCGTGACGCCCGGGAAGATCTCCTGGCCGTCCGTCGCGCCGACCGCGTTCTCCTGGAGGTGCCGCGCGGCGGCGGCCGACGGCGCGCCGTGCCAGCCGCGCCACTCCGTCAACGAGGTGACGAACCGGGCGGAGCCGAAGAGCAGCCCCGATCCGTTGGCGTTCGGGGCGAAGGCCCAGCCCACGTGGTCCTCGTGGAGATGGGTGAAGGCCACGGTGTCGACGGCCTCGGGCGCCAGACCGTGCGCGGCCAGGCCCGCCGGCAGCCGCCCGCCCTCCTCCGCGCCGAGGAAGGGGTAGCTGTCGGCCGGTGACGTGCGGCGCGGCCCGTAGCCGGTGTCGATCAGCAGCGCCCGGCCCCGGTGCTCGACCAGCAGGCTGCCGACGGACGCGACCAGGTAGCCGCCCTCGTCGAGGTGGTCGGAGTGTCGCTGCCAGTCGCCGCCGCCGGTCTCGGGGAACCAGGCGCGCGGAATCAACTGGACGAATCCGTCCGGAAGGTAGGTCAGCCGGTGATCACCGAATTCCAGGGTACGGGTGGGGGAGATTCGGCGGAGCCGCTCGCCCCTCTCCGCTGCCGTCGGGGATTGGGCTGGCTGCTGCGGGTACGGCACGTCTTCGACCACGTGGATCACGGTAGACGGGTTGCTCCCCATCTTTCAACGTTCGCCGACTGCGGCGACGGTCACACGCCGATGGTGAACTGTCGGCCGTCCGACGGTTTTTGGCCATCCGGTGGGGGAAATGGGCGGCTTCGGTCGGTTCGTGCGGCTGATTCGACGGGTGTTCAATCCCGGCTGAAGGCGGTGCTGATGGCGTCGAGGCGGCTCCTGGATTTCAACAAAAAGCGTTCATGTGACATTAGTTGATGGACGGTCTGATCGAGAAGGATTGCCCGGTGGCACGCGTCGGCAGGGTCGGCGACGGGTTTGACCAGCGATTGACCCGAGGCCGTGGAGCGTCAGGAGGCGATGCCCGGACTTTACCGGCGCCCCGCCGGACCTTACCGGGGACGGCGCGGCGCCGCAGGCCGATCCGCGGGGCGGGCGGGGCGAGCAAGAGGCGAACAGGGGTCGATGGCGGGCCGCACCGGTCGCCGCCGGGGTCGAGGAGCGGCCCGCGCCGCGCCGGGCGAGGGACCCCGGCGGCGGGGCCGCGGCTGGGGGCGCGGCCGGTCGGGGCCGCGGTCGGGGTGGGGGACGTAGGGGGACTGCTAGGGGTTGGTGCGGATTCGGGGCGGCCGTAGCGTGCCGGTGATCGCGTGTGCCGGGGCTCGGGGCCGGCCGGCGGTCGAACCGGTGGCCCGCGGGCGCCGCAATCCTTCACCGAACCAGGAGGTCCGGCGCGATGACAACCGCAGCAGGTGTGAGTCGCGTGGTACCCGGCCGCGGGGCTCGCCCGGCCGGCGGTCCGGCGACCGGTGAAACGGGTGCGCCGGTGGAGGATGCCGTCGCCGTTGTCGGGGTGGCCTGCCGGCTCCCCGGGGCGGACGGACCCGACGCGTTCTGGGCGATGCTGAGGGAGGGCCGCAGCGCCGTCGCCGAGGCGACGGTCGAGCGCTGGGGCCGCGACCTCGGCGAGCACGCCGCCCGGCACGGAGCGTTCCTGGACCGGGTCGACCTCTTCGACGCCGGCCTGTTCGGCGTCTCGCCGCGCGAGGCCGCGGCCATGGACCCGCAGCAGCGGCTCGCCCTGGAACTCGGCTGGGAGGCCCTGGAGGACGCCGGGACCGCCCCCGACCGGCTGTCCGGCACGGCCACCGGCGTCTTCCTCGGCACCATGAACGCCGACTACGCGCTGCTCGCCGACCGCCTCGGCCCGGACGCCATCGGCCGGCACACCCTGACCGGCTCGCAGCGCTCCATCATGGCCAACCGGCTGTCCTACACCCTCGGCCTGCGGGGCCCCAGCCTGTGCGTCGACACCGGCCAGTCCTCCTCACTGGTGGCCGTGCACCTGGCCGCGGAGAGCCTGCGCCGGGGCGAGAGCGAGCTCGCGCTGGCCGGCGGCGTACAGCTCAACCTGGTGCCCGAGACGGCCCTGGTGGCCGAGGGCTTCGGCGGGCTCTCCCCGGACGGCCGCTGCTTCACCCTCGACGCCCGCGCCAACGGCTACGTCCGCGGCGAGGGCGGCGCCCTGGTCGTGCTCAAGCCGCTCGACCGCGCGCTGGCCGACGGCGACCGCGTCTACGCCGTCATCCGCGGCGGCGCCGTCAACAACGACGGCGCCACGCCCGGGCTGACCACGCCCGACCCGGCCTCGCAGCGCGAGGTCGTCGAACTGGCCTGGCGGCGGGCGGGGATCCCCACCGACGGCGTCCAGTACGTCGAACTCCACGGCACCGGCACCAGCGTCGGCGACCCCGTCGAGGCCACCGCGCTCGGCGCGGCCCTGGCCGCCGGGCGCGTCGACCGGCCGCTGCAGGTCGGCTCGGCCAAGACCAACGTCGGACACCTGGAGGGCGCCGCCGGAGCCGTCGGCCTGCTCAAGGCCGTCCTCAGCATCCACCACCGGGAACTGGTCGCCGGCCTCAACCACGAAACCCCCAACCCGGCCCTCGACCTGGCCGCCCTCGGCCTGAGCGTGCGGCGGCACACCGGCCCGTGGCCCGAGGCCGACCGCCCGCTGCTGGCCGGCGTGAGTTCCTTCGGCGTGGGCGGCACCAACTGCCACCTGGCGCTGTCCGAGACGCCCCGGCCGACCACCCCGGGCGGCGAGCACCCCGCGCCGGCCGGGCGGCAGCTCGCCTGGCCGGTGCACGGCCACGGCGAACCGGGCCTTCGGGCCCAGGCGCGGCGCCTGCACACCCACCTGGCGGAGCACCCGGACCTCGACCCGGCCGACGTCGCGCACACCCTCGCGGTCGGGCGGGCGGCGCTGCGCCACCGCGCCGTCGTGGTGGGCGCCGACCGGACCGGGCTGCTGGCCGGGCTGGCGGCGGTGGCCGCCGGCGAGGAGGCCGGCGGGGTCGTCCGGGGCGCGGCCGAGGCCGGGAAGCTGGCGTTCCTGTTCACCGGACAGGGAGACCAGCGGCTCGGCATGGGCCGGGAGCTGTACGAGGCCTTCCCGGTGTTCGCGGACGCCTTCGACGCGGTCTGCGCGCGGGTCGAACTGCCGCTGCGCGAAGCGGTGTTCGGGTCGGACGCGGAGCTGCTGGGGCGGACCGAGTACGGGCAGCCCGCGCTGTTCGCGCTCCAGGTGGCGCTGTTCCGGCTGTACGAGAGCTGGGGCGTGCGGCCGGACTTCCTGGCCGGGCACTCGCTCGGCGAGCTGGCGGCCGCGCACGTCGCGGGCGTGTTGTCGCTGGACGACGCCACCACCCTGGCGGCGGCGCGCGGACGGCTGACCCAGGAGCTGGCGGCGGGCGGTGCGATGGTGGCGGTCAAGGCCGCCGAGGCGGACGTCCTGCCGCTGCTGACCGACAACGTCAGCGTCGCCGTGATCAACGGCCCGACGTCGGTGGTGATTTCCGGCGACGAGTCCGAAGCCCTGGCCGTCGCCGGGAAGTTCGAGAAGTGGAAGCGGCTCAACATCCCGTTCTCGTCCCACTCGCCGCTGGTGGACGGGATGTTGGAGGAGTACCGCCGGGTCGCCCAGGGGCTGACGTACACCGCGCCGCGGATCCCGGTGGTGTCCACCGTGACGGGAACGGTCGTGGCGGCCGAGGAACTGTGCTCGCCCGAGTACTGGGTGCGGAACGTCCGCCAGTCCGTGCGCTTCCTCGACGCGATGCGCACCCTGGAGGCCCAGGGTGCCACCGCCTACCTGGAGTTGGGACCCGACGGCGTGCTCTCCGCCGCCGGCCCCGACTGCCTGACCGGCGCGGGCGGCGTGTTCGCGCCCTCTCTGCGGGAGGGACGGGACGAGCTCCGCACGGCGATGGGTGCCGCGGCGACCGCGTACGTCAACGGGGCCCCGGTGGACTGGGCGGCCCTCGGCGGCGGCCGCCGGGTGCCGCTGCCGACGTACGCCTTCCAGCGGGAGAGCTACTGGCTGTCCGGGGCGCAGGCCGCTCCGGGCGCGCTCGGCCAGGCCGTTCCGGGGGCGCCCGGCCAGGCCGGCCCGGCGGAGGCCCGGCAGGAGACGGCGGGCGCGGAGGACCGCCTGAGCATCTGGCGGGACCGCGTCGCGGGCACCTCCGAGTCCGAACGCGAGCGGCTGCTGGCCGAGTTGGTGCAGCGCCAGGTGGCCGTGGTGCTCGACTACCCGGGCGCCGGGGCGGTCGACGTCACCGCGTCCTTCAAGCAGCTCGGCTTCGACTCGCTGACCGCCGTGGAGCTGCGCACCCGGCTGGCCGCCGCCACCGGGCTCGACCTGCCCGCCAGCCTGCTCTTCGACTACCCGCGGCCCGCCGTCCTGGCGCGTGAGCTGGTGGACCGGCTCCTCGGCACCACGGAGGGGGCGGCGGCCGACGAGACCCCGGCCGGCGGACCGGAGCCGATCGCGATCGTCGGCATGGCCTGCCGCTACCCGGGCGGGGTCGCCTCGCCCGAGGACCTGTGGCGCCTGGTGACGGACGGCGCGGACGCCGTCGGTGGCTTCCCGGCCGACCGCGGCTGGGACCTCGCCTCGCTCTACGACCCCGATCCGGCCAACCCCGGCACCTCCTACACCCGCCAGGGCGGATTCCTGGACGGCGTCGGCGAGTTCGACGCCGGGTTCTTCGGGATCTCGCCGCGTGAGGCCCTCGCGATGGACCCGCAGCAGCGGCTGCTGCTGGAGACCTCCTGGGAGGCCTGCGAGCGCGCCGGCATCGACCCGTCGACGCTCCGGGGCAGCCGGACCGGCGTCTACGTCGGCGCGATGTCGCACGACTACGGGCCGCGGCTGCACGAGGGCGCCGACGGCCTCGACGGATACCTGCTGACCGGCACCACGGCGAGCGTGATGTCGGGCCGCGTCTCCTACACCCTCGGTCTTGAGGGCCCCGCGGTCACCGTGGACACCGCGTGCTCCTCCTCGCTCGTCGCCCTCCACCTGGCCGTCCGGGCGCTGCAGCGCGGCGAGTGCGGCACGGCGCTGGCCGGCGGCGTGGCGGTGATGTCCACCCCGGGCATGTTCGTGGAGTTCAGCCGCCAGCGCGGGCTCTCCGAGGACGGTCGCTGCAAGCCGTTCGCGGCCGCGGCGGACGGCACGGGCTGGGGCGAGGGCGCGGGCATGCTCGTACTGGAGCGCCTGTCGGACGCCGAGCGCCTCGGGCACCCGGTGCTCGCGGTGGTGCGCGGCAGCGCGATCAACCAGGACGGTGCCAGCAACGGCCTGACCGCCCCCAACGGGCCGTCGCAGCAGCGGGTGATCCGCGCGGCGCTGGCCGACGCCGGGCTGACGGCGGGCGATGTGGACGCGGTGGAGGCGCACGGGACGGGTACCCGGTTGGGTGACCCGATCGAGGCGCAGGCGCTGCTGGCGGCGTACGGGCAGGAGCGCGGCGGGGACCCGCTGTGGCTCGGTTCGTTGAAGTCGAACATCGGGCACACCCAGGCGGCGGCCGGTGTCGGTGGCGTGATCAAGATGGTGATGGCGATGCGGGCGGGCGTGCTGCCGAAGACCCTGCACGTGGACGAGCCCTCGCCGTTCGTGGACTGGTCGGCGGGCGCGGTCGAGCTGCTGACCGAGTCGCGGGGCTGGCCGGCGGGCGGACGGCCCCGTCGGGCCGCCGTGTCCTCCTTCGGGGTCAGCGGGACCAACGCCCATGTGGTGCTGGAGCAGGCGCCGGAGTCCGAGGCTTCCGCAGCGCCGACGGCCGACGGCGTGGTGCCGTGGGTGCTGTCGGCCCGGAGTGAGGCCGCGCTGCGGGAGCAGGCGCGGCGGCTCCGCGGGCGGATGTCCACGACGGAGGCCGACCCGGCCGACATCGGATACTCCCTCGCCGCCACCCGGACCGCGTTCGAGCACCGGGCCGTGGTGATCGGCGACGGGCGGGACGAGCTGCTGGCGGCGCTCGACGCCGTCGCCCGGGGCGAGGCCGCCGCCGGTGCGGTGTCCGGGCGGGTGCGTTCGGGGCGTCCGGTGTTCGTGTTCCCGGGGCAGGGCTCGCAGTGGCTGGGCATGGCGCAGGGGCTGCTGGCGGATGAGCCGGTGTTCCGTTCGCGGATGGAGGAGTGCGCCAAGGCGCTGTCCCTGTACGTGGATTGGGATCTTCTCGACGTCGTCGCGGGTGAGGACGGCGGGTGGATGGAGCGGGTGGACGTGGTCCAGCCGGTGCTGTTCGCCGTGATGGTCTCGCTCGCCGAGCTGTGGCGTTCGTACGGTGTGGAGCCGTCGGTGGTGGTGGGGCACTCGCAGGGCGAGATTGCCGCTGCTGCGGTGTCGGGTGCGCTGTCGCTGGAGGACGCGGCGCTGGTGGTGGCGCTGCGCAGCCAGGCGATCATCGAGCTCTCCGGGCTGGGTGGGATGGTGTCCGTCCCGCTGCCGGTAGATGAGGTTCGTGAGCTGCTGTCCGGCCGGGATGGAATCTCGATCGCTGCGGTCAACGGCCCCAGCTCGGTGGTCGTTTCGGGCGATGCCGGTGCCCTGGACGAGCTGATGGAGCACTGCGCCGGGCAGGAGATCCGGGCGCGTCGGATCGCGGTGGACTACGCCTCGCACTCGGCGCACGTCGAGCGCATCGAGGCCCGTCTCGCGGAGCTGCTGGCCCCGGTCGCCCCGCGCGTGCCGGAGGTGCCGTTCCACTCGACGGTCACCGGTGAACTGATCGACAGCGCTTCGCTGGACGGCGCGTACTGGTACCGCAACCTGCGCCAGACGGTGGAGTTCGGCAAGATCATCGAGGCCCTGCTGGCCTCGGGCCACTCGCAGTTCGTCGAGGTGAGCGCCCACCCGGTGCTGACCGTCGGCATCCAGGAGGCCGTCGACGCCGCCAACGCCGAGGCCACGGTCCAGGGCACCCTGCGCCGCGACCACGGCGGCCGGGAGCGCTTCCTGACCGCCCTCGCCGAGGCCTGGTCCAACGGCGCCACCGTCGACTGGACCACCCAGTTCCCCACGGCCCACCGCATCGACCTGCCCACCTACCCCTTCCAGCGCGACCGCTACTGGCTCGCCCCCGCCAAGCCGGGCGCCGGAGCCGTGAGCGAAGCGGGCCTGGCCCCCGCCGACCACCCGCTGCTGGGCGCTGCGGTGGCGCTGGCCGACCGCGACGGGCACGTCTTCACGGGCCGCCTGTCGGTGCAGACCCAGCCGTGGCTGGCCGATCACGCGGTGGCCGGCACGGTGATCCTGCCGGGTACGGCGTTCGTCGAGCTGGCCGTCCGCGCGGGTGACCAGGCCGGTTGTGACGTGCTGGAGGAGCTGACCCTGGAGGCGCCGCTGGTGCTGCCCTCCCAGGGTGGCGTGGCGGTGCAGGTGGTGGTCGGTTCGCCCGACGCCGACGGCCGCCGCGAGGTGGAGGTCTACTCCCGCCCCGACGACGCGCAGGGCACGGACGAGCCGTGGACCCGCCACGCCACCGGCACCCTCGGTCGGGCCCGCCAGGCCGCGGCCGGCTTCGCGGAGACCGAGTGGCCGCCCCGCGACGGCGTCGCGATCGACGTGGACGCCCTCTACGAGCGGCTGGACGCCGCCGGGTTCACCTACGGTCCGGCGTTCCGGGGCCTGCGGGCCGCCTGGCAGCGCGGGGACGAGATCTTCGCCGAGGTCGCCCTCGCATCGGAACAGCAGTCCGAGGCGGGCGGGTTCGGGTTGCACCCCGCGCTGCTCGACGCGGCCCTGCACGCCGCCGGGTTCGCGGTGCTGATCCAGGACGACGGCCCGGGCCGGCTGCCGTTCTCCTGGCGCGGTGTCCGGCTGCACTCGGTCGGTGCGTCCGTGCTGCGAGTGCGGCTGACCCTGGCCGGGCCCGAGGAACTGTCGCTGGCCGTCGCCGACGCGGCCGGGGCCCCGGTGCTCGACGCCCGGTCGCTGATGCTTCGTCAGATGCAGCCTGTGGCAGGGGAGAGCGAGTCCGGAAGCCTGTATCGGGTGGAGTGGTCGGCCCTCCCGTCCGGCTCCCCGGCCGAGCCCGCCTCCGCCGGCTGTGCCGTGCTCGGCGCCGACGGGCTCGGCGTCCGCAGCGCACTGGAGGCCGCGGGCCTGTCCGTGGCGCACTACCCGGAGCTTTCGGCGCTCACCGCAGAGGCGGGGGCCGGCCGCGCCGTGCCCGCCACGCTGTACGTGCCGATGACGGCCGGCGGCGAGGGCGGGGACGACCTGGCCGACGAGGCCCACCGTGCCACGCTGCGGGCACTGGATGTCCTCCAACACGTACTGGCGAACGGCGAGTTCGAGCGGACCACCGTCGTCGTGGTGACCCGCGGCGCGATCGCGGCGGGTGCCGGCGAGACGGTGTCGGACCTCTCGCACGCGCCGGTCTGGGGCCTGCTGCGCACCGCGCAGTCGGAGAGCCCCGGCCGCTTCGTCCTGGTGGACCTCGACGACGCCGACCGCTCGCGGCTGCTGCTGGCCGCCGCGGTGGCCACCGGTGAGGCCCAACTCGCCCTGCGGTCCGGGGAGATCCGCGTGCCCCGGCTCGCCCGCGCGCTGCCCGCCGGCGAGGCTGAGGCGTACGCCGCAGCTGTCCCGCGCCTCGACCCGAACGGCACCGTCCTGATCACCGGCGCGACCGGCGCCCTCGGCGGGCTGCTCGCCCGTCACCTGGTCGCCGCGCACGGCGCCCGCCACCTGCTGCTGCTCAGCCGCAGCGGCCGGGCGGCGGCGGGCGCGGCCGAGCTGGAGGCCGGGCTCCGGGAGCTGGGCGCCGAGGTGGAGCTGGTGGCCTGCGACGCGGCCGACCGCGCCGCGCTCGCCGCCCTGCTGGACACCGTCCCCGCCGACCACCCGCTCACCGCCGTCGTCCACACCGCCGGTGTGCTCGACGACGGTGTGATCCCCGCGCTCACGCCGCAGCGGGTCGCGGCCGTCCTGCGGCCCAAGGTCGACGCGGCGCTGGCCCTGCACGAGCTGACCGCCCACCTCGACCTGGACGCCTTCGTCTTCTTCTCCTCCGTCGCCGCCACCCTCGGCAACGGCGGCCAGGGCAGTTACGCCGCGGCCAACGCCCTGCTGGACGCCCTGGCCCACCGGCGGCAGGCGGACGGTCTGGCCGCCACCTCGCTGGCCTGGGGATTCTGGGCGCTCCGCAGCGGCATGACCGGCCACCTCGAAGGCGTCGACGTGGCCCGGATGGAGCGGTTCGGCCTGGGGGCCCTGCCCTCGGAGGCCGGGCTCGCCCTGTTCGACGCCGCGCTCGCGGGCGGGGCGGCGGCGTACGTTCCGGCCCGGCTGGAACTCGCCCCGATCCGCGGCAGGGCCCGCGCGCTCGGTGAGGTGCCGACGATGTTCCGCGGCCTGGTCCGGGTGCCGGAGCGCCGTGCCGCGGCCGCCGCCGACGGCGCGTCCGACGTCCGGTCCTTCGCCGACCGCCTGGCGGCGGCCCCGGCCGAGGAGCGGGCCGGGCTGGTGCTGGACCTGGTCCGGGCGCAGACCGCCGCCGTCCTCGGCCACGCCTCCCGCGAGGCCGTCGACGGGGGCAACGCGTTCAAGGAGCTCGGCTTCGACTCGCTGACCGCGGTCGAGCTGCGCAACCGGCTCAACGCCGCGACCGGGCTGCGGATGCCGGCCACCCTGATCTTCGACTACCCGACACCCACGGCCCTGGCCGGCTTCGTCCGGCGCGAACTCGCCCCTCGGGACGAGCCGGAGGAGGACCGCTCGCTGCTCGCGGAGCTCGACCGGCTGCGGTTCGCGATGTCCACGGCCGAACCGGACGAGCTCGAACGGGACCGGGTGACCGCGCGGTTGGAGTCGCTGCTGGCCGAGTGGACCGGCGGCGGGCGAGACGAGCGCGGCGGTTCCGACGAGGTCGACCTCGGGGCGGCCAGCGACGACGAGATGTTCGCCCTCCTCGACAACGAGCTCGGGCTTTCCTGAAGTGATCACGACCAGTTCCCGGCCTGATACGGCGGAGGTGATGGGCCATGTCCACTGAGGATCGGCTTCGCGACTATCTCAAGCGCGCCACGAACGACCTGATGAAGGCCAAGCAGCGGCTGCGCGAGGTGGAGGAGCGGGACAACGAGCCCGTGGCGATCGTCGGCATGGCCTGCCGCTACCCGGGCGGGGTCGCCTCGCCCGAGGACCTGTGGCGCCTGGTGGCCGACGGCGCGGACGCCGTCGGCGCCTTCCCCACCGACCGCGGCTGGGACCTCGACGCGCTCTACCACCCGGACCCGGACCACCCCGGCACCTTCTACGCGCGGGAAGCCGGATTCCTGCGCGACGCCACCGAGTTCGACGCGGGCTTCTTCGGCATCTCCCCGCGCGAGGCATCGGCGACGGACCCGCAGCAGCGGCTGCTGCTGGAGACCTCCTGGGAGGCCTTCGAGCGGGCGGGCATCGACCCGGCGACGGTGCGCGGTACCAAGGTGGGCGTGTTCACCGGCGTCATGTACCACGACTACGGCTCGCGCCTGTCACAGGTGCCCGCCGACGTCGAGGGCTACCTGGGCAACGGCAGCGCCGGCAGCGTGGCGTCCGGCCGCGTCGCCTTCTCCCTCGGGTTGGAGGGCCCGGCCGTCTCCGTCGACACCGCCTGCTCGTCCTCCCTGGTCGCCCTGCACCTCGCGGTGCAGTCGCTGCGGCAGGGCGAGTGCTCGCTGGCCCTCGCCGGCGGCGTGGCCGTCATGTCGACCCCGGCGACGTTCATCGAGTTCAGCCGCCAGCGCGGGCTCTCGGCGGACGGCCGCTGCAAGTCCTTCGCGGCCGCCGCCGACGGCACCGGCTGGGCCGAGGGCGCGGGCGTGCTGCTGGTGGAGAAGCTGTCGGACGCCCGGCGCCTCGGGCACCCGGTGCTCGCGGTGGTGCGCGGCAGCGCGATCAACCAGGACGGTGCCAGCAACGGCCTGACCGCCCCCAACGGCCCCGCGCAGCAGCGCGTCATCCGCCAGGCCCTGGAGAACGCCCGACTGTCGGCCGGTGAGGTCGACGTCGTGGAGGCGCACGGGACGGGTACCCGGTTGGGTGACCCGATCGAGGCGCAGGCGCTGCTGGCGACGTACGGGCAGGAGCGCGGCGGGGACCCGCTGTGGCTCGGTTCGTTGAAGTCGAACATCGGGCACACCCAGGCGGCGGCCGGTGTCGGTGGCGTGATCAAGATGGTCATGGCGATGCGGGCGGGCGTGCTGCCGAAGACCCTGCACGTGGACGAGCCCTCGCCGTTCGTGGACTGGTCGGCGGGCGCGGTCGAGCTGCTGACCGAGGCGCGGGGCTGGCCGGCGGGCGAGCGCCCGCGCCGGGCCGCCGTGTCCTCCTTCGGGGTCAGCGGGACCAACGCCCATGTGGTGCTGGAGCAGGCGCCGGAGTCCGAGGCTTCCGCGGCGGCCGATGAGGTGTCGCCGGCTGCCGGTGGTGTGGTGCCGTGGGTGCTGTCGGCCCGGAGTGAGGCGGCGCTGCGGGAGCAGGCGCGGCGGCTGCTGGCGGCGGTCGCGGAGGAGCGGCCGGCGGATGTCGGTTTCTCGCTGGTGTCCTCGCGGGCGGTGTTCGAGCACCGGGCCGTGGTGGTCGGCGAGGGCCGGGAGGCGCTGCTGGCGGGCCTGGGCGCGCTGGCGGACGGCCTGCCGGGCGCGGGCGTGGTCTCCGGGCGGGTGCGTTCGGGGCGCCCGGTGTTCGTGTTCCCGGGTCAGGGTTCGCAGTGGCTGGGCATGGCCCAGGGGCTGCTGGCGGATGAGCCGGTGTTCCGTTCCCGGATGGAGGAGTGCGCCAAGGCGCTTGCTCCGCATGTGGATTGGGAGCTGCTGGAGGTCGTCTCGGGTGAGGACGGCGGGTGGATGGAGCGGGTGGACGTGGTCCAGCCGGTGCTGTTCGCCGTGATGGTCTCCTTGGCGGCCCTCTGGCGTGCGAACGGTGTGGAGCCGTCGGTGGTGGTGGGGCACTCGCAGGGCGAGATCGCCGCCGCTGCCGTCTCCGGTGCGCTGTCGCTGGAGGACGCGGCGCTGGTGGTGGCGCTGCGCAGCCAGGCGATCATCGAACTGTCCGGTCTGGGCGGGATGGTGTCCGTGCCGCTGCCCGCCGAGCAGGTGCGTGAACTCCTTTCGGGCCGTGAGGGCTTGTCCGTCGCGGCGGTCAACGGCCCCAGCTCGGTGGTGGTTTCCGGTGACGCCGGTGCCCTGGACGAGCTGATGGAGTACTGCGCCGGGCAGGAGATCCGGGCGCGTCGGATCGCGGTGGACTACGCGTCGCACTCGGCGCACGTCGAGCGCATCGAGGCCCGTCTCGCGGAGTTGCTGGCCCCGGTCGCCCCGCGCGTTCCGGAGGTGCCGTTCCACTCCACCGTCACCGGTGAACTGATCGACTCGGCTGCGCTGGACGCCGGTTACTGGTACCGCAACCTCCGCCAGACGGTCGAGTTCGCCAACACGGTGGAGTCCCTCCTCGCGTCGGGTCACTCGCAGTTCGTCGAGGTGAGCGCCCACCCGGTGCTGACCGTCGGCATCCAGGAGGCCGTCGACGCCGCCGGTGCCGAGGCCACTGTCCAGGGCACCCTGCGCCGTGACCGCGGCGGCCGGGAGCGTTTCCTGACCGCCCTCGCCGAGGCCTGGTCCAACGGCGCCACCGTCGACTGGGCCGCCCAGTTCGAGGACACCGCAAGCCGCATTGACCTGCCGACCTACGCCTTCCAGTGCGACCGCTACTGGCTGGAGCCCGAGGCTGCCGCCGACACGCCGGCCGCCGTGGTCGACGCCGTCGAGGCCGGCTTCTGGGAGACCGTCGAGCGCGAGAGCCTCGACGAGCTGACCGCCACCCTTGCCCTGGACGCGCACGCCCCGCTGAGCACCGTGCTGCCCGCACTGGCCTCGTGGCGGCGCCGTCAGCGCGAGCGTTCGGCGCTGGACGCCTGGCGCTACCGGATCACCTGGCGCCCGGTCGGCCACTCCCCGGCCGGCCCCGCCGCCGCGACGCTCGCGGGCACCTGGCTGGTCGCCGTCCCGGAGACGGCCGACGAGGTCCTGGCCCGGGCTGTCGAGGAGGCGCTCACCGCGTGCGGCGCCGAGGTGGTCGCCCTGCCGTGGCGGGCGGCCGAGGACCGGGGTTCGCTGGCGTCGCGGCTGCGGGTCGTCGCCGCCGAACACGCTGATGTGGCAGGCGTGTTGGCGCTTCCCTTCGCCTCCGCTACGGCAGTGGGCGCGGAGGACGTTCCGGTGGCCGTGGTCGCGGCCACCGTTCTGGTCCAGGCGCTGGGCGACGCCGAGCTGGCCGCCCCGCTGTGGCTGGCCACCCGGGGCGCCGTCACCGTCGGCCGGGCGGATGCCGTCGAGGCTCCGGAGCAGGCGCTGCTCTGGGGCCTGGGACGGGTGGTCGCCCTGGAGCACCCGGACCGCTGGGGCGGCCTGGTGGACCTGCCCGCCGCGCCGGACGGGCGGGCGCTGGCCCGACTGGCCGGTGTGCTGGCCGGTGCGCCCGGGGAGGACCAGGTGGCGCTGCGTCCGGAGGGCGTGTTCGCCCGCCGGCTGGTGCGTCCGCGCTCCGACGCGGCCTCCGCCGAGCCCTGGCAGCCGCGCGGAACGATTCTCGTCACCGGCGGCACCGGGGCCCTCGGCGGGCACGTCGCCCGCTGGCTGGCCGCGAACGGCGCCGAGCGTCTGGTGCTGGTCGGCCGTCGGGGCCTGGAGGCGCCCGGCGCGGCCGAACTGGCCGCCGAACTGGCCGAGTCGGGTGTGGCGGTCGACCTCGCGGCGTGCGACGTGGCCGACGCCGAGGCGCTCGCCGCCCTGCTGGACACCGTCCCGGCCGACCAGCCGCTCACTGCCGTCGTGCACACCGCCGGCGTGCTGGAGGACGGGGTGGCGGACGCGCTGACGCCCGAGCGGTTCGCGGCCGTGCTGCGGCCCAAGCTCACCGCCGCGCGCCGGCTGCACGAGCTGACCGCCCACCTCGACCTGGACGCCTTCGTCCTCTTCTCCTCCTTCGCCGGCACCGTCGGCAACCCCGGTCAGGCCAACTACGCCGCCGCCAACGCCTACCTGGACGCGCTCGCCGAGCAGCGCCGGGCCGTCGGCCTGCCGGCCACCGCCGTCGCCTGGGGCCACTGGGCCGGCGGCGGGCTGGCCGACTCGGCCGCCCGGGACGCCCGGCTGCGCCGGGACGGGCTGGTCGCGATGGCGCCGGAGGCCGCCGTCGCCGCGATGGCCGCCGCGGTGGGACGGCCGGACGCGCTCACCGTGATCGCCGACGTGGAGTGGGAGCGCTTCGCCCGCAACTTCTGCGCCACCCGCCCGAGCCCGCTGCTGGCCGAACTGCCCGAGGTCCAGCGGGCGGTGGCCACCGCCGACCGGCCGGCGGACGGCGCGGAACGGACGGGCCTGGCCGAGCGGTTGGCCGCCCTGCCGGCCTCCGACCGGGAGCGCCACCTGCTGACGCTGGTGCGCGGCCAGGTCGCCGGGGTGCTCGGCCACGCCTCGCCGGAGGCCGTCGACCCGGTGCGCGCCTTCCGCGAGCTGGGCTTCGACTCGCTGACCGCCGTCGAGCTGCGCAACCGGCTCGCCGCCGTCACCGGCCTCACGCTGCCCGCCACCCTGGTGTTCGACCACCCGACGCCGTCCGCGCTGACCTCCCTGCTGCTCGGCCTGCTGGTCGGCGACCGGGAGGCCGACGCGGCCCCGGTGGCCGTACGGGCGGGTGCGACCACCCGGGTCGCCGACGAGGAGCCGATCGCGATCGTCGCGATGAGCTGCCGCTTCCCCGGCGGGGTCAGCAGCCCCGAGGAGCTGTGGGAGCTGCTCGCCGGCGGACGGGACGCGATGACGGGCTTCCCGGCCAACCGCGGCTGGGACCTCGACGCGCTCTACCACCCGGACCCGGACCGCAAGGGCACCTGCTACGCCCGTGAGGGCGGATTCCTGCACGAGGCGGGCGAGTTCGACGCCGCCTTCTTCGGCATCTCCCCGCGTGAGGCGCTAGCGATGGACCCGCAGCAGCGCCTGCTGCTGGAGACCTCCTGGGAGTTGTTCGAGCGTGCCGGCATCGATCCGGCCGCACTCAGGGGCAGCCAGGCGGGCGTGTTCGTCGGCACCAACGGCCAGGACTACGTGCCGCGCCTGCACGAGGGCCCGCAGGGCGTCGAGGGCTACCTGCTGACCGGCAGCGCCGCCGCCGTGGTCTGCGGGCGGATCGCCTACACCTTCGGCCTTGAGGGCCCGGCGGTCACCGTCGACACGGCCTGCTCGGCCTCCCTGGTCGCCCTGCACCTGGCCGCCCAGGCGCTGCGCAACGGCGAGTGCACGATGGCGCTGGCCGGCGGTGCCACCGTGATGTCCCAGCCGGGTTCCTTCATCGAGTTCAGCCGCCAGCGCGGCCTGGCCGCCGACGGCCGCTGCAAGGCGTTCGCCGCCGCGGCCGACGGGACGGGCTGGGGCGAGGGCGTCGGCCTGGTGCTGCTGGAGCGCCTCTCCGACGCCGAGCGCAACGGACACCGGGTCCTGGCCGTGGTGCGCGGCAGCGCCGTCAACCAGGACGGTGCCAGCAACGGCCTGACCGCCCCCAACGGTCCTTCCCAGCAGCGCGTCATCCGCCAGGCCCTGGCGGCCGCCCGGCTGTCGGCCGACGAGGTCGACGCCGTCGAGGCGCACGGCACCGGCACCACCCTCGGCGACCCGATCGAGGCCCAGGCCCTGCTCGCCACCTACGGCCAGGAGCGCACCGGCGAGCCGCTGTGGCTCGGCTCGGTGAAGTCCAACCTCGGCCACACCCAGGCCGCCGCCGGCATCGCGGGCGTCATCAAGATGGTCATGGCGATGCGGGAGGGCGTCCTGCCCAAGACCCTGCACGTGGACGAGCCGACCCCGCACGTCGACTGGACCTCCGGCGCCGTCGAACTGGTCACCGAGGCCCGCGCCTGGCCCGAGACCGGGCGCCCGCGCCGCTCGGGCGTCTCCTCCTTCGGCATCGGCGGCACCAACGCCCACGTCATCCTGGAGGCCGCGCCGCCCGTCGAGGAACAGCCGGTCGCACCGGTGACCGGACCGTTGCCGCTGGTGCTGTCCGGCCACTCGGGACCGGCCCTGCGCGACCAGGCCCGCCGGCTGCGGACCTGGCTCTCCCGCGAGTCCGACCCGGACCTCACCGCGCTGGCCATCGCACTGGCCGGCGAGCGCGCGGCCCTGGGCCACCGTGCCGTGCTGACGGCCTCCGACGTGACGGAGCTGGCGGCCGGGCTGGAGGCCCTCGCCGACCGGGAGGGCGCGGCCGGCCTGGCCATCGGCGCCGTGCGCGAACCCGGCCGCACCGCCTTCCTGTTCACCGGACAGGGCAGCCAACGGCCGGGCATGGGACGCGGGTTGTACGAGGCCAACCCGGTCTTCGCGGACGCCTTCGACGCGGTCTGCGCACGGGTCGAACTGCCGCTGCGCGACGCCGTGTTCGGCGATGACGCGGAGCTGCTGGACCGCACCGAGTACGCCCAGCCGGCGCTGTTCGCCGTCGAGGTGGCGCTGTTCCGCCTGTTCGAGAGCTGGGGGCTGCGCCCGGACGTCCTGGTCGGCCACTCGATCGGGGAGATCGCCGCCGCCCACGTCGCGGGAGTCCTGTCGCTGGACGACGCCGTCACCCTGGTCGCGGCCCGCGGCCGGCTGATGCAGGCGCTGCCCGAGGGCGGCGCGATGGTCGCGGTGGAGGCCACCGAGGAGGAGGTCCTGCCGCTGCTCACCGAGAACGTGAGCATCGCGGCGATCAACGGCCCGACCTCCGTGGTGGTCTCCGGCGACGAGTCCGGCGTCCTCGCGATTGCCGGCCGGTTCGCCGGGCAGGGCCGCCGGACCAAGCGGCTGAGCGTCTCGCACGCGTTCCACTCCCCGCTGATGGACGGCATGCTGGACGACTTCCGCCGGGTGGCGGAGGGCCTGACGTACGCGGCGCCGCGGATCACCGTGGTCTCCGACGTCACCGGTGCGGTCGCCACCGCCGAGGAGCTGTGCTCGCCCGAGTACTGGGTGCGCCACGTCCGCGAGGCCGTCCGCTTCCTCGACGGCATGCGGACCCTGGAAGCCGACGGCGTCACCACGTTCGTCGAACTCGGCCCCGACGCCGTGCTCACCGCCCTGGGCCGCGACTGCCTCGACGAGCGGACCGACGCCCTGCTGGTGCCGGCGCTGCGCCGGGACCGCGACGAGGCCGGCGCGGTGCTGTCCGCCCTCGCCGAACTCCACGTGCACGGGCACACGCCGCACTGGCAGGCCGTGCTCGGCGCCCCGCCCGTCCGCCGCCTCGACCTGCCCACCTACGCCTTCCAGCACGACTGGTACTGGCTCGACACCGACCCGGCGACCGCCCCCGCCGCCCCGGCCGCCGACGACCGGCACCCGGCCGGGACCGCCCGGGAGGCCGGCTTCTGGGCCGCCGTCGAGGACCAGGACCTGACCGCCCTCGCGGAGACCCTGCGGCTGCCCGACCCGGCGCCGCTCGGCGCGATCCTCCCGGAGCTCTCCTCCTGGCGGCGCCGCGCCCGGGAGCTGTCCGCCGTCGACGCCTGGTGCCACCGCTTCACCTGGCAGCAGCTGCCCGAACCCGCCCCGGCCGGTGCCGTCGGCGGCTGGCTGCTCGTCGTCCCCGAGCCGCAGGCCGGCCACGCGCTCGTCACCGGGGCCGTCGACGCCCTCACCGAGGCCGGCGCCGACGTGTTCACCCTCGAACTCGACACCGGCGACGCGGACCGCACCGTCCTGGCCAAGCGCCTGGCCGAACTCCTCGCCGACGGGACCGAGGTGACCGGCGTGCTGTCGCTCGCCGCCCTCGACGAGCGGCCCCACCCGGACCAGGAGGAACTCTCCACCGGCCTGGCCCTCACCCTGGCCCTGACCCAGGCACTCGGCGACGCACAGGTCCACGCACCGCTGTGGGCGGTCACCAGCGGTGCCGTCACCGTCGCCGCGACCGACCGACCGGACCACCCCGGGCAGGCCCAGGTCTGGGGCTTCGGACGGGTCGCCGCCCTGGAGCACCCGCTGCGCTGGGGCGGACTGGTCGACCTGCCCGCCACCCTGGCGGACCGCCGCACCCGCTCCCGCCTGCTCGGCGTGCTCACCGGCGGTTCGGGCGAGGACCAGGTGGCGGTGCGCCCCGGCGGGCTCTACGGACGCCGCCTGACCCCGGCCGAGCCCACCGGCCAGGCCGAACCCACCGGTTCGCACGGCGCCGGCTGGGTCGCCGGTGCCACCGTACTGATCACCGGCGGCACCGGCGCCGTCGGCGCCGAGGTGGCCCGCCACCTGGCGCGCGGCGGCGCCGCCCACCTCGTGCTGGCCGGCCGCCGGGGCGCCGACGCCCCGGGCGCCCCGCAGCTGCGGGACGAGCTGGTCGCCCTCGGCGCCCAGGTCACCCTCGCCGCCCGCGACCTCGCCGACCGCACGGCCGTGGCCGACCTGCTGGACCGGCACGCCGTCACCGCGGTCGTGCACGCCGCCGGCGTCGTCGACGACGGCACCGTCGAGCTGCTGACCCCGGAGCGCTTCGCCACCGTGCTGCGCCCCAAGGCGGTCGCCGCCCGGCACCTCGACGAGCTCACCCGCTCGCGCGACCTCGACGCCTTCGTCCTGTTCTCCGCCTTCGCCGGCGCCGTCGGCAACCCCGGGCAGAGCAACTACGCGGCCGCCAACGCCTATCTGGACGCGCTCGCCGAACAGCGCCGCGCCGACGGCCTGCCCGCCACCTCGCTGGTGTGGGGCGTCTGGGGCTGCGGCATGGCCGCCGAGGGCGACGTCACGGAGCAGTTGGAGCGGGCCGGGCTGCGGGTGATGGCCCCCGAGTCCGCGGCCGGCGCCGTCGACCGGGCCCTCCCGCCCGGCCAGGCGGTGCTCGCCGTCGCCGACGTCGACTGGCCGCGGTTCGTCGGCCGGCGCACCGCGCAGCGGCCGAGCCGGCTCTTCGACGAGCTGCCGGCCGTCCGGGGCGAGCGCGCCGGGCACACCGGGGCCCCGGCCGCCGGGGCCGAGCCCACCGCCGGCCTGGCCGAAAGGATCGCCACCGCGCCCGCGGCCGAGCGGGAACGCCTGCTGCTGGCCCTGGCCCGCGAGTCGGTGGCCGAGGTCCTGGGCCACCGCGGCACCGCCGCCGTCCACCCCGACCGGGCCTTCAAGGAGCTGGGCTTCACCTCGCTCGCCGCCGTCGAGCTGCGCAACCGGCTGGACGTCGCGACCGGGCTGCGGCTGCCCGCCTCCCTGGTCTTCGACCACCCCACTCCCGCCGCCCTGGCGGAGTACCTGCGCGTCCGGCTGGTCCCGGACGCGGCCCCGCAAGCCCCGGCCGTCCTCGCCGAACTCGACCGGCTGGAAGCCGCGTTGGCGGCGGCGACGGAGGGCGGACTGCTCGCCGTCCTGCCCGACGAAGCCGACCGGGACGCCGTCGGGAACCGGCTCAGGACACTGCTCTCCACCTGGACCGGGGCCCTGGGGGCCGACGAGCCGGAGACGGTCGCCGACCAACTCGACGCCGCCTCCGACGACGAGATCTTCGACTTCATCGACCGGAAGTTCGGGGCCTCATGACCAGCAACGCACGCGCACTCCAGACGACTCCGGCAGGTGGACTTCCCGATGGCGAATGAAGACAAGCTCCGCGAGTACCTCAAGCGGGTCACGGTCGAGCTGAGCGAGGCCCACGAGCGCCTGCGCGAGGCGGACGAGCGGGAGTCCGAGCCCATCGCGATCGTCGCCATGAGCTGCCGCTACGCGGGCGGGATCGACACCCCCGAGCAGCTGTGGGACCTGGTCGCGGACGAACGGGACGCCATCGCCGGCTTCCCGGCCGACCGCGGCTGGGACCTCGACGCGCTCTACCACCCGGACCCGGACCACCCCGGCACCAGCCACGTCCGCGAGGGCGCGTTCCTGGACGCCGCGGGCGGGTTCGACGCGGGCTTCTTCGGGATCTCGCCGCGCGAGGCCCTCGCGATGGACCCGCAGCAGCGGCTGCTGCTGGAGACCTCCTGGGAGGCCTTCGAACGCGCGGGCATCCCCCCGTCCTCGGTGCGCGGCACCCGGGTCGGCGTCTACGTCGGCACCAACGGTCAGGAGTACGCCAAGGGCGCGCGCAAGCTGCCCGAGGACGTCGAGGGCTACCTCGCCACCGGCAACGCCGCCAGCGTCGTCTCCGGCCGCATCTCCTACACCCTCGGTCTCGAGGGCCCGGCCGTCTCCGTCGACACCGCCTGCTCCGCCTCCCTGGTCGCCCTGCACCTCGCCGTGCGCGCCCTGCGGGCCGGCGAGTGCACCATGGCGCTCGCGGGCGGCGTCACCGTGATGGCCACCCCGCTGCCCTTCGTCGAGTTCAGCCGCCAGCGGGCGCTGGCCGAGAACGGCCGCTGCAAGCCGTTCGCCGCCGCCGCCGACGGCACCGGCTGGGGCGAGGGCGCGGGCGTGCTGCTGCTGGAGAAGCTGTCGGACGCCCGCCGCAACGGGCACCAGGTACTGGCGGTGGTGCGCGGCTCGGCGATCAACCAGGACGGTGCCAGCAACGGCCTCACCGCCCCCAACGGCCCCGCCCAGCAGCGCGTCATCCGCGCCGCGCTGGCCGCCGCCCGCCTGACGGCGGACCAGGTGGACGTGGTCGAGGCGCACGGCACCGGAACGGTGCTCGGCGACCCGATCGAGGCCCAGGCGCTGCTGGCCACGTACGGCCAGGAGCGCACCGGGGACCCGCTCTGGCTGGGCTCGGTGAAGTCCAACATCGGCCACACCCAGGCCGCCGCCGGTGTGGCGGGCGTCATCAAGATGGTGATGGCGATGCGGCACGGTGTGCTGCCGCGCACCCTGCACGTCGACCAGCCGTCGCCGCACGTGGACTGGGCCTCCGGCGCGGTCGAGCTGCTGACGGAGGCGCGGGACTGGCCGGCGGGCGGACGGCCCCGCCGGGCCGCCGTCTCGTCCTTCGGGGTCAGCGGCACCAACGCCCACGTGGTGCTGGAGGAGGAGCCCGCGGCGGAACCCGCGGAGGCCGACGAGGTCCCGGTGGCCGGCGGCGTGGTGCCGTGGCCGCTCTCGGCCCGCAGCGGGGCGGCGCTGCGGGAGCAGGCCCGACTGCTGCTGGCGGTGGCCGGGGGCGAGCGGCCGGCGGATGTCGGCTACACCCTGGCGACGGCCCGTTCGGTGTTTGAGCACCGCGCGGTGGTCGTCGGCGCGGGGAAGGCGGACCTGTTCGCCGGTCTCGCCGCGCTCGCCGATGGTGAGCAGGTGGCTCAGCTGGTCCAGGGCACGGCTCGGACGGCCGGTGGGCCGGTGTTCGTGTTCCCGGGTCAGGGTTCGCAGTGGCTGGGCATGGCGCAGGGGCTGCTGGCGGATGAGCCGGTGTTCCGTTCGCGGATGGAGGAGTGCGCCAAGGCGCTGTCCCTGTACGTGGATTGGGAGCTGCTGGAGGTCGTCGCGGGTGAGGACGGCGGGTGGATGGAGCGGGTGGACGTGGTCCAGCCGGTGCTGTTCGCCGTGATGGTCTCGCTCGCCGAGCTGTGGCGTTCGTACGGTGTGGAGCCGTCGGCGGTGGTGGGTCACTCGCAGGGCGAGATCGCCGCCGCGGCCGTCTCCGGTGCGCTGTCGCTGGAGGATGCGGCGCTGGTGGTGGCGCTGCGCAGCCAGGCGATCATCGAACTGTCCGGGCTGGGCGGCATGGTGTCCGTCCCGCTGCCCGCCGAGCAGGTGCGTGAACTCCTGTCGGGCCGTGAGGGCTTGTCCGTCGCGGCGGTCAACGGCCCCAGCTCGGTGGTGGCTTCCGGTGACGCCGGTGCCCTGGACGAGCTGATGGAGCACTGTGCCGGGCAGGAGATCCGGGCTCGTCGGATCGCGGTGGACTACGCGTCGCACTCGGCGCACGTCGAGCGCATCGGGGCCCGGCTGGCCGAGCTGCTGGCCCCGGTCACGCCCCGTGTGCCCGAGGTGCCGTTCCACTCGACGGTCACCGGTGAACTGATCGACAGTGCTTCGCTGGACGGCGCGTACTGGTACCGCAACCTCCGCCAGACGGTGGAGTTCGCGGCGACCGTCGAGGCCCTGCTGGCCTCGGGCCACTCGCAGTTCGTCGAGGTGAGCGCCCACCCGGTGCTGACCGTCGGCATTCAGGAGTCCATCGACGCAGCCGGCGCCGAGGCGACCGTCCAGGGCACCCTTCGCCGTGACCAGGGCGGCCGGGAGCGGTTCCTGACCGCCCTCGCCGAGGCCTGGAGCAACGGCGCCACCGTCGACTGGACCGCCCGGTTCCAGGGCGCCCGCCGCGTCGACCTGCCCACCTACCCCTTCCAGCGCGACCGCTACTGGCTCGTCCCGGACCAGGAGGACGAGCCGTTCCGCGCGGGCACCCCCGGCGAACAGCGCTTCTGGACCGCCGTCGACGACGCGGACGCCGCCGGGCTGGCCGGCGCCCTGGGGATCACCGGGGACGAGGCCGAGGAGTCCCTCCGGACGCTGCTGCCGCTGCTGACCTCCTGGCACCGCGCCGAGCAGGAGCGCTCGGTGGTCGACTCCTGGCGCTACCGGGCCGCCTGGCGGCAGCTGGACGGCGTTCCCGACGGGCGCCTGTCCGGCACCTGGCTGGTGGCCGTCCCCGAGCCGGCCGGTCCGCGGGCCGAGTCGGTGCTCGCCGCGCTGGCCGGATCGGACGCCGCCCTGCTCCGCTGCGCCCTGCCGGCCGGTGCGGACCGGGCGGCCGTCGCGGAGCGGCTGCGCGCGGCGCTCGCCGGTGCGCCGGAGGTCTCCGGTGTACTGTCGCTGCTCGCCCTGGACGAGCGGCCGCTGCCGGGCCACCCGGTGGTCCCGGCAGGCCTGGCGGGCAACCTCGCCCTGGTCCAGGCGCTCGGTGACGCGGACGTGGACGCGCCGCTGCGGCTGCTCACCGCGGGCGCCGTCGCCACCGGCCCGCAGGAGCGGCTGGCGAACCCCGCGCAGGCCCTGGTCTGGGGCTTCGGCCGGGTGGTGGCCCAGGAGCACCCGCAGCGCTGGGGCGGTCTGGTCGACGTCCCGGCCGACCCCGAGGGCGACGCCGCCCTGGCGGCCCGGCTGGCAGGGGCGCTCACCGGCGCCGGCACCGAGGACCAGCTGGCGGTCCGTCCGGAGGGCGTCTTCGGCCGCCGGCTGCTGCCCGCGCCGTTCGACCCGTCGGCGGTCACCGAGGCCTGGCGCCCCGAGGGCACCGTGCTGGTCACCGGCGGCACCGGCGCGCTCGGCGGGCACGTCGCCCGCTGGCTGGCCGCCAACGGCGCCCGGGACCTGCTGCTGGTCAGCCGCCGGGGCGCCGACGCCCCGGGCGCGGCCGAGCTGGTCGAGGAGCTTGCCGCCCTCGGCACCCGCGCCGAGGCGGTGGCCTGCGACGTCGCGGACCGCGACGACCTGGCCCGGCTGCTCGCCGGGATCCCGGCGCACGCCCCGCTCACGGCGGTGGTCCACACGGCCGCGATCGTCGACGACAACCTGCTCGACGCGCTCACCGTCGACCAGGTCGCCCGCGCGCTCGCCGTCAAGGTCACCGCCGCCCGCAACCTGGACGAGCTGACCCGCGGGCTGGACCTCTCGGCCTTCGTCCTGTTCTCCTCGTTCGCCGGCACCTTGGGCCTCGCCGGCCAGGGCAACTACGCCCCCGGCAACGCCTTCCTGGACGCGCTCGCCGAGCAGCGCCGCGCCGACGGGCTGCCCGCCACCTCGCTGGCCTGGGGCCACTGGGCCGGCGGCGGCATGGCCGAGGGCGCGGTCGAGTCCTCGCTGCGCCGGCGCGGCAGCGGCGAGCTGGTGCCCGAACTGGCCGTCACCGTGCTCCAGCAGGCGCTGGACGCCCGGGAGGTGTTCCTCGCCGTCGCCGACATCGCCTGGGACCGCTTCGTCCCGGCGTTCGGAGCCGGCCACGTCCGGCCGCTGATCAGCGAGGTGCCCGAGGTCGCCCGGATGCTCGACCGGCGTCCGGCCGAGTCGGCGCACACCGACGGTGCCGACCCGGCCTCCTTCGCCGCGCGGCTGGCGACGCTGCCCGCCGCCGACCGGTCCGGGGCGCTGCTCGACCTGGTCCGCACCCGCACCGCCGGCGTCCTGGGGCACGCCTCCGCCGAGGACGTCGACCCGACCCGGGCCTTCCGGGACCTCGGCTTCGACTCCCTCACCGCCGTCGAGATGCGCAACCGTCTGACCGCCGCGATCGGCGTCAAGCTCCCCGCCACCCTGGTCTTCGACCACCCGACGCCGGCCGTGCTGGCCGACCACCTGCTGACCGAACTCCTCGGCGCCCAGCCGGACCGGGAGACCGCGGCGCTCGCCGACCTCGAACGCCTGGACGCCGAACTCGGCGACCTCGCCGCCGACCGGGAGACCGCCGACGCGGTGACCGCCCGACTCCAGCGGATGCTCTCCCGCTGGACCGCCCGCTTCGCCGAGACCGACGCGGACGCCGAAACGAACGTGCTGGACACGGCCACCGCCACGGCCGACGAGCTCTTCGCCCTCCTCGACAACGAGCTGGGGATGTCGTGACGACCGAAGACGCCGTGAACCGCGCCGCAGGACCGCACAACCCGGAGGGTACGCCCACGATGGACGCTCAGGACAAGCTGCTCGGCTACCTCAGGAAGGCGACCGCCGACCTCCAGTCGACGCGCCGCCGCCTGCACGAGCTGGAGTCCGCGGCCGACGAGCCGATCGCGATCGTCGCCCTGGGCTGCCGCTACCCCGGCGACGTCCGCGCCCCCGAGGACCTGTGGGAGCTGGTCCGCGACGGGCGGGACGCCGTCGCCCGGATCCCCGCCGACCGCGGCTGGGACCTCGACGCCCTCCACCACCCCGACCCGGACCACCCCGGCACCAGCTACGTGGTGGACGGCGGATTCCTCGACGGCGCGGGCGAGTTCGACCCGGCGTTCTTCGGGATCAACCCGCGCGAGGCGCTCGCCATGGACCCGCAGCAGCGCCTGCTGCTGGAGACCTCCTGGGAGGCCTTCGAGCGGGCCGGCATCGACCCGCGGTCGCTGCGCGGCAGCCGGACCGGCGTCTTCGTCGGCATGACCTTCCACGACTACGCCACCGTGCTGCAGGAGTCCGGCGAGGACGTCGAGGGCTACGTCGGCACCGGCAACACCGCGAGCGTCGCCTCCGGCCGGCTCTCGTACGCCTTCGGTCTCGAGGGCCCGGCGGTCACCGTGGACACCGCCTGCTCCTCCTCGCTGGTCGCCCTGCACCTCGCCGCCCAGGCGCTGCGCAGCGGCGAGTGCACCATGGCCCTGGCCGGCGGCGTCGCGGTGATGTCCACCGCGCAGATGCTGGTCGAGTTCAGCCGCCAGCGCGGGCTGGCGGCGGACGGCCGCTGCAAGGCCTTCGCGGCCGCCGCCGACGGCTTCGGCGCCGGCGAGGGAGTCGGCGTGCTGCTGCTGGAGAAGCTGTCGGACGCCCGCCGCAACGGACACCCGGTGCTCGCGGTCGTCCGCGGCTCCGCCGTCAACCAGGACGGCGCCAGCAACGGCCTGACCGCTCCGAACGGCCCGTCCCAGCGACGGGTGATCCGTCAGGCCCTGGCCGCCGCCAACCTCGCGGCCCACCAGATCGACGCGGTCGACGCCCACGGCACCGGCACGGCGCTGGGCGACCCGATCGAGGCCCAGGCGCTGCTCGCCACCTACGGCCAGGAACGCGGCGAGGGCGGCGAGCCGCTCTGGCTCGGCTCGGTGAAGTCCAACATCGGCCACACCCAGGCCGCCGCTGGCGCCGCGAGCATCATCAAGATGGTCCACGCGATCCGGGCCGGCGTCCTGCCGAAGACCCTGCACGTGGACGAGCCGTCGCCGCACGTCGACTGGGCCTCCGGCGCCGTCGAGCTGCTGACCGAGAGCCGGCCGTGGCCGCAGACCGGTCGCCCGCGCCGGGCGGCGGTGTCGTCCTTCGGCATCAGCGGGACCAATGCGCACGTCATCATCGAGCAGGCCCCGGCCGAGGACGCCGCGGACACCGAGGAGACCGGGCAGGAGCCCCGGACGGACGGCGGGGCGCGGCCGTTCGTGCTCACCGCGAAGGACGCCCGCGGCCTGCGCGAGCAGGCGGGCCGGCTCCGGACCTTCCTCGCCCGCGGCCCGGAGGTCGAACTCCCGGACGTGGCACGCTCTTTGGCCGGTCGGACGGCCTTCGAGCAGCGCGCGGTGGTGCTGGCGGACGACCGGGCCGCTCTGGACGCGGGGCTGGAGGCGCTGGCCCGCGGGGGGTCCGCGCCGAACCTCGTCCAGGGCACGGTGCGCGGCGGGAAGCTGGCGTTCCTGTTCACGGGGCAGGGGAGCCAGCGTCCGGGGATGGGCCGGGAGCTGTACGAGGCGTTCCCGGTGTTCGCGGAGGCCTTCGACGCGGTGTGCGCGCAGGCGGAACTGCCGCTGAAGGAGGCGGTGTTCGGGGAGGACGCGGACGTTCTCGCCCGTACGGAGTTCACCCAGCTGGCGCTGTTCGCGGTGGAGACCGCGCTGTTCCGTCTGTTCGAGAGCTGGGGCGTGCGGCCGGACGTCCTGGCCGGTCACTCGATCGGCGAGCTGGTGGCCGCGCACGTCGCGGGTGTGCTGTCGCTGGACGACGCCGTCACCCTGGTTGCGGCGCGTGGCCGGCTGATGCAGGCGCTGCCGGAGGGCGGCGCGATGGTGGCGGTCAAGGCCGCCGAGGCCGAGGTGTTGCCGCTGCTGACCGCCCAGGTGAGCATCGCGGCGATCAACGGGCCGTCCTCGGTGGTGATTTCCGGGGACGAGTCCGAAGTGCTGGCGATCGCCGGGCAGTTCGAGAAGACCAAGCGGCTGAACGTCAGCCACGCGTTCCACTCCCCGCTGATGGACGGCATGCTGGCGGAGTTCCGGGCCGTTGCCGAGGGCCTGAGCTACGCCGAACCGACGATTCCGGTGGTCTCCAACGTCACCGGCTCCGTCGCGACGGCCGAGGAGCTGTGCTCGCCCGAGTACTGGGTGCGCCACGTCCGCGAGGCCGTCCGCTTCCTCGACGGCATGCGGGCCCTCGAAGCCGAGGGCGTCACCACCTTCGTCGAGCTGGGCCCCGACGGCGTGCTGTCGGCCATGGGCCAGGAGTGCGTCGAGCAGGGCGTGTTCGCGCCCGCTCTGCGCGCCGAGCGCCCGGAGACCGCGACCGCCCTGGCCGCGCCGGCCACCGCGTTCGTCGCCGGTCACAGCCTCGACTGGACGGCGCTGACCGGCGGCCGGACCATCGAGCTGCCGACCTACCCGTTCGACCGGCAGCGCTTCTGGCCGCGCCGCCGCACCGTCGCCCCCGCCGCGCCGGCGGCGGACCCGGCGGACACCGACTTCTGGCAGAGCGTCGAGGCCGGGGACGTGGCAGCCGTCGCGCGGACGCTCGCCGTCGACGCCGGCGCTTCTCTGGACTCCGTCCTGCCCGCGCTGTCGAACTGGCGCGCGGAGCGCCGGAAGCAGTCCCTGCTCGACGGCTGGTTCTACCGCGCCACCTGGCGCCCGCTCGGCCAGCTCGCCCCGGCCGCCCCGCTGGCCGGCTGCCTGGCCGTCGTTCCGGCCGGGCGCGAGCAGGACCCGGTCGTCACCGGGGTGCTCCGGGCGCTCGCCGACCACGGCACGGACGTCCGCACCCTGGTGGCCGACCCGGCCGCGAGCCGCGCCGACCTGGCCGAACTGCTGCGCGCCGCCTCGGCGGACGCTCCGGCGGCGGAGCTGGTCCTGTCGCTGCTCGCCCTCGCCGAGGGCACCCACCCCGAGCAGACGGTGGTGCCGCTGGGGACCGCCGCGACCGCGACGCTGCTGCAGGCGATGGCAGACGCCGAGCTGACCGCCACCCGGCTCTGGACGATTACCCGGGGTGCCGTCTGCGCCGGGCACGGCGACCGGCCGGCCGACCCGGCCCAGGCGATGGTCTGGGGTCTGGGGCGCAGTGCGGGGCTGGAGCTGCCGGGTCGTTGGGGTGGTCTGGTGGATCTGCCCGAGGTGGTGGATCGGCGTGCCGGTGAGCGTCTGGTGTCGGTGCTGGTGGGTGTCGGTGGCGAGGACCAGGTCGCGGTGCGGGCGAGTGGTGTGTTCGTGCGTCGTCTGGTGCGGGTGTCGGCTGCGGGTGTGGTGGGTGAGGTGTGGCGTCCGTCGGGCGTCGTGCTGGTCACCGGTGGTACCGGTGCGCTGGGTGGGCAGGTGGCTCGTTGGCTGGCGGTGAACGGTGCCGGTCATGTGGTGCTGACGAGCCGGCGCGGTCTGGAGGCGCCGGGCGCGGTCGAACTGCGGGACGAGCTGGTCGGCTTGGGTGCGCGGGTGAGTGTGGTGGCCTGTGACGTGAGCGACCGTGCGGCGGTGTCGGAGCTGCTGGCGGAGTTCCCGGTGTCGGCCGTGGTGCACACGGCGGGCGTGCTGGATGACGGTGTGGTGGAGTCGCTGACGCCGGAGCGGTTCGCGGCGGTGTTGCGGGCCAAGGCCGAATCGGCGCGTCTTCTGCACGAGTTGACGGCCGGGCTGGACCTGGACGCCTTCGTCCTGTTCTCCTCCACCGCCGGGACCTTCGGCGCCCCCGGTCAGGGCAACTACGCGGCGGCCAACGCCTACCTGGACGCGCTCGCCGAGCAGCGCCGGGCCGCCGGCCTGCCCGCCACCTCCATCGCCTGGGGCGCCTGGGACGGCGGCGGCATGGCCACCGACGACGCGGCGGTGCGGGCCCGGCTGGCCCGCACCGGAGTCCCGGCGATGCCGCCGGCGCAGGCGCTCGCCGCGCTGGAGCGCTGCCTGGCGCAGGACCACGGCGCGGTCTCGGTGGTCGACGTCGACTGGGAGCGCTTCGTCCCCGGCTTCACCGCGACCCGGCCCAGCCCGCTGCTCGCGGACCTTCCGGAGGCCGCCCCGGCCACCCCGGCCCGGGGCACCGCGACCGCCGCCGGGGGCGAGGACGCATCGGTCCTGCACCGGATGCGCGGGCTCTCCCGGCCCGAGGCCCGGACGGCGACCCTGGAACTGGTCCGGGAACACGTCGCGGCCGTGCTCGGCCACGCGGGCGCCGACGCCGTCGGCGAGACCAGAGCCTTCAAGGAACTGGGCTTCGACTCGCTGACCGCCGTCGAACTGCGCAACCGCCTGAGCACCGCCACCGGCCTCAAGCTGCCCGCCAGCCTGGTCTACGACCACCCGACCCCGGCGGCGCTCGCCGACCGGCTCACCGACGAACTCCTCCCCGACACCGCCGATTCCGGCACGGCCGGGCAGCTCCCCGCGACGGCGGCGGACGAGGACCCCGTCGCGATCGTGGCCATGTCCTGCCGCTTCCCCGGCGGCGTGGACAGCCCCGAGGCCCTGTGGCGGCTGATCGCCGCCGAGGGTGACGTCGTCACCGGCCTGCCCACCGGCCGTGGCTGGGACCTCGACGCGCTCTACCACCCGGACCCGGACCGCAAGGGCACCTTCTACGCCCGCGAGGGCGGATTCCTGCACGAGGCGGGCGAGTTCGATGCCGCGTTCTTCGGTATCCCGCCGCGTGAGGCACTGGCGATGGACCCGCAGCAGCGGCTGCTGCTGGAGACCTCCTGGGAGGCGTTCGAGCGGGCCGGCCTCGACCCGCGGTCCCTGCGCGGCAGCCGGACCGGCGTCTTCGTCGGTACCAACAGCAACGACTACGTGACCCTCCTCCAACAGTCCGACGAGGACCTGGAGGGCTACCTGATGACCGGCAACGCCGGAAGCGTGCTGTCCGGCCGCCTCTCCTACTCCTTCGGCCTTGAGGGCCCGGCGGTGACGGTGGACACCGCGTGCTCCTCCTCGCTGGTCGCGCTCCACCTGGCCGCGCAGGCGCTGCGCAACGGCGAGTGCTCGCTCGCCCTGGCCGGCGGTGTGGCCGTCATGTCGACGCCGGCCGCCTTCATCGAGTTCAGCCGCCAGCGCGGCCTCGCCGAGGACGGCCGCTGCAAGGCCTTCGCCGCCTCGGCCGACGGGACGGGCTGGGGCGAGGGCGTCGGCATGCTGGTGCTGGAACGCCTCTCCGACGCCGAGCGCAACGGGCACCGGGTGCTCGCGGTGGTGCGCGGCAGCGCCGTCAACCAGGACGGTGCCAGCAACGGCCTGACCGCCCCCAACGGGCCGTCGCAGCAGCGGGTGATCCGCGCGGCGCTGGCCGGCGCCGGGCTGTCGGCCGCCGAGGTCGACGCCGTCGAGGCGCACGGCACCGGCACGGTGCTGGGCGACCCGATCGAGGCGCAGGCGCTGCTGGCCACCTACGGGCAGGAGCGCACCGGGGAGCCGCTGTGGCTCGGTTCGGTGAAGTCCAACCTGGGGCACACCCAGGCCGCCGCCGGTGTCGCGGGCGTCATCAAGATGGTCATGGCGATGCGGGAGGGCGTGCTGCCGCGCACCCTGCACGTGGACGAACCGACCCCCGAGGTCGACTGGACCTCCGGCGCCGTCGAGCTGCTGACCGAGGCGCGGCCCTGGCCGGAGCCCGGCCGGCCCCGACGGTTCGGCGTGTCAGCCTTCGGCGTCAGCGGGACCAACGCGCACGTGATCGTCGAACAGGCCCCGGCCAGCCTGCCGGGCGCCGGACAGGCGGTGCACGAGGACTCCGGCGAGGACGGCCGGGCGGTGCCCGTCGTGCTGTCGGCCCGGACCGGCGCCGCGCTGCGCGCCCAGGCCCGCCGACTGCTCGACCACCTGGACGCCGACCCCGGGCTGAGCCTGACCGACACCGCGCGGGCGCTGTCCACCGGGCGGAGCGCCTTCGAGCACCGCGCCGCCGTGGTGGCGGACAGCCGCGACGCGCTCGGATCCGCCCTGCGGGCGCTGGCCGAGGGCGGTGCGGCCGCCGGGCTGGTGACGGGTGACGCCTCGGGCGGGAAGCTGGCGTTCCTGTTCACGGGGCAGGGGAGCCAGCGGCCGGGGATGGGCGGGGAGCTGTACGAGGCGTACCCGGTGTTCGCGGACGCCTTCGACGCCGTCTGCGCGCGGGTCGAACTGCCCCTGCGGGAAGCCGTGTTCGGGGAGGACGCGGACGTTCTGGCCCGTACGGAGTTCACCCAGCTGGCGCTGTTCGCAGTGGAGACCGCGCTGTTCCGGCTCTTCGAGAGCTGGGGGGTCCGTCCGGACTTCCTGGTTGGCCACTCGATCGGTGAGATCGCGGCCGCCCACGTGGCCGGTGTCCTGTCGCTGGACGACGCGGTCACGCTGGTCGCCGCTCGTGGCCGGCTGATGCAGGCGCTGCCGGAGGGCGGCGCGATGGTCGCGGTCAAGGCCGCCGAGGCCGAGATCCTGCCGCTGCTCACGGACAACGTCAGCATCGCCGCCATCAACGGGCCGACCTCGGTGGTGATTTCCGGCGACGAGGCCGAAGTGCTGGCGATCGCCGGGCAGTTCGATAAGACCAAGCGTCTCAATGTCTCGCACGCCTTCCACTCGCCGCTGATGGACGGCATGGTGGCGGACTTCCGCCGGGTGGCGGAGGGTCTGACCTACGCGACGCCGCAGATCGCCGTGGTCTCCAACGTCACCGGTGCCCTGGCCACCGCCGAGGAGCTGTGCTCGCCCGAGTACTGGGTGCGCCACGTCCGCGAGGCCGTCCGCTTCGCCGACGGCATGCGCGCCCTCGAAGCCCAGGGCGTCAGCGTCTTCGTCGAGCTGGGCCCCGACGGCGTGCTGTCGGCCATGGGCCAGGAGTGCGTCGAGCAGGGCGTGTTCACCCCGGCTCTGCGCGCCGAGCGCCCGGAGCCTGCGACCGCCCTCGCCGCGCTCACCGAGCTGTACGTCGCCGGCCGGACCCCCGACTGGACGGCGCTGTTCGCACCGGCGCCGTCGGTGGCGGCCGCGCTCCCGACCTACGCCTTCCAGCGCGAGCTGTACTGGCCCCGGCTGCCCGAGCCCCTGGTCGACGACCGGCTGAGCTACGGCATCGGCTGGGAGCGCGCCGCCGACCGGTCCGCCGGTGCGGTGTCCGGCCGCTGGCTCGTCGTCTCCCCGGCCGACTGCGTGAACGGGAGCCTGGTCGCGGACTCGGTCGCGGCGCTGACGGAGCACGGTCTCGACGTACGGCACGTCACGCTGTCCGGTGAGGACACCGACCGGCAGGCGCTGGCGGAGTTGCTGCGCGCCGAGGCCGACGGCGGTCTCGACGGTGTGCTCTCGCTGCTGGCGCTCGCCGACGAGGACGAGGCCGTTGTCGGGGCGACCCGTGGCCTCGGCGGCACCCTCGGCCTGCTCCAGGCCCTGGGCGACACCGGCCTCGAAGCGCCGCTGTGGGCGGCGACCTCCGGGGCGGTCACGGTCGACGGGACGGGTGACCGGCTGCGTTCGGCCGCCCAGGCGATGGTCTGGGGGCTGGGTCGGAGTGCGGGGCTGGAGCTGCCGGGTCGTTGGGGTGGTCTGGTGGATCTGCCCGAGGTGGTGGATCGGCGTGCCGGTGAGCGTCTGGTGTCGGTGCTGGTGGGTGTCGGTGGCGAGGACCAGGTCGCGGTGCGGGCGAGTGGTGTGTTCGTGCGTCGTCTGGTGCGGGTGTCGGCTGCGGGTGTGGTGGGTGAGGTGTGGCGTCCGTCGGGTGCCGTGCTGGTCACCGGTGGTACCGGTGCGCTGGGTGGGCAGGTGGCTCGTTGGCTGGCGGTGAACGGTGCCGGTCATGTGGTGCTGACGAGCCGGCGCGGTCTGGAGGCGCCGGGCGCGGTCGAACTGCGGGACGAGCTGGTCGGCTTGGGTGCGCGGGTGAGTGTGGTGGCCTGTGACGTGAGCGACCGTGCGGCGGTGTCGGAGCTGCTGGCGGAGTTCCCGGTGTCGGCCGTGGTGCACACGGCGGGCGTGCTGGATGACGGTGTGGTGGAGTCGCTGACGCCGGAGCGGTTCGCGGCGGTGTTGCGGGCCAAGGCCGAATCGGCGCGTCTTCTGCACGAGTTGACGGCCGGGCTGGACCTGGACGCCTTCGTCCTCTTCTCCTCCGTCGCCGGCGCCCTCGGGTCCGCCGGTCAGGGCAACTACGCGGCGGCCAACGCCTACCTGGACGCGCTCGCCGAGCAGCGCCGGGCCGCCGGCCTGCCCGCCACCTCCATCGCCTGGGGCCCCTGGGCGGGCTCCGGCATGGCCGCCGACGGCGGTGCCGTCGAGCAGCGCCTGCGCACCGCCGGTATCGCGCCGCTGGCCCCCGAGCGCGCCGTCGAGGCGCTGGCCCGGGCCGTCGCCCGGCCGGCCGCCGTCCGGGTCGTGCTCGACGTCGACTGGGAGCGCTACGTCGCGGCCGCCCCGACCGGCGCCCTGCTGTCCGGCCTGCCCGAGGTGCGCCGGGCGTTGTCCTCGGCGACCGCCCCGGCGGACGACTCCTCCTTCGCCGCCCGCCTGGCGGGCCTCGGCGAGGCGGAGCGGGCCCGGGTGCTGATCGACCTGGTCCGCGCCGAGGCGGCCACCGTTCTCGGCCACGACGGCTCGGGCGCGGTCGGTGCGGACCGCGCCTTCCGCGACCTCGGCTTCGGCTCGCTCACCTCGGTGGAACTGCGCAACCGGCTCGCCGCGGCGACCGGCCTGAAGCTGCCCGCGACCCTGGTCTTCGATCACCCGACCCCGCAGGCCCTCGCCCGTCACCTTGGCGACGAACTGCTCGGCAGCGGCGCCGCGGCGCCGCTGCCGGCGGTCCGTACCGGCGCCGCGGACGAGCCCATCGCGATCGTCGCCATGGCCTGCCGCTTCCCCGGCGGGGTCGAATCCCCGGAGGACCTCTGGCAGTTGGTGACGGACGGCCGGGACGGCATGACCGCCTTCCCGACCGACCGCGGCTGGGACCTCGACGCGCTCTACGACCCGGATCCCGAGCAGCCCGGCACCCACTACGCCCTGCGGGCCGGATTCCTCTCCGGCGCCACCGAGTTCGACGCCGACTTCTTCGGCATCAGCCCGCGCGAGGCGCTGGCGATGGACCCGCAGCAGCGCGTCCTGCTGGAGACCTCCTGGGAGGCCTTCGAGCGGGCCGGCCTCGACCCGGCCTCGGTGCGCGGCAGCCGGACCGGCGTCTTCATCGGCTCCAACGGCCAGGACTACGCGGCGCTGCTGCTCCAGGACCCGCAGAGCGTCGAGGGGTACATCGGCACCGGCAACGCCGGCAGTGTCGTGTCGGGCCGCATCGCCTACACCTTCGGTCTTGAGGGCCCGGCGGTGACGGTGGACACGGCCTGCTCGGCCTCGTTGGTCGCGCTCCACCTGGCCGCGCAGTCGCTGCGCAGCGGCGAGTGCTCGCTCGCCCTGGCCGGTGGCGCCACCGTGATGGCCACCCCGACCGCCTTCATCGAGTTCAGCCGCCAGCGCGGCCTGGCCGCCGACGGCCTGTGCAAGGCCTTCGCGGCCTCGGCCGACGGCACGGGCTGGGGCGAGGGCGTCGGCATGCTGGTGCTGGAGCGGCTGTCCGACGCGCAGCGCAACGGCCACCAGGTGCTGGCCGTCGTGCGCGGCAGTGCCGTCAACCAGGACGGTGCCAGCAACGGGCTCACCGCTCCGAACGGGCCGTCGCAGCAGCGCGTCATCCGCGCGGCGCTGGCCGATGCCCGACTGTCGGCCGCCGAGGTCGACGCCGTCGAGGCGCACGGCACCGGCACGGTGCTGGGCGACCCGATCGAGGCGCAGGCGCTGCTGGCCACCTACGGGCAGGAGCGCACCGGGGAGCCGCTGTGGCTGGGCTCGGTGAAGTCCAACCTGGGGCACACCCAGGCCGCCGCCGGTGTGGCAGGCCTCATCAAGATGGTCATGGCGATGCGGGAGGGTGTGCTGCCGCAGACCCTGCACGTGGACGAGCCTTCGCCGCACATCGACTGGGCCTCCGGTGAGGTCCGGCTGCTGACCGAGGCCCGGCCCTGGCCGGAGACCGGACGCCCGCGCCGCGCGGCCGTGTCCTCCTTCGGCATCAGCGGGACCAACGCCCACACGGTCATCGAGCAGGCCCCGACGGTCGAGCCGGCCGGGACCGAGGCGGAGCGGCCGGCCGGACCGGCCGTGCGACCGCTGCTGCTGTCCGGTGCCACGGAGCGGGCACTGCGCGACCAGGCGTCCCGGCTGCTGGAGCACGCCGACGCCCACCTGGACCAGGAGTCGGACCTCGGCGACCTCGCCCACGCGCTCGGTACGACGCGGGCCGGCATGGCCCACCGGGCCGCGGTGGTCGCGGAGGACCTCGCCTCGTTCCGGGGTGGTCTGGCGGCGCTGGCCGAGGGCGGTACCGCCGCCGGGCTGGTGCAGGGTGTCGCGGGTGCCGGGCGGACGGCGTTCCTGTTCACGGGGCAGGGGAGCCAGCGTCCTGGCATGGGGCGTGAGCTGTACGAGGCCTTCCCGGTGTTCGCCGAGGCCTTCGATGCCGTCTGCGCGCGGGTCGAACTCCCGCTGATGGAAGCGGTGTTCGGTGAGGATGCGAACGTTCTGGCCCGTACGGAGTTCACCCAGCTGGCGCTGTTCGCGGTGGAGACCGCGCTGTTCCGGCTCTTCGAGAGCTGGGGGGTGCGTCCGGACTTCCTGGTTGGCCACTCGATCGGTGAGATCGCGGCCGCGCATGTCGCGGGTGTGCTGTCGCTGGACGACGCGGTGGCGCTGGTGTCCGCTCGTGGGCGGCTGATGCAGGCGCTGCCGGAGGGTGGCGCGATGGTCGCGGTCAAGGCCACCGAGGCCGAGATCCTGTCGCTGCTGACCGCCCAGGTGAGCATCGCGGCGATCAACGGGCCGTCCTCGGTGGTGATTTCCGGGGACGAGGCCGAAGTGCTGGCGATCGCCGGGAAGTTCGAGAAGACCAAGCGGCTGAGCGTCTCGCACGCGTTCCACTCGCCGCTGATGGACGGCATGGTGGCGGACTTCCGCCGGGTGGCGGAGGGTCTGACCTATTCGGCGCCGCAGATCGCCGTGGTCTCCAACGTGACCGGTGCCCTGGCCACCGCCGAGGAGCTGTGCTCGCCCGAGTACTGGGTGCGCCACGTCCGCCAGGCCGTCCGCTTCGCCGACGGCATGCGCGCCCTGGAGGCCGAGGGCGTCAGCGTCTTCGTCGAGCTGGGCCCCGACGGTGTGCTCTCGGCCATGGGCCAGGAGTGCGTCGAGCAGGGCGTGTTCACCCCGGCTCTGCGTGCCGAGCGCCCGGAGGCGCAGACCGCGCTGACGGCCCTCGCGACCGTTCACGTCCACGGGGTCGCCGTGGACTGGCACGGTGTGTTCGCCGGTGCGGCTGCGCGCCGGGTCGAACTGCCGACCTACGCCTTCCAGCGGCAGCGCTACTGGCCGCAGGCGCCGACCGGCGCCCGGGCGGACGTCACCTCGGCCGGGCTGGTCTCGGCCGGGCACCCGCTGCTCGGTGCCGCCGTCGCCCTGGCCGACACCGACGGCTACCTGTTCACCAGTCGTCTCTCGCTGGCGACCCACCCGTGGCTGGCGGACCACGCCATCATGGGCACGGTCCTGCTGCCGGGCACGGCGTTCGTCGAGCTCGCCCTGCACGCCGGTGACCAGCTCGGCTGCGGCCGGCTGGACGAGCTGACGTTGGAGGCGCCGCTGGTGCTTCCCGCCCGGGGCGGTGTCGTCCTCCAGCTCACGGTGGAGGCCCAGGATGAGTCCGGGCGGCGGCAGTTGGCCGTGCACTCGCGTGCCGGGGACGCCTCCGACGAGCAGCCGTGGACCAGGAACGCGACCGGCGCGCTGTCGGCGCAGGAGCCGACCGCTGGTGTCGAGCTGACGGAGTGGCCGCCGCAGGGTGCCGAGCGGGCCGAACTGGGCGACCTCTACGAGCGGTTCGCCACGCGCGGCTTCGCCTACGGTGCGGTCTTCCAGGGCCTGCGGTCCGCTTGGGTGCGCGGCGAGGAGGTGTTCGCTGAGGTGTCGCTGCCCGGCGAGCCGGCCGGGGACGGGTCGGCCTTCGGTCTGCACCCGGCGGTGCTGGACGCCGCGCTGCACGGAGCCTTCCTGCGGCACGCGGACGACACCGAGGGGCGGCTGCCGTTCTCGTGGACCGGCGTCTCGCTCCACGCGACCGGTGCGTCGAGCGTCCGGGTGCACCTGGCCCCGGCCGGTGCGGACGGTACGGCCATCACGGTGGCGGACGCCGCCGGGCGGCCGGTCGCCACGGTGGAGTCGCTGGTGGCGCGTCCGGTCTCGGCCGACGCCATCGCCGAGGCGAACGACGCGTTCCGGGATTCGCTGTTCCGACTGGAGTGGACCCCGGTCGCCGTCACCGGTGCGCCGGAGACGAGTGGTTGGGCCGTGCTCGGCGCGACCGATCTGCCGGTGCTGGGCGGTCTGCGGCAGGTGGCGGATGTGGCCGCGCTGGCGGCGGTGGTGGACCAGGGTGCCGTGGTGCCCGAGGTCGTGGTCGCGGTCGTGGACGGCGGCGATGAGGTCGAGGCCGTTGACGGCGGGGTCGCGGTGGTGGCCCGGTCGGTGGTGGCGCGGGTGCTGGAGCTGGTGCGTGGCTGGCTGGCGGAGGAGCGGTTCGCCGCTTCGCGGCTGGTCGTGGTGACGCGTGGTGCGGTGGCCGTGGGTGTGGGGGAGAGCCCGGACCTGGCGGTGGCGGCGGTGTGGGGTCTGGTGCGTTCGGCGCAGAGCGAGAACCCGGGCCGGCTGGTGCTGGTGGACGTGGACGGTGCGGCGGAGTCGCTCGCGGCTCTGGGTGCCGCCCTGGCCACCGGCGAGCCCCAACTCGCCCTGCGCGAAGGTGCGGTGCTCGCTCCGAGGCTCGCCCGCGGCGCCACCGGTGGCGCGCTGGCGGTGCCCGCGGGCGCCCCGGCCTGGCGGCTGGACGCGATCGAGCGCGGCACCCTGGAGCACCTGGTGCTCCGGCCGGCCGACGACGCCACGGCGCCGCTGGCCGCCCACGAGGTCCGGGTCGCGGTCCGCGCCGCCGGCCTCAACTTCCGTGACGTCCTGATCCCGCTGGGCATGTACCCCGACAGCACGGCCCGGATGGGCAGCGAGGGTGCGGGCGTCGTCCTGGAGGTCGGTGCCGACGTGACCGGCCTGGCCCCGGGCGACCGGGTGATGGGCCTGCTGACCGGCTGCTTCGGACCGGTGGCCGTGACGGACCACCGCATGCTCACCCGGATCCCCGAGGGCTGGTCGTACGTCCAGGCCGCCTCCGTCCCGATGGTGTTCCTGACGGCGTACTACGCGTTGGTGGATCTGGGTGGTCTGCGGGCGGGTGAGCGGGTGCTGGTGCATGCCGCCGCCGGTGGTGTCGGGATGGCGGCGGTGCAGTTGGCGCGGCATCTGGGTGCCGAGGTGTTCGGTACGGCGAGCCCGGGCAAGTGGGAGACGCTGCGGGCCTCGGGTCTGGATGACGCGCACATCGCGAACTCGCGGACGCTGGAGTTCGAGGGTGCGTTCCTGGCGGCCACGGGTGGTGCCGGGGTGGATGTGGTGCTGGACGCGTTGGCGGGTGAGTTCGTGGACGCCTCGCTGCGGCTGTTGCCGCG
>NZ_JBVILX010000012.1:0-257512 GCF_055580145.1 Kitasatospora sp. NPDC032121 | reverse complement strand
GCCACGCTGGCCTGGCTGCGGGAGGAGCTGGAGGACCGCGGCGCCCCCGGCTGGGCGGACGAGCCCGAGGAGGGCTGAGGCCCCGGGGGTGGCCCGCGCGCAGTGCGTGGGCCACCTCGCCTCACCGGACGCCGGGTCCGCGGGTTAGAGGGCGCGCCGTCCGGGCACCCGCCCCGGACGAAGCGGGGGGCCGCGAAGGCAGGAGGAGACGATGGACGGGCGGGAGCGGGAGGAACTGCTCGGGATCGAAGGGGAACTGCGGCGCGACCACGCGCTCGACGCCCGGTTGCGAGGCTTCGGGCTCGGGGTGCGCGCCAGGGTCTGGGAGCTGATGCGCGGGGTACGGCCTCGGGCCGTCCTGGGGCTCGCCCTGCTCTCGCTCGGCCTGCTCGTCGCGGGGCTGCGGACGTCGTCCGCGCCCGTCCTGTGGGCGTTCAGCGGTTGCTGGGCGCTGACGCTCGCGATCGCCTTCGCGGTGCTCTGTGCCTGCGCCGACGGGCGGGGGAGGTCGCGGTGAGCGGGCTGCCCGCTCCGCGTGGACCGCTGTCGGCGGCGGTGCTGGCCCTGCTCACCACCGGACCGCCCGGGGCCTGCCGCCTGCGCGCTGCGCCCGGCTCCCTCGCCGAGCCGTGGGGTGAGGACCACCAGCTCGCCCTCCACCTGTGCTACGAGCTGCACGACCGGGGGTTGCCCGGGGTGTCGGACGGCTGGGAGTGGGATCCCGAACTCCTCCGGTTCCGCCAGGAGTTGGAGCGCCCGTTCCTGGCCGCGGTGCGCGCGGAGGCGGAACCCGTGCCGCCGTTGCGGGAAGCCCTGGAGGCGCTGCTCACCGAGCCGCCCGACGGCACCGGCCCCTCCCACTTCCTGCTCGCCGAGGGCGAGCGCCGGCACGCCCGCGAGTACCTGGTGCACCGCTCGGTCTACCACCTCAAGGAAGCCGATCCGCAGCTGTGGATGCTGCCGAGGATCCACGGGTCCGCCCAGGCGGTGCTGACGGCGATCCTCTACGACGAGTACGGCGCCGGACGGCCGGAACGGGCCCACGCCCTGCTGTTCGCCCGGATGATGACCGCCTTCGACCTCGACCCCGGCTACGGGCACTATCTGGACCTCGTCCCGGCACCGACCCTGGCGGTGGTCAACCTGATGACGCTCCTCGGCCTGCACCGGGCGCTGCGCGGCGCGGCCGTCGGCCACTTCGCCACCGTCGAGATCACCTCCTCGCCCGGTTCGGCCCGCCTGGCGGCGGCGCTGGAGCGGCTCGGCGGGGGACCGGACGGCACCCTCTTCTACCGTGAGCACATCGAGGCGGACGCCGTCCACGAGCAGCTGGTGCGCCGCGGGGTCATCCAGGAACTGGTCGCCGCCGAGCCGGAGTGCGCCCGCGACGTGGCGTTCGGCACCGCCGCGGCCGGGGTGGTCGACGGACGCTTCGCGGACCACCTGCTCGACCGCTGGCGGGCCGGGCGCACCTCGCTGCGCTCACCCCTGCCCGACGATCCGGTCTGATTCCCGCCCGTCCGCCTCTTCCCGCCCGTCCGTCTTCCGCTCCCGCGCTCCCCGCCCTCCTGCTCCGCCCGCTCCGCCCGCTCCGCCCGCTTCGACCGCTCCGCGTTCCCCCGATCCCCGGGCCGGGCGGCCGTGCCGTCGGTGGCTGGTGTCGCAGAACGGGTAGATGCGGCTGCGGCGGCAGGCGCAGAGCGCCACCACCGGGCGCTCGCAGACCCGCACCGTACCGTCCGGCAGGACCACCTCCACCGGCCCCTCCACCAGCAGCGGGCCGCCGGGGACGACGACCACCCGGGTCGTCGGCCGGTCACCGTTCGCGGACACCGCGGATCACCACCAGTTCCTCCTCGCGGCGGCCCGGACGGATCAGCCCGCGCTGCTCGAACAGGGCGGCCCGGGCGGTCATCACCGGTCCGAACGCCTGCCGCCGCCGTGCCGCGACACCGGTGCGCAGCCCGCCCGCGCGCAGCTGCGAGAGCGTGGCGCGGATGTCCGCGAGCGAGGACTGCACCAACAGGAGCACGCCGCCGCGGGCGAGCAGACCGGGCACCTCGCGGCAGATCCGGTCCAGCACCAGCCGTCCGTCCGGTCCGGCGTCCCAGGCCAGGGCGGCGCCGCGGCCGGCGGTGGCCGCTGTGGCGCGGACCGGGACGTACGGCGGGTTCGCGGTGATCAGGTCATAGCTCCGTCCGGCGACCGGGGCCAGCAGGTCGCCCCGGCGGACCCGGACACGCCGGTGGTGCAGCCGGCTGTTGACCCAGGCGGTGGCGACGGCCCGGGCGGACAGGTCCACGGCGGTGACCCGCGCACCCGTCCGGGCCGCCACGAGCGCGACGGCGCCGGTTCCGGTGCAGAGGTCGAGCACCCGGCTGGAGCCGTCCAGCGCTTCCCTGAGCACGCACGAGGCCAGGAGCTCGGTGTCGCCCTGGGGCGGGTAGACCCCGGGCGGTCGGACCAGGAGCATGGCGGTTCCTTCCCGGCGCGGCGGTCGCGGCCCGTCACGTGCGGGCCGGCAGGGCCCGGTGGATCCCGTGGCGGGACCTGGCCGGCCACTGGCGCCCGGCGGCGCGGCGGACCAGGGCGGCCCGGCGCTCGGTGCGGTACCGGTGCACGGGTACGGCAGGTCGGACCGGGAGATCGGGGACGACGGCGGTCATGGCTCCTCCAGGGGTCTACGCCGGCGCGGCTGCCCCGGACGGCGGGGGCGAAACGCAGGGCGGCGACGGCTGACCAGGGGCACCGGGGAGCCCCGATGAGCCCGTACCGGCCACGGCGGGGGCCCGGCGGCAGCGGGCCCGCCGAGCCGTGCGGAGGGCCGGTCAGCCGTTGGTCCGTCCGGTCCAGGCGAGGAGTCGTTCGCGTGGCCAGGTGGTGATCAGCCGCTCGGGTTCGAGACCGAACCGGGCCGCCCGGGCGTAACCGGAGCCGAACCAGTGCAGCTGGTCGGGTGCGTGGGCGTCGGTGTCGACGGCGAACAGGCAGCCCATCCGCGCGGCCAGGCGCAGCAGGTCGTCGGGCGGGTCGCGGCGCTCGGGGCGGCAGTTGATCTCCACCGCCGTCGCGTTCGCGGCGCAGGCCGCGAAGACCGCGCGGGCGTCGAAGCGGGACGGCGGCCGGCCGCGCCCGGTGACGATCCGGCCGGTGCAGTGCCCCAGGACGTTGGTGCGGGGGGCGTGGACCGCGGCCAGCATCCGGTCCGTCATCGGGCCCGGCTCGGAGCGCAGCTTCGAGTGAACCGAGGCCACCACCAGGTCGAGCCGGTCGAGCAGCTCCGGCTCCTGGTCGAGCGAGCCGTCCTCGAGGATGTCGCACTCGATCCCGGTCAGCAGTCGGAACGGACCGTCGAGGGCGGCGTTCCAGGCCGCCACCTCGTCGAGCTGGCGCCGCAGGCGTTCGGGGCTGAGGCCGTGGGCGATGGTCAGCCGGGGCGAGTGGTCGGTGAGCACCGCCCAGTCGTGCCCCAGCCCGCGGGCGGCGTCGGCCATCTCCTCGAACGGGTGGCCGCCGTCGGACCAGTCGGAGTGCAGGTGGCAGTCCCCCCGGGCGGCGGCCAGCAGCTCCCAGCCGGCCAGCGCCGCAGGCCCGGCCTCGGCCTCCAGCCGGGCCAGGTACGGCGGCGTCGCACCGGTCGACGCCTGGGCGATCACCTCGGAGGTGACCGGCCCGACGCCCCGCAGGCGGCGGACGCCGGCGGCGTCCACCACGCCGGGCGGCAGGCCGCGGACGGCCTCGGCGGCCGTGTGGAACGCCCGCACCCGGTACGGGGAGGCGCCCTTCCACTCCAGGAGGAAGGCGATCCTTCGCAGTGCCTGCGCCGGGTCCACGGTCCGCGCCCGCCTCAGGTCACCGCGCCCGCCCGGGTGGGCACGGCCCCGCGGCGCTCGCCGGGGACCAGCTCCCGCCGCGCGTCGGGCGTGACTCGGGAGCGTCGTCCGATACCCACAGCCGCCTCCTCGGGTCCCGGGGCGGGTGCGGACGGCCCGCCCGTCGCCCGGCGGCTACCCGGACCGAGGCCGGTGAACCCGGCATGACCGGGGGCTCGGTGGGTACCCGCCGAGCCCGGGGGTGCGCACGCGCACCCGGTGAACCGACACGACCAGGAGGAGACATGCACCGGCACGGCAAGGTCCTGGCGATCGTGACGAACTACGGTGTCGAACAGGACGAACTTCTCGTCCCCGCACGGCACCTGCGCGAGAACGGCGTCCAGGTCGACATCGCCGCCCCCGACCGGGGCGACATCCGCACCCTGGTCGGGGACAAGGAACCCGGCGAGACGGTGCGCCCGACACTCACCCTCGACGAGGTCGACGCCACCGGCTACGACCTGCTCCTCATCCCGGGCGGCACCGTCAACGCGGACACCCTCAGGCTCCAACGGCCCGCCGTCGACACGGTGCTCGCCTTCACCACCTCGGGGCGGCCCGTCGCCGCCATCTGCCACGGCCCCTGGCTGCTGGTCGAGGCAGGCGTCGCGTACGGCAAGCGGCTGACCTCCTACCCGTCCCTGCGCACCGACCTCGCCAACGCCGGCGCCACCTGGGCGGACGAGCCGCTGGTCACGGACGACACCGACGACTGGCACCTGGTGACCTCGCGCAACCCCGGCGACCTCGAACACTTCCTGCGCGGCATCGACGCCGCGTTGCACGCCCGGGCCGAGGCGGTCAGCCCGCGCTGAGGGCCGACGCGGGGCTGGGGGCCGACGCGGCGCCGGCCGGCGGGCGCCGACGGGCACCGACGCACGTCACGGCGAGTGCTGGTGCCCGGAGGTGTCGTGCCCGCTGACGTCGTCCCGGAGGGAGGCGATCGCCCCGGTCCCCGGCGGGAGCCCCCACAGCGGTGCGCCCGGCCGCCTGGCCCGCCCCTCGCGCATGCGGCGTTCGCAGCTCCGCAGCTCCTCCGCCGCGGCACGGGCACGCAGGGCCGGGAACAGCCGCTCGTCCTCGCCGCGCAGGTGCGCGCGGAGCAGGACGACCAGGACGGCCGTGGCGTGCCGGCGCCCGCCGGCGGACAGCCGTTCGTCCTGGGCCCGGTCGAGCAGTCGCCGGATCGCCGTGTGGCTGCGGCCCGCGGCGTCCGCCAGCGCGTCACCGGCCGGCAGACGCCGTCGCGCCAGCGGATACAGGTGGGCCTCCTCCACCAGGAGGTGGGGGCTGAGCAGCCGCCGCAGGGAACCCAACAGCCGTAGGGCCTCACCGTCGGGGGCACCGACGCGGTTGGTGGTGCGGGTCAGCTGGCGCAGCAGCGCCTCGATGGCCCGGTGCTCGGCGGACAGCCGGTTCGGGAAGCCCTCGGCACCGTTCATGGTGGCCTCCGTCTCATGCCGGTCGCCGTACGCCCGGGTTGCGCACGCGGTGCCCGGCGTCTGCCCGGTACGGAGGGAGGGAACCGTCCGAAGGACTCTTCGGAGCCACCCGGACGGTACCGGCGCGCCGCGCGGCCGGCGCCGTTGCTCCACGCCGCCGGCCGGAGTTTGGCGGTGGAGCCCGGGGGGACACGCCGGGGCGACGGGAAACCCGCACCGCATCGCCGACGCCCTGGAGGGCTGACCGGCGTACCCAGGAAGGGACACCACCCGTGCCTTATGACGAAGACCTGTTGGAGCAGCTGACCGCCGACCACCGGTCGGTGCTGGTCCACTTCAGCGAACTCAGCGGCATCCCCGCCGGGGACCCGCGACGCAAGGAGCTGGTCGACCTGCTGACGGACCAGCTGGTCCGGCACAGCCGGGCCGAGGAGGAGCACCTCTACCCGCTCGTCCGCGACCGGCTGGCCGACGGGCCCGCCGTGGCGGACCGTGAACTCGCCGACCACCGAGGCGTGGAGGCGCTGCTCGGCGAGCTCCGCCCGACCCACGTGACCTCGCCCCGCTTCGACCGCCTGGTGGCCCGGCTGACCGAGGAGGTGACCCGGCACGCCGGCGACGAGGAGGCACGGCTCTTCCCCGCGGTCCGGGCCGTCACCACCGAGGCCGAACTGCACGCCCTGGCGGTCCGGGCCCGTGAGACCAAGGAGTCCTCGACCGGACGCCCCCGCCACCAGCCGCCGACCGAACGGCCCGCCGACCGGCTCCCGCCGCCCGAGCGCTCCGTCGTCGAGCGGATGCGGGACTACCTGCCCCCGGGAGGGCCGCACTGAGCGCCGCGAACCGGAGTGCGGGGCCGCGTTTCACGACCCGGCCGCATCCCGCGGCCCCGAACACCCCGCCGGCGAACAAGCTGCTCGCGCCCGGGCGCCGGGCTGGCCGACGGGACCCGTGACCTCGTCGCCGGGCGCGGCAGGGTCCTGAATGGGAACCGCGCGGCGTGAAGGCGGTCCAGTGGGGTACGCGCCGGAGTGTTCCGGCCGGACGGCCGGCGGGGGGCGGAGAGGGTCCGGGAGATCCAGTGGACCAGCGCACCGAAAACCTCGAATCCGCCGTGCAGCCACGCCTGGGGACGGACGACCGGTCGGCCCCGGACCAGGACGCGCGACTCCCGCTCGACCGTGCCCAGGCGATCCTGGAGGCGGCCAAGCGGATCGGCTCGCTGCTGAAGGCCAAGGGACATCCGTTCGCGCTCGCCGGCGGGGTCGCCGCCTACGCGCACGGCGCGACCGTGAGGCTCCAGCACGACGCGGACTTCTGCATCCGCAGGGAGGACGCCGTGGCCGTGACCCGCACGCTGCGCGAGGCCGGGCTCCAGGTGTTCCTTCCGCCGGAGGACTGGTTGATCAAGGCCCGCTGCCTGGGCCAGGACGTCGACCTGATCCTCGAACTCGCCAAGCGGCCGGTCACCTCCGAGCTCTTGGACCGTGCGGAGGTGCTGCCCGTCGACTCGGTGCAGATGCCGGTGCTCGCCGCCACCGACATCGTCAGCAGCCTCCTCGCGGCGTTCTCCGAGCACCACTGCGACTTCGGGGCGGTGCTCGCGGTGGTCCGGCCGCTGCGGGAGAAGGTCGACTGGGGGCGGGTGCGGGCCGAACGCGGCGGCACGCCGATGCCGGACGCCTTCCTGTACCTCCTGGAGCGCCTCCAGGTGATCGAGCCCGGCGAACCCGAGGAGACGGTCCGATGACGACCGACGACACCGAGTACCGCCTCGCCCACCTGCGTGACCGTCTCGCCGACGACGTCGGCGAACTCGGGCTGCGGATCGAACTGCACGGCACCCACGTCGACGTCCGCGGCACCGTGCCGACCGAGCAGCGCCGCGCGGCGGTCGAACGCATCGTCGCGGAGGCCCTCCGGGGCCTGGTGGTGCACACCGACATCGCCCTCGTCGATGGCAGACCCCCGACGAGTGCGGAGGACCTGCCGTGATCCGGGTCGCCGCCGTCGGGGACGTCCATCTCGGCCCGGACAGCCGGGGGTTGCTGCGTCCCGCCTTCGCCACCCTGGCCGATCTGGCCGATCTCCTGCTGCTGGCCGGGGACTTGACCCGGCACGGGACGCCCGAGGAGGCGGCGGTGGTGGGGGAGGAGGTCGCCGGTCTGCCCGTCCCGGTGATCGCGGTCCTCGGCAACCACGACTACGACGCGGGCCACCCCGGCGAGGTCGCCCGGATCCTGGCCGACCACGGGGTCCGGGTGCTGGAGCGCTCCGCGGCCGTCGTCCGGGTCGACGGCCGACTGGTCGGCGTGGCCGGCACCAAGGGCTTCGGCGGCGGGTTCGCCGGGCGCAGCGGCGGCGAGTTCGGAGAGCCGGAGATGAAGGCGTTCATCCGGCACTCCAGGCAGTGCGCGGACGGCCTGCGGAGCGCGTTGGAAGGGCTGACGGCCGAGGGCTGCGACGTACGCGTCGCGTTGACGCACTTCGCCCCAGTGCCGGACACCCTGGCCGGGGAATCCCCGGAGATCTACCCCTTCCTCGGCAGCTACCTGCTGGCCGAGGCGATCGACGCGGGCGGCGCCGACCTCGCCGTCCACGGCCATGCGCACCTCGGCACCGAGCGCGGTCTCACGGCGTGCGGCGTGCGGCGTGCGCGTGCGCAACGTCGCGCAACCGGTCATCAGGCGGGCGTTCGCGGTCTACCGGCTGCACGTGCCGGAGCGTTAGGGCCGGGACGGGCCGGGTAGACGCGGGAGGCCACGCGAACCGGACCGGGACGGAAGGAGAGCACGATGCTGCTGCTGGGAATTCTGCTGATGTCGGCGTCCGGCGCCTTCATCGGGCTACTGATCGCGGACAACCTCTCCGGCGGGCCCGACTACCAGGCGACGGTGCTGGGTAACGACCTGGTGCCGCTCAGCAGCCTGGGCGTCTTCCTGGCCGGTGTGGCGCTCGGCCTGATCTTCTGTCTGGGGCTGGCGCTGACGGGGCTCGCCAGGCGGAGCCCGCGAGCGGTCCGCCCCGGGGCGGGGACCGCGGTGCGCCGCGAGGCCGCCCCGACGCGGCCCGCAGGGCGGGTGGAACCCGTCGACGAGCCGGTCGCGCCGCCGGCGGAACGCGCCGCCGAGCAGGATGGCCGTGGCGGGCCGGCGGCCGGGCCGGCGAGGGGCGGCCGCATCCGGCACCTGTTCGGCCACTGACGGGCGGAGAGTGACATGACGCTGAGCCACCCGGTGGAGCGGGGCCGGGGAGGATTCGCGCGGCTGGCGGACCGGGCGTCCAACCTGACGAGTTCGCCGGTGTTCTACGCGATGTGCGTGCTGCTCGTGGCCGCCTTCGTGGCGGTCCACGTCGCGGGGCTCCCGTTCTCGTGGCAACTCCTCGTCGGTGACACGATGTCGGCCGTGACGCTGCTGCTGCTCGCGTTGCTGAAGAACGCCGAGCGCCGGGCCGAGCACGCGATCCAGCGCAAGCTCGACGCCATAGCGGCCGCTCTCCTGGCGGAGGAGGAGAGCAACCGGGACGAGGCCAAGCGGGACCTGGAGCACGCGATCCGCCTGGAGGACGAGGTCTGATCCGGACAGTGAGCAGAGCCGGGACCACCCACCCGACCCGGTTCGGGGGCCCCGGTGACCGAGCCCGGCACCGGGCTGCCCAGGGGCGGCACCCGAGCCGCGGAGACGGCCGCCGCGCCGGCCCGCGTTCGCCCGCACGGCGGACGCCACGGCGGTGCGACCGCCCGGGGCGTGCCAGCGTGGAGGGAAACGGCAGTACAAGGGACACGGCCGTACAAGGGACACGGCCGTACAGGGGCGGGGAAACGGACCCGTGCCGGATCCCGGCCGGGAGCGCTGGGAGCAGCCGATGGACGAGAGCACGAACACGTCCGGCCGGGTGGGCGGCGTCCAGCCGGCCGGGCAGGCCACGAGGGTCCGGCGGGACGGCTACGCCCGGCTGGGCCCCGCCGACCTGGGTGTCGACGCCGGAGCCCTGGCCGAGGACTTCACCGAGCTGGCCGCCGCCTACCGGGACCTGCCGCGGGATCCGTACGCGCGGGCGACCAACCGGTTCCGCCGTTACTCGCACGCCGTGTACCTGCCGTGGACCGGTGAGTTGTCCTACATCCCCGGAGCGCCCGACGAGGAGTTCGGCACCGTCACCGAGTACTGGCAGGACGAGCACAACCCGGAGTACCCGCGCGTGCGACGGAGGCTGCCCGACATCCCGCCCGCCCTGCACGACAACCGGCTGCTCGACGCCCTGATCCACGCCGACCTGGGCCACGCCCTGTGGCTGGAGGACCTCCATCGCGTCCCGGTCTACGTCGGGGTGCACCTGATCTCGCTCGGCGTGCGGGGCCGACAGCAGGTCGCGGTGTCCTCGCCCGACTGCCTGCACCAGGACGGAGGTTCACCGGCTACGTTCACCTTCGCCCACTTGATCGGCCGCCGGAACGTCGAGGGCGGCGAGAACGTCGTCGCGACGCCCGAGAGTGCCGGGCGGCAGCCCGACGCGCTGGCGCCCGAGGCCGTCCACGACCGCTTCGTCCTGACCGAGCCGCTGGACGGCTACGGCGTGCACGACTGCCGCGTCAGCCACTACGTCGGCCCGGTCCGGCTCGGCGGCGACGGCGAGGAGGGCCGGCGGGACATCCTGATCGTCGGTGTCGCCCCCTACACCCCCGGGCTGTAGCAGGAGCCCGGCAAGCGCGGACGAGTCCGGTCGGTGGACCGGACTCCCGCACGGTACGACGATGGGAGCACGAACGCTCCGTCGGCCCTTCCGGCCGTCGTCACAGGCGCCGGGCCGGGCGCGGCGCGCGGGCGGACCGTCGCGAGAGGAGGCCCGGAGTGTCCGGATGCGACGAAGCGGCGCTGGGCAGGGTGCTGTCCCGGCTCCTGGCGCGTGCGCGAGCGAGCGGGCCCAGGGACCTGCCCGGCCTCCTGGAGGAAGCGGCCCGCGAGCTGGGCGCGGCCCACGCCCGGATCTACCTCGCCGACGTCCAGCAGCGGAACCTCGTGCCCCTGCTCGTCCACGGCGACGACCCCCCGCAACACGTCGCCGCCGAGGAGATCGAGACCACGCTCGCGGGCCGGGCCTACCGGCTGCAGCGGACCCGGATCTCCACCGGGCCGCCGCAGGTCGGCTGGTTCCCGCTCGTCGACGGCATCGAACGGATCGGCGTCCTGCGGATCGAGGCTCCGGCGGCGGGGTTGGAGGCAGCCGACCGCTGGGAGGCCCTGGCCGCGCTCGTCGCGCTGCTGACGGTCTCCAAGTCCGCGTACAGCGACGTCATCGTCCGTACGACGCGCGACCGGCCGATGAGCCTGCAGGCCGAACTCCTGTGGGCCTTCATGCCGCCGCGCACCATCGGTACCCGCGACTTCACCTCCAGCGCGGTCCTCGAACCCGCCTACGAGGTCGGTGGCGACGCCTTCGACCACTCGGTGGCGGGTGGACGCCTGCACATGTCCGTGTTCGACGCCATGGGGCACGACCTCGCCTCCGGCGGGGCCAGCTCGGTCGCCCTGGCGGCCTGCCGCAGCACCCGCCGGGCCGGCGGCGACCTCGCGGCCATCGCCCAGGCCATCGACCGCACGCTGGGCCGCTGGATCCCCGACCGGTTGCTGACCGCCGTCGTGGCCGACCTGGACTCCGCCACCGGTGAGCTCACCTGGGTCAACTGCGGTCATCCGACGCCGCTGCTCATCCGCGGCCGGCACGTCGTCGCCGGCGCCCTGCGACGGCGGCCCGAACTGCCCCTCGGACTCGGCTACCACGACCGCGGCCCGCAAGCCGTCCACCACACCAGGCTCCAGCCCGGTGACCGGGTCCTGATCTACACCGACGGCGTCACCGACGCCCGCTCACCCACCGGCGACGTCTTCGGCGAGGAACGCCTGACCGACACCCTCGTCCAGCACATGGCGAGTGGCGAACCCGCCCCCGAGGCCCTGCGACACCTGACCCACTCGCTGCTCGCGCACCAGAACCACCGGCTCCGCGACGACGCCACGATCCTCCTCGCCGAATGGCACCCCCAGGGCCGTGGCGGGTGAGGGCCGGCACCGCGGTCCGACCGTCGGCCTTCGAACGGCGGGCGGTCCGGTCCCGGCAGGGACGCAGGCGCGCGTTCGCCAGGCGTGTGACGTTTCCGGCCCCCGGCCCGGGGAAGCCGCCCGGCATCGGATCCCACTTCTCCCCGGGACTCACCATGACGACACCCGACCCCGACCCGGACCGCACTCCGGCGCTCGACGAACACGGCGCCCTGCCCGGTGGGGACACCCCGCCGGCGGAGGGCGGTACATCGGGCATCTCCCATCCCGAACCCGAGGAACTGCGCACGGCCTGGGGCATCTGGCCCGCGGTCGTGATCGTGGGGCTGGCTCTGGCCGTATCGGTCATGCTCGTCGCCATGATCTTCATCGCCTGACCCGGCCTGTCCGGAGGTACACACCATGAGCGGGCCCCTCGCTCGCTCATTTCCGGGTGCGGGCGGCCCGCGGTGGTGCGGGCCGGGCCGGGCGTTGGCGGGTCAGTGTCCGAGTGCGTCTTCGAGCTGCTTCTTGTTCATCTTCGAGCGGCCGTGGATGTTGCGCTGCCTGGCCTCGTTGTAGAGCTGGTCCTTCGTCGGCCCCTGGGCGCCGGAGTGCGAGCGCTGACCGCCGCGCCGGGAGGAGGACATGTCGTGGGTCGAGGAGCGGCTGGCGGTCTTCGACTCGCCGTGCCGGGCCCGTTCCTTGTTCACGGTGCGGGCGGCGATCTCCTTGGCCCGCTTCTCGCTCTCGCCGCGGTCCAGGGCGCTCTCCTTGATGTGCTCGTACTGGCGTTCACGCTTCCTGCTCGAACCGGCGGGCATGGCTTCCTCCTCGGTCCTGGGGCTGGTGGGGACGTACCGGCGTCTACCCCGAACACGGGCTTCGATCCGCCCGGTCGCAGGGTTGATCCGGCGCCCGGCGGGCAGGCGCGGGGGCGGTCGGGACGATCCCGGCCGTGCCGAGCAAGGAGGCCCCGGATGAGCATGGTGAAGGAATCGGTCGACGTCGACGTGCCCCTGGACACCGCCTACAACCAGTGGACACTGTTCGAGGAGTTCCCGCGTTTCATGGAGGGCGTCGACTCGGTGACCCAGCTGGACGACCGCCACAACCACTGGCGGACGAGCATCGGCGGAGTCACCCGTGAGTTCGACACCGAGATCGTCGACCAGCTGCCCGACGAGCGGATCGCCTGGCGCACCGTCCACGGTGAGGTGAAGCAACACGGCGTGGTGACGTTCCAGCGGCTCGACGACGAGCACACGCGGGTCAACATGGCCATCGACTTCCGGCCCGAGGGCGTTGCCGAGAAGGCCGGAGACGCGATGGGAATGGTCGACCGGCGGGTGAAGGGGGATCTGCGGCGCTTCAAGGACTTCATCGAGCACCGCGGAAGCGAGGAGGGCGGCTGGCGCGGCCGGGTGAGCCCCGGTTGAGCTCCGTCCGATCGCCCGGTGACCCCGGTTCCTCAGGGACCGGGGCCACCGGGCGGCCGGGTCTGCGCGATGGCGCCCGTCAGCGGGGTGCGGAGAAGCGGGCGGCCCCGACGGCGAGGTCCGGGCCGTATGCTGAAGCCGTGAACGACCGGCCGGCGGGCCCGGGTTGGACCTTCCTCACGAACCATGCTCGCGTGCTGGTGCAGATCGCCCGGGATCCGGGGATCAAGGTGCGCGACATCGCCGCGCGCTGCCTGCTCACCGAGCGGGCGGTGCAGCGGATCATCGTCGACCTGGAGCAGGCCGGTTACCTCAGCCACGAGCGCCAGGGGCGCACCAACGTCTACCACGTGATCGCGGGCAAACAGCTGCGCCACCCGGCCGACGCGGGCCCGACCCTGGCGGAGCTGCTGGCCGTTCTGCTGCGTTGACGGCGGCGGACGGTCACCACCGGTACCACCGTGCGCGGCTTCCGGAGCCACTTGCGGCGAAGACGAAGCCGAGGAGCCACAACACCAGGACGGCGAGGGCGATCCACCACAGGACGTGAATGACGAAGCCGGCGCCGCCCAGAACGAGCACCAGCAGGAGGACGAGGAAGAGCGCGAGCATCGGAATCGGCCTTTCCGTGGGGAGGAGGACGGGTCCGGTCACCGCGTGTGCCCACCCGGGCGGCGTCCATGCACCCCGGATCGCTGCTTCGGGAGGTGGCCCGCCGCTCCGCGGTCGGCAGGCGCCGTCGACCGGGGAGGGAGGCCGAGCCCATCCGAGGACGGTCGGTCGCCGCGGAAGTCACAGGCGGAAGTCACCGGCGGGACAGGCGACTTCGCGTTCGAGGAGGCCCGTGACCCGCTCCCGTCGGGTCACCGGTCGGCGACGTCCCCGGGCCGAGTGGCACACTGTCGGCCGACCGCACCGCACGACCCGAGAGGACCAGCACGATGCTGAACCGCGACGCCGTCGCACTCGACGACCCGGTGGGCGAATCACTGCGCGGCCGGCACGCGCACCTCGCCCGCCGGATCGGAGCAGCCGCCACCTACCAGCCGGAGGTCTCGACCTTCGCGGCGCTCCCGGCCGACGCGGGCCCCCGGGAGTGGGCCGAGCTCGTCCGGCTGCTCGGTCCCGGCGAGCTCGCCGACATGTTCAGCTGCCCGGCGACCCCGCCGTCCGACTGGGAGCCGGTCTTCTCCCTCGAAGGCCGCCAGATGATCCGGACCGGCAGCAGCCGGCCCGACCACATTGGTGCCGGGCCCGACACCGGCGTGGTCGAACTGGGAGCGGAGGACGTGCCCGAGATGCTCGACCTCGTCGAGCGGACCCGACCGGGTCCGTTCCGGCCGCGCACCCACGAGCTGGGCACCTACCTCGGCATCCGCGACAACGGCACCCTGGTGGCGATGGCGGGCGAACGGCTCCGGCCCCCGGGATGGACGGAGATCAGCGCTGTCTGCACCATCCCCGAGGCGCGCGGGCAGGGCCACGCCGCCCGCCTGATCGGAGCGCTCGTCGCGCGCATCCTGGCGCGGGGCGAACGCCCCTTCCTGCACGTCGCCGAGGCGAACACCGGTGCCGTCGCACTCTACGAGCGCCTCGGCTTCGAGACCCGCAAGCCGGTGACCTTCCGCGGCTTCCGCATCCCGTGACCGTCGCGTCCCGTGACGGCCGCGCCCGCTGACCGACGCATCCCGTGACGGCCGCACTCGCTGACCGTCGCGTCCCGTGACGGCCGCGCCCCGCGCCCCGCGCCCCGGGCGCCGGCCGTCACGGGGGCAACCGCCGTCCGGGCTACCCCCCGATGAAGGCGAGCAGCGCCGCGTTGACCTCCTCGGCGTGGGTCCAGAGCAGGCCGTGCGGAGCGCCCTCGATCTCCACGTACTCGGCGGAGGGCAGCGCCCGGTGGAACGGGCGTCCGGTGCTGTCGATCGGCAGGATGCGGTCGGCGGTGCCGTGCACGATCAGCGCCGGCACGTCGATGCGCGGGATGTCGGCGCGGAAGTCGGTGTACCAGGTGGACGGTGCCGCCGCAGCGGCGAAGGCACCGCCCGAGGTGGCGACGTTCCAGCTGTTGCGGACGGCCTCCGCGCTGATCCTGCTCCCGAGGTTCTCGTCCAGGTTGTAGAAGTCCCGGTAGAAGGCGGTGTAGTAGGCGTACCGGTCGGCCTTCACGGCGGCGACGATGCCGTCGAAGAAGTCCTTCGGACCCGCCCCCTCCGGGTTGTCGTCGGTCTTCAGCAGATACGGCTCCAGGGAGCCCAGGAAGGCCACCTTGAAGAGGCGGCCGGAGCCGTATCTGGACACGTAGCGGGCGACCTCGCCGGTGCCCATGGAGAAGCCGACCAGCACGGCGTCCCGCAGGTCGAGGGTCTCCACCAGGGTGTGGAGGTCGGCGGCGAAGGTGTCGTAGTCGTAGCCGGTGGTCGGCTGTGAGGACCGGCCGAAACCGCGGCGGTCATAGGTGATCACCCGGTGCCCGGCGTCGAGGAGCGCGGCGCTCTGCCGCTCCCACGAGTGCCCGTCGAGGGGGAACCCGTGGATCAGGACGACCGGTCGCCCGGAGCCGCGGTCCTCGTAGTAGAGCTCGATCGGGGTGGAGTTCTCCTGGCCGACGGTGATGTACGCCATGGCGTCTCACTTCCCTTCCGTGACGGCGGCCCGGACGATGACGACCGGACAGGCGGCGTGCTGCGCACAGCGGGTGCTCACCGAGCCGAGCAGGCTGCGGGCGAAGCCGCCGTGGCCGTGGCTGCCGACCACCAGCAGGTCGGCGCCCCGGGCCGCCTCCAGGAGGACCTCGGAGGGGTCGCCCATGACCATCGTCTGGCGGACCTCCACCCGGCAGTCGTCGCCGAGCACCGTGTGCAGTTCCTCGGCGAACCGCCGCTCGGCGAGCTCCCGGTCGAAGGTGCTGTCGACCACCGGCGCCGACCAGCCGAAGTGGCTCGGCGGCTCCCAGGCGCCCACCGCGTCGACCATCCCGCCGGTCACCGTGGCGTACCGGGCCGCCCAGCGCAGCGCGGCGTACGACGGCGGAGAGCCGTCGACGCCGACCACGACGCGGGGCGCGGAGTCGTTCGCGTTCATCTGCACCGTCCTGTGGGTCGCTGTGCTGCGGATCGCCGCCCCCTGACCACGGTGCTGGCCGCCGGGCGGCGCCGCCACCACGGCCCGGCACCCGGGTGACGGCCGTCGGACGAGTGCCCGGAAGCGGCCCTGCGCGCCGCCACCCGGGTGCTGCTCGGCCTGGCGCTCGCCGGGTACGCCGTCCTCCTGGCGGTGGAGCTGCGCAGCCCGCGCCCGGCCTACGACCTGCACCGCTGGGGCCACCGCCTTCCCGCTCGGCATGACCGCCGTCGCCGCCCTGGTCGCCGCGACGGCGACCGGGGTGGACGGGCTGCGTCCGCTCGGCCGGGGGCCGCTGTGGGTCACGGCGGGCTCCTGGCTGCTGACGGCGGCCGGGTTCCTGGCCGCCGCGTCACGGTGGCCCCGGGGCCACCGTGACGCGGCGCGGCCGCTGATCTTCACCCGGATTTCCCCTGGAGGACGGCACGCGCTCTTCCCGGGCCTGAGGTTCCGTCATATCGTCTGTCCTCGCCGACGGCTCCGGTGTGCCCGGTCGCGGCCCGAGCCACCTCACCACAGCGGGGATGTCCATGAAGAGTCTTGCGGTGCGTCTGCTCGCCCTGGCCGCGGCCCTGCCGGTGCTCGCCGTCCTGGTGGCGGGCCCCGGTGTCGCGGCGCCCGGCGAGGGGCACCGGGCCACGGCAGCCGCCTCCCTGGCCGCGTCCTGGACCGGCCCGCTGAGCACCCGAGGGCGCTACATCGTGGACGCCGACGGCCGGCGCTTCAAGCTGAAGGCGGCCAACTGGGCGGGTGCCCAGGGTACTTGGCAGGGCAGCGGGAGCACCGACGACCCGGCGAACAACCAGGCCGGGCAGGTGTCGCACAACATCCCGCTGGGCCTGGACCGGGTGCCGATCCCGCGACTGCTGGCCGACTTCCACGGGCTGGGCCTCAACAGCATCCGGCTGCCGTTCGCCAACGCGCTGATCCACGACACCGTCCCCGTCCCGGACTCCGCCGTCGCCGCCAACCCCGAGCTGCGCGGACGCACCCCGCTCCAGGTGTTCGACGCCGTGGTGGCCGCGCTGACCGCCGACGGCTTCGCGGTGATCCTCAACAACCACACCACCAGCTACCGCTTCTGCTGCGGCCTGGACGGCAACGAGCGCTGGAACAGCGGCCAGTCGACCGCGCAGTGGGAGGACGACTGGCTGTTCATGGTGAACCGCTACAAGGCCGACAAGCGGGTGGTCGGCGCCGACCTGCGCAACGAGGTCCGCCGGGACGTCTGGGACGACCCCAACTGGGGGATGGGCGACGCCCACGACGAGTACGCCGCCTTCGAGGAGGCCGGCAACCGCATCCTCCAGGCCGATCCGGACATGCTGGTCGTCATGGAGGGCATCAACTGGTACGGCATCCCCGCCGCCGGGTTCAGCCACGGCCGCCCGATGCTCACCCCGGTGCGCAACCTCTCCAACACCCTGATCGACTCCGGCAAGCTGGTCTACGCCGCGCACTTCTACGGCTACACCGGCCCGGCCAACACCGGCGCGGGCAGTGGCCCCGGATCCACCGGCGACCCGCGCTACCAGGACTTCACCCCCGAGCAGCTCGCCCGGGTGGTGGACGACGAGGCGCTGTTCGTCACCCGCTCCGGCCAGCACTTCACCGCCCCGGTGTGGATCAGCGAGTTCGGCGCCGGCGGCCGGGGCTCGACCGACGCCAAGGAACAGGCCTGGCTGCACGCCTTCACCGACATCCTGGTCCGCAACGACACCGACTTCGCCATCTGGCCGCTGGTCGGCTGGGCCGACACCGCCGGCCGCCCGCTGGACACCTGGGCGCTGCTCTCCTACGGCCCCGACGGCACCAGGACCGGCCTCACCGACCCCGGCGACTGGCGGGCCGCCGACTGGACGAAGCTGGTCGGCGCCCCGGCGGCGAGCGGCCCGGTGCCCGCGGTGGGCCACTGGAACATGCTCAGCCTCGACCACGCCGACCAGGACCTCTCCCGGCGGATGCTCGCGCGCGCGGACTGGAGCCCCGGCAACCGCAAGGGCGACTGCCCGGACGGCCAGCGCCTGACCGCCCTCGCCCGCGGTGACAGCCGTGCCCTGTGCACGGACGCGGGCGAACCGGCCGGCGGCAGCGGCGACTGGATCACCGTCACCGACGAGCGCTACGTCACCGGGGGCGACTGGGCGTCCGGCTACGACAAGCTCCAGTGCCCCGACCGCACCTTCGCCGTCGGCTACAGCGTGCGCAACAACGGCATGGCCGCCCTGCTCTGCGCCCCCGCGGCGGCCCCGCTGCCGCTGACCGGCCGCACCCTCTGGTTCGACCGGGGCGACAACCGGCCCGCCACGGGCGGCTCGGTGGCGAGCGACTGGGCGCCGGGCCGCTACAAGGGCCAGTGCGCGGACGGCGAGTACCTGGCCGGCGTCGCCTCCACCTGGCAGCGCCTCCAGTACGGCGCCCCGGCCGCCCTGCTCTGCCGCCCGCTCGGCTGATCCGGGCCCAGGTCCGCCGCCGCACCTGCCCGGTCGGTGCGGCGGCGGACCGGTGCCGCAGTCGGCCGTGCTCCGCCGGTACCCGCCACCTGGGCGGTCGGTGAGACGATGACGAACGAGCAGAAGCCCGCCCTCGTCGCCGCGTTACCGCAGGTTGGACGCGTGGATGACGACACAAGCCGTGGTGCGCAAGCCCGGAGCGCCGTGCCGCCGCGGTCAGGAGGGCTCCGGCCAGCCTGCCGTCAGACGCCCGCGCTCCTGCCACTGGCGGGCCCCCGGCCCGTCCGGGTCGCGTCGGCGGCAGAACTCCTCCAGCCGGGCGCACTGGGTGAGCATGGCGGCCCGGCGCCGCGGCCAGGGCGGTGCCGGTTGCCCGTACGCGTCGAAGAGGTGCTGCAGGGCGCCCGCCTGGGCCGGGTGGTGGGTGCGGACGATCCACTCGCACCAGGCCAGGTCCTCCACCGGCTCGCCCGGGTGGGCGAACTCCCAGTCCAGCAGGCCGGTGACGGCGAAGTCGGCCGGGTCCAGCAGCAGGTTGTGGGGCCCGAAGTCCCCGTGTACCGGTACCGATCCGGCGGGCGCCGGCCCGTCGCCGGCCAGGTCGGGGTCGAGGGCCTGGAGCCGGCGCAGCACCCGCCCGCAGGCGGCGAGGACCTCCGGGCCGTGTCCGGCGTCCAGCAGTTCCTGCGCGGGCACCCCGGGCAGGTGGCCGAGGGTGATGGCGCCCGGCTCGGTGCCGAGCACCGGGGGGACCGGCAGCAGCCCGCGCAGCCCGGTCAGCACCCGGTGCTCGCGCCGGCCGCGCTGCTCGGCGTCCGGCCCCTCGTAGCGCTTCACGACGACCGTGCCGTCACCCGCGGTGCGGTTGGTGTAGCCGTGCGGGAGGGGCCGCAGGCCGGACGGGCCGTCGCTCACTTCCGCCACTCCTCGGCCAGCAGTCCGAGCACGACCTGGTCCACGAACTCCCCGTACGCCCAGGCGGCCTGGCGCAGCCGTCCCTCGACGGTGAAGCCGGCGCCGGCGGCGGCCCGGAGCATCGGGGTGTTGTCCGCCAGCGTCTCCAGCTGCAGGCGGCGCAGGCCGAGCACCGGGAAGGCGTAGTGGCAGAGCGCCCGTAGGACGTCCGGTGCGAACCCGCGCCCCCGGTGGCCCGGCAGCAGGGCGAGGCCGACGTGGGCGCCGCGGTTGTGGGCGTCGATGCCCCACAGCAGGGCCTCGCCGGCGAGTTCGCCGGTGGCCGTCTCGACCACGGAGAAGCAGGTGGCCTCGTCGGAAGGACCGGGGACGACGTACGGGGAGTGCGGCGAGCCCGGCGGGATGGGCCGCCAGGGCCGGGAGTCGGCCCGCGCGCGGGTCGCCACGTCGTCGTACAGCTCGGCCAGGAGCACCGGCAGGTCGGCGTCGTGGCGGGCCCGGAGGGTGATGTGAGCGCCTTGTAACATGTCACATGTTTACCATCGGCGGCCCTGCCGCCGCCATCGGGTTCTCCGCGGCGGACAGCGAGAGGCCCCGGTGGACGGCACGCCGTCCACCGGGGCCCCTCGGCCGTCACCCGAGCGGGACCTCCAACTGCCGGGCCAGGTCGGCCACCAGGGCGTCCAGCCAGCCCCGGATGGTGCCCGGGTCGAACAGGTCGGCGTCGTACTCGACCAGGCCGGAGTAGCCGTCGGCGTCGGGGGTGAGACTGAACGAGCAGTCGGCGCGGGCGGAGGGGCCGGCGATGTCCTCGATCTCGGTGGTCAGGCCGGGGAGGTCGAGGGTGATGGGCGGGGTGCTCTGGACGGCGAGCAGGATCTGCGGGAACACGGGGGGCAGCAGGATGCCGCGCTCCCGCAGGGGCTCGACCAGCAGGCCGAAGGCCGTCACCGAGTGGTCCAGGGCGGAGGCGATCGCCTCGGCGGCGTGGTCCACCTGCTCCGCGAACCCGCCGGCGCCCCCGGTCGGCACCAGGATCGGCACGCTGTTGGTGAGCAGCCCGACCACCTTCTCGTCGGCCGGCCGGGTGCGGTTGGCGTTGGAGAGCAGGACCAGCGGCGCCGGGGCGCCGCTGAGCGAGCCGAGCAGCCGGGCGAGCGCGGCCAGCAGGACGGCGGAGGCGGTGGCGGAGCGGGCCGCCGCGTAGCGTCCGACCGCCTCGGCCACGGCCGCCGGGATGCGGAACTCGGCGGTCTCGCCGTGCCCGGAGCGCTTTTCGGGGCGCGGCCGGTCGGTGGGCAGGTCCACCGAGAGCGGCGCGCCGTCGAGGACCTTGGCCCAGTGGTCGGTGGCCGCCGCGACGGCGGCCCGGGTGACCACCGTCCGCTCCCAGCAGGCGTAGTCGGTCATCCGGCCCGGGGCATCCGGCAGCGGACCGCCCGTACGGTAGAGCGCGCCCAGGTCGGCCAGCACGGTGGCCAGCGACCAGCCGTCCAGCGCGATGTGGTGGACGGACAGCAGCAGCACCCACTCCTGCTCCGCCGGACGCAGCAGTCGGGCGCGCAGCAGCGGCGGTGCGGTCAGGTCGTACGGGCGGGCGATCACGGCGTCCAGGGCCTCGGCGAGCGCCGCGTCCCGTTCGGCCGGGGCGAGCCCGCGCAGGTCCTCGACGGGGAGGTCCAGCGGGGTGTTCGGCAGCACCTGCTGGAGCACCCCGAGTTCGGTGTCGGGGAAGCGCGTGCGCAGGCTCTCGTGCCGCTCGGTGACCGCCGTCAGCGCGGCGGCCAGCCGCTCGGGCTCCAGCGGGCCGCGCACGGTGATCCGCTGGGTGATGTTCCACACCGCCGGATCGGCCGACCCTGCGTGGGCCTTGCGCATCCGCCACTGCCCCACCGCGGTCGGCGCGGCCGCCAGGGCCGTCCCGTCGCCGGTCAGGACGGCGAGCAGCCGCTCGCGGTGGGCCCGGACGAGGCCGGTGAGCTCCTCGTCCATCGCCCCGGCGGGGGCCAGGTAGCCGATCCGGTCGCCGGTGGTGCGCAGTACGACCTCGCGTTCGTCGAGCAGGCGCAGCAGCCGCGCCCAGTCGTCCTCCGCAGCCTCTGCCGTAGCCTCTGCCGCGCTCACAGCGTGCCCTCCTCGTAGGCCGGGGCCTGGTGCTGCTCGGCGGCCGGCTGGTGGGCGGCCATCGCGCGGACGGTCGGGCGGCGGAAGAAGTCCAGCACGCCGATCCGCAGCCCGGTCGCCTCGCGGACCCGGTTCAGCAGCCGGGTGGCGGCCAGGGAGTGCCCGCCCAGGTCGAAGAAGGAGGTCTCCACTCCGGCGGGGCGGCCGAGTTCCTCCTCCCAGAGCCGTTGCACGGTGCGCTCCAGGTCGGTGACCGGCGCGGCCTCGGGCTGGTCCGCGCCGAGCGGGCGCGGCTCCGGCAGGGCGGCGGTGTCCAGCTTGCCGTTGGTGTTGAACGGCAGCGCGTCGACGGTGGCCCAGAGGCCGGGCACCATGTAGTCGGGCAGCAGGTCGGCCAACTGGTCGGCGACCCGGGGCAGTTCGGCGTCCGGGCAGCCGACGTAGCCGGCCAGGACGGTGCCCGCCGCGGTGCGACGCGCCGTCACGGCGGCGGCGTGCACGCCGGGCAGGCCGAGCAGCACGGTCTCGATCTCACCCGGCTCGACCCGGTAGCCGCGCACCTTGACCTGGCGGTCGGCCCGGCCGAGGAACTCCAGCCGGCCGTCCGGCCGCCACCGGCCGAGGTCGCCGGTGCGGTAGGCGCGGCCGTCGGGGGTGTCGGTGAAGACGGCGGCGCTCTCCTCGTCGCGGCCGACGTAGCCGATGCCGACCTGGACGCCGAGGGCGTGGATCTCGCCGACCGCGCCGGGCGGCACCCGGCGTCCGGCGGCGTCCCGCAGCACGATCCGGCTGCCCGGGGTGGGGCGGCCGATCGGCGCGTACTCCCCGCCGTCCCGGTCGATCTCGCCGGCCGTCAGCGCGTGGGTCTCGGTCGGGCCGTAGTGGTTGATCAGCCGGCAGTCGGGGTTGCGGCGCAGGAAGGCCCGCAGCGCGGGGGTGAGCAGCACCTGCTCGCCGCCCGAGATCAGCTCCCGCAGGTGCGGCACCGGCTCCTTGCCGAGCGCGTCGGTCAGGGCGGCCAGCGGCGTGTACGGCAGGTGGATCCGCTCGGCCCGGGTGGCCCGGACGACGGCGGCCAGCGCCGTCACGTCGTAGCGGGTCTCCTCCTCGATCAGCAGCAGGGTGCCGCCGCCGGCCAGCGTGGTCAGGATCTCCTGGACGCTGACGTCGAACCCGCAGGAGGCGTACTGGAGGGTGCGGGCCGCCGGGTGGTCGGCGACGTTCCAGGCCACGAAGTGGGCCAGGGCGAGGGAGTGCATCAGCACGCCCTTGGGGCGGCCGGTGGACCCGGAGGTGTACAGCAGGTACGCGGGCGCCTGCGCCGAGGGGGCGGGCAGCGGGGGCAGCTCGACGGCGGCGTCGGCCGGGGCGGCGCCCGTGAGCACCGTCGGCACGGTCAGGCCGAGCTCCGCCGCGGCGGCGTCCGAGGTGGTGAGCAGCACGGCGGGCGCGCTGTCCTCGACGATCAGCCGGCAGCGCTCGGGGCCCTGCAGCACGTCGACGGGGACGTGGACGGCGCCCAGGCGCAGGATGGCCAGCAGCCCGGCCACCAGGTCCACCGAGCGGGGGAGCAGGACGCCCACCCGGCTGCCCTCGCGGACGCCGGCCGCCAGGAGCCGGCCGGCCAGGTCGTCCGCCCGGGCCAGCAGCGTCCGGTAGTCCGTCTCGGCGCCGTCGGGGGCGACCACGGCGGTCTGCTCGGGCCGGCCGGCCGCGGTCGCGGCGATGGTGGCCAGCGGGTGCTCGGGGTCCGGGGCGGCGGCGGGGCCGCACTCCAGGTCGGCGTCGGCCTCGGCCGCGGGTACGGCGGTGAGCTCGACGAGGGGGCGCTGCGGGTCGGCGACCGCGGCGGTCAGCAGCCGCTCGAAGGCGCCGAGCAGCCGGTCGACGGTGGCCCGGTCGAAGAGGGTCTCGGCGTACTCGACGTGGCAGCGGATGCCGTCGGGCAGGCTGGTCAGGAACAGCGTCAGGTCGAAGGCGGCGCGGTCCGCCACGTGGTCGAGCGGGCGGGCCGTCACCCCGGGCAGGTCCAGCTCGAAGACCATGTGGTTCTCGAACTCGACCATGACCTGGAACAGCGGGTTGCGGCTGGTGTCGCGCTCCGGGTTCAGGTCCTGCACCAGCACCTCGAAGGGCAGCTGCTGGTGCTCGTAGGCGTCCAGCGCGGTGGAGCGGACCCGGCCGAGCGCCTCGGCGAAGGCCGGCTCGCCGGACAGGTCCAGGCGCAGCGCCAGGGTGTTGACGAAGAACCCGACCAGGTCCCCGGTGCCTTCGGTCCGGTTGGCCACCGGGGTGCCCAGCACGATCTCGTCCTGGCCGGCGTAGCGCTGCAGCACGGCGGCGAAGCCGGTCAGCAGCACCATGAACAGGGTGGAGCGCCTGGAGCGGGCCAACTCCCGCAGGCCGTCGGAGAGTTCGGCGGGCAGGTGGTGGACGAAGGAGCGGCCGCGGCCGTCCGGCACCGCGGGGCGCGGCCGGTCGGTGGGCAGGGCCAGCACCGGCAGGTCGCCGCCGCCGAACACCTTGCGCCAGTAGGCGAGGCTCTCGTCGTACTCGCCGGCGGCCACCCGGGCCCGCTCCCGGGCGGCCTCGGCGGCCGGGCCGGTGGCGAGCACCGGCAGGCGGGCGGCCCGGTCCTCCCGGGCGGCCAGGTAGAGCTCGCCCAGCTCGCGGGTGATCACCACGGTGGACAGGGTGTCGATCACGATGTGGTGCATCGACAGCACCAGGACGTGCCGGTCGGCGTCCCGCTCCAGCAGCAGGGCCCGGAACAGCGGGCCCTCGGCCAGGTCGAAGCGGTGCGCGCCCTCGGCGGTGACCAGGTCGGCGACGGCGTCCGGTGAGGCCGCGTCGGCCGTGACCCGCTGCAGCACCGGGCCGGCGGGCGGCGCCAGCACCTCCTGGAACGGTTCGCCGTCCTGCTCCCGGAAGACGGTGCGCAGCGCGACGTGGCGCTCGACCAGCCCGCGCAGCGCGGTGTCCAGCGCCTCCGGGTCGAGCGGGCCGTCCAGCTCGATCGCCTTGACCTCGTTGTACTGTCCGCCGTCGGGCAGCATCCGGTGCAGGAACCACATCCGCTGCTGGGCGTAGGACAGCGGCGCGCCGCGCTGGGTGTCCCGGCGCAGGACGTCGAGCTGCGGCAGTCCGGCTGCGACCAGCTCGGGGGAGAGCCCGAAGTCCACGAAGGCGGCGATCTCGTCCGCGCCGGCCGCCCGCAGCTCGGAGAGCACCCCCTGGACGCTCTCCGGGGTGCCGATCAGCGCGCGGGAGGCGCAGTACCGCTCGTACGCGCGTTCCAGCACGAACTCCAGGTCGTCCTCGCGGGCGTTCTTGAAGTCCAGCGTCAGGCCCAGGCTGTTGGCCATCTGCCCGAACAGCGACAGCGAGGAGCGCAGGTAGTTGCAGAACGGCCGGTAGGCCTGCTCGCGCGCGGTGGCCAGGTCGGTGCCCAGGTAGGTGTGGACCAGCACGACCACCCGGCCGGCCTCCGGGTCGAGGCCGTGCTCGGCCCGGGTGCGCCGGTAGATCGCGATGTTCTCGGCCAGCTGGGCGACGTCCTGGGTCATCAGGTTGGTGATGACGCCCAGGTCGTGCCGGGCCGCCTCGCGGAAGCTGTCCGGGTTGCCGACGATCGCGGTGAACATGGGCGGCAGGTCCTGCAGCGGGCGCGGGTGGAGGGTCACCTCGATCGGCTCGCCGTTGCCGTTGCGGCCCCGGTACGGCTCACCGCGCCACAGCGCCCGGACGGTGTCGATCTGCCGGTGCATCAGCTCCTTGTGGCTGCCGTAGTTCTCCGGGAAGAACAGGAAGTCGTTGGGGTGCCAGCCGCTGGCGCAGCCCAGGCCGACCCGGCCGCCGGACAGGTTGTCGACCACCGACCACTCCTCGGCGACCCGCACCGGGTGGTGCAGCGGCAGCACGGCGCAGCCCGCGTTCAGCCGGATCCGGCTGGTCTCCCGGGCCAGGGCGGCGGCCAGCACTGAGGGGTTGGGGAAGATGCCGCCGAAGGAGTGGAAGTGGCGCTCCGGCAGCCAGACGGAGTGGAAGTCGTTGCGGTCGGCGAAGCGGGCGCTCTCCAGGACGATGCGGTACTTCTCGTCCTCGGGGGAGTCCAGCGGGTAGTCGCCGAAGAAGTAGAGGCTGAAGTCCACCGGCCGCTGCGGGTCGCTGACCGGCTGGTACGGAATCGGCTCGGCCTGGGTGCGCACGGCCTCGGTGGGGACGGGGAGTCCGGCGGCCGGCCGCGGGGCGGGCAGGCGGACGCCGGGCGAGGCCGGGAAGAAGCCGCCGCGCCGCAGGTCGCGCAGCGACTCGCGGACCGCGTCGATCACGAACTCCACGTCGCCGTCGGTGTGGGCGGTGGAGAGGAAGAAGTTGCGCCACTCCCACACGTAGACCCCGCGGGTCAGCAGGTGCGGGAAGAGCAGCTCCATGTCGGCCCGGGGCTCGAAGCGGAAGAGCGAGCCGAAGTGGGCCAGCCGCAGCGGGAACTCCTCCTCCTCGAAGAAGCCGTTCAGCGTGGCGGCCAGTTCGTCGGTGCGGGCGTTCAGCCGCTCCTGGAGGCCGGGGCCCGCCGACTTGAGGTGGCGCAGCACCGCGCCCGCGGCGGTCATCGCCAGCGGGTGCTGGATGTAGGTGCCGCCGAAGAAGGTGGTGTCCTTGGGCGGGTAGCTGTCGTCGCCGTAGTCCCAGTGCCCGCCGTCGATCCCGTCCAGGATGTCGGCCCGCCCGGCGATCGCGCCGATCGGGTAGCCGCCGCCCAGCACCTTGCCGTAGGTGGAGACGTCCGGGGTGACGCCCCAGAAGCCCTCGGCGCCGCGCAGGTGGGGCCGGAAGCCGGTGAGCATCTGGTCGAAGACCAGCACGATGCCCAGCCGGGTGGTCAGTTCACGCAGCGAGCGGACGAAGTCGACGGGCTGGCGTCCGGGGTGGCGGCTCTGCACCGGCTCGACCAGGACGGCGGCGATCCGGTCGCCGTGCTCCTCGATGACCTTGAGGCTCTCCGGGTCGCCGTACCGCAGCACCAGCAGGTCGGCGACCGCGCTGCCCGGGATGCCGATGGACACCGGGACGGTCTCCCGGTCGGCGCCGTGGCCCAGCGTCCGGCCCAGGGTGTGGTCGAAGTGGCCGTGGTACGAACCCTCGAACATGACGATCTTGTCCCGGCCGGTGTGCGCGCGGGCCAGCCGGATCGCCCCGGCGTTCGCCTCCGTACCGGAGTTGGCGAAGGCGACCCGCTCGGTGCCGGTCAGCTCGGCCAGCAGCTCGGCGGCCTCGCCGGTCTCCGGACCGCGCGGGCCCAGCCGCAGGCCGGAGGCCAGGTGCTCGCGGACGGCCTCGGAGACGAACTCCGGGTCGTGGCCGAAGAGCAGGACGCCGAAGCCCATGGTGATGTCGACGTACGGGTTGCCGTCGACGTCCTCCAGCCGGGAGCCCCGGGCGCTGCGGGCGGCGAGCGGGTAGAGCATCTCCTTGGTGCCGGAGCGGAAGCCGACCACGGCGCGGCTGTCCGCCAGGGTGCGGCGGTGGCGGCGGGTGATCGCCTTGGAGGCGGTGGTGCGGGCGGTGAAGCGGGCGACCAGCTCGTCCACGTGGGCGCGCTGCTGGTCGGTGAGGCCGCCGGAGGCCATGCCGGACTCGCGGGAGACCGTCACCCGGGGGCCGTGCACCTGCGGGGCGGCGGGCGCCTCGACGGCGGGGGCTTCGACTGCGGCTGCGGGGGCGGGGGCGACCGCGGGTGCGGGTGCGGTGGCCGGGGGCAGGGCGGCGGGCGTGGGTGCCGGCGGGAGGACTGCGGGCGCGGGGGTGCCGCCGGCCAGCAGGCCGAGCTGGTCGCGCATCAGGTCGGAGAACTGGCCGAGCAGCGCGAGCTGGCGCTCGATCAGGCCGGTGCCGTCGGTCACCGGGGGTAGCGCGGCGGCGGCCGGCGGGGCGACGGCGGGTGCGGCGAGGACGGGCTGGGGCGCCGGGGCCTGGACGGGCGCCGGGACGGTTCGGGCAACCGGGGCGGCCGGGGCGGCCGGGATGGCCTGGACAATCGGAGCCGTCGGCACGGCAGTCGGAGTCGCGACAGGCGCAACAGGCGCGACAGGCGCGGGCGCGGGCTCGGGGGCCGCCACGGGCTCCGGTTCGGCGGCCGGCAGTAGCGTGGCCAGCACCGCCGGCTCCAGCCGGGAGGCGATCAGCCCGGCCAGCCGGGCCGGGGTGTCGGCCGCCTCGAACAGCTCGCGCATCGACACCCGCACCCGGAACGCGCGCTCCAGGTCCCGGATCATGTTGATCATCGAGAGCGAGTCGGCACCGAGGTCGAAGAAGGGCTCGTCCGCGCCGACCGAGGCCTCGTCGTAGCCGAGCTGGCGGGCCGTCTGCTCGACGACCTGCCGCAGCACGGCCTGCTCGGCGAGCTCCTCGGGGCTCGGCGTCGGTGCCGAGGCGGGCGCGGCGGCCGGTGTCAGGGCAGGTGTCAAGGCCGGTGTGGCGGCCGGTTCTTCGGCCGGCGCGGTCTGCTGGGGTGGGTCCTGGCGCATGGCGGGGTCCTCGGTGGTCGGCCGGGCAGGGGCGGTGAACCAGTGGCGGCGGCGTTGGTAGACGGTGGTGGGCAGCGGGACGCGGCGGGCCGGTCCGTCCGGCCAGTCCCGGGCGGCGGCGAAGCGGGCCCAGTCGAGCGGGACACCGTGCGACCAGAGCGCGGCCGCGGCGGCGTCGAACTGCTGCTCCGGCGAGGCGCCGCGCCGGCCGCCGGCGACGAAGTGGCGCTGCGGAAGCTCCCGGCGGCCCATGCCGGTCAGCGTCGGGTGCGGGCCGATCTCCAGGTACAGCTCGTGGCCCTGCCCGTCCAGGGCGGCGAGCACCTGGTCGAACCGGACGGTCTCCCGGGTCTGCCGCAGGAAGTACTCGGGCGTCGGGACGGTTCCGGGCTCCAGCACCTCGCCGCCGAGGTTGCTGACCAGCGGCACGGCCAGCGGCCGCAGGCGCAGCCGGGCCAGCTGGTCGCGGAACGGGCCGAGCACCGGGTCGAGCAGGCGGGAGTGGAACGCCCGGTCGGTGGCGAGCCGCTCGGTGGTCACCCCGTCGGCGGCCAGCACGGCCTCGGCGGCGGCGATCTCGCGCGGCGGGCCGGCCAGCACGCACTGGCCGCTGCCGTTGACCACGGCCAGGTCCACGCCCGGCAGCCAGTCGTCCAGCCCGGACAGCCGGTCCAGGCCCGCCGAGACCACCGTCATGGCGCCCGGCTCGCTCAGCCGGTGCATCAGCCGGCCGCGCAGCGCGGTCAGGAACATCCCGTCGGCCAGGTCGAGCGCGCCGGCCGCGTGGAAGGCCGCGTACTCCCCGGCGCTGTGCCCGGCGACCGCCGCCGGACGGACCCCGAGTTCCTGCCAGAGCCGCAGGTAGGCCGCCTGGAGGGCGAACAGCGCGGGCTGCGCCGCCTCGGTGGTCCAGCTGTCCTCGGCATCCTGGGGTGCGGGGTCGAGCAGCAGCGGCAGCAGCGGCTCGTCCCAGTTCGCGCGGTGCAGCCGGTCGCACTCGTCCAGGACGGCGCGGAAGACCGGGAAGGCGTGGTACAGCTCGGCGGCCATGCCCCGGTACTGGGCGCCCTGGCCGGTGAAGAGCAGCACCGGCCGGATCTCGCCGCGGCCCGTCTCGCGGTGGGCCGCGCCGGCGGTGGGCCGGCCCGCCAGGAAGGCGTCCAGGGCCTTGCGCAGGGCCGCCGGGTCGGGCCCGGTGACGGCCAGCCGGTGGCGCAGCGCGCGGCGGCCGGCGCCGAGGGTGAGCGGCAGGTCGCCGGGGGCGAGGGCGGGTTCGGCGTCCAGCCGCTCGCGGAGCAGCCCGGCCAGCTCGGTCAGGCCCTGGGCGGTGCGGGCCGACAGCGGCAGCACGGTCGGGGCCGGCCGCGGTGCGGGCACCGTCGCGGCGGCGGCCGGGGCCTGCTCCAGCACCAGGTGGGCGTTGGTGCCGCCGACGCCCAGCGCGCTGACCCCGGCCCGGCGCGGGGTGGGGCCGTCGGGCCAGTCCCGGCGCTCGGCGGCGAGCCGGAACGGGCTGCCGGCCAGTTCCAGCGCGGGGTTGGGGCTGGTGAAGTTCACCAGTGGCGGGATGGTGCCGTGCCGCAGCACCAGCAGGGCCTTGATCAGGCCCGCCAGGCCGGCGCAGGTGTCCAGGTGGCCGATGTTGGGCTTGACCGAGCCGAGCGAGCAGAAGTCGGCGGCCTCCGTCCGGGCGCGGAACGCCTGGGCCAGCGCCCGGAACTCGATCGGGTCGCCGAGCGGGGTGCCGGTGCCGTGGGCCTCGATGTAGCCGATGCTGTCGGCCGGTACGCCCGCGAGGTCCAGTGCCCGGCCGACCACCGCGGCCTGCCCGTCCACGCTGGGCGCGGTGTAACCGACCTTCCGGCCGCCGTCGTTGTTGACGGCCGAGCCGAGGATCACCCCGTGGATGGTGTCGCCGTCGGCCAGCGCCCGGTCGAGGCGCTTGAGCAGGACGGCGGCGACGCCGTTGCCGCCGACCGTGCCGCCCGCCTCGGCGTCGAAGGCCCGGCAGGCGCCGTCGGGGGAGAGGATCGACCCCTCCTCGTAGCGGTAGCCGGTGGCCTGAGGGATGTGCAGGGCGGCGGCCCCGGCCAGCGCCAGCTCGCAGTCGCCCGCCAGCAGCGACTGCACGGCGAGGTGGACCGCGACCAGCGAGGTGGAGCAGGCCGTCTGCACGCCGATCGCCGGACCGGTCAGGCCCAGCCGGTAGGCGACCCGGGTGGCGGCGAAGTCCGCCTGGTTGCCGATCGCGGTCTGCAGGGCGGCGACCGGCTCGCTCGGGTCGGCGGTGGTGGCCAGGGCGTGCTGGTAGTAGGTGCGCAGCGCGTACAGGGTCATCCCGGTGCCGGCGAAGACTCCGACCCGGCGCTCCGGGTCCGGCGCGTCGTAGCCGCCGTCCTCCAGGGCCTGCCGGCAGATCTCCAGCAGCAGGCGCTGCTGGGGGTCCATCAACGCGGCCTCGGCGCCGCTGATGCCGAAGGCCTCGGCGTCGAACCGGTCGATGTCGGTGAGCGCGCCGGTGACCGGGACGAAGTCGGGGTGGCGGTACTCCTCCGGGCGCAGCCCGGCGGCCGCCAGCTCCTCCTCGGTGAAGCGGGTGGTGCTCCGGACGCCCTCGACGATGTTCCGCCAGTACTGCTCGGGGGTGTCGGCGCCCGGCAGGCGCAGGGCCAGGCCGACGATCGCCACCCGGCGGTCGTCGCCGGGGCCGGCGGCGGGGTCGGTGCCGGGGGAGGCGAGCGGGGCGGTGGGCGCGGCCGGCTCGGCGGCCAGGTGGGCGATCAGTGCGTCCACGGTGGGGTGGCGGAACAGCTCGGTGGGCGCCGGGGGCGTGGGCAGCGCGGCGCTCAGCGTGCCGTGGACCCGCATCAACTGCAGGGAGCCGATGCCGAGTTCGGCGAGCGGGCGGCCCGGGTCCAGCGGGGTGTCGAGGACCGACTCGAAGGCGTCCAGGACCAGCCGGCGCAGCCCCGACGGCGCGGCCCGCTCGGGGACGGGTCGTACGGCGGGCGGGGTTCCCGGGGTCGCGGCGGACGGCGCGGGCGTGGTGGGCGCGGCCGGCGCGGCGGCGGTGACCGGGCGGGGCGCGGTGGCGAGCAGTCGGCGCCGGGCGGCGGGGGAGCTCGGGTCCGGGCCGGCGTACCGGTGGCCCGGGGCGCCGGCCAGCAGCAGCGCGGCGAGCCGGCGGCCGTGCGCGGCGCTCAGCACGGCGATGCCCCGTCCGGCGGCGGCCTGCTCGTTCTCCGTGTCGCGGTTCATGCCGATTCCGCTCCACAGGCCCCAGGAGATCGTCCAGGCCGGGGTGCCGGTCTCCCGGCGCAGCCGCTCGACGGTGCTCTCCAGGTAGCGGTTGGCCGCGGCGTACCCGGTGGAGCCGACGGCCTCCTGGAGGCCGATCATCGAGGAGAAGGCGACGAACTGCGCCCCGGGCCGCTGCCGGACCAGCTCGACGAGGTGGTCGGTGCCCTCGGTCTTGGTCCGCAGGGCCTCCCGCCAGCCCTCGGTGTCGGTGTCGGCGAGCAGCGCGAGGCGGTAGCCGCCGGCCAGGTGGAGCACACCGTCCAGCGGTGCCTGCCACTCGCGTTCGGCCTCGGCGATCACCGCCGCCATCTGCCGACGATCCGTCACATCGGCCTGGCGGTAGGTGACCTGACCGCCCTGGGCGGCCAGTCGGCGCAGCGCGGCCCGGCGTTCGGCCGCCTCGGCGGTGGGGGCGTCCAGGTCGCTCCGGCCGACGATCAGCAGCCGGGAGCCGTACTCGCGCAGCAGCCCGGGCAGCAACTCGGCGGCGATCCCGCCGAGGCCGCCGGTGACCAGGTAGTGGGCGCCGGGGGTGAGCAGCGAGCAGCCCGCCTCACCGGGGGCGGCGGCCTCGACCGGTCCCAGCCGGGGGACCCACGGGCGGCCCGCGCGCCAGGCGGCCTCGGGCTCCTGCCGGGGGTCGGCCAGCAGGGCGAGCAGCGCGGCGGCCTGGTCCGTGGCCGGCGCGTCACCGGGCAGGTCGAGGTGCCGGGCGGCGGGCACCTGCTGCTCGGACCGTGCCCCGGCGGTCAGCGCGGCCGTCAACGCTCCCTGTGGGCTGGGGAGTTCGCCGGGGAGGACGGCGTGCAGTCCGGCGCTGACGGAGACCAGCTCGCGGACCGGAGCCCGGCCCGGGAGCGCCCGCAGCAGGGCGAGCAGTGCCTCGTCCGGGCGGGCCGAGCCGTCGTCGCCGCCGGTCGCGCTCCACAGGTAGACCAGCCGGTCGGCCGTCCCGTCGCCGAGGGCCCGCAGCCACTCCTCGGGGTCGGCGGTCGGCGGGTGGTCCACCACCCGGGCGTTCGGCAGGGCGGCGGCTAGGGCCTCGGTGAGGGTGCCGGGGCCGGACGGGCCGAGGAGCAGGATCGTTTCCTCGGCCTTCGCTTCCTCGGCCACCGGTTCGACCGGGGCCTCCGCCGTAGGGCGGGCCTCCCAGCCGAGTTGCCGTACGCAGTCCGGCAGTGTCCGGGAGTTGGCCTCGGCCAGGTCCAACGCCACGATGTGGTCGTCGAGTTCGCCGTCCAGCAGGCGGCCGCGCAGCGCGGTGCGCTGGATCTTGCCGCTGGTGGTGCGCGGGAACTCGGCCGCCGGGACGGGGAGCACCAGGGCGGGCGCCGGCTGCCGGCGGGCCGCCAGCACCTGCCGCACCTCGGCGGCGACGGGCGGCGCGGGGGCGTCCGGGTCGCTCGGGACGTAGGCGATCACCAGCTGCTCGGTACCGGTGCGTTCGTCCGGCACCCCGAAGGCCGCGACGTGCCCGGAGCGCACCCCCGCCACCGAGGCCACCACGTCCTCCAGCTCGTGGCAGAAGTAGTGCACGCCGTTGACGATGATGATCTCCTTGCGACGGCCGGTGAGCACCACCTCGCCGTCGACCAGGAAGGCCAGGTCTCCGGTGTCGAACCAGCCGTCGCCGACGAAGGCCTCCCGGTTGGCGGACGGGTTGTTCAGATAGCCCGGCGTCACCCGGCCGGAGTGCACCTGGAGCCGTCCGACCCGCAGCTCGGGCAACGCCCGTCCGGCGTCGTCGGCCACCCGGATCCGGGTACCGGTCGCGGGCCGTCCCATGCTGAGGAAGGCGGTGCCGCGCTCCGTCGAGTCCGGGTCGGCCGGCTCCAGCCGGCCGGTCAGCGAGTCGGTGCGCACCAGTCGGCGGGCGCCGTCCTCGTGGTAGCGCTTGTAGGTGATCGCCGTACAGGTCTCGGCCATGCCCCAGGCCAGCAGCAGGTGCTCCGGGCGGACGCCGAACGGGGCGGTGGCGGCCAGGAACTCGTCCAGCACCGCCTCGGTGCACTGCTCCCCGGCGTTGATCAGCGACTTGACCGCGGACAGGTCCCAGTGGCGGTCCGGCCCGGCGGCCCGGACGGCCTCGGCGACCAGCCGGTAGCCGAAGTTGGGCGACCAGGAGTGCGCCGCCCGGTAGTGCTCCAGCGCGTCCAGCCAGACCAGCGGGTCGGCGAGCACGAGCTCGGTGGGGATCTGCACCTGGTCGGCGGCCAGTACGACGTCGCGCAGGTGGAACATCAGCAGCCCGGCGACGTGGTCCAGGGGCAGCCAGTTGACCGTGGTGTCGGCCGGGTCGTTGCCGGTGGCGACGGACCCCGCCACGTACTCCAGGATGCCGCGGTGGGTGATCTGCACGGCCTTGGAGCGCCCGGTGCTGCCGGAGGAGAGCTGGAGGAACGCGATGTCGCCGGGGTCGGGGGCGTGGGTGGGGGCGGTCCGCGGGTCGCCGTCGGCGGGCTGGTCGGCGGGCTGGTCCACGGCGGGCCGGTCGACGGCGATCACGCGTAGGCCCGGCGCGGGGTACAGCTCCCCGAGCCGTTCCAGGCCGGCCACCGCCGGTCCGCAGGCGAGGACCGGCGGCTCCTCCAGGGTCTGCCAGGCGTGCCAGAGCTTCTCCAGGACGGGGTTGCGCTCGTGGTAGTCCGGCGGGCGGGCGACCGTCACCGGCTGCACCCCGCCGAGCAGGCAGGCCCACAGCGCGGGGAAGTAGAACTCCGGTTCCGGGACCTGGAGGATCGCCCGGTCCCCGGTGCGCAGCCCGGCGGCGGTCAGCGCGGCGAGTATCTCGCGGGCCCGGGCCAGGAGTTGACGGTAGGTGAGCCTGGTCGCCTCGCCACCCGCCCGGACCAGGTGCAGCCCCCGGTCGGGGTGCAGCTCGGCGGCGCTCAGCAGCGCCTCGGGCAGGGTCCGGGGCGCGTCCGGTGCGGGGACGGGCAGGGGGGTGCCGACGGCCTCCGTGCCGGGGTCCTCGGCTGCGGCCGCCGGCTCCGTCGGCTCCGTCGGCTCCGTCGGGTCCGTCGGGTCCGTCGGGGCGGCGCCCGCGACGGGCGAGGCCGTCGCCTCGCCGAACGGGCGCCAGCGGTCGGTGAGTTCGCGCAGGTGGCGCAGCGCCGGGCCGGGTGCGGCGGGTTCCCGGCGGAGCGCCGCGGCCAGCGCGGCGGCGTCGGGCTCGCCCTCGGCGGTGCGGACGATGCCGTCCAGGACGTGCACTTCGGCGCTCGGGTCGGCGTCCAGCAGTGCCGCGGCAGCCCGGCGGCGCAGGGCCTCGGGATCGCCGTCGACGGCGGGTACCAGGTAGGCGAGCAGGCCCGGTCGGCCGCTCTCGTGCTCGACGGGCAGCAGCGCGCAGTCGGCGATCTCGGGGTGCAGCAGCAGTCTGGCTTCGAGGGTGCGCAGCCGGCCGTGGTCGGGACCGGTGGGGCTCATGAGGTTCGGCACCTTTCGGATCGGTGCCGGGGCGCGGGTGTGGGCCGCCCCGGGGCATGGAGGGGAGCGGAGACGGGTGGCGCGGACGGCGCGGGGGCGCCGGGGTGTGGAGCAGCGGCGGTGCGGGGTGAAGCGGTGCGGGGTGAAGTGGTGCGGAGGCGTGCTCGGGAGACGCGCTCAGCGGCGGCGAGTGCGGGAGACCAGCACCAGGAAGCCGAGCGCCAGCACGATCGGGACGGCGTGGGAGACGCCGACCACGGTCAGCGGGCTGAGCAGCGCCAGCAGCGAGCCGCTCAGCAGCATCCCGGTGCCCATGCCGACGTTCTCGGCGGAGGCGAGGATGCCGAAGGCCTCCCCGCGCCGCTCGTCGGCGAGCGCCTGGATCCGGGTGGTGTAGGAGATCTCGGTGAAGCCGTCGCCGAGGCCGGCGCCGATCGCGACCACCAGGAACAGCGGGGTCGGCAGGTCGGTGAAGACGAGGATGAAGCAGGCGGACATCAGGCAGGTGCCCAGCGCGAAGCCGCGCTCGCCGGGTTCGATGCCGCGCCGCAGCATGAACCGGGAGACCAGCTGCTGGGCGGCGAGGTTGCCGATCGCCCAGGTGGCCCAGAAGGTGCCGAGCAGCGCGGCCGGGTTGCCGGGGGAGGACTGGTTGGCGAACACCGGCAGGCTGATGTTGTGGGCGGCCGAGCCGAAGGCGTCCAGCAGCCGGATGCCCGCCATGGCGCCCACCACCGGGGTGGCCCGCAGGACGATCAGTGCCTGCCAGCGGCGCCGGCGCTCCTTGGCCGTCGGCGCGGGTCGCTCCGCCTCCGCCGCGGGCTGCCCCGACTCGGTCGCGGGCGCGTCCGCCGGTGCGGCGCGGGTGGGCAGCGGCAGTCGCAGGACCAGCGCGCCGAACAGGACGAAGCTGGCCGCGTCGATGAGCAGCGCGGCGCGGAAACCGGCCCAGGCCACCACCACGCCGGCGGAGGCGAAGCCGAGCACCATCGCGGTCGAACGGCAGCTCGCCATCAGGCTGTTGGCGCGGGCGCGGCGGTCGGCGCCGACCATCTCGGGGATGCTGGTGCGCAGGGCGACGGCGCAGACCGCGGCCGCGCCGCCGAGGATCAGGGCGAGCGGGTAGAGCACGGGAATGCGCGCCGGGGCCGGGACGAGGGCGACCACGACCAGGGCCAGCGCCTGGGCCGCGGCGCAGCCCGTCATCAGCCGGCGGCGGTCCAGTCGGGCGACCAGCCGCCCGGCGACCAGTCCGCCGCCGAGGCCGCCCACCAGCCGTAGGACCAGGTACCCGGCGGTGCCGAGCGCGTTCCCGGCGGCCTCGTAGGCGAACAGGCTCAGCGCGACCAGGTCGAGCTGGCTCCCGTACGTGGAGAGGGCGTCGCCTGCGGCCAGCCGGTAGAAGACCCGGGGCAACTTGCTCGCGGGCTGGTGCGGTGCTTCGACTGCGGTGTCCGGCACGGTAGTCCCCCCGGGCACGCCATATATGGCGGTTCAGTGTGACATTGCACCGCAACTTAGAGGTGAACGGGCGTTAGATCAATACTTTGATCATTCCATGTCCAAAAGATCGTGGACTCGGCCGACTTACTGTCATCTTTCGCGCCATCCTGGCCAGTTGTTGGCGTACGGACGGGAAGGGGTCGCGGGTCAGCGGCGCCCGAAGAGCTTGCCCAGCCAGCCCTTGCCCGCGCGGCCCTGCTCGGCGCAGTCGCAGCGGGCGGACTTGGGCACCCCGGCGAGGACCTGCTCCACGTGCATCCCGCATCCGGCGAAGGTCGGCTTCCCGCAGGTGCGGCAGGCGACTCGTCGGCACATGTCGTTCTCCGTTCTCCCGGCCCCCAGGGGTGGGGCCACCGCCCCAATATACCCCACCCCGTATTCGCAATGTCGGATTCGTCCCGCTGTCGGGGTCGGAGCGACGGCAGTGCGGACGGGCCGGAAGGGGAGACGGGGCCGGAAAGGGGGAGTGCCGTCAGGCCGTCCCTGGTCGGGCCGGCGGGATCGCGTAGGTCAGCGTGGCGGTGGCCACCAGGACGTCGTCGGCGTCCAGCAGCTCGGCCAGCACGACGCACAGCCGCCGCCCGAACTTGGCCGTCCTGGCGTGCACGCGCAGCGCCCCCGGCCTCGGCCGGTTGAGGAAGCTGATCTGCAGTGAGCTGGTCAGCGCCATCAGGGTGGGCCCGAGCCGGGCGTTGATCAGCAGGAACGCGGCCAGGTCGCAGAGGCCGGCCTGCTCAGGGCCCGAGACGGTGCCGCCCGGGCGGATGCGCAGCCGGTCGCCGTCCACCGCCATGGTCAGGGTGCGGCCGTCCACCTCGGTCACCCGGCAGGCGGCGTAGTCGGGAAACTGGTCGGCGATCAGGGCATTGAGCCGGCCGGGGCCCAGGAGGACGTCGACGGTGGCGACCGCCGTGTTCGCGTCGGTGGTCATGGACGTCAGCGTAACCGTCGGTCCGGCGGTGCGCCCGGGGCGCTCCAGGCCTGGTTCCGGCCAGCTTCGTTCGCCGTGGTCAACCGCCAAGATCCGTTAAGGGAAGGGGAATCGCGCATGTCGTGCGGGTGTCGGCATGGCCGGAACCAGCCGCTCCGGAGGCCCCGGATGGCCGGATCCGCTCGGCATGATTCGTGAGGGACCTTGTTCGGCCCAAAATGCAGCACCTACGCTCCGAGCAAGTTCAGCGGAGCCGGTGTGGAGCTCCGCCGGCCGCTGGGGGGCGGCGTCTCTTTCCTTGCGGTCGTCATCGAGGGCCTCGGCGGAAGCGGGCCCCCGGCTGCCCACCCGCGTCCGTGTCCTGCTTCAGAAACGGGGTGTCGCGCCATGGGGATTTCCATTCCGGACGACGAGGCGGTGGTGGTCCGCACGCCCGACGAGTTCCTGGCGATGCCGGAGGAGTACCGCGAGATCGCGATCCGCGGCATGGTGGTCAACACCGAAGGGGAGCTCTCCGGCGGCGACGACTACGTGCAGGTCTTCCTGCCGCTGGCCCCCGACGCGGAGGAGCGGCAGGTCTGCGCCGAGCGCGCCGCCGAGGAGTACGACCACTACAAGATCGGCAAGCGGGTCCTCGCCGAGGTCGGCGTGGACACCAGCTACATGGAGACGCAGACCCTGGCCGAGCGGAACCTGTTCCGCGCCCAGGAGTTCCACAACTGCACCACCTGGGCCGAGCGCGGGATCTTCTCCTACATCGGGGAGGAGACGGCGATGGTGATGATCTCCGAGTTCGCGCAGAGCAGCTACCGGCCCTGGGCGGACGCGGTGCGCACCATCATCCTCGACGAGAAGGTGCACATCGCCCACGGCGCCCGGGTGTGCCGCAACCTCGCCGCGACCGACGACGGGCGCGAGCAGCTCCAGCAGGCCCTGGACCGGCTGTGGCCGACCTTCGTCCGGATCTTCGGCAGCCCGCGCTCCGAGCGGGCCAAGCTGGCCGTCCGCTTCGGCCTGCGCCAGACCACCAACGGCGAGGCCTGCGACCTGTGGCGGGAGAAGGTCACCCCGCGGATCAAGAACCTGGGTCTGCGCCTCCCGGAGTAGGGGAGTGTCCGACGATTCCCGCCGGGTGCGCCGCCGATCGTCGGACACGCCCACCGCACCACGCCGATCCCGCGACTCCGAGGAGCCCACCGCCCATGGCAACACCCGTCACCATCGAACGCCGCCCGCTGAGCCGGCGCGAGGCCAAGGCCCGCACCGCCGAACTCATCGCCGACCGGCCCGACCTGGCCGAGCGCCTGCACCGGCTGCGCCGGCTGGGCCGCGAGGTCCGCTCCTGCGAGGTCCACCTCACCAACACCTGCAACATCCGCTGCAAGGGCTGCTGGTACTTCGAGGGCGGCTTCGACACGGCCGTCAGGGAACTGTCCGACCTGGACCGCATCCGGGCCTTCGCCCGGAAGCTCGCGGACGACGGCGTCAACCAGGCCACCCTGATCGGCGGCGAACCCACCCTCGTCCCGCGCCGGATCGAGGCCTTCGTCGAACAGCTGCCGTACGTCACCATCTCCACCAACGGCCTGCGCCCGATGCCCAGACAGGGCTTCGAGGAGATCGCCATCGCGGTCAGCATCTTCGGCGGCGGCCCGCTCGACGACGACCTGCGCGCGATCCGGGTCAACGGCTCGAAGTTCACCGGCCTGTTCGACACCGCGCTCTCGCACTACCGGGACGACCAGCGGGTGCTGTTCATCTACGCGCTCTCCGAGGCCGGGGTCGAGCACATCGAGCCCACCGTGCGGAAGATCGCCGAGAACGGCAACATCGTCACCTTCAACTTCTACAGCGAGCACGGCACCGAGACCCCGCTGCGGATCGCCGACGAGCGGCGGGTGCTGGACGAGGCCCTGCGGGTCAAGGAGCTGTACCCGCAGGCGGTGGTGAGCCACCCGTACTTCATCCGGACCCTGGTGACCGGCCGGACGCACTGGGGCGGCAGGTTCGGCTATGACGTCTGCCCCAGCCTCAGCGTCGACGCCCCCGAGCACGAGGACCGCGTCGCCAACGGCAACCCGGTCATCCCCGGCTTCAACGTCTGGGGCGCCGACTACGAGTCGCTCCAGTTCTGCTGCACCTCCGGCGACTGCGGCGGCTGCCGGGACAGCCAGGCCGTCTACAGCTGGTTGGTGGTCAGCGCCAACCGCTTCCTGGACGACACGGCCCGGCTGGAGCAGTGGCTGGACATCGCCGAGAGCTACTGGCGGCAGTGGCACTGGGCCCCGTACCACGCCACCAAGGCCTGAGCCCCCACAGCCACCCGCCCCGTACGTCCCCCGCACCGCCACCGCCGCCCCGCGCGGACGAGGAGAGCCATGCCCGACACACCGGACCGCACAGCCATCGAGACCTTCGTCGTCGACGCCCTGGTCGACCTCGGCGTCGACCGCGAGGGCATCGTCGACGACGCCGCCCTGGACGAGCTGGAGATCGACTCGCTCGACCTGGTCGAACTCAGCCAGTCCATCCGCAAGCAGCTGGACATCCCGGTGAAGCCCAAGGACTTCGACCAGCTGTACACCGTCGGCGAGGTGCTCGCCCTGTGCTGCCGGAAGGCCGGGCTGGAGTGAGGCCCCGGGCCGTCGTCACGGGCCTGGGCGCGGTGACCCCGCTGGGCGTGGGCGCCGAGGAACTCCACCGGCGGGCGGTGGCCGGGGAGAGCGGACTCGCCGACGGGCTCGGGCTGTGCCGGGACTTCCGGCCCGCCGACCACCTGTCGCGCCAGCAGCTGCGCCGCACCGACCGCTTCACCCAGCTCGCGCTCGTCGCCGCCGCCGAGGCCCTGGCCCAGGCGGGCTGGACGGACGGCCCGCCGCCCTACCCCGCCGAGCGGATCGCCTGCGTGGTGGGCTGCGCGCTCGGCGGGACGGCCAGCTTCGAGCGCCAGGCCGAGGTGCACCGGCAGCAGGGCGGGGAGTTCGTCTCCCCGCTCATGGTGCCCGCCATGATGGCCAACGCCGCGGCCTCGCAGATCGCCCGGCAGCACGGCTTCCGCGGCGAGGCGCTCTGCCTGGCCTCCGCCTGCAGCAGCGCGACCCAGGCGATCGGCACCGCCCTGCTGCTGCTCGCCGCGGGCGCCGCCGACGCGGTGGTGGTCGGCGGCGCCGAGGCCTCCACCTCCGAACTGGTGCGGGCCGCCTTCCGGACCGCCGGCGCGCTGTCCGAGAGCGGCCGGTCGGTGCCCTTCGACCGCGACCGGGACGGCCTGCTGATCGGCGAGGGCGCCGGAATCCTGGTGCTGGAGACCGCGGCCGGCGCCGCCGCGCGGGGCGCCACCGTGCTCGGCGAGGTGCTCGGCTACGGCGCCACCTGCGACGCCCACCACCTCACCGCCCCGGACCCGACCGGCGAACCCGCGGCCCGGGCCGTCACCCTGGCCCTCGACGCGGCCGGCGTCACCCCCGGGCAGCTCGGCTACCTCAACGCGCACGGCACCGGGACCGTCCTCAACGACCGCGCGGAGTGCGAGGCGCTGCGGCTGGCCCTCGGACCGGCGGTGGAGGAGGTCCCGCTGTCCTCCACCAAGTCCGGCACCGGCCACCTCTTCGGCGCGGCCGGCGCGGTGGAGGCCATCGCCACCCTGCAGGCGCTGCGCCACGCCACCGCCCCGCCCACCGCCGGGCTGCGCGAGCCGGACGAGCGGCTCGGCCCGCTGAACCTGATCCGCCGCGCCACCCCGCTCGCAGCCCCCACCCTGCCCGGCGGCCGCCGGGTCGGGCTCTCCACCTCCTTCGGGTTCGGTGGGCACAATGCGGCCCTGGTCCTGGCGGCGGCCGAGGCACCGGCCCCGGCCGGGAGGGCCGTTGCGACCAGTGCAACGGGTAGGACTGGTACGACCACTGCGACCACTGCGACCAGTCCAACCGGTGCAACGGGTACGACCGGTACGACCGGTACGACCGGTACGACGAAAGGCCAGGAGTGATGCTCGGCTTCCACGGACGCCGCTATCTGATCACCGGCGTCCTCAACCAGGACTCCATCGCCTGGCACACCGCCAGGGCGCTCCAGGAAGCCGGCGCCGAGGTCCTGCTCACCGGCTTCGGCCGGGCCCGGCGGATCACCGAGAAGGCCGCGGGCGTCCTGCCCCGCCCCACCGAGGTGCTGGAGCTGGACGTCACCCGGCCCGAGGACTTCGCCCGGCTGGCCGAGGAACTGGAACGGCGCTGGGGCGGGGTCGACGGCGTTCTGCACGCGGTCGCCGCCGCCCGGCAGACGGCGCTGAGCGGCAACTTCCTCACCACCCCGCCGGAGGCCGCCGGCCTCGCGCTGCGCACCGCGGCCGTCTCCCTGCACTCGCTGGCCACCGCCCTGGCCCCGCTGCTCGGCGCGGACGGGCGGCGCGGCAGCGTCGTCGGGCTGGACTTCGACGCCAGCGGCGCCTGGGCCGGCTACGACTGGATGGGCGTGGGCAAGGCGGCCCTCGGCGCGGTCTGCCGCTACCTGGCGATGTACCTCGGCCCGTCCGGCATCCGGGTCAACCTGGTGGCCGCCGGCCCGGTGGAGACCGTCGCCGGGCAGGCGATCAGCACCTTCGACCGGATCGCCGACCGCTGGCAGGCCGAGGCCCCGCTCGGCTGGGACCGCACCGACCCGGCCGTGGTGGTCGGCCCCGTGCTGTTCCTGCTCTCCGACCTCGCCGCCACCGTCAGCGGGGAGATCCTGCACGCCGACGGCGGGATGCACGCCGTCCGGATGGGCACCGGTCCGGCCTTCGCCGAAGGAGGCGCGGCATGACGCCCGCCATCGTCGGCGTGGGCGCCGCCCTGCCCGAACGGGTCGTGCCCAACGCGTACTTCGAGCGGATCGGCGCCTCCCCGGAGTGGATCGTCAAACGGACCGGCATCGAGGAGCGCCGCTTCCTCGCGCCGGACGGCCGGCTCGCCGACCTCGCGGTGGCCGCCGCCGAGCGGGCACTGCGGCACGCCGGGCGCAGCGCCGCCGGCATCCGGCACGTGGTGGTCGCCACCATCACCCCGGACCGGGTCACCCCCGGCGTGTCGGTGGAGGTCGCCGCCCGGCTCGGCATGCCACGGGCCACCGCCTTCGACCTGCACGCGGCCTGCGCCGGGTTCGTCTACGGCCTGGACCACGCCGCCGCGCTGATCGAGACGGGCCGGGCCGAGGCGGTGCTGGTCTGCGGCGCCGACGCGCTGACCCGGATCACCGACCACGAGGACCGCGGCACCGCGGTGCTGCTGGCCGACGGCGCCGGCGCCGCCGTGGTCGCCGACGTGCCCGGCGCGCCCGACCCGTGCTTCTCGCTCGGCAGCGACGGCGAGCAGATCCCGCTGCTCTACGCCGACCGGGACGACCGCAAGCTGCGGATGGACGGCCGGGAGGTGTTCGACCACGCGGTGGAGAAGATGTCCGCCGCCACCCGGGAGGTGCTCGACCGGCGCGGCCTGACCTGCGAGGACCTCGACCTGTTCGTCGCCCACCAGGCCAACGCCCGGATCGTGCGGGCGGTCGGCAAGGAGGTGGGGCTGCCCCCGGAGCGGCTGTACCTGAACGTCCACCGGGTCGCCAACACCTCGGCGGCCTCGATCCCACTGGGCCTGACCCACGCCCGCGAGGAGGGCCTGCTGGACGGCCCCCGGCTGCTCGGCCTCGCCGCGTTCGGGGCGGGCATCACCTGGGGCGCCGGGGTGATCGGCTGGCGGCCGGGCGCCGGCGCCGAGCGGGAGGTGCGGACGTGAGGACGCCCCGGTTCCCGGTGATCGCCGAGATCACCGCGCCCGACGGGGCCAGGCTCACCGTCCGGGCGCTGGCCCGGCCGGAGCCGGCCGCCCCGGTGGTGACCGTCCTGCCGGCGATGGGAACGGCCGCCCGACACTACGCCCCGCTGGTCCGCGCGCTGCACGCGGCCGGCCTGAGCGTGGCCACCTGCGACCTGCGCGGCCACGGCGAGAGCCGCCCGGTGCCGCGGCGCGGGGTCGCCTTCGGCTTCCGCGAGCTGGTCGAGCACGACTTCGGGGCGGTGCTCGACGCGGTGGCCGAGGCGTTCCCCGGCGCGCCGCGCCTGCTGCTCGGCCACAGCCTGGGCGGGCAGCTGGGCCTGGTGCACTGCGGCGTCTTCCGGCCCCGGCTGGCCGGCGTGGTGCTGGTGGCCGGCGGATCGGCCTGGTACCGGACCTTCGGCGTACGGGCGGGCCTGCGCCGGCTGGCGCTGAGCCAGTTCTCGGTCGTCGCCTCGGCGGCGGTCGGCCACTGGCCGGGCGAGCGCTTCGGCTTCGGCGGCCGCGAGTCGGCCCGGCTGATGCGGGACTGGGCGCGGCAGATGCGCACCGGCCGCTACCGGGCGCGCGGCGCCGTCACCGACTACGAACGGGCGCTGGCCCGGGTCGACCTGCCGGTGCTGGCGGTGGACGTCGAGGGCGACGAGCTCGCCCCGCCGCGGGCCGTCGACCACCTGTGCGCCAAGCTGCGCTCGGCCCGGGTGGAGCGCTGGAGCTACACCTCCGAGCGGGCGGACGGGCGCCCGCTGGACCACTTCCGCTGGATCCGGCACAACCGCGGGCTGGTGGAGCGGATCGCCCCGTGGATGCTCGCCGCCGCCGGTGCCGGAGATGCCGCCGGTGCCGGAGACGCCGCGGGTGCGGGTGAGACGGCCGACGCCGAAGACGCCGCGGGCGCCGGCGGTAGCGCCGCGTCGCCCGGCGGCGTCCGCCCGACCGTATGAGGATCAGACCGAGCCCCGCCGCCCCGAGGAGCGTCCGCATGTCCGCCGACCCCATCCCGTCCGACCGAAGCGCCGACCAGCCGCACGGCGCTCCCGGCCGGCCGCACGGCTCTCCCGACCTGCCGCACGGCATTCCCGACCTGCTCACCGCGACCGCCGCCCGCTGTCCGGAGCACCCCGTCCTGCGGCTCGGCGAGGAGGTGCTGGGCTACGCCGAGCTGGACGCGCGCAGCGCCCGGGCCGCGCACTGGCTGACCGCGCTCGGCGTCGCGCCCGGCGACCGGGTCGCCGTACTGCTGCCCAACGTCCCGGAGTTCGCGGTGCTGTACTACGGCATCCTGCGCGCCGGGGCGGTGGTCGTCCCGATGAACCCGCTGCTGAAGGCCAGGGAGATCGAGCACTGCCTCGCCGACGCCGAGGCCGCCCTGCTGCTCGCCTGGCACGAGGGCGCCGAGCAGGCGGTCGAGGGCGCGCGGCGCACCCGCACCCGGTTGGTCCCCGTCGAGCCGGCCGACCTCGCCGCGGCGCTCGCGCGGCAGCCGGCCGGCCCGCCGCGGAACGGGGGACGCGGGGGAGAGGACACCGCGGTCATCCTCTACACCTCCGGCACCACCGGCGCCCCCAAGGGCGCCGAACTGACCCACCGCAACATCGTGGCCAACATCCGGGCGGGCGTCCAGGTCCTGGGCCTGGTCGAGGGGGACGTGATCTTCGGCGGGCTGCCGCTGTTCCACTCCTTCGGCCAGGTGCTCGGCCTCAACTGCGCGGTGTCCGTCGGCGCCTGCCTGACCCTGGTGCCGCGCTTCGACCCGCTGGGCGCGCTCTCGGTGATCCAGCGCGACCGGGTGAGCGTCTTCCTCGGCGTCCCGACCATGTACACCCTGATGCTGGCCCACCCGCAGCGCGCCGGGCACGACGTCTCCTCCCTGCGGGTGTGCCTGGGCGGTGGCGCGTCGATGCCGCCGGAGGTGCTGCGCGGCTTCGAGACCGCATTCGACTGCGTGGTGCTGGAGGGCTACGGGCTGTCCGAGTCCTCGCCGCTGGCCTGCGCCAACCGCAGCGACCGGGAGCGGATCGCGGGCACCGTCGGCATCCCGATCGAGGGGGTGCGGATGCGGATCGTCGACGAGTCCGGCAAGGAGGTGCCGGACGGTACGGTCGGCGAGGTGGTGATCAGCGGCCACAACGTGATGAAGGGCTACTGGCGCCGACCGGAGACCACCGCGCGGACCGTCCGGGACGGCTGGCTGCACACCGGGGACCTCGGCACCCGCGACGAGCGCGGCGACTTCCGGATCGTCGACCGCCGCAAGGACGTCATCATCCGCGGCGGCTTCAACGTCTACCCGAGGGAGGTGGAGGACGTGCTGTACGAGCACCCGGCGGTCGCCGAGGCCACGGTGGTCGGCGTCCCCCACCCCACCCACGGCCAGGAGGTGGCCGCCGCCGTGGTCCTGCGCGAGGGCGCGTCGGCGACCCCGGAGGAGATCCGCGGCTTCGTCCGGGAGCGGGTGGCCCCGTACAAGTACCCGCGGCTGGTCTGGACGGTGGACGCCCTGCCCAAGGGGCCGACCGGGAAGATCCTCAAGCGCGAGGTCGTCGTGCCCGAGGGGGAGGCGGGCCGGCTCGGGAACTGAGCGGGCCCGGGGAGTCGGGCGGCCCGGGCGGGCCGCCCGGGGCGGTCACACCACCCGGCGCATCCAGCCGTGGACGTCCTCGGCACGCCCGTACTGGATGTCCAGCACGTGCTCGCGGATCGCGAGGGTCTGCTTGCCCGGCGAGCCGCTGCCGATGGTGAACTCGTAGCCCTCGCCCTTGAATCCGACGATCGGGGTGACCACCGCGGCCGTCCCGGCGGCGAACACCTCGGTGACCGTGCCGTCGGCGGCACCGGACCGCAGCTCGGAGAGGGTGATCGAGCGTTCGACCGGCGTCAGCCCGAACTCGCCCGCCAGGGACAGGATCGAGTCCCTGGTCACCCCGTCGAGGATGTTGCCGAGCGCGGGGGTGACCAGCTCGCCGTCGGAGGTGACCAGGCACAGGTTCATCGTGCCGGACTCCTCCAGGTCGCCCTCGCCGCCGGTGTCGTCCAGGAACAGCACCTGGTCGCAGCCGTGCTTCCGGGACTCCAACTGGGCGGCCAGGCTGGAGGCGTAGTTGCCGCCGCACTTGGCGGCGCCGGTGCCGCCCCGGCCGGCGCGGGTGTAGTTGCTGCTGACCCAGAGCGTGATGCCGGTGACACCGCCGGCGAAGTACGGGCCGGCCGGGCTGGCGATGACCGAGTAGGCGATCTGCTCGGCGGGCCGGACACCGAGGAAGGCCTCGGAGGCGAACATGAACGGCCGCAGGTAGAGGCTCTTCTCGTCGGCGGAGTCCGGCACCCACGCCTCGTCGGCGCGGACCAACTCCTCGACGCTGGTGAGGAAGTCCTCCTCCGACAGCACCGGCAGGGCGAGCCGCTCGGCGGAGCGGGCGAAGCGGCGGGCGTTGAACTCCGGGCGGAACAGCCAGACGCTGCCGTCGGCGTGGCGGTACGCCTTCAGTCCCTCGAAGATCTCCTGGGCGTAGTGCAGCACGGCGGCGCTCGGGTGCAGCGAGTACGGCACCAGGGCGGAGACCCTGCGGTCGTGCCAGCCGTCGGCGGGCGTCCAGGTGGCCGAGGCCATGTGGTCGGTGAAGAACTTCCCGAACCCCGGTGCGGCGAGGATGGTGCGTCGCTCCTCCTCGGGGACGGGATCGTGCCTCCGGACCAGAGGGAATGCGCGACTCATCGTCAACTCCTCAACACCGCTGTGGAATCTGTGCGAACCGGCGCCAACCTCCGGCGCCATACCCGTCATGCTAACGGTCGTCAGCCGGACGTGATACGGCACGACCCGGCCGTACCCCGAGCCGTCGGCCCCCTCGGTGCCGACGGCTCGGGGTGTTCGCGCTACGCGTCGCCGCCGTGGAGGTGGGCGACGAGGCCGTCGAGGCTGGTGCGCAGGGCCTCGGTGTCGGCCTGGTCGAACCAGGTCGTGCGGACGCGCTCGTTGCTCCCGCCCGGGGTCCCGTGCATGCTTTCACGCCCGCCGTGACCTGCTTCGCAGTGGTGTGACTGCCACGGAGCCGGACGGCACGCCGCCGCCGACCGGGGAGGGGAGCGGACGAGCCCGGTGGGCCCCCGTCAGTGCTGCTGGGCGGGCGGGGTGGTGGCCGGCGGGGCCGTGGTGGCCCCGGTGCTGGTGGGGTTGGGCCTGGGCGCCGGGTCGGGGATGTCGGCCATCGGCAGGGACTGCTTGGGCGTGCCCTTGAGCGCCTGGTCCATGGCGTCCCGCCAGATCGGTCCGGGGCCGTCGGCGCCGAACACCTCGGTGTGGTGCTTCCCGTTGATGGTGATGTCGCGCATCTCGACGCCGCCGTCGGGGCCGCCGAGCCAGACGGCGGTGGCGAGCTGCGGGGTGTAGCCGTTGAACCAGGCGGCCTTCTTGTGGTCCGAGGTGCCGGTCTTTCCGGCGATCTGCCGGTTGTCCTCCAGGTTGAGCGCCGCGCCGGTGCCGTTGTTCTCGGTCACGCCGTTCAGGACGGTGTTCAGCGCCCGGGCCGTCGACTCGGAGAACGCCTGCTCGCAGTGGCCGGCCGGGACGGGGACGTCCTTGCCGTCCACCGTGGTGATCTTGTTGATGGCGATCGGGGTGCAGTGGGTGCCCTGGGCGGCGAAGGTCGCGTAGACGTTGGCCATGGTGAGCGGGCTCATCTCCTCGACGCCCAGGGCCATCGCGGGGACCTCCTCCAGGGGCTTGCCGCTGGCCCGGGTGGTGATGCCGAGCTTGTTGGCCATCTGCTTGACCGCGCAGAGGCCGATCTCCTGCTCCATCTGCACGAAGTAGGTGTTGACCGAGAGGGCCATCGCCTCCTTCAGCTGGTAGGGGCCCTTCTCGTTCGCGGACTCGTTGGGCACCACCGTCCTGGGCCGGGCCTCGTTCTTCCAGGTCCCCTCGCAGGTCTTCATCGTCGGGTACTCGAGCCTGTTCGGGGACGAGTACTCCTGGGTCGCCGGCAGGCCCGCCTCCAGCGCCGCGGCCGCGACGACCGGCTTGAAGGTGGAGCCGGGCTGGAAGCCGTTGCCGCCGCCCATGGCCGAGTCGACGTTCAGGTTGACGACGGTCTGGTTCTTCTCCTTCAGCAGACCGTACGGGCGGGTCTGGGCCATGGCGAGGATCTTGCCGGTGCCCGGCTCGACCATGGAGACGGCGGCGGAGACGCTGTCGGTGACCCGCACGTTGGAGGTCGCCGCGTTCTGGGCGGCGGCCTGCTTGTCCGGGTCCAGCGTGGTGTGGATGTTCAGGCCGCCGGTGTTCCACACCTTCTTGCGCTCGTCGGCGCTCTTGCCGAAGGCCGGGTCCTGCTTGACGACGTGGCGGACGTAGTCGCAGAAGAAGCCCATCCCGGCCTGGGCGGTGATGCAGCCGTTCTGCGGGGCCTGGTAGTTGAGGCCCAGCGGGGCGGCCTTGGCCTCCTTCGCCTGGTCGGCGGTGATGTGCCTGTTCTCCACCATCTTGTCGATGACGGTGTCGCGGCGGTTCTGCGCGGCCTGCGGGTGCAGCTTGGGGTCGTACTGGGACGGGTTCTGCACCAGCCCGGCGAGCATCGCCGCCTCGGCGACGGTCAGGTCCTTGTTGCTCTTGCCGAAGTAGCGTCGGGAGGCGGCCTCCACCCCGTAGGCGCCGTTCCCGTAGTACGTGATGTTGAGGTAGTTGGTGAGGATCTGGTCCTTCGGCAGGTCCTCCTCCAGCTTGATGGCGACCTTGAGCTCCTGGATCTTGCGGCCCAGGGTCTTGCGCTGGGCCTCCAGGACCGCGTCGCGGTCGTCGCCGGCCTGCTCCACGTTGACGTTCTTCACGTACTGCTGGGTCAGGGTGGAGGCGCCCTGCGCGGTGGTGCCGCTCTCCGCGTTCTTGCTGATCGCGCGGAGCACGCCCTTGAGGTCGACGGCGCCGTGCTCGTAGAAGCGGGCGTCCTCGATGTCCACCTGGGCCTGTCGCATGAACGGCGACATCTGGTCGGCGGTGATGACGGTGCGGTCGCGCTCGTAGACCTTGGCGATCAGGCCGCCCTTGGCGTCGAAGATCTGGGTCGCCTGGGTCAGCGGCGGCGTCTTGAAGTCGTCGGGAACCTCTTCGAATCCCTCCGCCGTGTCCTTGGCGGCCAACCCGATGCCGCCGGCGGCGGGCAGGACGATGCCCGCCAGCAGCACACCGGACACGACGCTCACGCCGATGAAGGTCGCACCGAGACGGGCCAGCCGAAGCGGAGTGGGGCGGGACGGGCGGAGATCCGCGGCATCTGCGGCATTCGCGGCATCCGTGTCATCGGAGGAATTCCATATGGGCGGGAGGTTCGATTCCATTCCGGAATGCTAGCCCGCCGAACCCGCTGGTCGAACGGATTTTCCTGTCGGATCGTCACGGCTGTGCAACAGATGTGGAGTTCGATCACGACAGGTCAAGTCGCATGCGAACTGTAGAGATATGGGGAAATCGACGGTCCGAACACGTCGGAATTACTTCGGGTGCGGCCCCCGCCCCCGCCCTCGGTCCTGACATCACTTGGATGCGGTGACCCGGGTGAAAGGTTGCGTCCGTTCCGGCGCCGCCTCCGACGTCGCCGGCCGCCGGTCCGTTCGCGCGGTCCGCCGCGTCATCGACCAGGGCCGAGAGGGGTAGACCGTACGGGTGAACACCTTCGGAAGGATCAAGGCCAAGAACGCCATCGAGGTCCGTACCGCGGCCCTCCCGCCCTGTCGGCGCTGCGGAATCCCGGCCCTTCTGACCGCCCGCTACCCGCACTCCTGGCCGAATCAGGCGGGGAAGCAGGTGACCGGCTTCAAGGAGACCGCCCTCTGCTCCGCCTGCGACGAGGGCGACCCGGCGGCGACCGGACTCCTCGCCCTCCTCGGCGGCCCGGTCGCCGGCCGGATCGCCGACCTCAGGGCGCTCGTCCAGCAGTGGGTGAGCGCCATCCGCCACCGCACACCCGACCTGGCGGACCTGGAGGACGAGGCCGCCCGGTTCAGGTCCGGGGAGCTCTGAAACCGAATGCGGCCGAGCGGAAACCCGAACAGCGGTGCGGATTCACCCACATGCGCAGCGTGATGTGCTGCCCGGGCGACGCTGTGGGCAGGGTGGTTCCAGCCCCCCACCTCCTCCGAAAGGGTAGGAATCATGGGCATATCGCTGTCCCGCCGTTCGATCTCCTCCGCCGTCACGGTGGCTTTCGCGACCTGCGCGGTCGCCGTCACCGTGTCGCCCGCCCTGGCCGCCGAAGCCGGCGGCAGGCCGGGCGGCGGTGGGGGAAGGCCGACGGTGGTCCTGGTGCACGGTGCGTTCGCGGACGCCTCCGGCTGGAACGACGTCGCCGCCCGCCTCCTGGACGACGGGTTCGACGTCGTCGCCCCGCCCAACGAACTGCGCGGCCTGAGCAATGACGCAGCCGACGTGGCGAGTCTGCTCAAGAGCATCAGCGGCCCGATCGTCCTGGCGGGCCACTCCTACGGCGGCGCCGTCATCAGCCAGGCCGCGGCCGGGAACCCGAACGTCAAGGGTCTGGTCTACGTGGCGGCGCTCGCGCCCGACGTGGGCGAGTCCCCGGCGGACCTCCAGATGAAGTTCACCGCCGGCGACTTCGCCGCCGCGCTCAGACCCGTCCCCTTCACCGAGCGTGGCGGCAGCGGGACCGACTTCTACGTCCGGGGCGACAAGTTCCGGGACCTTCTCGCCGCCGACCTGCCCGAGTCCCGGACCAGGCTGATGGCCGCCGAGCAGCGCCCGGTCGCCGAGTCCGGGCTCGGGGAGAAGGCCACCGCCGCCGCGTGGCGCGACATCCCGTCCTGGTTCGTCGTGTCGAAGCAGGACCGGGCCATCTCCCCCGACCTCGAACGGTTCGAGGCCAAGCGCGCCAACGCGCACACCGTCGAGATCGACTCCTCGCACATGTCGATGATGTCCCACCCCGACGTGGTCGTCCGGCAGATCCGCGAAGCCGCGGGTGCCGCCGGCGACGGCGCTGGAAGCGGGGGTGGTGGTGGTGGCAGTGGCAGTGGCAGTGGCAGTGGCGGCGCGGCCGCGGCGGCCGAGCTCGCGGCGACCGGCTCGCGCAGCCAGGCCATCGCCGCAGTCGGCGCCGTCGGTGCCGTCGCGCTGGTGTCCGGCTCGGCGCTCACCCGCTTCGTCCGTCGGCGCGAAGCCCGCTGAACCCGCTGTACCCGCTCAACCCGCTCAACCCGCTGAACTCGCTGAGCGACCGGCCCGGTCGGGTGGCCGGCGGTCCCGGGGCCTCTGCCCCCGGGCCGCCCGCCCCCGGCCGGGCCGTCTCGCGTGCGCCGGCGGCGTCCCTCACGGCGTCGACGGCACGGCGGCGAAGCCACGCAGGACGGCCCGGACCGCGGCGGGCTGCTCCTCCTGGGCGAAGTGCCCGGCGCCGGTGACCACCGCGGTGGTGAGGTCGCGGACGCCCGCGGCCCGCAAGCCCCGGGCGGCGTAGGCCTCGATGTCGCCGCCCTCGCGGTCGCCGCGGACGTACAGCAGCGGTGTGCCGACGGGGTCGGCGGCGGACCCGGCGTTGTCCCGGGCGCCCTGGGGGAAGGCGCGGTACAGGTCGAACCCCGCGGTGAGCGCGGCGGGGCTCGGTGGCCGACGGCCCGAACGGCGCCGGCCCGGGTACCGGCCGGTCAGCCGTGCGGGACGAGCGCGACCGGGCACCGCACGTGGTGGATCGCGGCGTGCGCGACCGGGCCGAGGTGGGAGCCGACCAGGGTGCGGCGCAGGCGCCGGCCGATGACGAGCAGCCGGGCCTCGGCCGCCGCGTCCACCAGGGCGACGGAGCGGCTGCCCTGGATCAGGTCCGCGGTCACCGACACCTCCGGACGGCGCTCGCGCCACGGGTCCAGCTGCTCGGCGAAGCGGGTCCGCTCGACGGACGAGAGCTCGCCCTTCAGCCCGCCCACGGCCTGCAGCGCCATGTACTCGCTCGCGACCGGCGGCGACCAGACGTGCACCACCCGCAGCGGCGCCCGGCGCCGGGCGGCCGCGTCGAAGGCGAACGCCAGCACATCGTCCATCGGATGCGCCAGGTCGAGGCCCACCAGCACCGGGCCGTCGGACTCGACCGCCTCGGCCCGGACCAGCGCCACCGGGCAACTCGCCCGCCGCAGCACCTCCTGGCTCACCGAGCCGACCAGGAAACCCCGCACGGCGCCCAGCCCGCGCGAGCCCAGGACGAGCAGCGAGGCCGAGTTCCCGGCCGCCTCCAGCGCCTCGGCCGGGTCCGTCGCGACGACCGCCGAGGTGACCGGTCCGTCCCCGGCCAGCGAGCGCAACTCCTCCGCCCGGAGCTCCAGTCGGCCCAGCGCGTGCCGGTAGGTCTCCTCACTGCCGACCACGTCCCGGTGCGGCCACGGCCAGGCCTCCAGGAGGTCGAGCGGGCAGGCGCGGCGCCGCGCCTCGTGGGCGGCCCACTCGGTGGCGGCGAGGCTCTCGGGCGAGCCGTCGAATCCGACGACGACGGGTGCGGTCATGGTCTGCTCCTCATCCGCGCAGCGCGTCCAGGGCGGCGGTCAGCCGCTGCGCCGCCTCGTCCGCGACCTCGCCCAGCCCGCCCCCCGGCCCGGCCAGGGTGACCATCGTCTGCGGGTCGACGGCCTCCACCACGGTGGAGTCGCCGTCCGCCCGGACCACCACGTTGCAGGGCAGCAGCAGCCCGATGCGGCGGTCGGCCTCGAGCGCGCGGTGGGCGAGGGCGGGGTTGCAGGCGCCGAGGATCAGGTAGTCCTCGATCTCCGCGCCGATCTTCTCGCGCAGCGTAGCCCGGACGTCGATGGTGGTCAGGACGCCGAAGCCCTGCTCCCTGAGCGCGGCGGTGACCGCCTCCACCGCCTGCGCGAACGGCCGGTCGAGCCGTACGCCGAGACCGTAGTCCATGGTTCCTCCACAAGAGTCCGGGCGGCCCCAGTATCGACGGGCGCCGGGCCCGCCGCCTCCCGGAGCGGACCGCGGAGCGGTGTCGGTGCTGCCGCCTACGCTCGGGCCGTACTGCTTTCGGGAGGGTGTGGTGAAGGTGCGCAGGCCGGTGGACGGCGAGGTCCGGGTCCACTACGGACAGATCTACGTGGAGAGCGATCCCGACGACCCGGGGCCCGACCTGGCGAGGGCGTTCGCCGGCCAGCGCGCGGGGCTCTGCGGCGCGGCCGTCCCGGGGGCGCTCCGGCTGACCACCGGGCTGCACACCGGTGCCGTCGGCTTCACGGTCGAGGTGCACGAGCAGGCCCCGCCGCTGGACGAGGACTGGGAGGACGTGGTCGAGGTCTCCTTCCGTCCGGCCACGGAGTCCAGCCTGCTGGTGGAGTGGGGCGGCGGCGAAGCCCGGGAGCTCGGACTGGCGCGGTGCGACCACCGGGTGCGCTACTGCGCCTCGGGCCTCGACGAGGGGCACCGGCTGGACACCCGGACGTCCGACGAACCGGGGGCGGAGCGCTACCTGCTCCAGTTCTGGCCGGCCCCGCCCGAGCCGGACCGCGTCCTGCGGCAGACCTCGCGGAAGGCGGCGTACTGGCACGACTACGCCCGGAAGCTGCCGCCGCCCCCCACGCCGGAGGAGCGCGCCGCGGAGGAACTGCGGGCCCGTCTCGCGCGGGAGCGCGTGGCACGGGAGAACGCGGCCGCCGCCGAGCTGTGGGAGTGGGGCGGCCGCCGGCCGAGCGAGGCCCTGCGCGGCGTGGTCGGCAACGTCCGGGGCCTGCTGGACTTCGACGCGCCCCTGCTGCACGCCCTGGACGACGCCGGCCCCCGGGCCCAGCGCACGGTGGCGCGGTTCGCCGCCCGCCGGGCCTGCGCGGCGGCCGGCCTCGCCGGGCTCGACTGGGTCGCCGCCGCACTGACGGCCCTGGACGAGGACCGACCGCTGCCGCCGCCCTTCGACGACCCGGCCGCGCTCTGGCTGGCCCTGGCCGCCGACCCGCGCGTCCCGGCCCGGACGGTCCGCCGGGCCGTCCCGCCCGAGCGCGAGCCCTTCCATCCGCCGCACGTGGACCCCGACGCCCCGTCGCCGGTGTTCGCGTCGCTGTCCGGTTCCCAGCCGGTGTTCTCCACCGTGACGGTGACGGACCGGCCGGAGCCCCAGGGACCGCCCGTCGTGGGGGCGGAGCCGGTCGTCACCGGCACCGCCCGCCTCGTCCGCGGCCCGCTCGATCCCGACCTGCCGGTGTCGCAGCCGCACATGGCGCTGCCCGCCGTCCTCGGCGCGGCCGAGCCGGACCCGCTGCGGGCCGCGATCGACGCGGTGTTCGCGGCGGTCGTCACGTACGGCGAGGACCACCGGACGCTGCTGGCCGAGGTCAGGGCGGTGCTGGCGGAGCAGCCCTGACGCCACCACTCGCCGTGGTGGGGTGCCGGGGTGGTACCGCGGTACTACGGGCGCGCCGATGATCGGACCCCGGTACCACGGATCGGAGCCGACTCCGCACGTAGCGTGGTGCGCGAGGGCAGCCGGAAGGGCAGGCCCCGGAGCACAGGGGTGAGCGATGATCGAGGCGCACCGGCTGACGAAGCGGTACGGGGAGAAGACGGCCGTGGACCAGCTGGACTTCACGGTCCGGCCGGGGACGGTGACGGGCTTCCTCGGGCCGAACGGCGCGGGCAAGTCCACCACGATGCGGATGATCGTCGGGCTGGACGCGCCCACCAGCGGTTCGGTGCGGGTGAACGGCCGCCATTACGCCGAGCACGCGGCACCGCTCCAGGAGGTCGGGGCGCTGCTGGAGGCCAAGTCGATCCACCCGGGCCGCTCCGCCTTCAACCACCTGATGGCCCAGGCCCACACCCACGGCATCCCGCGCCGCCGGGTCGAGGAGGTCATCGAGCTGACGGGCCTCTCCTCGGTGGCCCGCAAGCGCGCCGGGGCGTTCTCGCTCGGCATGGGCCAGCGGCTCGGGATCGCCTCGGCCCTGCTGGGGGATCCGGCCACGGTGATGCTGGACGAACCGGTCAACGGCCTCGACCCCGAGGGCGTGCTGTGGATCCGCAACCTGCTCACCTCGCTCGCCGCCGAGGGCCGCACCGTCTTCGTGTCCTCGCACCTGATGAGCGAGATGGCCCTGGTCGCGGACCACCTGATCGTCGTCGGCCGGGGCCGGCTGCTGGCCGACACGACGGTGCAGGACCTGGTCCGCCAGGCCGGCGGCGATGTGGTCAAGGTCGTCAGCGCCGACCCGGCCCGGCTGCGCGCCGCACTGGCCGGCGCCGGCGTGGAGGTCACCGGCCGGGCGGGCTCGGAGGAACTGCTGGTCACCGGCCGTACGGCCCGCGAGATCGGCCTGGCCGCCGCCGAGCAGGGCATCGCCCTGTTCGAACTCACCCCCCGGACGGTCTCCCTGGAGGAGGCGTTCATGGACCTGACCCGCGACGCCGTCGAGTACCACGGCACGGTCACCACCGCCGACGGCACCGCCGCCGCCGAGACTTCGAGGAGTGCGGCATGAGCACCATCGCACCTAGCCCGGTCCCCGCCCCCGGCGGCGTGCGGCCCGCCCGTCCCGCGTACCGGGTGACGCCCCTGCGGGTGCTGCGTTCCGAGTGGGCGAAGCTGTGGTCGCTGCGCTCCACCTGGATCACCCTCGGGCTGGCACTGCTCTTCCTGGTCGCCTTCGGCCTGATCGCCGCCTACCAGTTCAAGTCGCGGATGACCTCCGGCCGCCCGATGGACCGGGACTTCGCGGGCGCGAGCGCGCTGAGCCTGTCCCTGTTCGGCACCAACTTCGCCCAGCTGGCACTCGGCGTCCTCGGTGTGCTGGTCGCCGCCGGGGAGTACTCCACCGGCATGATCCGCTCGACGCTGGCCGCCGTGCCGCGCCGCCTCCCGGTGCTCTGGTCCAAGGCCGCCGTGTACGGGCTGATCGCGCTGGTGCTCGGCACCGTCGGGGTGTTCGCGGTGTTCGGCGCCGACAGCGGGGTGCTCTCCGGCACCCGCGTGGCGATGACCTTCTCCGACGCCGGGGTGGTCCGCGGCCTGCTGGGGGCCGGGCTCTACCTCGCTCTGGTCGGCGTGATCGGCGTCGCGCTCGGCGCCCTGCTGCGCTCGGTGGCCGGCGGCATCGCGGTGCTGGTGGCCACGCTGATGCTGATCCCCGGGCTCACCTCGCTGCTGCCCAGTTCCTGGCAGAGCCACCTCAGCCCCTACCTGCCCAGCCACGCGGGCGAGGCGATGTTCGCCCTGCACCACGACTCGACCACGCTCTCGCCGACGGCGGGGCTGGCCGTCTTCCTCGGCTGGACGGTCCTCGCCCTCGGGGCGGCGGCCGTGCGGCTGGTACGCACCGACGCCTGAGAGACTCGGAGGGAGTCCAGCCACCGCGGCGCCGGGAGCCACCGGCGCCGCGGACACGACCACGACAGCCCGGCCGACCAGGGAGGTGCCACCGGTGAGCGACCCCGCCACCACCACGACGAGCCCGTTCGCGGCAGCGGGCACCCCGGCCGCGGGCACCTCGTCCGCCGATCCGCGGACCGCCGACACCCCTGCCGTCGACCCCCTGTCCGGGTACCCGCTGTACGCCCGCCTGGCCCGGATCGGCCAGCGGCTGCGGCAGGCGGACCGCGACCACCCGTGGGCACTCGACGCCGCGGTGGTGGCCGCCGTCTTCCTGCTGTTCTGCCTGCCCGACCTCTTCCCCGGCCACGTCGAGGGCGGCCCGCGTGAGCACCGGATCGTGCTCGCCCGGCTGCCGCTGCCGCAGACCCTCGCCCTCCAGGCCGGTCTGGTGCTGCCGCTGCTGTGGCGCCGGCGCCGGCCCACGGCGGCCTTCGCCGCGATCATGGCCGTCTTCGTCCTGCAGTGGTCGCTGGACGTCGGGCTGCGCGCCGACGCGGCCCTGCTGGTCGCCCTCTACAGCCTGGCGCTGCACGGCCGGCTGCGGCACCTGGCGTGGTCCTGCGCTGCCATGGCGGTGGCCGTCTCGCTGGTCGCGGTGGCCGTCTCCGGCGGCGGGCTGCCGGTCGGCGACGCCCTGTTCTTCCTGTTCAGCGCCGCCACGGCGGCCGTGGCCCTGGGCATCGCGGTGCGGGTCCGGCGCGCCCAGCTCGCCGGGCTGCGGGAGCGGGCCGCCCGGCTGGAGATAGAGCGCGACCAGCGCAGCCGGCTGGCCGCCGCCACCGAACGCGCCCGGATGGCCCGGGAGATGCACGACATCATCGGCCACAACCTGTCCGTCATCGTCACCCTGGCCGACGGCGGCGCGTACGCGGCGCAGGCCACCCCCGAACGCGGCCGGGAGGCCCTGCTGCTGATCGGGGACACCAGCCGGCAGGCGCTCGGCGAACTGCGGCGGATGCTCGGCGTGCTGCGCGACCAGGGAGACCAGACCGCCGAGTACACCCCGCAGCCCGGCATCGCCGACCTCGACGGGCTCTGCGCCCGCATCCGCGCCGCCGGACCGCAGGTGGTCTACACGGCCGCCGGCGCCCTGGGCAGGCTGGACCGCGGCGTCCAGCTGATGGCGTACCGCATCGTGCAGGAGGCGCTCACCAACACCCTCAAGCACGCGGGGGCCGAGACCCGCGCCCATGTGACCCTCACCGTCGACGCCGAGCGCCTGCGGGTCCGCGTCGAGGACACCGGCCCGCCCGGCGGCTCCCGCTGGCACGGGCGCACCCACGGGTACGGCCACGGCCTGGCCGGGATGCGCGAACGCGCGGCCCTGTACGGCGGCACCGTCACGGCCGGCCCCACCTCCGGCGCGGGATGGGCCGTAGAGGCGGTCCTGGACCTCACCCCCGGGCCGGACGCCACCACCGCCGCCCCGGACGCCACCGCCGCCGCCCCGGACGCCACCACCGCCGCCCCGGACGCCACCGCCGCCGCCCCGGACGCCGCCCCCATGCCGAACCCCAGCGCCGGCCCGAACACCAGCGCCGGCCCGAGCCTCAGCGCCGGCCCGGACCTCACCGCCGGCCCTCAGCCCACCTACGACCCGACAGGCGGCCCGACGTGACCACCGTCCTCATCGTGGACGACCAGCCCTTGCAGCGCTACGGCTTCCGCATGCTGCTGGAGAGCCAGCCCGACACCGAGGTGGTCGGCGAGGCGGCCCACGGCGGCGAGGCCGTCCGGCTGGCCGCCGACCTGCGCCCCGACGTCGTCCTGATGGACATCCGGATGCCCGGCATGGACGGCATCGAGGCCACCCGCCGCATCGTCGCCACCGGAGGGCGCTCCCGCATCCTGGTGCTGACCACCTTCGACCTCGACGAGTACGCGCACGCCGCGCTGCGCGCCGGTGCCAGTGGCTTCCTGCTCAAGGACGCCCGGCCGGAGGAGCTGCTGTCCGGCATCCGCGCGGTCTCCGAGGGCGACGCCGTGGTCGCCCCGGCCGTCACCCGGCGCCTGCTCGACGCCTACGCCCACCGCCTGCCGGTCCGCCCGCCCGGCGCCGCACCGGCCGCGGATCCGCGGCTGGACGCCCTGACCGACCGCGAACGGGAGATCCTGGTCGCCATCGCCCACGGCTGGTCCAACAGCGAGATCGCCCAGCGCCTGGTCCTGGCGGAGTCGACGGTCAAGACGCACGTCAGCCGGGTGCTGTCGAAGATCGGCGCGCGGGACCGCGTCCAGGCCGTGATCTTCGCCTACGACCGCGGGCTGACCCGCCCCAACCCGCCGGTCTGACCACCCCGGCGGGCCCGCCCCTTCCCCTCCGGGCCCGCCGTGAAGTCCGGCGGGGCCGCTGCCTCATGCGCCCGGGACAGCAGGTGGCGCAGACTTCAGGGGTCCGGAGGTGCCCGGCGAGGGAAAGGGCGGACATGGCTGCGGAGAGCACGCGAAGAGCCCGATGGCGGCCACGGTCCGGCTCGGCCGAGCGACAGCTCGCCGCGGCCGGGCTGTGCGCGCTCGTCTGCCTGGTGGCGGGCGGCCTGTGGGCCGGGTACGTGGTGAGCCACCTCGGCACCCCCGGGGTCTCGGTGCCCGCCCACGATCTGGCGGTCCTCGGCTACGGCCTCGCCGCCGTGGCCGGCGGGGTGCTGCTGCACGCCCACCGGCCGGGGAACCAACTCGGCTGGGTCCTGCTGGTGTACGGAATGGCGTCGATCATTCCGGTCGCCGCCGAGGCCCCGATCTGGGTCGAGGGGGGCGACCCGCACGTGGTCGGGGCGGTGGTGGTCCTGTCCTCGCTGTGCGACACCGTCAACGGCACCCTGTGGCACGCGCTGCCGCTGTGGCTGCCGTACGGGACCCTCCCGAGCAGCCGGTGGTGGTGGGCGATCGGCGCCCTCGCGCTGTGGCGGCTGCCCCCGGCCGGCTACTACGTCGCCGAGCCCACCGTGTTCGGCCAACCCAACCCGTTCGCGGGCAGCGATCTGGCGAACTGGGTGCAGGCCTTCAACGACCGGATGATCGACACCCAGGTCGCCGTGTACGCCGCGCTGACCGTCCTGGTGGTGCTCGTCCCGCTCGCCCGCATCCGCGGCGTGTCCCGGCGCCGCCGGCAGAACGTCCTGATCGCCCTCGGGACGTACCTGCTGTGGGGCGGAGCCGAACTCGCCTACTACTTCGACCAGGGCACGCTCTCGTACGTCGCGTTCGCCGTCACCTCGGCGCTGTGGACCCTCACCCTGGCCGCCGTCGTGGTCAGGGACGGCTCCTGGCACCTGGACCGGGCCGCCCGGCGGGTGCTGGTCGGCCTGGTGGTGGCCGCCGGGCTGGCCGTGGTCTTCGTGGTGGTGGCCTGTCTGCTCTCCACCATGCTGATGCCCGGCCGCGGCCCCGGGGCGCTGGTGGTGGTCGCCGCGGTCTTCCTGCTCGCGGTCGGCCTGCCCCGGGGCGTGCGCTGGGCCTCCGGCGTCGTCGACCGCTGGTACTACGGCTCGCGCGCGCAGCCGTACCAGGTGCTGCGCAGCCTCGCCGGGAGGGTCAGCCAGACCGTCGACCCGCAGGAGGTGCCGGCCGTTCTGTGCTGCACGGTCAGCGAGGAACTGCGGCTGCCCGGCGTGGAGTTGACCGTTTCCACGCGGAGCGGCGAACGGTCGCTGGCCGCCGTCGGGGAACTCTCGGGCAGCGGCGAGGGCTTCCCGCTGGTGCACCGCGGGGACCGCATCGGACGGCTCACCGTCGCCCCGCGCGAGGGCCAGCGGGTCCTCGACGGCAGCGACCGCGACATCCTGCGCTCGCTCGCCGACCAGGCCGCGCCCGCCGTCGCCTCGCTCCAGCTGATGGCGGACCTGCGGGCCAGCCGCGAGCGGATCGTCGCGGCCCGCGAGGAGGAGCGCCGCCAGCTGCGCCGGGACATCCACGACGGCCTCGGCCCGATGCTGGCCGGGTTGCGGCTCCGTCTCCAGGCGGCCGCCGCGGTCGACGACCCGGCGCTCTTCTCCTCCGTGCTGGACCGCGTCGCGGACGACCTCGCCTCGGCGGTCCGGGAGGTCCGGCGGATCACGGACCGCCTCGGCCCCACCGCGCTGGGCGACTACGGCCTCTCCCTGGCACTGAGCCGGCTCGCCGAGACCTTCAGCGGCCCGGACCTCGCCGTCGCCACCCGACTGGAGCCCGCCCCGCTGCCCGCGCTGCCCGCCGCCGTCGAGGTCGCGGTCTACCGGATCACCGCGGAGGCGCTCAACAACGTGCTGCGCCATGCCCGGGCGACCAGCGCCACGGTGTCCGTCCGGGTGGACGCCGGGCGGCTGGAACTCGACATCGAGGACGACGGGCAGGGACCGGGCCACGGTCTCCCGGAGCACCCGGGGGTCGGGCTCCGGTCGATGTCCGAGCGGGCTGCGGAGATCGGCGGCAGCTGCACCGTGGACGCCCTGCGGCACGGCACCCGGGTGCACGCGGTGCTCCCGCGCCGGCCCGCGAGCGGATGAGGACGGGGCCGTCCGCGCGCGGGGCAGGCCCTCCCGCGCACCGAAGGGCCCCGGCGCCGACGCCGGCGGCCGGGAGCGAGACGGTGTTCCGGGAGGGAGGCGGGGTGAGTCGGGGTCAGTGGCAGTTCGGGGGCGTGCAGCGTCGGGGGGTGGGGTGGGAAGGGCCGGTGGCGCTGCCGGGGCCGGGGTGACGGCGCCGTTCGGCTCCGGGGGCGCTCTCGCCGCCCGGAATCGGGCACCTGCACGCCCGGATGGCGGCGACGACGCTCACCACGGCGGAGACCGCGGCGACGGCGGCGGCCACGAGCGCCGTGCCGGCCGTTCTGTCGGTCATGGGATCCTCCACGGGGTTCTCGCAGGCGGGTCCGATTCGACCTGCTCCTCCATGCGACCCCTGCCGCCGCCCCAGCCGCATGAGGCCACGGTCCCGTCCCGGTCCCGTCGCGCGGGAAGGTCCCCCGCGGAGCGCGTCTCCGGCTGACGACCGGAATGCGGCGGGAACGGGTTCGTTCACTAACATCGACAGTAGCCCCCGGTGATGTCCGGGCACTGGGAAATCCCGGGGGGGCGACATGCCTCACCAGCGACGCGCCCGGCCCGGGATCCTCCCGGAGGTCCGCGGGCGGACGCGTGGAGCGACGAAGCGACGAAAGGCGACTGAAGAAGGTGCGCAACCATGACCGCTGACACGGCTGCCGGGCACGGACCGGTGACGGGCGCCCCGCTGCGGCGGCGGGGCGAGGCGCTGGAGAGCGCCATCTACGAGGCGGTCCTCCACCAGCTCACCACCGACGGCTACGCCCGGCTGACCATGGAGGGGGTGGCCGCCGCCGCGCAGACCGGCAAGGCCGCGCTCTACCGCCGCTGGTCCTCCAAGGAGGAACTGGTCATGGACGCGCTGCGGGCCAGCCTGCCGGCGTCCGGACCGGCTCCCGACACCGGCAGCCTGCGCGGGGACCTGCTGGAGGTGGTCACCAGGCTGCGCGCCGCCATGGTCAGCGAGCTGGGCGCCGCCGTGCGGGCCATCATGAGCGAACTCGACCACCAACGGGCGCACGCCTTCGTGGAGATCGTGCTGGAGCGGGTGGTGGAGCCGACGACGGCGCTGATCGCCGAGGTGCTGGACCGCGGCACCGCGCGCGGCGAGGTCCGCCCCGGGGCCGTCACCCCGCTGGTCACCGACCTGGTGCCGGCGCTGATGCTGTACCGGATCAAGATGTGCGGCGGGGACCCGGTCCAGCTCGATCCGGCGGAGATCGTGGACGAGTTGCTGCTGCCGATCGTCCGCCCCTGACAGGTGCGGTTGCGAACCCCGCGGGGTTCCGGAGGGAATTCCCGCGGGATTCGGTGGCGGCGCTTCCGTGTTCCGCGCTCGGGTCGCGGCTCAGGCCCCGCTGTGGCGGAGCATGTCCTCACGCTCGACGACCTTGACCCGCTCGCGCTGCTCGGTCTCGCCGAGCGCGCGCTCGTGGGCGTCCAGCAGCTGCCAGCCCGCCCAGGTGGTGAAGCGGACGCCCCGCGCGCGCAGGTGCTCCTCGACGGCCGCCGGGTCCGGCTCGACGGCGCCGGGCAGGCGGTCCGCGGCGTGGTCGTCCAGCAGGCAGGCGACGGTCTCGTTGGCGTCGCCCTTGGTGTGGCCGATCAGGCCGACCGGGCCGCGCTTGATCCAGCCGGTGACGTACGTGGCGGTGCGGTGCGAGCCGTCGCCGTCCAGGACCCGCCCGGCCCGGTGCGGGACGGTGCCCGAGACCGGGTCGAAGGGCAGCTTGGGCAGCTCGTCGGAGTAGTAGCCGACCGCGCGGTAGACCGACTGCACGTCCCAGTCGGTGAAGCGGCCGGTGCCGCGCACGTTGCCGGTGCCGTCCAGCTCGGTGCGCTCGGTGCGCAGGCCGACGACCCGGCCGTCCTCGCCGAGCACCTCCACCGGGGACTCGAAGAAGTGCAGGTACACCCGGTGCGGGCGGTCGCCGACGTCGCGGATCGCCCAGTTCTCCAGCGTCGAGGCGACCAGGTCGACGTGCTTGACCGCGCGGCGCTCGGCGATCGAGCCCTCGTCGTACTCGATGTCCTCGGGGGCGACGATCACCTCGATGGTGGGGGAGTGGTCCAGCTCGCGCAGCTCCATCGGGCTGAACTTGGCCTGGGCCGGGCCGCGGCGGCCGAAGACGTGCACCTCGACGGCCCGGTTGCGCTTCAGGCCCTCGTGAACGTTCGGCGGGATCTCGGTGGGCAGCAGCTCGTCGGCGGTCTTGGCGAGGATCCGGGCGACGTCCAGGGCGACGTTGCCGACGCCCAGGACGGCGACCTTCTCGGCCTCCAGCGGCCAGGTCCGGGGCACGTCGGGGTGGCCGTCGTACCAGGAGACGAAGTCGGCCGCGCCGTAGGAGCCGTCGAGGTGGATGCCGGGTATGTCCAGGGCGCGGTCGGCCATCGCGCCGGTGGAGAACACCACGGCGTCGTAGAAGTGGTGCAGGTCGTCCAGGCCGAGGTCGTTCGGGTAGTCGACGTTGCCGAACAGCCGGACCTGGGGCTTGTCGAGCACCTGGTGCAGGGCCGTGACGATGCCCTTGATGCGCGGGTGGTCGGGCGCGACCCCGTAGCGGATCAGGCCGAACGGCGCTGGCATCCGCTCGAACAGGTCGATCGAGACACCGGGCTCCTGGGCGGCGTCGGACTTCAGCAGGGCGTCCGCGGCGTAGATGCCGGCGGGGCCGGCTCCGACGATCGCGACTCGGATCGGGCGGGGCATGACGAGTGGTCCTCCGGTCGGGCGCGGCGCAAAGGTGGTCTGAACCTTTGTAGCAAACCCTACGGATGACCTGGGAAGCAGGAGGTGGTGATCTATGGGGCCATAGGCCCGGCCTATGCCTGCGGATCGGCGGCCCGGGCCGCCGAGGCCTCGAAGAAGCGCAGCAGTTCCACCGGGAACGGCAGCACCAGCGTCGAGTTCTTCTCCGCCGCGACCTCGACCACGGTCTGCAGCAGCCGCAGCTGCATCGCCGCCGGGGTCTCGCTCATCCTGCCCGCCGCCTCGGCGAGCTTGGTTGCGGCCTGGAACTCGCCGTCGGCGGTGATGATCCGGGCCCGCCGCTCGCGGTCCGCCTCGGCCTGGCGGGCCATCGAGCGCTTCATCGAGTCCGGCAGGCTGACGTCCTTGATCTCCACCCGGTCGATCTGCACGCCCCAGCCGGTGGCCGGGCTCTCCAGCATCACCTCCAGGCCCTGGTGGAGGTTCTCCCGGCCGGAGAGCAGGTCGTCCAGCTCGCTCTTGCCGATGATGGAGCGCAGCGAGGTCTGGGCGACCTGGAGCATGGCGAAGGAGTAGTTCTGGACGTCCACGGTGGCCCTGACCGGGTCCACCACCCGGAAGTACAGCACCGCGTCGACGCTCACCGAGACGTTGTCCTTGGTGATGCCCTCCTGCGCGGGCACCGGCATGGTGACGACCTGGACGTTGACCTTGCGCATCCGGTCCACGACCGGCAGCAGCAGGCTCACCCCCGGCTCGCGGACCCGCCCGTTGACCCGGCCGAGCCGGAACACCACACCGCGCTCGTACTGCTGCACCACCCGTACGCCGGTCACCAGCCAGAGCAGGAGCAGCACGGCGACGATCACGACAGCTGCCACGATTCCGACCCCCTGTCACGGCGCAACCGGGCCGGGGACCGGAGTGGCCCCGTCGCCCGCTGCGAGCCGCGCAGGCCAGTATGCGCTCGGGCGCCGGCGGTGGACAGGGGCGTGCGCGGGCATTGCGACGCGGCAACGGCCCGACCGTTCCCGCGAGTTGGGTGAGCCCTGCCGGCCGGCGCTCCGGGCCGGTAGCGCCGCCGGGACGGCGGGGGCGCGGGGGCGGCGTGACGACGGTGTGCGGGCAGGTTCCGCCGTGGCCTTCCGCCGTGGCCTTCCGGCGGGGTCGGCGCGGCGTCCCGGGGCCGCCGGTCGTACCGACACGCACGGGGGCCGGTCCTTGCTCGACTTGCCGCAGGCCGGGCGCTTGGATGGGTCCGGCCTGGTCAACGCCCGGGCGCGGCCGGACGGCCCCCGGCAAGCCGAGGAGTCACCACTGTGAACGACACCCCCGACCCCGCCGTCGTGGCCCGTCGGATCGCCGAACGGCGCGAGCAGCTGGACCTCAGCGAGGAGGCCCTGGCCAACCGGGCCGCGATGGCGCCCCGCTATCTGCGGTGCCTGCTGGACGCCGGGCCCGGCTTCGACCCGGGCGGCTTCGTGCGGATCGCCGCCGCCCTCGACAGCACTCCCGAGGAACTGCAGTCCGGCCTCGCCGAGGCGCCGCCCGGCCGGGGCGGCCCCGGTCCGCGGCCCCGGCTGCTCGACCTCACCGAGCCGGAGTGCTGGAAGCTGGTCGGCGGCCACGGCATCGGCCGGATCGCCCTGCCGGTCGAGCCGGGGCCGGTGGTGCTGCCGGTCAACTACGTGGTGGACCAGGGCTCCTTCGCCTATCGCACCGGCGAGCACGGCGCCGCCGCCCCGGAGGAGGGGGCCGCGGTCTCGTTCCAGGTCGACCACATCGACGAGTACCTCGGACGCGGCTGGAGCGTGCTCGCCCTCGGCCCGGCCCACTACGTGGAGGACCCCGCCGAGCTGGAGCGGCTGGCCGGCCTGCCCGGCGCGGCCCCCTGGGCGGGCGGGGACCGGCCTCGCTGGGTGCGGATCCGCCCGGAGGAGATCACCGGCCGCAAACTCGTCTCCGGGTGAGGGCCGGCGGTGCCGTGCGGCGCGGGCGCCCGGCTCGTGGACGGGCACGGCGACGACTGGTAAGCAGGCCGGAGGCGGCTGGGCCGTGCGGGCCGAACCGGGTCGAGCGGGCCGCCGTCCGGGACGTATCCACTCCACCAGGAAGGCAGGGGCGATGCGCGGAATTCTGATCGTCGGCGCCGGGCAGGCCGGACTCCAACTGGCCCTGGGGCTGCAGGCGCACGGCTACGACGTGACGGTGCTGACCGACCGCGGCCCGGAGGAGGTGCGCGGCGGGCGGGTGATGTCCAGCCAGTGCATGTTCGACGCCGCGCTGCGCACCGAGCGGGCCCTCGGCCTGGACCTGTGGGCCGACCGGGCGCCGCAGATCGAGGGCCTCGGGGTGTCGGTCGCCGGGCCGGAGTCGCAGCGGACGATCGACTGGGTCGGGCGGCTGGACGGCAGTGCGCAGTCCGTCGACCAGCGGCTGAAGATGTCCACCTGGCTGGAGCTGTTCGCCGAGCGCGGCGGCCGGGTGGAGCTGCGCCAGGTGAGCCCGGCCGACCTGCAGAACCTGGCCGGCTCGTACGACCTGGTGCTGGTCGCCTCCGGAAAGGGCGCCCTCGCCTCGCTGTTCGAGCGCGACCACGAACGCTCCCCGTACGAGCGGCCGCAGCGGGCTCTGTCGGCCGTCTACGTGCACGGGCTCGCGCCGCGCCCCGAGCACGACTACCCGGCGGTGCGCTGCAACCTGGTGCCGGGCGTCGGCGAGCTCTTCGTGGTGCCGTCGCTGACCGAGGCCGGGCCCTGCGACATCCTGACCTGGGAGGCTCTGCCCGGGGGTCCGGCGGACGCCTTCGACGGGATCCGTGATCCGGCCGAACACCTGCGGGTGACACTGGAGTTGATGAAGACGTTCACGCCCTGGGAGTACGACCGCACCCGCTCCGGCGTCGAACTCACCGACGCCGGAGGGACGCTGGCCGGACGCCTCACCCCGGCCGTGCGCCGTCCGATCGGTGAACTGCCGGGTGGTGGAACCGTGTTGGGGGTCGCGGATGTGGTCGTGCTCAACGACCCGATCGCCGGTCAGGGCTCCAACAACGCCGCGAAGTGCGCGGCCGGCTACCTGGAGGCGATCCTCGCCCACGGCGACCGGCCCTTCGACCGGGCCTTCCAGCAGGCGGCCTTCGACGGGTTCTGGCGGATCGCCGCCCCCTCCACGGTCTGGAGCAACGAACTGCTCGCCCCGCCGCCCCCGCACGTCCTGCGGCTCATCGGCGCCGGGGTCTCGCGGCCCGCCGTGGCCCACCGGTTCGCCAACGCCTTCAGCGACCCGGCGGACCTGGAGGAGTGGTACTTCGACCCGGCGAAGGCGGCCGTCTACCTGGAGTCGGTCGCCGTGGACGGCTCGGCGCACGACTGAAGGTCAAGCTCTTCCCAAGTCCCGTACAAGAGCGCATCGTTCATGGTGGGTTCTTCTCGCCCCCGGAAGGGGGACGTTCGGCCCGGAGCACGGGCCGGACGAGTGACGCGGACGACAAGGGGGAAGAGCAGTGGCGGTCGACGGGGGCACCATGGCCCAGGCTGTGATCGACACGGCGTACAACGAACGCAAACGGCTGCACACCGGCCGCAGCCGGACCGTCGCCGTGGTCGTGTTCGGCCTGCTGATCGCACTCGGGTTCTTCCTGGCCCTGGTGGTCGGCAAGTCGGACCCGAACACCCCGCCGACCTGCGACGGCAAGACCATGACCCGGCACAGCGAGTGCCGGATCTGGTCCAGCCGTGGTGGCGGGGGCACCTACTCCTACGACGAGATGATCGACCGCCGGGAGTCCTCGAGCGGGGTGTGGCGGGTGGTCGGCTTCGGCGGCGCGGGCCTGGCGGCCGTCCTGATGGTGGTCTCGATCGCCAAGCGCAACCCGAACCGCCCGTGGGGCAAGCCGGTCGGCGCCCTCTGTCCGCGCTGCCGTGAACCCAACCTGCGGGAGAAGTACACCGTGCACAGCGTCAACCAGGGCCGCGCCACCCATCGCTACGGCGGCATCGTCACCCTCTGCACCCCGGCCTGCGGCTTCTCCGCGATCCGCCCCCGCTGACCGGTGGGGAGGAAGCCGGAGGCCGAATAGGTCCGCCCGCTGCCACCGGCTACGCTCGGTTCCCGTCGAACAAACGATGGGGTGGACCGAATGGGCAGGTGGGAGCGGGCGCTGGACGCGGCCGGGGTACGGGAGGCCGGGCTGCGGGCCGACTACGGCCGGCAGCGGCAGCAGATGGCCCGGTACCGGCGGGAGGCCGCGCTCGCCACCGAGCTGCTGCTGCCCGCCCGGATGGTCCCGCACGTGATCGCCGCCGCCGCCTTCATGCACCGCACCGACACCCTGCTCGACAGCGGCCCGCTCGCCGAACGCCGGGCGGCGTCCGCCCACTGGCAGCAGCAGGTCACCGACAGCCTCGCCGCCGGCCGCACCGACGACCCCGAGCTGCGCCCGCTGCTGCACAGCGTCGACGCCCACCCCGTCCTGCGGGACCGGGTGCTGGACTTCCTCGCCGCGACCGGCGCCGACCTGGACTTCACCGGCTTCGCCACCGAGGAGGACTACCAGGCCTACGTCGACGGGTACTCGCTGCCCGGCTTCATGGTGGTCGCCGGCCTGATCGGCCCGGACGGCGACCAGCGCGACTACCGCGCCGCCTGCCGCACCTTCATCGACGGCAGCCAGCGGCTCGACTTCGTCAACGACCTCGCCGAGGACCTCGCGGACGGTCGGCTGAACATCCCCGAGCGGACCCTCGAGGAGCACGGCGTCACCCGCGCCGACCTGGAGCGGGCCCGCGACCTGCCCGCCGTCCGGGCCCTGCTCGCGGACCTGCTCGACCGGGCCGACCGCACCCTCGCCGAGGGCAGGGCCGTCGTCGACCTGGTGCCGCCCGCCCACCGGCCGATGGTCGGCTGCATCGTCGGCGTGGAGCAGCTCACCAGCGCCGCCGCCCGCGCCGACCTCGGCGCCCTGCTGCGCCGCTCGGCGAGCCCGGCCAAGCCCGCCGCGCTGCGCCTGCTGGCCCGCGAGTTCCTCCGGGCCCGCCGCCCGCGGGGCTGACCACGTCGGGCGGGGTCCGTGTCGCGCCGGTGACGGCGGGCGGAGGCGGCGTCCACAAACGGAACCTCCCTTTGTCGTAGTCGATCCGGCGGGTCTGTCAGCGCTCTGTCCCGGGTCCGGGCGCCTGGCTAGCATGAGCCCCGCTCAGCGCGCTGGACCCACCGACCCCAATCATTGGGAGGACCCCATGAGTGCCCTGATGACCGACATCCGCGACGCGGGCCCGCTGGAGATCGACGAGGACGCCATCCTCTTCGAGGACGAGTTCGACGCCGACCTCACCCCGGTCGCCTGCCTCGCCGACCCGTGGGTGACCTACGTCCCGACCCGCTTCCCCTGTGAGTTCAACTCCTGATCCAGCCGGATCACAGCGACCGGCGGACCGCGACGGTCCGGGGAAGGACGGAACCATGAGCACACCGCCCGACCCCGGCTCCGCCGAGGCCCGCCGGTCGGACCCAGCGGGCGAGGAACTGCGGCGCAGGGCCGAGGAGTTGGTGGCCCAGGCGCCCGGGCCGCATCGCCCGCTGCACACCGACGGCCACTGGTGGTACCTCCGGGACCCTCGGATGCCGGAACTCGCCCACGGCTGGAAGCTGCACCTGTCCGCCCGCCCCGAGGGCTTCACCGCCCTGCTGGACACGGCGCTCCCGATCCTGCTCGGCCGGGTCTGCGACGTGAAGTTCGCGGTGAGCACGGCGGCGCTGTGGGAGCTCAACAGCGGCCGGCACGGCGCCGCCGCCGTGGGCAAGGCCGTCACGGTCTACCCCCGGCCGGAGGAAGTCCGCGCCCTGGGACTGGAGTTGGCGCGGGCGCTGGCCGGCCGGGAGGGGCCGGCCGTGGTCAGCGACCGCCCCGTCCGGCCGGACGCCCCGGTGCACTACCGCTACGGGCCGTTCCGCGTCACCGACGACGAGGCGCGGGCCGGCATGGCCGGCCCGGACGGCACGCTCTTCCCCGGCCTGGCCGAGGCCCGCTACCGCCGGCCGCCCTGGGCGGACGACCCCTTCGAGGCGCCCGACGCCCCCGCCCGGCCGGCGACCACCCGGGTCGGCGCCGGCCGCTACCGGATCACCGCCGGCATCACCCGCGCCGCGAGCGGCCACGTCTACCGCGCGGTCGAACTCGCCACCGGGCGCGAGGTGGTGGTCAAACAGGCCCGGGCCTTCGTCGCCGAGGACGGCTCCGGCACCGACGCCCGCGGCCGGCTGCGGCACGAGCAGCGGGTGCTCGACGCGCTCACCGGGGTGCCCGGCGTGCCTGCCCTGGTCGACTACTTCCGGCACGGCACCGACGAGTACCTGGTCAGCGCCGCCTGCGGGTGGATCGACCTGCGCCGCGAGGTGCTCACCTCGGGCCCGTACGGTGCCGACGCCGGTGCCGCCGGCGGTGCCGTCGGCGGGCGGGACTGGTGGACGCTAGGGCGCGGACTGCTGCGGGTGCTGGACGCGGTGCACGCGCGCGGCGTGGTGGTCTGCGACCTCAAGCCCGCGAACGTGGTGCTCGACCGGGCCGGCCGGCCCGCACTGGTCGACTTCGGGGTGAGCGCCCTGGCCGGCGACCGCCCACCGGGCGCCACCGCCGGCTACGGCCTGCCGGGTGCCACCGGCGAGGACCCCACCGAGGACCACTACGCGCTGGGCGCCACCCTGCACCACGCACTCACCGGCCTCGACCCGGTGGTGATCGACCCGGACCCGGCGACCAACCGCGACCGCACCCTCGCCTGCCTGCGCGCCGCCCTCCCCGAACCCGGGCACCCGGCGGCGGAACTGATCCCGGGCCTGCTCAGCTTCGACCCGGCACACCGCACCGCCGCGGCGGCGCGGCTGCGGGAAGGGCCCGCGCCGGTCCGGCGCGGCGCCCCCGGCGGCCGAGGCAGCGGACGAGACAGCGGACGGGCCGGCGGCCGGGCGGCCGAGGCGCTCGACCACACCGTCACCACCTGCGTCCGGATGGCCCGCGAGCTGGTCGCCGCCGGCCCCGGCACGGAACAGCCCCGCACCCTGCTCTCGCTGTACGACGGCGCGGCCGGCCTCGGCCTCGAACTGCTCCGGCACCCGGACCGCCCGGACGCCCTGGCCGCCGCCGCCGAACTGGCCCGCTGGACGGCCGCCCACCCGGCCCTCGACCACCTGGACGGCTCGCTCTACCAGGGCCGCACCGGCGTCGACCTGTTCCTCGCCGAGGCGGCCGCCGCGCTCGGCACCGAGCCCCCGGCCCACCGCCGGTACGAGGGGACGGGCGTGGACCAGATCGCCGGCACCGCCGGGATCGGCACCGGACACCTGCTGCTCGCCGCCCTCGGCCCGGCGGCCGTGGCACACCGCGCGGCCGCCGCCGACTGCGCCGCCCGACTGGCCGACCGGCCGCTGGACGACCTCGGGGAGGAGCCCAACCCCGGCACCGCGGCCCTCGCCGAGGGCTTCGCGCACGGCCGCGCCGGCGTCGCCCACTTCCTGCTGGCGATGCCCGACGAGGCGTCCCGCCGCGCCGCCCGGGAGATCGTGGACGGACTCGCCGCCGACCTTCCCGGCATCCTGGCCGCCGCCCGCGCGCCCGGGGCCACCCGCCGCTACCTCTCCTGGTGCCGGGGGCTCGCCGGGCTCGGCACCCTGCTGGTCCAGGCCGGCCGGCAGTACGGCGACGACGCGCTGATCGCCCTGGCCGCCGAGGCGGCCGACGTCTGCCGGACGCTCGCCCCGAGGACCGCCCAGGTCTTCCGCTGCTGCGGACTCGCGGGCGTCGGGGACCTCTGCGTGGACCTCGCGGTGGCCACCGGCGAGGCCCGGCACTGGGCGGCCGCCGAGGACGTGGCGGCGCTGATCCTCACCCGGGCCGGCGGCCCGCCCGCCCGGCCGCTGCTGCCCGGCCGCCGCCCCGACACGGAAGCCCGCGCCTGGGCCGTCGGCACCCCCGGCGTCACCACCTTCCTGCGCCGCCTCACCCGCCGCGGCGGCCCGGTGCCGGGGCAGCTGCCGCTGCCCTGAGCGATCCCGGGCGGGGGCCGTGGATCAGGCGGGGGCCGTGGATCAGATGGTCCCGCACACATCAGGGTCGGGCGGTACAGGCCGTCGGTACCCTGACGTCCGGCCGGTCGAGCGGGCCGGGTTCACGGCCCCGTCTGCCGGCCGCCGAAGAAGACCTGGACCTCCCGGATCAGCCCGTCCCGGACGGTGATCGCCTCGACGTTGCGGTAGCGGTCGCCGGAGGCCAGCTCGTACTCGTAGTAGGCGAAGACGAGTTCCTCGCCGGCGGGCGTCACCCGAAGCATCCGCTGCTCCGTGAACCGGTCGGCGGTGGGGAAGCACCGGCGGAAGAACGCCTCCTTGCCGATACGGTCGTCCTGGGGGCTGGTGAACGTGAAGTCCTCGGCGTACAGCGGCAGGGCCGCCTCCAGGTCCTGTGACCGGTAGTGGCGGAACGCCGCCTCGACGAGGCTCGCGGGGGTGCCGTTCATGTGGTCTCCGGGGTTCGGCCTCAGTCCGCCAGGCCCAGCGGGTCCGGGGCGGTGGCCAGCAGTTCGGGGCCGTTGTTGCGGACGCTGTTGACGGTGGTGGGGACGGCGCGCACGCGCAGGTCGCCGTCGGCGGGGCGGCGCAGCAGGTGGTGGAGTTCGGTGCGGTCGGTGTGGGCGGGGGAGAGCCAGGTGGCGAGGTCGTCGGGGGCGATGGTGAGGGGCATCCGGTCGTGGACGCGGCCGGCGGAGTCGCTGGCGTCGGTGGTGATGACGGTGGCGGTCGCCAGCCAGGCGAGCGGGTCGTCCTCGGGGCGGGTGCGGTCGCGCCAGAACTCGTAGAGGCCGGCCATCAGCATCACGCCACCGGTGCTGAGGTAGTACGGCTGCTTGTACTTCTTCGTGCCGGCACCGGCGGGGACCTCGCGCCATTCGAAGTAACCGTCGGCGGGGATCACGCAGCGGCGGGCGGTGAACGCCTTGCGGAAGGCGGGCTTGGTGTCGACGGTCTCCGAGCGGGCGTTGATCATGCGGGCGCCGCCGGACGGGTCCTTGGACCAGGACGGGACCAGGCCCCAGCGCAGCGGGCGCAGTTGGCGCAGTATCTCGCCGGTCTCCCGGTCGACGCGCTCCAGAACGGCCGGCACCGGGTCGGTCGGGGCGACGTTCCAGCTCGGGGCGAAGGTCTCGGCCGGGTCCCACCGGAGCTCCCCGAGCAGTGAGACCAGGTCCTGGGGCGTGGTGGTGGAGACGAAGCGACCGCACATGCCCCCAGCCTCCCACACCGCACGGGCGGCAGGCGTCCAACTCGGCCTCCGGGCAGCCGGGGTGTGCCCGAAGGCGTGCCGCGGCACCTCGGGCCCGTGGGGTCCGGGGCGGAAACCGGTCAGCCGGTGACCGCCGTGACCACCTCCGCGTAGGCGTCGAACAGCCGGGGCGCCCCCGGCCGCGGGTCGGCGAGCAGCAGGGCCCAGCAGCGGGCGACCAGCGCGCGGGCCTCGGCGCCGGGCCAGGGCTGGGGCAGCAGTTCCGGGGGCAGTAGCGGGTCGGGCTCGGTGGCCTCGGTGAAGGCGGCGGCCAACTCGACGGCCACGGTGAGCAGTTCGGTCTCCGACAGGCCGCCCGCGGCGAGCCGGGCGAGCTGTTCGGTGGCGAAGGCGGCCAGGCGCCGGTGGCCCTCGGCGAGCTCCTCCAGCGGCCACCAGTGACGGGCGAGTTCCCGGGGGTCCGCGGTGTCGCCGGTGTGCAGGTCGCGGGTGCCGAGCAGGGTGAGGTTGCCGAGGACGCCCAGGGCGCCGGCCGTCTCCCGGACCTCCGGCTCCCAGGGGTGAGGCGAGACGTAGAGCCCGTTCTGCACGGGGGCGCCGCCGAGCCGCAGCAGGGTCTCGCGCAGCGCGTCGCGGGCGGTGCGCTCGCGCTCGGGGACGGCGAATCCGGCCAGGTGCCAGACGCCGTCCCAGGGGGCCTCGCCGCGGTCCTGGGCGTACATCAGGGCGAGGTACCCGACGTCCGGTTCGATCTCCCGCCGGGTCGCGGCGGTGGCGCGCAGCAGCGCCCGGCGGCCGCGGCCCTCCTGGACGAAGCGGCCGTCGGCGGTGAGGCGCTTGATGGTCAGCCGCACCTGCTGGTCGCTCATGCCGAGCCGGCCGGCCACGGCGTAGAGGTCGCCGCAGTCGACCGTGCCGTCGGCGCGGACCATCGCGTCCACCAGTACCCGGGTGGGGATCTCCTGCATGACGATCATCCTAGTGCGTTCATATCTGCTACGGTCGTTTTTACAACGATCGATTGAGAAATGAACGCTATGGAGGCGACGATGGTGACGAGAGCCAAGACGACGAAGCGGCCGGGGAAGCGCCGTCGACTCTGGGGATCCCTGCTGGCCGTGGCCGTGCTGCTGGCCGGCGCGGGCGGCTGGGTGGTGTACCAGAACGAGTACGACCTCACCGAGGAACGGGTCACCGTCACCGGCGGGAAGCAGCCGCTCCAGGGGGTGCTGGCCCGCCCGACCGGCGGCCACGGACCGTACGGACTGGTGGTCTTCGTCCACGGCGACGGACCCGTGGACGCGACCCACGACACCTTCTACCGGCCGCTCTGGGAGGCCATGGCCAAGGCCGGGTACGCGACGCTGTCCTGGGACAAGCCCGGCGTCCACAACGCCCCCGGCAACTGGCTCGACCAGAGCCTCCAGGACCGTGCCGACGAGACCCTCGCCGCGATCCGCTGGGCCAGGACCCAGCCCGGCATCGACCCGGACCGGATCGGACTCTGGGGCGCCAGCCAGGCCGGCTGGGTGATGCCCAAGGCCGCCCGGCAGTCCCCGGACGTGAAGTTCGTGATCGCCGTCGGCCCCGCCGTCAACTGGCTCCAACAGGGCCGCTACAACCTGCTCGCCGAGCTCCGGGAACGGCACGCCTCGCCCGAGGAGACCGCCGCCGCCGTCGCCCGCAGCGACCGGAACCTGGCCGCCCTGCGAGCCGCCGGGACCTTCGAGGAGTACCGGGCCGCCGGCGGCGACGTCCAGGGGCTGACCCCCGAGCGCTGGGCGTTCAACAAGCGCAACCACCTCGCCGACGCCACCGAGGACCTCGCCGCCCTGCGGGTGCCCGTGCAGCTCGTGCTCGGCGGCCGGGACGTCAACGTCGACAGCGACGACACCGAGGCCGGCTACCGCCGCCTCGTCACCACCCCGGGCCTGCTCCGGGTCCTGCGCCTCCCGGACGCCACCCACAACATCGTGCCCAAGGACGTCGAGGACTCCGAACTTCGCAGCACCCTCCTCGCCATCGCCGCCCCGCGCTCGCTGTTCGCCCCCGGCTACCTCGACGGCATGCGGAACTTCCTGACCTCGCTCGACCACCGGAAGGGCTGACCCACGATGAGACTGCTCGCCCTCGGCGGAGCCGGCGCGATGGGCCGGGTCGCCGCCCGGGTCGCGGCCGCACTGCCCGGCGTCCATGAACTGGTGATCGCCGACCGCGACCTCGACGCCGCCCGCCGCGCCGCCTGCGCGCTCGCCGCCGGCTCACCGGTGCCCGTCCGCGCGAGCCGGGTCGACGTCACGGACGGCCCGGTGCTGCGCGCCGCCCTCGAGGACGCCGACACCGTGCTGAACACCGTCGGTCCGTACTACCGCTACGGCCTCGACGTGCTGCGCGCCGCGATCCGCACCGGCACCCACTACCTGGACATCTGCGACGACTGGGAACCCACCGTCGCGATGCTCGAACTGGACGGCCAGGCCCGCGCCGCCGGAGTGCGCGCCGTGCTCGGCATGGGCGCCAGTCCCGGCGTCAGCAACCTGCTCGCCGCCCGGGCCGCCGCCCGCCTGGACACCCTCACCGACGTGTACACCGCCTGGCCGGTGGACGTCGAGAACCGGCCCGACGCCTCCCTGCCCGCCACCTCGCCGGCCGACAGCCCGCCCGCCGACACCTCGCTGCGCGACGCGAACGGCGAGGTCTCCGCCGCCGCCGTGCACTGGATGCAGCAGATCAGCGGCACCGTCGCGACCGTGGAGGGCGGCCGGCTGGTCCGGCGGCCCCCGCTGCGCCCGGTCACCCTCGACCTGCCCGGCGGCCACCGCGGCACCGCCTACACCGTCGGCCACCCCGAGCCGGTCACCCTGCACCGCAGCCTGCGGCCCGGCGGCGACGCGGCCAACCTCATGGTGGTGACCGTCGGCACCGCCGCCTACCTGGATGTGCTGCGCACCGACCTCGACGCCGGACGTCTGACCAACGAGACCGCCGCCGCCGACCTCGACCGCCCCTCCGTGCGCCGCACCCTGCGCGCGGCCGCCCGCGCCCCCCGGTTGCGGGGCCCGGGCACGCTCCCGGCGTTCTTCGCCGCCGCCACCGGAACGCGTGACGGCCGCCCGGCCGCGGCGCTCGCCCGGCTGACCGGCGCGGAGCGGTTGCTGGCGGACATGGCGGAAGCCACCGGCGTCCCGGCGGGGCTGGGGCTGGCTCAGCTGCTGGACGGCACGGTGCGGTCGGCCGGGGTGCACCCGCCGGAGGCGGTGATCGACGGGGAGCGGTTCTTCGCCGATCTGGCGCGGGAGTGCCCGGGAGTGGCCGTGGTGGAGGACCTGTAGGCCGGAGGTTCAGTTGCCGCGCGGGTCGTTCTCCGTCCAAGGGCGCAGCTTCTCCGGATTGCGGACCGCCCAGATGCGGGTGATCCGGCCGTCCGCCAGCTCGAACGCCGCCACCGTCGCGGTGCGCCCGCCGTGCCGGGCGACCAGCCCGGCGCAGCCGTTGACGGTCCGTTCCAGGAGCGTGAGCCCGGGGGCCCGGTCGGCGAGGTGGATCAGGTACTGGGCGATCCGCTCGCCGCCCCGCACCGGTCGGAGCGCGGCGCCGGCCAGTCCGCCGCCGTCGGCCGTCATCGTCGCGTCCGGGGCCAGCAGGGCGACCAGGGCCGCGATGTCCCGGGCCTTCCAGGCCTGCTTGAAGTGCCGCACCAGACCGGCCTGCGCGCCGGTCGGCGCCGTCGGGGCCTGCGCGGCCCTGACCCGGCGGGCGGAGGTGGCCAGCTGCCGGCAGGCCGCCGGGGTCCGGCCGACGATCCCGGCGACCTCGGGGAAGGGGTAGCGGAAGACGTCGTGGAGGACGAACACCACCCGCTCGGCCGGGGTCATCGTCTCCAGCACGACCAGGAACGCCATGCTCACCGACTCGTCCAGGGTGACCCAGTCCGCCGGATCGGCCGGTCCGCCGCCGCCGGCCCATTCCGTACGGTCGGGCAGCGGCTCGGGTATCCACTCGCCCACGTAGCGCTCCCGCCGCACCCGCGCCGACCCGAGCAGGTCCAGACAGACCCGGGAGGCCACCGTGGTCAGCCAGGCACCCGGCGAGACGATCGCCTCCTGCTGCCGCTGGGACAGCGCGTACCAGCGGGCGTACGTCTCCTGCACCGCGTCCTCGGCCTCGGCCAGCGAACCCAGCAGCCGGTAGGCGAGGTTGATCAGCTGCCGCCGCTCGCCGACGATCGCGCCCGGCTCCGGTACGGACCGCCGCTGCCCCGGCTCGGATGGGACGTTCATGGTCGGGGCCACTCCCTGCTTCCTCTCGTCCGCGGGCCTCACACTTCGCCGGCCTGTGTCGTCGGATGAGCGGACACTACCGATCAGCTGCCGCGAGGCAGAAGAGGGGAGCACATCATGGCCATCGGGACGACGGCGGGAGCGACGACGGACGCCACGGTCGAACAGCGCACCCGGACCTTCCTGCGGGTCTCCGTCGCGCTCCAGACCGCGACCGTCCTCCTCCAGGCGGTCTCGGCCGGCCTGCTGCTCTCCACCTCCTACGGCGAGACGGTGCACGGCGTCGGCGCCCGGGTGATGTACGGCGCCTCGATGCTGTACGTGCTCGCCGCCGTGCTGGCCTGGCGGCCGGGCGGCGGCTCGCCCCGCCCGATCCTGTACGCCACCGGCTTCCTCGTGCTGGCCTCGGCGCAGGTCGTCCTCGGCATCGCCCACGTGCCGTCGGTCCACGTCCCGCTGGGCGTGCTGATCTTCGGTCTGAGCGTGGCGGTGCTGGTCCGGATGCCGGCCGCCCGCGCCGTGCGGCGGACGGCCGGCACCCGGGAGTGAATCAGGACCCCAGGCCCCAGCTCTGGCCGGTGGCCGGGCGGGTGGTGACGTAGGACCCGGCGGTGCCGGCGCCCGCGTCCAGGACGAGACCGGTGGCCACGTTGGTGACGGTGACGGTGCCGGCGGCCGAGCCCTGGGTCAGCTTCCACTCCTGCCAGGGGTTGCCGGGCGCCAGGTCGAGCAGGTAGGCGCTGTCGCCGGCGGACGCTCCGGCGGAGAGCACGGTGTGCCGGTGGGCGGCGGTGTCGCAGTTGTCGGTGATCCGGACGGTGCCGTCGGGGTTGGTGGTGAAGGTCCACTGCTGCGCCGGGTCACCGGTGCGCTGCGCCTCCAGGTCGGTGATCGATCCGATCGGCGCGGTGCAGGAGCCGAGCAGCGACAGCGCGAGGCCGTTGCCGGTCAGCGCGTGGAACTTCCCGTCGTCGACGACGCCCGACGGCCCGCTCGGCGTCTTCGGGGTGAGCCGGTAGAGGGCCGACCCGTGCGCCGGGAGCGCCGCGCTGATCGGTCCGGTGACGGTCGAACCCGCGCCCGTCCACAGCTCCTTGGCCTGGTAGCCGGAGCCGCCGAGGCCGAGCTCGGCGAGGCTGGTGGCGACGGTGCGGCCGGCCGACGGGTCCTGGTTGACCAGCAGCACGGCGGTGTCGCCGTCGGCGAGCTGGCGCTTGAGGACCACCGGCGCGCGGCCGTCGGCCGGCCGGGCGCCGACCAGGGTGGCGGGCTTGGCCAGGCCGTCCTGGTCGACGGCGATCACCTCGCGGTTCTTCAGGATCGCCAGGCTCGCGGCGTCGATCCCGGTGGACCAGGTGTAGCCGCGGTCGCTGCGCTGGGACTGCGCGGCGGTGCGCAGGTCGGCACTGGAGATCAGGGGTGCGGCGAGCATGGCGAGGATGGAGGTCTCCGTCCGCGACTCGTCGGCGGTGAACGGCTTGTGGCAGACGCAGGTGTCGGTGGTGCCCCACAGGCCGTAGACGTCGTGCCAGCCGGTGAACATCAGGTCGAGGTCGTTCCAGCTGCCCGGGCGGACGTTGCCCGGGTACTCCAGCGCGGTGCTCAACTGCCCGTTCCAGAGCACCCCGTCGAGCTCGCTGTCCCGGTCGCCGCCGATCCGGCACAGATTGGCGACCTGGCCGCACCAGATGCCGGTGGGCGCGTAGCCGGGGGCGTGGAAGGGGGCCGTCCCGGCGGCCTGGACCACCGGGTCGGTGCGGGCCGGATCGTCCGCGGCGAGCAGGTACGGCAGACCGGTGTGGACGGGCTGGGCCGAGACGCTGAGGGTGACCTTGGGCCTGCCCTGGGCGGCCGAGGCGGCGTCCAGGGCGCGCTGGAAGGTCTGCACCCGGGCGTAGATCGAGCGGGTCAGCTCCTTGCCCTCGCCCTGGGTCCCGTAGTTGTGCCCGTCCGGGCCGGTGATCGGCGGGCCGTACGGGCAGTCGTCGTACTTGACGAAGTCGACGCCCCAGGAGACGAAGTCGGCGGCGTCGGTGGACTCGTGGCCGAGGCTGCCGGGGTGCATCTGGCAGGTGAGGTAGGTGTCGGTGGCGTAGAGGCCGAACTTCATGCCCTTGCTGTGCGCGTACTGGGCGAGGTAGGCGATGCCGTTGACGGTGCGCCCGCCGACGGTCCGGTCGGGGAAGTGGTCGGAGCGCGGGATCAGGTGGCCGGAGGTGGGGTCGTTGCCGGTCCCGTCGGTGCCGCTGACCGGCTTCCCGGCGGCGTCGTACAGCTGCAGGCCGCCGTCGGCGTTGCGGACCAGGTCGGTGCTCTGGCCGTCGCGGTGCCAGAGCGACCAGCCGTCGTCGATGGTGACGGTGTCGTAGCCGGCCGCCACCAGGCCGTTGGAGGTCATGAAGTCGATGGTCTGGACGACCTGGTCCTGGGTGACCTCGGTGCCGAGGGAGTTCCAGGAGTTCCAGCCCATCGGTGGGGTCAGGGCGTTGCCGTTGCCGAGCGCGGCGGCCTGGGCTAGGTCGACGGCTCCGAGAGCGACGGCCGGGGCGGCCGCGCCGAGGCCGACGGCTCCGAGGCCGGCGGTGGCGAGGGCGAGGGAGAGCAGGGATGCCGCGACGCGGCGGCGGGTTCGGCTCATGTGCGCACTCCTGAGGGTGGGGGAGATGTGACGGTGCGTCAGGGTAGTCTCAGGGACAGCGCGGCCGGCCGGGTGGGGCCGGCCGGCCGCGGTGGTGCGGTGTGGGGGTCAGTCGGTGACGGTCGCGGTCGCGGAGCGGCCGGGGGTGAGCGTCACGGTGGCGGTGGTGTAGGTCACGCCGTCGACGGTCGTGACGCGGGCCTCGCGCTGCTCGCCGTCGACGGTGATCCGGGCGTGCCGCCCGGGGAAGCGGGCCTCCCAAGTGAGCCGCCCGGTACCGGTGTTGGTGACGGTGCTGCGCTGCGCGCCGTCGTGGCGGACGGTCACCGTGCCGTCGCCCACCGGGATGCCCGCGACCTGGAGCCAGCCCATGGAGGCGGGCAGCTGAGGGGTGGTGGCGAGCGCGTGCCCGGCGGCGTCGGGAGTGACGCCGAGCAGCCCCTGGACGGTCTGGGCCAGCAGGGTGAACGGGACCTCGGGGTAGTCGCCGTTCAGCATCGCGCCGCTGGCGTGCGGCTCGCCGGTGCTCTCGTAGACGTGCCGCATCCACTTCCAGGCGGTGGTGCCGTCGTGGCCGGCGAAGAAGGCGTCCGGCAGGTAGGTGTAGGCCTCCAGGTTGGCGGAGCGCTCCGGGCCGGAGTCGGCGGCGTCGATGGCGGCCAGCTGGGCGTCCCGGCGCGGGCCCGGGTCGAGCAGCCGCTTGACCGGCATCAGCACGCTCGCCTCGTAGCCCCAGCCGGTGATCGGCTTGCCGGTGGTGTCGTAGCCGTGCACGACCTCGCCGGGCTGTGAACCGTCCACGCTCCAGGTGGAGTTGACGTAAGTACGCAGCCGGTCGGCGGCCTTCCGGTAGTCGGTGGCGGCAGCGGCGTCGCCCCGGGCGTCGGCCAGCGTGGCGGCGGCGAGGTAGGCCTGGTACTGGGAGCCGACCGCGTCGCCCGCCTCGGCGTAGGTGCGGGTGGCGTTCTCGGCGTAGCTGGCGGTGCCGGCGAAGATGGAGCGGCTGGTGGCCTGGGGGATCGGCACCCCGCCGTTGTCGACCGGGCCGGGGTGGCCGGCGATGAACGGGCCGAGGGTGTTGCGGACGTACCGGCCGAGGCCCGGGTCCTCGGCGTAGTCGCGGTCGCCCGTCCAGCGGTAGGCCTCGCCGGCCTGCTGGACGAGTTCGAACGGCGCGGGCAGCTCGCGGACGAAGCGGTCCGGGCCGCGGTAGTCGATGGCGGCGTAGTTGCGGGCGTCGAGGTTGAGCGCCCAGACCGGGTAGAGCCGGTTGGCCTCGGTGGCGGAGGCGGCGAAGCCGCGCAGCATGGTCTTGTTCTCGGCGTCCAGGCCGAGCAGGTGGGCGCCGGTCAGCTGGTGGGCGAAGTCGCGGCTGTAGAAGGCGGACCGGAACGGGTAGCCGGCCCAGTAGGTGGCGTCGTAGGTGGTGGTGCCGGTGCCGCCGGGGTGGTTCTCGTCCTGGTCGCGGACGCCGGTGGTGCCGGCCTGCTGCACCCAGCTGTTGGCCTTGGTCTTGGCCCAGTCGAAGAGGGCGACGACCTCGGGATCGGAGGAGCTGATCACCGGGTCGTTGGGGGCGGACGGCGCGACGGCGGCGTCGTCCACGTTGACCCAGCCGGTGGGGGAGGAGCCGATGGTGAGGGTCAGCCGGTCACCGGGGGCGACCGGCACCCGGGGGAGGGTGTACTTCGCGTAGGTGGACTGCTCGGGCAGCGGGAGGGAGCGCACCACGGCGCCGTTGACGCTCACCGAGAAGCTGCCGCCGGCGCCGCCCGTCGCGATCCAGGCGGACAGGTCGTAGGAGCCCGCGGTGACGGCGGTCACCTGCTGGCTCACCGCGTAGCCGGGGCCGGCGTCGAGGTAGGCGAGGCGGCTGCCGCCGTGGGGGTTGTTGGTGGCGGTGCCGGTGTGGGCGGTGAAGGTCCAGCCGTCGGTGGCGGCGGTGCCCTGGGTGGCGGCGGTGCCGTCGGTGGCCGTGCGGCCGGTGGCGGCCTCGCCCTGGCGGTTCTGCTCGAAGCCGGGGTCGGCGAGCACCAGCGGCTCGGTGCGGGTGAGCGTCCAGCGGTGGGCGGGGCGGTGGTCGCAGTGGTGGTCCACCGGGGCGGGGTCGGCGGTCAGGCAGGCTCCGGTGCCGCGGACGGTGAGGGTGTAGGTGCCCTGCGGCGCGCGGGAGACGGTGAAGCGCTCGGCCTCGGGGGAGGTGCCGCAGTCGGCGGTGGCGGGGCGGCGGTCCGTGCCGCCGAGGGTGAGGCAGCGGCCGTCGGCGGCGTTGACCAGCAGGTAGTCGCCGCCGGTGCGGTGCAGCTGCCAGCGCTGGCTGAGCAGTCGCCCGCAGGCCGCGCCGACCACCGGGGTGCCGGGGGCGGCCTGGGCGTACTGCGGGCCGAGGCAGGAGCCGTCCAGGGCGGAGCCGAGGAGGTAGCTCCCGCCGTCGACGAGCGGCGTGCCGGTGGCCGCCTGGGCCGGGGCGGTGCCGAGGGCCTGGGCGGTGAGGACGGCCAGCAGGGCGAGACCGGTGGGTAAGGCGCGGGGGCGGGGCGGCATGGCGGAGCTACCTCCGGTCGGGGGGTGGGCCGATGGTCTTTGAACGTTCAAATCCGCGAGATGCGGGCTATGATGCGTCGCATGTGATGGGTGACATTTCACATCCTTGGTCCGGTCGCGTCAACGGGATGCGCGGTGACGACTTCCTGGAGGTTGGTGACGGCTTCCTGGAGGTGACCGGGAGAAGAGGTGGAGGCCCCTGCCCGACGGGGGTGGGCAGGGGCCTCCACGTACGAGAGCGCCGGGATCAGCGCTTCAGCTTCGCGAGCGTCTGGTCCAGGCTCGGCGCGCCCGGGCGGGGCCGGTTGAACGGGAGCTTGGAGAGCATCGAGCCCATCGCGCAGGTGTTGGACAGCGCGGAGAACGCCAGCCCGCCGCCGACGGCCGCGGAGACCCAGCGGGCACCCGGCAGGGCGAGGTCGACCAGCACACCGGCCAGCACCAGCGAGCCGGCCACCATGCGGACCTGGCGGTCCAGCGCCCACACCCGGCGGGCGCCCGCCACCTGGTCCAGCGGCCGGCCGGCGGTCGCCCAGGCGTTGGTGCCGCCGGTCAGGGTGAGGGTCGGGACGCCGGCGTCGGCCAGCTGCCGGCAGGCGCTGTCGGCGCGCGGCCCGGCGGCGCAGACCACGGCGATCTCGCCGTGCCCGGCGGCCTCGCGCAGTGCGGGCAGGGCGCGGTCGAGCTGGTCGAGCGGGACGTTCAGGGCGCCGGGGATGTGGCCGGCGGCGTACTCGCCGGGGGAGCGGACGTCGATGAGGGTGAGCTGCCCGAGGCGGGGCTGGAGCTGTTCGACGGTCAGCGGCGTGGTCATGGAGTGCGGGTCCTCTCGGGTGGGGTGGGGGATAGCGGTGGGGATGGGGATGAGGTCGGGGGGTGCCCGGCGCTGTGGCCGGGCTCGCCGTGGTTCAGCTCAGCGCGGTGATCAGGTCGGCGTGGTGATCAGGGCGGTGATCAGTGCGGCGTGGTGATCAGGCCAGCGTGGTGATCAGGGCGGTGATCAGGTCGGCGTGGTGATCAGGCCAGCGCGGTGATCAGCATCAGTGCGGCGACGCCGAGCAGGGCGACGGCGAAGGCCCTCTGGAGGGTGCGCCCGCTGAGCTTGTCGGCCAGCCGCTTGCCGTCCCAGGCGCCGAGGATCGCGGCGCCGGTGAAGGGCGCGGCGACGGCCCAGTCGATGGCGCCGGTCGCCCCGAGGCGGGGCAGCAGGGCGGCGAGCGAGTTGGCGCTGATGACCAGCAGGCTGGTGCCGACCGCCTCGGCCATGGTGAAGGCGAGCACCGAGACCAGGGCCGGTACGGCGAGGAAGCCGCCGCCGACGCCGAGCAGTCCGGTGACGGCGCCGAGCCCGGCGCCCGCCGCCGTGGAGCGGCCGACTCCTGCGGCGGAACGTTCCTGCGCCTGGACCTTGGGCGGCATCAGCATCCGCCAGGCCGCGAGCGCCGCCAGCACCGCGAAGGCGCCGGTCAGCAGCGCGCTCGGCAGATGGGTGGACAACGCCCCGGCGGCCATGGCGAGGGGTAGTCCGGCGGCGGCGAACAGCGCGCCGGTGCGCCAGCGGACCCGGCCCGCCCGGGCGTGGGCGAGCAGCCCGGTGAGCGAGGTCGCGGCGACGATCACCAGGCTGGCCGTGGTGGCCAGCGCCGGGCTGAAGCCCAGCAGGTAGACCAGGGCGGGGACGGCGAGCATGCTGCCGCCGCCGCCCAGCCCGCCCAGCGCGAGCCCGACGACCGCACCGGCGGCGAGCGCCAGGAGCAGCGTGGTCATATCACGTGCCCGGCGCCGCCACCAGGCGTGATGACCGGCAGCCCGGCCAGCGCCCAGGCGTTCATGCCGCCGGCCACGTTCAGCACCTGGACGCCGCGCTGCGCGAGCAGCTCCGCCGCCCGCTGGGAGCGGTTGCCGGAGCGGCAGATCGCCAGCACGGTCCGACCGGCCGCCTCGGGCGGCAGCGGGACGCCGGCGACCAGCCCGATCAGCGGCTGGTGCAGTGAGCCGGGGGCGTGCCCGGCGGTGAACTCGGCGGCCTCCCGGACGTCGAGCAGCACGGCGGCGCCGGTGCGGGCGAGCTCGTGGGCCTCGGCGGGGGTGGTCTGCCCGGGGGTGCTGTGTCCGTGGGCGTCGGACCCGTGGGCGTGCGGCAGCAAAGACATGCGGTTCTCCAGTGGTGCAGACCGGACTGCGTGGTCCGGCGGATCAGGGGTGGCGCGGGCGTCCGTACGGGCCCGGTGGCCCGGTGCGGAGGTGTGACCGGCGCGTCCTCGGCCCCGCCCGACCTGGCTCGATGCCCGGGTGCGGCGGCGGCCGTTCTCCCTCGATGTCTCCACCATAGTACCCCGGGGGGTATTATCGAAATCGTTCGGCATACCCCCGCCCGTATCGGCTTCCGAAGCCGTATGCTCGGAAATATACCGTGGGGGGTATCAAGACGGCGCTGTGGCGCCCCACTCCGCCCAGGAGGGTTCCCCGTGTACTTCGGCCAGTTCTACCTCGACTGCCTCTCCCAGGCCTCGTACCTGATCGCCGACGAGCGCACCGGCCGCGCGGTCGTGGTCGACCCGCGCCGTGACGTGGACGAGTACGTCGCCGACGCCGAGGCCCACGGCTTCACCGTCGAGGCGGTCATCAACACCCACTTCCACGCCGACTTCCTGGCCGGCCATCTGGAGCTGGCCGACCGCACCGGCGCCTGGATCGGCTACGGCCGGCGCGCGGAGACCGACTACCCGATCCGCAAGCTCGCCGACGGCGAGCGGATCGAGCTGGGCGACGTCACCCTCCAGATCATGGAGACCCCCGGGCACACGCCCGAGTCGATCAGCATCCTGGTCTTCGAGCAGCCCGACGACACCGTCCCCTACGGCGTGCTCACCGGCGACGCCCTGTTCATCGGCGACGTCGGCCGCCCCGACCTGCTCGCCTCGGCCGGCGTGACCGCCGGTGAACTCGGCGCGATGCTGTACGACAGCGTGCACCGCAAGCTGATGGGCCTGCCCGACGAGACCCTGGTCTTCCCCGCCCATGGCGCGGGCTCGGCGTGCGGCAAGAACCTGTCCACCGACCGCCAGTCCACCATCGGCCGCGAGCGCGCCACCAACTACGCCTGCGCCCCGATGAACGAGGCCACCTTCGTCGCCCTGGTCACCGACGGCCAGCCCACCGCCCCCGGCTACTTCGGCTACGACGCCGACCTCAACCGCCGCGAGCGCGAACTCTTCGACCCGTCCGCCGTCCGCGCCCTGACCGGCACCGAGTTCCTGCACCTTCGCGCCGAGGGCGCCCTGGTGGTCGACGGCCGCGACCCGGCCGCCTTCGCCGCCGGGCACCTCGCCCAGTCCTTCAACATCCCCGCCGACGGACGCTTCGCCGAACAGTCCGGCACCGTCCTCACGCCCGACCGCGAACTGCTGGTCATCGCCCCCGAGGAGCGCGGAGCCGAACTCGTCACCCGCCTCGCCCGGATCGGCTTCGACAAGGTCGCCGGCTACCTCGCCGACCCCGAGGACCTCTTCCTCGCCAACCCCGAACTGATGCGCCAGGGCGCCCGCCTCACCGTCCACACCCTGCGCGCCGAACTCGCCGGCGCCCAGCCCCCGTTGGTCGTCGACGTCCGTGGCGCCGGCGAGCGCGAGAACGGCGCCATCCCCGGCTCGATCCACCTTCCCCTCGCCGAACTCCCCACCCGCCACACCGAACTGCCCACCGACCGCCCCCTCGTCCTCCACTGCGCCGGCGGCAGCCGCTCCTCCATCGCCGCCAGCCTCCTGCGCCACCACGGCCACCAGCACACCTACGACCTCATCGGCGGCTACGGCGCCTGGGAGACCACCCCGGAGGCTTGAATCCCCTCGCGAGACGGTGCGCTGGGGCCGCCCGGCGCACCGTGTGCGCGAATCTACTGTCAGCGCTGTTCGGGGATTCCAGCGCGCCGCAAATGCTCACGGATGAGCGTCGCAACAAGGTATCCCTCGGACAAGCCGGCGGCGAAGGCGGCGCGTGTGAAGGAGGCACGCTGCTCCTGCGGGAGGATCACCGCCCTGATGGCGGTGGCATCGGGGTGCCGCCAGCCGCAGCACATGCGGCGATGGCACTGGTCGGCAGACTCCGATCCGACGTTCGGCGTGGTCCACGGTTTGAACGGATACCGAGCCAGCATCGCCTCGCACTCCGCAAACCACTCCCACATCTCCTCCTTGTTCCGGTGTCGTGCCGTTCCGAAATGGTGCCGGAACCAGTCGCGGCGGTCGGTGTTCCGCAACTCGCGCCTGACCTTCTCCACTCGGGCCTCGAACCCGAGAGCCATCCGCGTCGGCATCATGCGGGTGTCGAAGCCGACCTCTGGTCGCTCGCGGTGGAGCTTCTGGTCCGTGAACCACCGCTTCGTCGTGCGCTTTCCCTTCCAGTCATTGCAGGGTTTGCAGGCGGGGATAAAGTTCCACCAGACGTCCGCACCCTCGTCCGCGACCGGCGTCTCGTGATCCAACGTCGTCGCGCGCTCCGTACTGCAGTAGGTGCACCTGCCCTCGTTGCCACTGAGGGTTGCCAACCAGACGTACGTGTGTTGGATACGCCGCGTGCCGCGACGAAGGGTTGCTTGGGGTGCCATGAGTGACTCGCCTCTCCGATGTTGCATCAATCCGAAGTTGCTGGAGGCTAGCTGGCGCCACTGACAATGATCCGTATAGAGATCATTTGTGAATGGAAACGTCTCAAAGCGACGAGGGTGCGATCGCCAGTGATCACCGAGATGGCCAGGCGGTCGAGGCGCAGGAACGTGTGGGGTGAAGCCTCGGAGCGCGGCGCTGCAGGTTCGTCACGGGGCCGTCACAGCTCTCCACCGATGCTTCCCCGGCGCTGGTGTTTCGCTCTTTCTGCGAATCAGCAGGCCAGTCGTGGCTTGCCCGTGTTCTTCCCCGTGCACGGGTATGGACGTCATGGGTCATCCCTCGGGGTGAGTTGACGGGTGGCCGCGGAGCGCGGCAGGTCACAGGTGGGTGGCGCCGGGCAGGCAGCCGAGGATCGGCACGGCGGTGAACGCCTCCGCGTACCGGGCGCCGATGCGGGCGCCCCAGAGCCTGCCGAGGGTCTCGGCCATGGGGCCGAAGTGCTGCTCAATCGGCTGGCTCGCGTGCTCGCGCAGCGCGGCCATCTTGGTGTCGAAGGTCGCGGTGGCGTCCACGATCACGTCTGCGCGGACCGGTCCGTCGAGGGTGAGGGAGTTGTAGGTGTCGCAGCTGTAGTAGCGGCTCGGACGGCCGGTGGCGATCCGGGGCTCGGGGACGGCTGCCAGCACGGTGGCGGCGACGGCTCGGTGTTCGGGGTGGACATCGTTGAGCAGGTGGGTGATGACGATCTCCGGCCGCTTCTCCAGCAGCAGTTGCTGCAGGCAAGCGTGGTCGAGCCGGGGGACCTGGCGCAGGTCGGCGCCGAGGGTTGCAGCGCCCTTGTGGGCCTCGGCGTCGCGGACTTCGTCGCGGTGTGGGACGGCGATGGTGACCGCGGCGTACCTGGCGTGGAGTGCGAGGGTGGCGCCGGCCCACCGTTCGGCGTCGTCCCCACGACCACCTCGCCGCCCCGTTCGGCGCCGCGTCACCGGCCAGTTTCCTGACCCGCTCGCGGACTTCGGCCCGAGCCCGCCGAAGGGCGGCAAGCGCACGGGGCCGGCGGCGGCGAGCGTGCCGACCAGCCGGGAGACGGTCGGGTCGGACGCGACCGGCCCGAACAGGGCGGGCTCGGCCCGCAGCATCCCCACATCGGACAGGCAGTCCCGGCCGAGCGCGACTACCAGGGCGAGATCGAGCAGGACCTTGCCGGGATCGTGCACGGCCCGGGGCTTGCGCCACGGCTCCAGAGCCGCCGACAGTGCGGAATCCAGGCCGATCCGGCGGGCTGCCTCCACCAGCAGCACACCACCGGCCTGCGACACGGCACCGGCACCACCGCCCCGCACCAGCACGCGCGGATATAACCCACTACGCTTCTTCACTTGGAGAGTGCTTCTTCCACTGCGGCGACTGGACCCTAGACAAGCCCAATCGTCCCAGGTCAGAGGAACTCTCCTGTGTTTTCACCAGTAGTCAGATCATCGCCCCGTGAAAGCCCGAGGCTAATAGGACGTTGAGGACGCGAGCGTGGTCACGCTCGCGTCCTCAACGGAAGACACCACGAGGCCCGTATCGCCCTGGAGGCACAAGGTGAACGGCCTCACCCACCGATTTTCGATGCTCCTGGTACAAGCCAGTACGGTGCTGAAGACGCGCTCAGGGAATCAGCAGCTGACCCAGCTGAGCCCCGCCACGTAGATCGGGTTGCCGGCAGGAGCCCTGACCTCCCGGTACTGGGTCGAGCCCTTCGGGCCCACTCCCGCGGAGTGCACGTACCCGCCGGACATCAGCTGGGCTGTCAGCCTCGGACACCTGCCGTCCGCCTTGTCATCCGTCACGTCGGCCCACGCCCACGTCTTGTTGTCGCAGTACCGGATCCAGGCGTGCCCCTCGCCAATACTCGAATAGAACGCACTACCGCACTCGGAGGCCGTGGAAGGCGCGCCCGCCGGTGCCGCTGTTGCCGAGCCGCTCAGTGCCATAGCCGCGAAGAGCACGGCACCGGTCATAGTCGCCCACTTCTTTTGGCGCAAGGAAACCAGTCCCTTCGTCAAGTCGTCCGGCGGATTCACCGGCCCACCCAGTTTGCTGGCGCACAGTCGCAGGAATGGCCCGATGGCCGGAAGTCGCGGCCTGGAAGACCGACGGCGCATTCTTGACAGCAACGATCCTCCTCCGGCTGCTCGAATGCCGCGTCCGCGAGGTTCTGGGCGGCGCGCTGCGGGTCGTCGACGTACCCGGCGTCGGGCGTGAACAGGGCGCCGAGCTCGTGGGACGGATCGGCGAAGAACGCGTCGTCGTCCACCGGCTTCGGTGGCCAGTACCGCCCGGGGTCGATCCCGGGGAGGCGCCCGCGCAGCGTCGCAGCGTCCCAGCGCTCGTACGGGACGCCGGCGCGGTTGAGCAGGGCGGCGGCCTCGGACGGCGGGACGGTCGGGGAGTCCAGCAGCACGGCTCCGGTGCGGTGGAAGGCGGCGAGCGGACGACGGGCGGAGAGCCGCAGGTGGTCGGCCCAGGACGTCCAGAGGTGCTGCGCCTCCCAGGCGGTGGCGACGCTCGCGAAGGTGGAGTAGTTGAAGCGGATGATCGCGCTGGAGGCGCTGGTGGAGCCGTGGCCGACGGCGCCCGCCTTTTCCACGACTACCACCTGCCGTCCGGCGCGGGCGAGTTCGAGGGCGATGGCCGATCCGATCACCCCGGCTCCGACCGCCACGGCGTCCGGTCGTCCGGCGGTCATGGCGGCTCCTCCTCGGGAGCGGGCGCGGGCGGCGGGGTGCGCAGGCTCGGCACGGCGGCGAGCAGTGTTTGAGTGTAAGGGTGCTGCGGGGCGCGCAGGAGGACTTCGGTGGGGGCGGTCTCGACGATCCGCCCGTGCCGCATGACTGCCACGACGTCGGAGACGTGGCAGACGGCGGGCAGGTTGTGGCCGATGAACAGCATGGACAGGCCGAGCCGCCGCTGGAGGTCACGGATGGTGTTGAGGACGGCGGCCTGCACCGAGACGTCGAGCGCCGAGGTGATCTCGTCGGCGATCAGCAGTCCGGGTTCGACGGCCAGGGCGCGGGCGATGGCGACCCGTTGGCGCTGGCCGCCGGACAGTTGGCGCGGCAGGCGGTCGGCGAGCCGGGGGGCCAGGCCGACGAGTTCGAGCAGCTCGGTGACGCGCTCGGCGCGGGCGGGCCGGTCGAGCCGACGGAGGACGGTGGCCGCCTCGACGAGTGTCTGGCGGACCGTCATGCGGGGGTCCAGCGCGGTGTCCGGGTCCTGGAGGACGACCTGGACCAGGCGGCCGAGCCGGCGACGGTCGCGGACGGTGCGGGCACGGGCCTCCCGGCCGTCGAGCAGGACCCGGCCGGCGTGCACGGGAGCGAGGCCGACGATCGCGCGGGCCAGGGTCGACTTGCCGGAGCCGGACTCGCCCACCAGCCCGAGCGTGGTGCCGGACGGGACCTCCAGCGAGACGCCGTCCACGGCGGTGACCGGGCCGCGCGGACCGGGGTGGCGGACGGTGAGGCCGGTCAGCTGAAGGCTGGTCATGACACGACCACCGTCTCCGGGTCGGCCGCCACCGGCAGCGGGTACCAGCACGCGACCCGGTGGCCGGCGGCGAGGTCCTCCAACGGTGGGGTCTGCTCGGCGCAGTGGTCCCGGCGGCGCGGGCAGCGGGGCTCGAACGGGCACCCCGCCACGGGTGCGAGCGGGTCGGGCGGTGCGCCCTGCACCGTGGGCAGCGGCCGGTCGCGGTCCGCGGCGAGGTCCGGTGCCGAGGCGACCAGGGCCCGGGTGTAGGGGTGCCGGGCGCTGTCGGCGAGGCGGTCGGCGGGCAGGGTCTCGACGACGGTACCCGCGTACATCACCAGGACGCGGTCGCAGAACTCGCCCACCAGCGCGACGTCATGGCTGATGAACAGGATCGCGGCGGAGGTGTCCCGCCGGATCTCGGACAGCAGCCCGACGATCTGCCGTTGCACGGTGACGTCGAGCGCGGTGGTCGGCTCGTCGGCGATGATCAGTCCCGGACGGACCATCAGCCCGGCGGCGATCATCACGCGCTGGCGCTGACCGCCGGACAGCTCGTGTGGGCGCGCGCGCAGTACGGTCGGGGGGAGGGCGACCCGGCGCAGCGCGTCGGAGGCCTCCAGCAGCGCCTGAGTACGGCTCGCGCCGCGGTGGGTCCGGACGATCTCGGTGAGCTGGGTGGAGACCCGGAGCGCGGGGTTGAGCGCGGAGGCCGGGTTCTGGAAGATCATCGCCAGGCGGGTCGCGAGGTGGCGGTCGCGCTCCTTCGGCGTCATGGCGGCAAGGTCGGCGCCGGCCACGTGAAGGGTGCGCCGGGACACCCGGGCGCCGTACGGGAGCAGGTCGGCGACGGCGAGTGCGGTGAGCGACTTGCCGGAGCCGGACTCGCCGACGAGCCCGACGATCTCGGCGGGCCGCAGTGACAGGCTCACGCCCCTGACCGGGCGGATCGGTCCGTCGGGGGTGGGCAGTTCGATGTCGAGATCCTCCACCTGGAGCACGAGTTCGTCGTCGGCGGGCCCGCTCGGCGCGGCCGGATGTGGGGGCGTACGGGGTGCCGGGGTGCGCCGGGCGACGCCGCCGGCCAGGACCTCGCCGAGCAGTTGGAACGTCACCGCCGCGTAGAGGACCGCCAGACCGGGTGCGAGGGCGGGCAAGGGGTCGGCGTAGATGCGGTCGAGTCCCTGATTGAGGAGCTGCCCCCAGTCGTAGTCGGGCGGTTGGACGCCCAGGCCGAGGAAGCTCAGCCCGGCGAGCGCGACGAGGGCGGTGCCCGCGGCCGTGGTGGTGGCCAGCAGCAGCGGTTCGGCGATGTTCGGCAGGACGTGCCGCCACAGCAGCCGGTGCCGGCGCAGGCCGAGGACCCGGGCCGCGGCCAGGTGGTCGGCGCCGGCGACGGCGGCGGAGAGCGTCTGGGCGAGCCGGGCGAAGCCGGGGACGCCGGCGACGGCGAGGGCGAGCACCGCTCCGGCGGCGCCCGCGCCGAACACGACCGCGAGGAACATCGCGACCAGCAGCGCGGGGAAGGCGAGCAGCAGGTTGATCAGCGCGGTGAGCAGCCGGCGGGCGCGGTGGCCGACCACGGCGGTGGCCGCGCCGAGCAGGATACCGCCGGTGGCGCCGAGCAGGGTGGCGGCCAGGGCGAACAGCAGGGAGGGCCGGGTGGCCGTGAGGACCCGGGCGAGGACGTCCCGGCCGAGGTTGTCGGTGCCGAACGGGTGCGCCGCGGAAGGCCCTTGGAGTACGGCCGAGGGGTCCGGGAGGTCCGCGGCCGCCCCCCAGAGGAGCGGCCCGGTCAGCGCGAGCACGACCAAAGAGGCCAGCATCGCCGTGGCGGTCCAGGCCATGGGCGAGCGCGGGTACGTGAGGGGAAGACGCATGCTCAGCTCTCCCGGATCGTCGAACGCGGATCGAGCACGGCCAGCAGTACGTCGACCAGGAGGCCGGAGAGCAGCACGGCGGTGCCCAGGATCAGCACCATCGCCTGGATCACCGGGTAGTCCTGGGTGACCACGGACTGGGCCATCGCCGAGCCGATGCCGGGCCAGGCGAAGACCTTCTCGACCAGGACGGTGCCGGCGATCATGGCGGGCAGCAGGCTGCCGGCGACGGTGAGCGAGGCGGTCGCCATGTTGGGAGCCGCGTGCCGCAGGTAGCGGCGCGCGGGCGACAGCCGTTTGCCGCGGGCGGTGCGCAGGTAGTCCTCGCCCAGCACCTTCAGCGCCTCCACCCGGACGATGCGCACCAGGACGGCCGTCGGCGCGAGGGCGAGCGCGAGGACCGGCAGCACGAAGGACTCGGCACCCGCCGCGCCGGCCACCGGGAACAGTTGGAGGCCGACGGCCAGCAGCGCGGTGAGCCCGGCGGCCAGCACGAAGTCCGGTACCCCGGTCAGGCCCGCGGTCAGCGCGGTGAACGCCAGCTCGCTGCGCGGGTGCCGGCCGTCCCGGGTGCGGACGGCGGCGAGCAGCCCGCAAGGCAGGGCGACCGCCAGGGTGACGAGGAATGCCAGGCCGGCGATCTCCAGGGTGGCCGGCAGCCGGGTGCGGACCAGCTCGGCGACCGGCGTGCCGGTGACCAGCGAGGTCCCGAGGTCACCGTGGGCCAGGCCGTCCAGGTAGTGCCGGAACTGGGACAGGAAGGGGGCGTCGAGCCCGAGCTGGTGCCGGCGGGCGGCCACGAGTGCGGGTGCGGCGTCGACGCCGAGGGCGGCGCGGACCGGGTCGCCGGGGACCAGCCGGACCATCGCGAACGACGCGGTGAGCACGACCCCGAGGGACAGGAACAGCCGGACGGTGCGGCGTCCCAGGAAGGCCGTCCACGGGTGCCGCAGGAATCGAGTGAAGGACACGACGGGCCCCCGGGTCACTGGTGCAGCCGGATGCTGGTGGGAACGATCTGGCCGCCGAAGGTGGTGGCGAAGGTGGTTCGGTGGCCGTACAGGGTGCTGCGGCCGTCGGCGATCGGCAGGGCGTCGGCCGAGCGCAGCAGTGTGGCGGCGGCCTGGTTCCAGGTGCCGCAGCCGGCGGTGTCGTTCTCCTGGAGGGCCTGGGCGACCAGGGCGTCGTACTCGGGGTTGCGCACGCCCGCGAAGTTGAGGCCCTGGACGGGGGTGGGGCCGGAGAAGAAGGGGATGAAGCCGACCGGCAGGGCGAAGCCCGGAGTGGTGCCGACCACGACGTCGAAGTCGCCGGTCTGGTACATGGCGTTGACGAGGGCGGGCAGGCTCTCGGTGACGAGCTTGACGTCCGCGCCGAGCGCCGTCCAGGTCCGGGCCATCAGCTCGGCGGCGGGTGGCAGGGTGGGGCCGAGGTCGGGGCTGGTGATCAGGCGCAGCCGCAGCGGTCGGCCGTCCTTGGTCAGCCGGCCGTCCGGCCCGCGGGCCCAGCCGGCGGCGCGCAGGGCCTCGGCGGCGTCCTGGGCGGGCAGGTTGGCGGCGGCGAGGTCGGCGTGGCAGACGGCGCCCTCGGCGCCGAAGTCGCCGGCCGGGTGACCGGTGCCGCCGACGGCGACGTTGGCGAGCCCTTGGCGGTCGAGGGCGGACACCAGGGCCCGGCGCAGTGCCGGGTCGGCGAGGGGGCGGCCGGGGCGCTGGTTGAAGAAGGTCAGCCCGACCACGGTCGCCACATCGGTGGCGGCCAGGCCGTGGCCGGTGAGCCGGGCGCGGTCCGGCCCGTTCACCCCCGCGATGTCGATGCCCCCGGTGAGCAGCAGGTTCGCGGCGGTGGACGCCTGGGGCACCACCGAGAGGACGATCCGGGCCGGCACGCCGGGTGCCGCGGTGGTCGCTCCGCCGGGCCCCCAGGCGTAGCCCTCGCGGACGATGAACTCGTAGGGCCCGCCGGGGGAGTACCGGGTGAGCACGTACGGGCCGGTCCCCTGGGTGGCGCGGGCGAGCGACTGCGGCCGGTCCAGGCCGGCGGGGCAGACGATCGGCAGCAGGCCCAGGGTACGGGTGAGGAACGGGAAGGGCGCGGTGGTGGTGGCGGACACCGTGCCGGCCCGGTCGTCGGCGCTCGTGGTGAAGGGGACGGTGGGGAGGACGGTCTGGGCGCCCGCGAGCTGGTTGGCCGGGTCGCCCGCGTACGTCAGCGCCCGGGCCACCGCCGAGGCGGTGAGGGGGGTGCCGTCGGAACAGGTGATGCCCGGGCGGAGGGTGAAGCTGGCCGTGGTGGTGGTGGCCTGCCAGGACGAGGCCAGGCCGGAGACCACCGTGCCGTCGGGGGCGAGGTTGACCAGTGAGTCGTAGGCGTAGGCGGCCTGGGCGGCACCGAAGGCCGAGTACGGGTCGAAGCTCGGCGTCTCGCTGGACGCGGCGATCCGCACCGTCCCGTGGTCGACGAGCGGTGTGCTGGTCGAGGACCGGGCGGCGCCTCCGCAGGCGGCCAGCGCGACGGCCGCGACGGTGGCGGCGGCCGCCCGGGCCAAGTGTTGAGGGCGACGGGACATGGGCGTCATGGTGCCACCGGGATTTCGGTGGCAGTGGCCCGAGTCGACGGTGTGGTGGACGGGTTCGAACGGCGGAAACCGCCGGTGGCTGTGGCCGTTCGCTCTTCGCGTGCCCGGCCGTGGTCCGGTGTCGTCTCACTCGTTCGAGGGACAGCGCGGTTGCGGCTCCGCAGGCCGGGCGACCGCGGCCGACCGGGCGCCACACTGGCCGCACGGGTACGAGGGCGAACGACCCGGGCGAGGAGGTCGGTCGACTGGCCGACCACTACTGGGAGTTCCTGCTGGAACGAGATCCGCTGCTGCGGGTGCGCCAGGGCCTTCCGGTCGAGACGTTCCCCGGGATGTCGCTCGCCGAGGCCGAGGAGCGGGCACGGTTCGCGGCCGAGGTGCCGGACCGGGTCCGGGCATTCGACGGTGCGGAGCTGTCCGGCGTCGACGTCGATACCGCCGCGTTCGTCGCCGGGCCGGCCGAGCAGGAAGTGCGGTTCCACCGCTGCTACTGGCTGACGCCGGCGGCCACGCCGTACCGGCTGTTCCCGCTGGCAGAGTACGCCGATGCGGTCCTGCGGCCTTTCGATTCGCTGAACGGCCTGATGTGGAGCGGTACTTGTCGTTGCTGCGCGAGCCGGCCCGGGTGGTCGGTTCGATCGGCTGCCGTTTCCCGCTCTGGGCCGGCGGGTGGCGCGAGAGACGGGGCGGTCGGCGATAAGCCAATCAAATACACGACTCATATGCCGATCGGGCATGTGGTAATCGCGGCAGCGGGGGTATGTCGGAAGCACTCGCATGAGTGAAACTCGCCGAAATGTTTGGCCTCGATGGACCCGCCTCTATTACGGTGTGAATGATCGGGCGGTGGATCTCATCGGCGAGGAATTCGGCCCGGCGGGAGATCCGGCACGGGACACCGAGAACTCCGAACCGAGTGCTTCTATTCGTCCCGCTTGCGCACGCTCCGGAGTTCGCCCTGCCCCGGGGTTCCTGTCATGCGTCTGCGTAGAGAGGTAGGAGCATCATGCCGCCCGTAGTACCGCCCTTCCTGGTCGGCCTCATCGTCGCGCCACTGGCCAAGCGACTCCTCAAGCCGCTGGTGCGCGGCGTCGTCAAGACGTCCGTCGGCATCGTCATGGAGGTGAAGAAGGCAGCCCACGAGGCCGGCGAGAACATCCATGACCTCGCGGCCGAGGTGGCCGCTGACATGGCGGCCGCACAGGCCGTCGACGGCGACGGTCACCAGGCCGTCGCGAGCCCCGCGCCCAACGGTGGGGAGGACGAGACCGCCGACCGGGCCGAGGGCGACGCGAGGACCCCGAGGATCCGCGCGACCGCGGGTGCGGGCAAGGCGCACTGACGCCACGCTCCACGGTTTCACCTCGTCGCCCGGGCGCATGTTCCGACCGGTGTCGGAAGGTGTGTCCGAGCGGTGGGGGCCGCAGGTCCGTCGACCGCGGCGTTCCCCCGTCCGGATGTCCAGCTCCGGATTTCCCCGTCAGATTTCCCACGCCGTCGCAGTGTTCCGCCGTGCCCGATGACGGATCATCCGCGACCTCCGCAAACAGGTGATCGTACACATGCCATCTCTGCTGGGTGCCACAGCCGGATTCAGCTCCGCGGATTCGGACGTGCGCCCACGATCGGTTATTCCAGGCCGTCAACGCTGGGACGTCAGGATGGTGCTCGGACGGCCCCGGACGGCCGAAGTCCTCGCCGCGGCCCTGCGGCGCGTCCCCGGGATCACCGAGGCGCAGGCGAGTCCGGTCACCGGCAGGGTCCTCGTCCGGCACGACGCACGGGTGCGGGCCGCGGACGTGGGCCGGATCGTCCGCAGGGCGGTCGCCCTGGTCTCGGCGGGCCCGTCCAGGGCGGCCTCCCCGGTGCGGCGACCCGCCGCCGGCCCGGCCGAGCGGCCGGACCGTGCTCTCGTCGTGCGGCCGGTCCTCGCCGTCGGCGGAGGGGTCGCGGCCGGCATCGCGCTGATCCGCGGGTCGGCGCTGAGCAGGCAGCTGGTGGCGCTCGGCGGAGTCGCGGCCGCGACGGCGGCCGTCGTCCGGAAGGCCTGGCAGCGGGCCGCTGACGCGGTCGGGGACCTCGACGGCGCCGGAGCCGGAGCCGGAGCCGAGAAGCATCCCCTGCTGGAGATCGTCGGACCACACCGGAGGCGGCTCTACCGCGCCGCCGCGGCCTCGGTCGGCTGCCAGGTCGTGGAGATGGCGCTCGGGACATTCCTCGGCTGGACCGCCCTGGTCCTCATCAAGGGCGAGGCCGCACCGCTGGTCCGCCTCGGCCTGACCACCGCCTCCGCCCAACTCTGGGGCCTGGCCGGGCTGGTGGCCGTCGCCTGCGCCGCCGTCGCGGGCCTGTCGTACGTGTCGAACCTCCAGTGGCGCGGGCTCGGCCAGGACATCGAGCACGACTGGCGCAGCCGGACGTACGCCCATGTGCAGCACCTCGAACTGCGGCACCTGGAGGGCGAGCGGACCAGCCGGGTGGCGGGTGCGCTCACCGAGGACGTCGGCCAGCTGGGCAGCTTCTTCGCCACCTCGGCCAACGACGTGCTGCAGACGGGCACCAGCCTGGCCGTCCTGGTGCCGGTGTTCCTGCTGCTGGCGCCGCAGATCGCCTGGATCGCGTTCCTGCCCATCCCGGTCATCGCCTGGCTGTCGCTCCGCTACCAGGACAAGGCCGCGGCCGACTACGCCGTCTCCGGGGAGAACCGGGCCAGGCTGCACAGCCAGCTGGTCAACACTCTGGAGGCCGGCGCCACCGTCAAGAGCTTCTGCACCGAGGACTACGAGGCCGGGCGCATCGACGATCTGAGCGAGGCGGTCCAGGAGAGCAGTCGACAGACCGACCGCAGCACGATCCGCCACGCCGAGACCGTCCGGGCCTGCACGACCGCGTCCATGGCCGGCACCCTGCTGATCGGCGGCCGCTCGGTGCTCAACGGCACGCTGCGCTTCGAGGTGTTCAGCCCGCTGATCGGGCTGCCCCAGATGGTGCTCTTCCGGATGAACCGCCTCGGCGGCATCGTCGACCAGTACCAGCGCACGATCGCCGCCCACGACCGGATCCAGCGGCTGCGCGCCCTGCCCGTCGAGGTGGAGGGAACCGGCGGACCGCTCGACGCCGAGAAGGTCCGGGGCGAGATCGTCCTCGACCAGGTGACCTTCGCCTACCCCGGCCGGCCCCCGGCGCTCGACGACCTGTCGCTGACCATCCCGGCCGGGCGGACCACCGCCCTCGTCGGGGCCACCGGCTCCGGCAAGACCACGGTCGCCAAGCTGCTGATGCGCTTCCAGGACGCGGAGTCAGGCACCGTGCTCCTCGACGGCAGGGACGTACGCGACCTGTCGCGCCGGGAACTGCGGAACACCGTCGGCTTCGTCGCCCAGGACCCGTTCCTCTTCGACGGCACCATCGCCGACAACATCCGCTACGGCAGCTTCGCGGCCTCCGACGAGGCCGTGGTCGAGGCCGCCACCATGGCCGAGGCGCACACCTTCGTCTCGACCCTGCCCCACGGCTACGACACCCTGATCGGCGAGCGGGGCGCCGCCCTCTCCGGCGGCCAGCGGCAGCGGATCGCCCTGGCCCGGGCGATCCTCAAGGACGCGCCGGTCGTGATCCTGGACGAGGCCACCTCCGCCGTGGACAACGAGACCGAGGCCGCCATCCAGCGCGCCCTCCGCGGCTTCGCCGCCGACCGGACGATGGTCGTCATCGCCCACCGGCTCTCCACGGTCCGCCACGCCGACCGGATCTACGTCATGGACAAGGGCGGCATCATCGCCGAGCAGGGCACCCACGACGAACTCCTCGCCCTGCACGGGCTCTACGCATCCCTCTGGCGGCTCCAGGCCGGCGAGCTCGCCGTCTGACCAGAAGCAACACCGCGCCCGCCCGCCGACCGCGTGACACCACCGCGGTCGGCGCGGCCCGGCACGCCCGGCGACGCCTGCCCACATTCCTGGAGGTACCCCCATGTCCCGTCGCGACGGTGACGTCCTTCCCCTGACCGCGGCCCAGCGCGAGATCTGGCTGGCCGAGCAGCGTTCCCGGACACCCATCCCCGGCTACCGTGTCGGCGAGTGCCTGGAGATCCACGGGCCGGTGGACCCGGAGCTGTTCGAGACCGCGCTGCGCCGGGCGGTCGGCGAGGTCGACGCCCTGCACGTCACCTTCGTCGACGACGGCGAGGGCCCGCGCCAGGTCCTCCGTGAGACGTGGGACTGGGCGCCGACGCACCTGGATCTCAGCGGGGAAGCCGCACCCCGTGCGGCGGCCATGGCATGGATGGAGCGGGACCTGATGCGCCCGCTGGACCTCGGCCGCGATCCACTGTTCGGCCACGCGCTGATCAGACTGTCGCCGACCGGATTCCTCTGGTACCTGAACTACCACCACGTGGTGCTGGACGCCCTCAGCAGCTCGATGGTCCGGCAGCGGGTCGGCGAGGTCTACTCGGCGCTGGCCGAGGGTGTCCCCGTCCCACCGTCCCCCTTCGGTTCGCTCCGGAACCTGGTCGACAGCGACGCCGCGTACCGCTCGTCCCCGGCCTTCGAGGCTGACCGTGCCTACTGGACCGAGCGCTTCGCGGACCGACCGGAGCCGACGCGGCTGACCGGCACGGCGCCGACGGACCCGCACCGCGCCCTGCGCCTGGCCGAGGAGCGGGAGCTGCGGCGCCCGGAGGCGTTGCGGGCGGCGGCCGGCCGGGCCGGTGTCCGGTGGTCCAGACTGCTGATCGCCGCGACGGCGCTCTACGCGCACCGGCTGAGCGGCATGCGGGACGTCGTGCTGGCCCTGCCCGTCACCGCGCGCCGGGGCGCCGACCGCGACCTGATGTCGGTGCCGGGCACGATGTCCAACGTGGTGCCCCTGCGGCTGACGGTGCGACCGGACATGCCCTGGCGAGAGCTCGTCGCCCAGGTGGCGCGGGAGGTCGAGTCGGCCGTCGCGCACGAGCGCTACCGCAGCGAGGACCTGCTGCGCGACCTCGGCGTGCCCGGCGGCATCGGGACGGCGTTCCCGCTGATCGTCAACATCATGGCCTTCAACTCCAGGCCGAGCTTCGCCGAGCACCCCGCCGACGTGCACCACTTCGTGTCCGGGTCGACCGCCGACCTCGCCGTCTGGGTGTTCGACTACCGGGACGGCAACCCCCCGCTCCTCAGACTCCACGGCGCACCCGAGGCCTACGGCGACGGCGAGCTCGCCGCCCATCAGCAGCGGCTGCTCGCGCTCCTGGACGCCGTCGCGGACTGCGACCAGGACGAGCTGGTGGGCCGGATCGAACTGCTCACCACCGAGGAGCGCGCCGCGCTGACGGCCGTCGGCGCGGGCGCCGAGACTGAGACCCCGGCCGGAAGCCTGGCCGAGGTGTTCGCGGCGCAGGTACGGGCCACGCCGGACGCGACCGCCGTGGTGGGCGGAGACGTGTCGCTGTCGTTCGCGGAGCTGGACGCGCGGGCGAACCGGCTGGCGCACGCGCTGATCGCGCGGGGAGCCGGGCCGGAGCGGCTGGTGGCGGTGGCCCTGCCGCGTTCGGCCGAGCTGGTGGTGGCGATCCTGGCGGTGTGGAAGGCGGGCGCGGCCCACGTCCCGGTGGACCCGGAGTACCCGGCCGCGCGGGTCCGGCACATGCTCGACGACGCCCGGCCGGTCCTGCTGGTGACCGACCTCCGCACCCGGGGCCGGCTGGGCGACATCGGCACGGACGGGTGCCTGGTGCTGGACGACCCGGCGACGGCCGCGCTGGTGGCGGGCAGCCCGGCGCAGGATCCGGCGGTGACCGTCGACCCCCGCCACCTCGCGCAGATCATCTACACCTCCGGCTCCACCGGCCGCCCCAAGGGCGTGGCGACGACCCACGGAGGCCTGCGGAACCTGTACGCAAACCACCGGGCGGCGCTCTTCCCGTCGCCGTCCGACCACCCGGTGCGGGTCGCGTTGACCACGTCGGTGTCCTTCGACGCCTCGTGGAACCAACTGCTCTGGCTTTTCGCCGGCCATCAGCTGCACGTCCTGGACCAGGAGACCTGGACCGACCCGAACGCCTTCGTCGGGTACGCCGCGGGCCGCCGTCTCGACTTCTTCGAGGCCACCCCCTCCTATCTCCAAGTCCTGATCGAACACGGCCTGTTGAGCGATCCGCAGTGGCGTCCGGCGATGCTGGGCTCGGGCGGTGAGGCCGTTCCGGAGCGGCTGTGGGCGCGGCTGCGGGCGGCGGAGGGGGTGTCCTGCACCAACTTCTACGGGCCGACCGAGTGCACCGTGGACGCGGCGATCGCGCCGCTGGCGTCGAGCCCGCACCCGGTGATCGGGCGACCGGTCGCCCATGCCCGGCTGTACGTGCTCGACGGCGCGCTCCGGCCGGTGCCGGCGGGTGTTCCGGGCGAACTGTACGTCGCAGGCGCGGGCGTGGCCCGCGGCTACCTGAACCGGTCGGGGCTGACGGCCGGACGGTTCGTCGCCTGCCCGTTCGGCCCGGACGGCGAGCGGATGTACCGCACCGGTGACCGGGTGCGCTGGGGGGCGGAGGGGAACCTGGAGTTCCTGGGCCGTACGGACGACCAGGTGAAGGTCCGCGGGTTCCGGGTCGAGACGGGCGAGGTCGAGGCCGTGCTGGCCGAGCACCCGGACGTCGCTCGGGCCGCCGTCGTCGCGCTCGCCGAGGACGGGGACATCCGGCTGGTCGCGTACGCAGTGCCGGCCTCCGGCGCCGCCGTGACGGGCTCCGACCTGCGGGCCCACCTGCGGGGGCGGCTGCCGGACCACATGGTGCCGAGCGCGTACGTGACGCTGGACGAGCTGCCGCTGACCGTCAACGGCAAGCTCGACCGGCGCGCGCTGCCGAACCCCGACCCGCAGCCGTCCGCCGCGGGCCGCGCCCCGCGGACGGCGACGGAGCAGTTGCTCGCGGGCCTCTTCGTCGAGGTGCTCGGGGTACCCGAGGCCGGACCGGACGACGACTTCTTCGAGCTCGGCGGGCACTCGCTGCTGGCCGCCCGGCTGGTCGCCCGGGCGCGGTCGGTGCTGGGCGTGGAGCTGCGGTTGGGCGACCTGTTCGACGCACCGACGGTGGCGGAGCTGGCCTCGGCGGTGGACCGCGCGGGCCGGGCCCGCCCCGCGCTCACGCGGCGCGAGCGCCCCGAGGCCGTGCCGCTGTCTTCCGCCCAGCAGCGCCTGTGGTTCCTGCACCGGATGGAGGGCCCGAGCGCGACCTACAACGTGCCGCTGGCGCTGCGCCTGTCGGGGACGTTGGACCGGCGGGCCCTGGAGGCGGCGCTGGCGGACGTGGTCGAGCGGCACGAGAGCCTGCGCACCGTGTTCCCCGCGGCCGACGGCGTGCCGTGCCAGCGGGTGCTGGACCCCGAGGCGGCCCGCCCCGCACTGCCGGTGACCGCGGTCGCCCCGGAGGAGCTGGCGGGCCGTCTGGCCGGGGCGGCCCGGTACGGCTTCGAACTCGCGGTGGAACCGCCGCTGCGCGCCGAACTGTTCGAGTCGGCACCCGACGAGCACGTGCTGCTGCTGGTCGTGCACCACATCGCGGGTGACGGCTGGTCGATGGCACCGCTGTCGCGGGACCTGACCACCGCCTACGCGGCCCGGAGCGCGGGGAGCGCCCCGCAGTGGGCGCCGCTGCCGGTCCAGTACGCCGACTACACCCTCTGGCAACCGGAGCTGCTCGGCGACGCCGCCGAGCCGGACAGCCTGCTGAGCAGCCAGCTCTCCTACTGGTCCGGGCAGTTGGCGGGCCTGCCCGAGCAGGTCGAGCTGCCCTTCGACCGGCCCCGGCCGGCGGCCATGACCTTCCGCGGCGGCCAGGTGCCGGTGCACGTCGACGCCGAGCTGCACCAGGGGCTGCGGACGCTCGCCCGCAGCGGCGGTGCCAGCCTGTTCATGGTGCTCCAGGCCGGTCTCGCGGCCCTCCTGGGCAAGCTCGGGGCCGGCTCGGACATCCCGATCGGCAGCCCGATCGCGGGGCGCACCGACGAGGCCGTCGACGAACTGGTCGGCTTCTTCGTCAACACCCTCGTCCTGCGCACCGACCTCTCCGGAAACCCCTCCTTCGACGAACTGCTGGGACGGGTGCGCGCCACCGCGCTGTCCGCCTACGCGCACCAGGACCTGCCGTTCGAGCACCTGGTGGAGGAGCTGAACCCGACCCGGTCGCTGGCCCACCACCCGCTGTTCCAAACCATGCTGGCGCTGCAGAACGCGCCGACGGGCACGTTCGACCTGCCCGGGCTGCGGGTGACGACCGATCTGGTCCACACCGGTACGGCCAAGTGCGACCTGACCTTCATCCTGACCGAACGGCCGGGGGTGGAGGGGCTGTCGGGCGTGCTGGAGTACAGCACCGACCTGTTCGACGAGGCGACGGCCGCCGGGATCGTCGAGCGCTGGTTGCGGCTGCTGCGGGCCGTGGTGGCCGACCCGGGCCGGCGGATCGGCCTGGTGGACGTGCTGTCCGCCGAGGAGCTCGGGGCACTGCTTCCCGCCGTGGACGCGGCCGAGGAACGGCCGGGGAGCAGCCTGACCGCGCTCTTCGAGCGGCAGGTGCGGGCGAACCCGGCCGCAGTCGCGCTCACCGACGGTGAAATCGCCCTGACCTACGGGGAGTTGAACGCCCGTGCCAACCGGCTCGCGCACGCCCTGATCGAGCGGGGCGCAGGACCGGAACACCTGGTGGCGCTGGCCCTGCCGCGGTCGGCCGAGCAGGTGGCCGCCGTGCTGGCCGTGCTCAAGGCCGGTGCGGCGTACGTTCCGGTGGACCCGCGGTACCCCGAGGCCCGGATCGCCTATCTGCTGGAGGACTCCCGGCCCGCCCTGCTGCTGACGACCGCGGAGTTCGCCGGTCTGCCGGGAGCCGAGCGGGTGGACAGGCTGCTGCTGGACACCGTCGACCTGGACGGCCTGCCCGCCACGGACCCGCGGATCCCGGTCGTCGCCGGCCAGGCGGCCTACGTCATCTACACCTCCGGGTCCACAGGCGACCCGAAGGGCGTCGTGGTCCCGCACCGCAACGTGGTGCGGCTGTTCGGCACCACCCGGGAGCTGTTCGGCTTCTCCGCCGACGATGTCTGGACGCTCTTCCACTCCTACGCCTTCGACTTCTCGGTGTGGGAGCTGTGGGGCCCGCTGCTGCACGGCGGCCGGCTGGTGGTCGTCGACCACGAGACCAGCCGCTCGCCCCACGCGTTCCTGGAACTCCTCGCCCGCGAGCGGGTGACGGTGCTCAACCAGACGCCCTCCGCCTTCTACCAGCTGATGCGGGCGGACCAGGAGGAGGGCCCCGAACTCGCCCTGCGCACCGTGGTGTTCGGCGGCGAGGCGCTGGAGCACGCCCGGCTGGCGAGCTGGTACGAGCGGCACCCCGAGGACGCGCCGCGGCTGGTCAACATGTACGGCATCACCGAGACCACGGTGCACGTCACCCACGCAGCGCTCGACGGCTCCGGGAGCGCCGCCGGACAGATCGGCGCGGCCCTGCCGGACCTGCGTGCGTACGTGCTGGATGCCGGTCTGTGCCCGGTGGCCCCGGGCGTCGTGGGAGAGCTGTACGTTGCGGGTGCGGGGTTGGCGCGCGGCTACCTGAACCGGCCGGGCTTGACTGCCGGCCGGTTCGTCGCCTGCCCGTTCGGTCCGTCCGGGCACCGCATGTACCGCAGCGGCGACCTGGTGCGCCGCCGCGCCGACGGCTCCCTGGAGTACGTCGGCCGGGCCGACGACCAGGTGAAGGTCCGCGGCTTCCGGATCGAGCCGGGCGAGGTCGAGGCGGCGCTCGCCGCCCGTCCGGACGTGGCCCAGGTGGCCGTCGTGGCCCGCCGTGACCGGGCTGACGACACCCGGCTGGTCGCCTACCTGGTACCGGCCGCGGACACCGTGCCGTACCCCGCCGACCTGCGCGGACACCTCGCCGCGCGGCTGCCCGAGCACATGGTGCCCTCGGCGTTCGTGCTGCTGGACGCGCTGCCGCTGACCACCAACGGCAAGCTCGACCGCGCGGCCCTGCCTGCTCCCGGCGTCACCCCGGCCGCCGTCGGCCGCGCGCCGCGCACGCCGCAGGAACAGGTCCTCTGCGAGCTGTTCGCCGAGGTCCTCGGGGTGGCCGGGGCCGGAGTCGACGACAGCTTCTTCGCGCTGGGAGGACACTCCCTGCTGGCGACCCGCCTGGCCGCCCGGGTCCGCGCGACGCTCGGGGTGGAACTGCCGCTGCGCACCCTGTTCGAGTCGCCGACCCCGGCGGGCCTGGCCGCCGCCGTGTCCGCCTCGGCGCCGGCGCGGCTCGCCCTGGCACCGCAACGGCGGCCGGAGAACGTACCGCTGTCGTTCGCACAGCGGCGGCTGTGGTTCCTGGACCAGCTGGAGGGGGCCGGCGCGACCTACAACATCCCGCTGGCGTGGCGGCTGTCCGGCCCGCTCGACCGGTGGGCGCTGAACGCGGCCCTGGCGGACGTGGTCGAGCGGCACGAGAGCCTGCGGACCGTGTTCCCGGTGGCGGACGGCGTGCCGTGCCAGCAGGTGCTGGACGCCGTGGCGGCCCGACCGGTCGTCGCCGTGCGTCGGACCACCGAGGCGGAGCTGCCCGGCCTGCTCTCGGCGGCCGTCGCCCACCGGTTCGACCTGGCAGCCGAACTGCCGCTGAACATGGAGCTGTTGGAACTCGCGGCCGAGGAGCACGTGGTGCTCCTGGTGCTCCACCACATCGCCGGTGACGGCTGGTCGCTCGGCCCGCTGTCGCGGGACCTGACCGGCGCGTACGCGGCCCGCTGCCGGGGCGAGGAGCCGCGGTGGGAGGCGCTGCCGGTCCAGTACGCCGACTACACCCTCTGGCAGCACGAGCTGCTGGGCGACGCCGCCGACGGGAACAGCCCGTTCGCCCGTCAGGCGGCCTACTGGACCGACCGGCTGGCCGGCCTGCCGGAGCAGCTCCGGCTGCCCGCCGACCGGCCCCGTCCGGCGGTCGCCTCGCACCGGGGCGGCTTCGTCCGGGCGGAGCTCGACGCCGAGCTCCACGCCGGCCTGCGGGAGCTCGCCCGGGCGCACGGCAGCAGCCTGTTCATGGTGTTCCAGGCCGGGCTGGCGGTGCTGCTGAGCAAGCTCGGCGGCGGCGACGACATCCCGGTCGGCAGCCCGGTCGCGGGGCGGGCCGACCAGGCCCTGGACGACCTGGTCGGCTTCTTCGTCAACACCCTGGTGTTCCGCACCGACACTTCGGGCGATCCGACCTTCACCGAGCTGCTGACCCGGGTCAGGGAGGAGGCGCTGGCCGCGTACGCGCACCAGGACCTGCCGTTCGAGTACCTGGTCGAGGCCCTCAACCCGGTGCGCTCGCTGGCCCACCACCCGCTGTTCCAGGTCATGCTGGTGCTGCAGAACAACGCCCGGGCCGAGTTCGCGCCGCCCGGCCTGCGGGTCGACGAGGTGGCGGTCAGCACCGAGCGGGCCAAGCTCGACCTGGTCTTCTCGCTGTCCGAACGGCATGCACGGGACGGCGCCCCCGAGGGTGTCGACCTCGTCGTCGACTACGCGGGCGACGTCTACGACCCGGCCACCGTCGAGGCGACGGTCGCGCGCTGGGTGCGGCTGCTCCGGGCGCTGGCCGCCGACCCGGGAGCACGGCTCAGCCGCTTCGGGCTGCTCACCGCCGGGGAGCGTGCCGAGCTGCTGGCGAGCGGCACCGGTGCCCGGCCACGGGGGACGGTTGCGAGCCTGCCGGAGCTGTTCCGCGAGCATGTGAGGGCCACCCCGGACCTCGTCGCGCTGGTGTGCGGGGACGTTTCGCTGACCTTCGCGGAGCTGGACGCGCGGGCGAACCGGTTGGCGCACGCGCTGATCGCGCGGGGAGTGGGCCCGGAGCGGCTGGTCGGGCTGGCCCTGCCTCGTTCGGCCGAGCTGGTGGTGGCGATCCTGGCGGTGTGGAAGGCGGGCGGGGCGTACGTCCCGGTGGACCCGGAGTATCCGGTGGCGCGGGTCCGGTACCTGCTCGATGACGCCCGGCCGGCGCTGCTGGTGACCGACGTCCAGGCCCGGGGCCGGCTGGGCGACGTCGGTGCGGACGGGTGCCTGGTGCTGGACGACCCGGCGACGGCCGCACTGGTGGCGGCCTGCGCGGCGGAGGACCCGGAGGTGACCACCGACCCGGACCACCCGGCCTACGTGATCTACACGTCGGGCTCCACGGGCCGGCCCAAAGGCGTGGTGGCGACCCGCGGCGCGCTGGCGCACCACTTCGCCCATCAGCGTTCGGCGCAGTTCCCGACACCCGACGGGGAACGGCTGCGGGTGGGGCTGACCTCGTCGGTGTCCTTCGACGCCTCCCTGGACCAGCTGTGCGGCCTGTTCGCGGGCCACGAGCTGCACGTCCTGGAGCAGGAGACCTGGACCGACCCGGACGCCTTCGTCGCGTACGCCGTGCGGTGCGGGCTGGACTACGTCGACGCCACCCCGTCCTACCTCCAGGTCCTGGTCGCACATGGGCTGCTGAGCCAACCGCACTGGCGCCCGAGGACGGTCGCCGTGGGCGGCGAGGCCGTCCCGGAGCGGCTGTGGACGCAGCTGCGGGCGGCCGAGGGGGTCACCTGCCTCAACATCTACGGACCGTCCGAGTGCACGGTGGACTCGGTGATGGCGCGGGTGGAGTCGAGCCCGCGCCCCGTGATCGGCCGGCCGGTCGGAAGCGCGCGGCTGTACGTCCTCGACGGCGCGCTCCAGCCGGTACCGGTCGGCGTCCCGGGCGAGCTGTACGTCGCCGGCGCGCGGCTCGCGCGCGGCTACCTGAACCGGCCGGGCCTGACGGCCGGACGGTTCGTCGCCGACCCGTTCGCCTCGGACGGGTCGCGCATGTACCGTACCGGCGACCGGGTGCGCTGGGGCGCCTGGGGGTCCCCCCGGCCGGAGGTCGGGGGAGGGAACCTGGAGTTCCTGGGCCGTACGGACGACCAGGTGAAGATCCGGGGGTTCCGGGTCGAGCCCGGCGAGGTCGGGGCCGTGCTGGCCGCGCACCCGGAGATCGCGGGGGCCGCCGTCGTCGCGCGCACCGAGGGCGACGACAGCAGGCTCGTCGCGTACGTCGTCCCGGCTGCCGGGGCGGCCGTCCGACCGGACGCGCTGCGGGCCCACCTGCGGGATCGGCTGCCGGACCACATGGTGCCGAGCGCGTACGTGACGTTGGACGCGCTGCCGCTGACCGTCAACGGCAAGCTCGACCGGCGCGCCCTGCCGGAACCCGACCGGACCGCGGCCCGTGTCGGGCGGGCGCCGCGGACACCGCAGGAACAGGTCCTCACCGAACTGTTCGCCCAGGTGTTGGGCGTGTCCCGGGTCTGGGCCGACGACGACTTCTTCGAGCTCGGCGGCCACTCGCTGCTGGCCACCCGGCTGGTCGCCCGGGCCCGCGCGGCGCTGGGCGTGGAGCTGGAGCTGCGCTCCCTGTTCCGGACTCCGACCCCGGCGGGGCTGGCCGCCGGTCTGGAGGAGGCCGGCGGAGCCCGGCCCGCGCCGGCCCGCGCCGAGCGGCCCGACCGCGTGCCGCTGTCCGCCGCCCAGCGGCGCCTGTGGTTCCTGCACCAGCTGGAGGGCACGGGACCGACCTACCACATGCCGGCGGCCTGGCGGCTGACGGGCGTCCTCGACCAGGAAGCGCTGCGCGCGGCCCTGGCGGACGTGGTCGACCGGCACGAGAGCCTGCGCACCGTCTTCCCGGCGGTCGACGGCGTGCCGTACCAGCAGGTGCTGGACCCGGGGGCCGCCCGGCCCCCGCTGCCGGTCGCGCAAGCCTGCGAGGCGGACCTGCCGGACCTGCTCGCCGAGGCCCTGGGACGGGGGTTCGACCTGGCCGTCGAGCCCCCCGTACGTGCCGAGCTGTTCGAACCGGCACCGGACGAGCACGTGCTGCTGGTGGTGTTCCACCACATCGCCGGTGACGGCTGGTCGATGGGGCCGTTCGCGCGGGACCTGGCCACCGCGTACGCGGCCCGCTGCCGCGGCGAGGAGCCGCGGTGGTCCGCGCCGCTGCCCGTGCAGTACGCCGACTACACCCTGTGGCATGACCGGCTGCTCGGCGACCGGACCGACCCCGGGAGCCTGTTCGCCCGTCAGTCTGCCTACTGGACAGGCCAGTTGGCCGAGTTGCCGGAACAGCTCCGGCTGCCCGCCGACCGGCCCCGCCCGGCGGACACCTCCTGCCGCGGCGGGCACCTGACGATCGAGGTGGACCCGGAGCTGCACGGCGCACTGGCGCGCCTGGGCCGCGAGCACGGCGCCAGCGTCCACATGGTGCTTCAGGCCGCACTGGCGTCACTGCTGGACAAGCTGGGAGCGGGTACGGACATCCCGGTCGGCAGCCTGATCGCCGGCCGGACCGACGAGGCGCTGGACGACCTGGTCGGGTTCTTCGTCAACACGCTGGTGCTGCGCACCGACACCTCGGGCGACCCGACCTTCGCCGAGTTGCTGACCCGGGTCCGGGAGCAGGCCCTGTCCGCGTACGCGCACCAGGACCTGCCGTTCGACCACGTGGTGGAGGCCCTCAACCCGACCCGGTCGCTCTCCCGGCAGCCGCTGTTCCAGGTCCTGCTCGCGCTGCAGAACATGCCGCGCTCCGACTTCGAACTGCCGGGCCTGCGCGCCGAGAGTCTCCGGCTGCGGCCGCCGACGGCGATGTTCGACCTCTCCTTCCACCTGGCGGAGCGCGACGGCACCGGCGCGGCCGCCGAGGGCATCATCGGCTACGTCGAGTACGCCACAGATCTGTTCGACCGCGCGACGGTGGAGACCCTGGTCGTCCGCTGGCTGCGGCTGCTCGCCGCCGTGACCGCCGAGCCGGACCGGCCGCTCAGCCGGATCGACGTCCTCACCGCCGAGGAGCGCCACGAGCTGCTGGTCGCGCGCAACGACACCGCGGGACCGGCTCCGGCCGAGAGCCTGCCCGCCCTGTTCGAGGCGTGGGTCCGGGCGACCCCGGAGGCGCCGGCGGTGGTGTTCGAGGACACCGTGCTGACCTACCGGGAGCTGAACCGCCGGGCCAACCGGCTGGCGCACGCGCTGATCGCGCGGGGGGTGGGGCCGGAGCAGGTCGTCGCGCTGCGGCTGCCGCGCTCCGCCGAGCTGGTGGTCGCCGTCCTCGCGGTGCTCAAGACCGGTGCGGCGTACCTGCCGGTCGACCCGGACTACCCGGCCGCCCGCATCGCGTACATGCTGGAGGACGCGCGCCCGGCCGTCGTCCTCGACGACCTCGCCGCCGTCACCCCGGCCGGGGAGTGGCCGGAGCACGACCCGGCCGTCGCCGTGGACGCCCGGCACCCGGCCTACGTGATCTACACCTCGGGCTCCACCGGCCGGCCCAAGGCCGTGGTGATGCCCGCCGCCGGCCTGCTCAACCTGCTGGCCTGGCACCACGAGGCCGTCGGCGGCGAACCCGGCACCCGCACCGCGCAGTTCACCGCGATCAGCTTCGACGTCTCGGTGCAGGAGCTGCTCTCCGCGCTGCTGTACGGCAAGACCCTGGTGGTGCCGACCGAGGAACAGCGCCGCAGCGCCGAGCTGTTCGCGCACTGGCTGGACCGGCACCGGGTGGGCGAGCTGTTCGCGCCCGACCTGGTGGTCGAGGCGCTGGCCGAGGCCGCCGAGGAGGCCGGACTGGAGCTGCCGGCCCTCCGACTGATCGCCCAGGCCGGCGAGGCGATGCGCCTCGGAGGTGCGGTGCGCCGCTTCCAGGCCCGCCGCCCTGGCCGGGTGCTGCACAACCACTACGGGCCCGCCGAGACCCATGTGATCACCGCCTACCCGCTGCCGGCCGACCCGGCGGACTGCCCGCTGCCGGTGCCGATCGGCCGACCGATCGCCAACTGCCGGGTGTACGTGCTCGATTCGTCCCTTCGGCCGGTGGCCCCCGGCGTGCTGGGTGAGCTGTACCTGGCCGGCGCGGGGCTGGCCCGCGGCTACCTGAACCGGCCCGGGCTCAGCGCCGCCCGCTTCGTCGCCGACCCGTACGGGCCGACCGGTTCGAGGATGTACCGCAGCGGCGACCTAGTGCGCTGGCGCGCCGACGGGGAGCTGGAGTTCGCCGGCCGGGTGGACGACCAGGTGAAGGTCCGCGGCTTCCGGATCGAGCCGGGCGAGATCGAAGCCGAGCTGACGGCGCACCCGGGCGTCGCCCGGGTCGTGGTCCTCGCCCGCGAGGAGCGGCCGGGCGAGGCGCGCATCGTCGCCTACGTCGTGCCCTCGGTGAAGGGCCCGGCCACCGCCACGACGCTGGCGGCGTACCTGCGCGAGCGGCTGCCGGACTACCTGGTGCCGTCGGCGTTCGTGCTGCTGGACACGCTACCGCTGACGCCCAACGGCAAGCTGGACCGGGCCGCCCTGCCCGCGCCCGCGCCGGTCGGCACGGCGAGCGGCCGGGCACCGCGCACGCCGCAGGAACAGATCCTGTGTGAGCTGTTCGCCGAAGTGCTGGGGCTGCCGCGGGCCGCCGCCGACGACGACTTCTTCGACCTGGGCGGGCACTCCCTGCTCGCCACCCGGCTGGTGTCGCGGGTCCGGGCGACGCTCGGGGTCGAGCTGGAGCTGCGCGCCCTGTTCCGGGCGCCGACGCCGGCCGGTCTCGCGCTCGACCTGGGTGGGGCCGGTGCCGCCCGGCAGGCGCTGGTGCCGAGGCCCCGGCCGGAGCCGATGCCGCTCTCCTACGCGCAGCGCCGGCTGTGGTTCCTCCAGCAGTTCGGGGCGCCCAGCGCGACCTACCACATGCCGCTGGCCCTGCGGCTGCGCGGTGAGCTCGACCGGGAGGCCCTCGGTGCCGCGCTGGCGGACGTGGTGGCCCGGCACGAAACGCTCCGCACCGTGTTCCCGCACGTCGCCGGCATCCCGCGGCAACGGGTCCTGGACACCGGCGAGTTCACCGTCCCGCTCGCGATGCGCACGGCCGGTGCGGCGGAGCTGCCGGCGCTGCTGCGCGAAGCGGCGGTGCGCGGATTCGACCTGACGACCGAGATCCCGCTGCGGGCCGAGCTGTTCGCGATCGCACCGGACGAGCACGTCCTGCTGGTGGTCATGCACCACATCGCGGGAGACGGCTGGTCCCTGGGACCGCTGTCGCGCGACCTTTCCGCCGCCTACGCCGGACGGCGCGACGGCGTCGAGCCCGATTGGGCCGTGCTGCCGGTCAGTTACGCCGACTACACGCTGTGGCAGCGCGAGATCCTCGGTGACGAGGCGGACGCGGACAGCGCGTTCACCCGCCAGGTCGGCTACTGGACCGAGGCGCTGGCCGGGCTTCCCGAGCAGCTCCGGCTCCCGGTCGACCGGCCCCGCCCGGCGGCGGCGACCTACGCCGGTGACTGGATCGACGTCCGCATCGGCGCTGAGCTGCACGCGGCTCTGGTGGGGTTGGCGCGGCGTAGTGGGGCGAGTCTGTTCATGGTGTTGCAGGCGGGGTTGGCGGCGTTGTATTCGCGGTTGGGGGCGGGGTCGGACATCGCGATCGGTTCGCCGATCGCGGGTCGTACGGATGAGGCGTTGGACGAGCTGGTGGGGTTCTTCGTGAACACGCTGGTGCTGCGGACGGACACGAGTGGGGATCCGTCGTTCGTGGAGTTGCTGGGCCGGGTGCGGGAGACGGCGCTGTCGGCGTACGCGCACCAGGACGTGCCGTTCGAGCACCTGGTGGAGGTACTGAACCCGTCCCGGTCGCTGGCCCACCACCCGCTGTTCCAGACGATGCTGGCCGTGCAGAACGCGCCGGGCGGTGACTTCGGTCTGCCCGGGCTGGAGGTCACCGGACTTCCGGTGCCGACCGGTACCTCGCGGCTCGACCTGACCTTCAGCCTCGCGGAGAACCGCCGGTCCGACGGTGCTCCGGCCGGGCTGACCGGCATGGTCGAGTACAGCACCGACCTTTTCGACCGGCGGACCGTCGAGCTGCTGTTCACCCGCTGGACCAGGCTGCTCGCCGGGGCCGTGGCCGACCCGGAGCAGCCGATCGGTGCGATCGACGTGCTCGGCGAGGAGGAGCGCCGCGCCCTGCTGGCGGGTGACGAGCCCGTGCGGGAGGTCCCGGACGGCTCGGTGCCGGCCCTGTTCGCGGCGCGGGTCGCGGCGGCCCCGGAGACCGTCGCGCTGGTGTCCGCCGACGGCGATGAGCTGACCTACCGCCAACTCGACTCCATGGCCAATCAATTCGCGCACTTGCTGAGGGATCGCGGGGTGGGTCCGGAGCAGCTGGTGGCCGTGGTCCTGCCGCGGTCCGTGGAGTGGGTGGTCGCCGTCCTGGGCGTGCTCAAGGCGGGGGCCGCGTACCTCCCGGTGGATCCGGCGTACCCGCGGGAGCGGATCCGTCTCATGCTGGAGGACGCCGCGCCGGCCGTGGTGGTCGACGATCCCGCGCTCGTGCGGGCGACGGAGGGCTTCCCGGAGACCGATCCGGTGGTGGCCCTGGACGTCAGGCACCCGGCGTACGTGATCTACACCTCGGGTTCGACCGGCCGGCCCAAGGGCGTCGTGGTCGGCCACTCCGGCGTGGCGAGCCTGGTCGCCACCCAGGCCGAGCGGCTCGCCGTCGGGGCCGACAGCCGGGTGCTCCAGTTCGCCTCGCCCAGCTTCGACGCGTCGTTCTGGGACCTGTGCAGCGCCCTGCTGACCGGGGCCACCCTGGTGCTGGCCCCGGCCGGGACACCGCTGGAGGCGCTGACCGACCGGCGGCTCGGCGTGACCCACGTGATCCTGCCGCCCTCCGCCCTGGCCGCGCTCGGCGACGACGAGCCCGCGGCCGCCACCCTCGTGGTGGGCGGCGAGGCGTGCCCGCCGGACCTGGTGGCACGCTGGGCGCCGGGCCGCCGGATGGTCAACGCCTACGGTCCAACGGAGAGCACGGTCGCCGCGACGATGAGCGACCCGCTCACGCCCGGGGCGGGCATGCCGCCGATCGGGCGGCCGGTCGTGAACACCCGGGTGTACGTGCTGGACGAGCGGCTGCGGCCGGTGCCGCCGGGTGTGCCCGGCGAGCTGTACGTCGTGGGTGCGGGGTTGGCGCGCGGCTACCTGAACCAGCCCGCTCTGACGGCCGGGCGCTTCGTCGTCTGCCCGTTCGGCCCGGCGGGTGCCCGCATGTACCGCACGGGGGACCTGGTCCGGCAGCGGGGTGACGGCCAGCTGGAGTTCGTCGGCCGGGCCGACGAGCAGCTGAAGGTGCGCGGCTTCCGGATCGAGCCCGGCGAGGTCGAGGCGGCCCTCGCCGAGCACCCCGACGTCGCGCAGGCCGCCGTCCTCGCCCGCGACGACCGGCTCGTCGGCTACGTCGTCCCACGGGTGGCCGCCCGGCTCACGCCGGCGCAGCTGCGCGGGCATCTGCTCGGGCGGCTGCCCGAATATCTGGTGCCGGCCGTCTTCACGGTGCTGGACGCGCTGCCGCTGACGCCGAGCGGGAAGCTGGACCGCGCGGCTCTCCCAGCGCCGGAGGCTACCCGAGGTGGCGCCAGCCGCAGGCCGCGGACTCCGCAGGAGCAGCTGCTCGCCGAACTCTTCGCCGAGGTGCTCGGCCTGGGCGAGGTCGGCGCGGACGACGGCTTCTTCGACCTGGGCGGGCACTCGCTGCTCGCCACCCGGCTGGTCGCGCGGGTGCGGACGGTGCTGGGCGTCGAACTCGGGCTTCGCGTGCTGTTCGAGGCCCCGACGGTGGCCGGGCTGGCCGAGCGCCTCGCCGAGGCCGGTCAGGCCCGCCCGGCGCTGGCCGCCCGGCTGCGGCCGGAGCGGGTGCCGCTGTCCTTCGCGCAGCGCAGGCTCTGGTTCCTGCACCGGATGGAGGGCGCCTCCGCCACCTACAACATCCCGTTGGCCCTGCGGCTCTCCGGCGTGCTGGACCGGGACGCACTGGACCAGGCACTGGCCGACGTCTCGGCCCGGCACGAGAGCCTGCGGACGGTGTTCCCCGAGGTCGACGGCGTGCCCTGCCAGCAGGTCCTGGACCCGGCCGAGGCCCGCCCGCGGGTGCGGGTGGTCGAGGTCGTGGAGGACGAGCTGGCCCGGCGGCTCGGCGAGGCGGCCCGGCGGCCCTTCGACCTGGCGACCGAAGTACCAATGCGGGCCGAGCTGTTCGTGCTCGGGCCGGAGGAGCACGTGCTGCTGGTGGCCGTGCACCACATCGCGGGCGACGGCTGGTCCACCGGCCCGCTGGCGCGCGACCTGGCCGCCGCCTACGCGGCCCGTTGCGAGGGCCGGGGGCCGGACTGGACGGACCTGCCGGTGCAGTACGTCGACTACACCCTGTGGCAGCGCGAGCTGCTGGGCGAACCGGCTGATCCGGGCAGCCGGTTCGCCGAACAACTCGGCTACTGGACCGATCAGTTGGCCGGTCTCCCGGAGCGGATCCCGCTGCCCGTCGACCGGCCCCGGCCGGCCGTCGCCAGCTACCGCGGCGACCAGCTCCGGCTGGAGCTCGGCGCTGAGCTGCACGCGGCTCTGGTGGGGTTGGCGCGGCGTAGTGGGGCGAGTCTGTTCATGGTGTTGCAGGCGGGGTTGGCGGCGTTGTATTCGCGGTTGGGGGCGGGGTCGGACATCGCGATCGGTTCGCCGATCGCGGGTCGTACGGATGAGGCGTTGGACGAGCTGGTGGGGTTCTTCGTGAACACGCTGGTGCTGCGGACGGACACGAGTGGGGATCCGTCGTTCGTGGAGTTGCTGGGCCGGGTGCGGGAGACGGCGCTGTCGGCGTACGCGCACCAGGACGTGCCGTTCGAGCACCTGGTGGAGGTACTGAACCCGTCCCGGTCGCTGGCCCACCACCCGCTGTTCCAGACCATTCTCGCGCTGCAGAACGCCCCGATGGGCGAGCTCGGCCTGCCCGGCCTGCGGGCGGAGACCTTCGCGGTGCCGACCGGGACGGCCAAGTTCGACCTCGGCTTCAACCTGAGCGAGCGGTTCGGCCCCGACGGCAGCCCCGCCGGGATCGTCGGCGGGGTCGAGTACGCCACCGACCTGTTCGACCGGTCCACGGTGGCCGTGCTGGCCCGGCGCTGGACGCTGGTGCTGGAAGCGGTCGCGGCCGATCCGGACCAGCCGATCGGGCACATCGAACTCCTCGACGCCGAGGAGCGGCACGAGATCCTGGAGCGCGGCAACGAGACCGCCCGCGAGGTGGGCGCCGTACCGGTGTCGGACGCTTTCGCGGCACAGGTCGCGGCGACCCCGGACGCCGTCGCACTGGTCTGCGGTGGAACGGAACTGACCTATCGTCAACTGAGCGAGCGGGCAAACCGGTTCGCGCACTCCCTGATCGACCGGGGAGTCGGTCCGGAGCGGATCGTGGCCGTGGCCCTGCCGCGGTCGGTCGAATCCGTGGTGGCCGTCCTGGGCGTCCTCAAGGCCGGGGCCGCGTACCTCCCGGTGGATCCCGCGTACCCGCAGGAGCGGATCCGTCTCATGCTGGAGGACGCCCGCCCTGTGGTGGTGGTCGACGACCCGGCGCTGGTGACGGAGACCTCCGAATGGCCGGAGACCGACCCGGTCGTCCCGCTCGACGTCCGGCACCCGGCCTACGTGATCTACACCTCGGGTTCGACCGGTCGGCCCAAGGGCGTCGTGGTCGGCCACGGCGGCGTAGCGAGCCTGGTCGCCGGGCAGATCGAGCGGTTCGCGATCGAACGCGACAGCCGGGTACTCCAGTTCGCCTCGCCCAGCTTCGACGCCTCGGTGTCGGAGATCTACACCGCCCTGCTGCGCGGCGCCGCCCTGGTGCTGCCCCCGGCGGCCGACCCGGTCGCCGCGCTGGCCGACCCGTCCCTCGCGGTCACCCACGCGACCGTGCCGCCGTCCGTCCTCGCCGCCGTACCGGAACAGTCGGTCACCGTGTCCACCCTGGTGGTCGCGGGGGAGGCGTGCCCGCCGGAACTGGTGGCGCGCTGGGCACCCGGGCGACGGATGATCAACGCGTACGGCCCGACCGAGACGACGGTCTGCGCGACGATGAGTGACCCGCTCGCCCCCGGCTCGGGTGTGCCGCCGATCGGCCGCCCGATCACCAACGCCCGGGTGTACGTGCTGGACGAGCGGCTGCGGCCGGTGCCGCCCGGCGTGCCGGGCGAACTGTACGTCGCAGGCGCCGGGTTGGCGCGCGGCTACCTGAACCGGCCGGCTCCGACGGCCGGGCGCTTCGTCGCCTGCCCGTTCGGCGCGGAGGGTGCGCGGATGTACCGTACGGGCGATGTGGTCCGTCGGCGTACCGACGGCCAGCTGGAGTTCGTCGGCCGGGCCGACGACCAGGTGAAGGTGCGCGGCTTCCGGATCGAGCCCGGCGAGGTCGAGGCGGCCCTCGCCGAGCACCCCGACGTCGCCCAGGCCGCCGTCCTGGCCAAGGACGACCGGCTGGTCGGCTACGTCGTCCCGCGCCAGGACACGGCCCGGGACGGCGGCCTCGAAGCCGATCACGTGGACGAGTGGCGGGACATCTACGATGCCCTGCCCATCACCCCCGGGGAGGCCGACTTCGGGCAGGACTTCCTCGGCTGGAACAGCAGCTACGACGCGAGCCCGATCCCGGTCGACCAGATGTGTGAGTGGCGCGATGCCACCGTGGCCCGCATCCTGGCCCTGCGCCCGCGCCGGGTGCTGGAGGTCGGCGTCGGCACCGGTCTGCTGCTCTCGCAGATCGCACCGCACTGCGAGAGCTACCGGGCGACGGACTTCTCCGCCACCGCGATCGACGCGCTGGCCGCCCAGTTGGCCGGGCAGGACGGTCTCGCCGAGCGGGTCGTACTGGAGACCCGCCCCGCGCACGACACCGACGGACTGCCCGCCGGGGAGTTCGACACCATCGTGATCAACTCGGTGGTGCAGTACTTCCCGTCCGCCGACTACCTCGCCGACGTGATCCGGAAGCTGATGGGGCTGCTCGCCCCCGGCGGCGCGCTCTTCGTCGGTGACGTCCGCAACCTGCGGCTGTTGCGCCCGCTCGCCACCGCCGTCCAGCTGCACCGGGCCGCCGACGGCGCCGACCTGGCGTCCGTGCGGCGGGCGGTGGAGCAGGCGCTCCTCGTGGAAAAGGAACTCCTCGTCGATCCGGACTTCTTCACCGTCCTGCGCGACCGGGACCACGACACCGATGGTGACACCGGCATCGGTGCCGTCCGCGTCGAGGTCAAGCGCGGCCGGCACCACAACGAGCTGACCCGTCACCGCTACGACGTCACCCTGTACAAGCGGCCGGCCGCGCCGGTCGAGCCGCGGGACGTCGCGTGGGGCCGGGACGTCGCCGACCTCACGGAGCTGCGCGACCTGCTCGGCCGTGACGGCACCGGCCCGCTGCGCCTCACGGGCGTGCCGAACCGGCGCGTCGTCCGCGAGGCCGCGCTGGCCCGGGCGGTGCGGAACGGCGACGGCACGCTCGCCGAGCTGCTGGACCGGCTGCACGGTCCGGACGACCCCGGCCTGCCCGACCCGGAGGACTTCCACGCCCTCGGCGAGGACCTCGGCCGCCGGGTGCACCTCACCTGGTCGGCCGGCGCGCCCGACGCCCTCGACGTGCTGTTCGTCGACGGACCGGCCGACGCCCCCGTCGATACCCACCGGCTCTCGCGGCCATCCGGCACCGCGCTGTCCTCGCTCACCAACCGCCCGACCGGCAGCCGCACCAGCGGCGCCCTGATCGGCGACCTGCGAGACCGGCTGCGTGAGCGCCTGCCCGACTACCTCGTGCCCTCGGCCTTCGTCGTCCTCGACGCGCTGCCGCTGACCCCCAGCGGCAAGCTCGACCGCCGTGCCCTGCCCGCCCCCGACCTGGGGGCGGCCGCAGGCGGCCGGGCGCCGCGCACCCCGCAGGAGCAGCTGCTCACCGAGCTCTTCGCCGACCTGCTCGGACTGCCCCGGGTGGGCGTCGACGACAGCTTCTTCGACCTCGGCGGGCACTCACTGCTGGCGACGAGGCTGGCCTCCCGGATCCGGGCCGTCCTCGGCACCGACGTGGAGGTCCGGACGCTCTTCGAGCACCCCACCGCGGCCGCCCTCGCGGCCCGCCTCGACGGCTCCGTCACCCGGCGGCCCGCGCTGACCTCGCGGCCGCGCCCCGAGCTGATCCCCCTCTCCTTCGCCCAGCGCCGCCTCTGGTTCCTCCACCGGATGGACGGGCCGAGCGCCACCTACAACATGCCGCTGGCGCTGCGCCTCGACGGCCCGCTCGACCGGTCGGCGCTGCGGGCGGCCCTCGCGGACGTGTCCGCGCGGCACGAGAGCCTGCGGACCGTCCTGCGCGAGGCGGACGGCGTGCCGTACCAGCACCTGCTGGACGCGGCGCTCCCGGAACTGCCCGTGACCGAGCTCGAAGAGGGGCAGCTGGCAGGCCGGCTCGCCGAGGGCGCTCAGCGCGGCTTCGACCTCGCCGCCGAACCGCCGATCCGCGCCGAGCTGTACGCCCTCGCCCCCGAACGCCACGTCCTGCTGGTCGTGGTGCACCACATCGCCGCCGACGGCTGGTCGATGGGCCCGCTCTCCCGGGACCTGGCGGCCGCCTACGCGGCCCGCTGCCGGGGCGAGGAGCCGCAGTGGTCCCCGTTGCCGGTCCAGTACGCCGACTACACCCTCTGGCAGCGCGACCTGCTCGGTGAGGCCGCCGATCGGGACAGCCTGTTCGCCCGGCAACTCGACTACTGGAAGCAGGAGCTGGAAGGCCTGCCGGACCAGGTCCGGCTGCCCGCCGACCGGCCCCGGCCGGCCGAGGCCTCCCAGCGAGGCGACCGGATCGAGGTCCGCCTCGACGCAGGCTTGCACCGGGAGCTCCGGGACCTGGCCACCGCACACGGCGCCAGCATGTTCATGGTGCTCCAGGCCGGTCTCGCCGCCCTGCTCACCCGGCTCGGCGCCGGCACCGACATCCCCGTGGGCAGCCCGATCGCCGGGCGTACCGACCAGGCGCTGGACGACCTCGTCGGATTCTTCGTCAACACCCTGGTGCTGCGCACCGACACCGGCGGCGACCCCGGCTTCGCCGAACTGGTCGGCCGGGTCCGGCAGAAGGCGCTCGCCGCGTACGCCCACCAGGACGTGCCCTTCGAATACCTGGTCGAGGCCGTGAACCCCGCCCGGTCGCTGGCCCACCACCCCCTGTTCCAGGTCATGCTCGCCCTGCAGAACGCGCCGGAGGGCGAGTTCGCCCTGCCGGGCCTGGAGACCGCCTATCTGGAGGCCCCCACCGGCACCGCGCGGGTCGACCTGACGGTCAGCCTGGCCGAGCGGTACGGGCCGGACGGCAGCCCGGCGGGCGTGCTCGGCGTCGTGGAGTACGCGACCGACCTGTTCGACCCGGACACCGTGGAGCGGCTGTTCGCCCGCTTTGTGCGACTGCTGCGCGCGGCCGCAGCCGAGCCGGACCGGCCGATCGGACGACTCGACCTGCTGTCCGACGAGGAGCGCCACGACCTCCTGGTCGGGTTCAACCGGACCGCGGCCGAACTGCCCGAGGCGGGTCTGCCGGAGCTGTTCGCCCGCCGGGTGGCGGCGACGCCGGACGCGGTGGCGGTCGTCACGGACGGAGCCGAGCTGACGTACCGGGAGCTCGACCGGCGGGCCAACCGGCTGGCCAGGGCCCTGATCGGGCAGGGCGTGCGGCCGGAGACCCCGGTGGCGGTGCTGCTGGAGCGCTCGGCGGACCTCGTCGTCGCGATCCTGGCGATCGTCAAGGCGGGCGGTGCGTACGTCCCGCTCGACCCCCGGTTCCCGTCCTCCCGGACCGACCTGATCGTCCGGGAGACCGGCGCCGCGCTGGTTCTCACCGGGGACGTGCTGACCGCGCTGAGCCGGAGCGAGTCCGACGACTCCGACCCGGAACTCGCGTGTGATTACCAGCAGTTGGCGTACGTGATGTACACCTCCGGCTCGACCGGCCGACCGAAGGGCGTCGGTGTCACCCACCGCGACGTGGCGGCCCTCGCACTCGCCCCGTGCTTCGGCGGTGGCGGGCACGAGCGGGTGCTGATGCACTCGCCGACGGCCTTCGACGCCTCGACGTACGAACTGTGGGTGCCGCTGCTCGGCGGCGGGACGGTCGTCGTCGCACCGCCCGGGCGGCTCGAACTCGACCTGATCGGCGCGGCGGTGGCCGACCACGGGGTGACCGGACTGTGGCTGACGGCCGGGCTGTTCCGGCTGGTGGCCGAGGAGCGGCCTGAGCTGGTCGCCGGGGTCCGCGAGGTGTGGACCGGCGGCGACGTCGTCCCGCCCGCCGCCGTCGCGCGCGTCCTGGCGGTCTGCCCGGACCTCGCCGTGACCAACGGCTACGGCCCGACCGAGACCACCACCTTCGCCGCTCACCACCGCGTCCGCGCGCTCCCCGCCCACGCCGCGACCGTGCCGATCGGCCGGCCGATGGCGGACATGCGGGCGTACGTGCTCGACGCCGCCCTTCAACCCGTGCCCGCCGGCGTGGCCGGCGAGCTGTACCTCGCGGGCACCGGCGTGGCCCGGGGCTACCAGGCCCGCCCCGGCCTGACGGCGGAGCGGTTCGTCGCCTGCCCCTTCCCGACGGGCGGGCCCCTCGCCCCCGACCCGGTGGCAGGGGGGCGTCCCCGGCCCGGTGACGGGCACGGCGGGCGGATGTACCGGACCGGGGACCTCGCCCGGTGGCTGGCGGACGGCACCCTGGAGTTCGTCGGCCGGGCCGACGACCAGGTCAAGCTCCGCGGCTTCCGGATCGAACCCGGCGAGGTCGAGGCCGCCCTCGCCACCTGCCCCGGCATCGCCCAGGCGGCCGTCGTCGCCCGCGAGGACCGGCCCGGCGACCGGCGCCTGGTCGCCTACCTGGTGCCCGCCACCGAGGACGCGCCCGAACCGGACGAACTCGCCCGCCGGCTCGGCCGCGACCTGCCCGACTACATGGTGCCCTCGGCCTTTGTCACCCTCGACCGGCTGCCGCTGACCGCCAACGGCAAGCTCGACCGGGCCGCCCTGCCCGCGCCCGAGTACGGCACAGCGGGCATCGGCCGCGGCCCGCGCACCCCGCAGGAACAGCTCCTGTGTGAGCTGTTCGCCGAGATCCTCGGACGCGAGCAGGTCCGCATCGACGACGACTTCTTCGAACTCGGCGGGCACTCGCTGCTGGCCGCCCGCCTGGTCTCGCGGGTCCGCGAGACCCTGGGCGTCCACGTCGGCCTGCGCACCCTGTTCGAGGCGCCCACCGTCGCCGGCCTCACCGAGCGCCTGGCCACCGGCGATCCCGAGGACGCCTTCGACGGACTGCTGCCGCTGCGCCCCACGGGCAGCCTTCCGCCGCTGTTCTGCGTCCACCCCGGCGGCGGCATCAGCTGGTCGTACTCCGGGCTGCTGAACCACATCGGCCCGGACCGCCCGGTCCACGCGCTCCAGGCGCGCGGCCTCGCCCGCCCCGAGGCGCTGCCCGGCTCGTACGAGGAGATGGCGGCCGACTACGCCGACCAGATCCGCAAGGTCCAGCCCGAGGGCCCCTACCACCTGCTCGGCTGGTCCGCGGGCGGCCTGATCGCCCACGCGATCGCCTGCGAGTTCCAGGCGCGGGGCGAGCGGACCGACCTGCTGGCCGTCCTGGACGCCTACCCGGTACAGGACCTCGACCTCGACGACGTGCCCGTGCCCGAGGAACGGGACATCCTCGTCGGGATCATGGACTGCGATCCGGAGGAGCTCGGCGACGGCCCGCTGACCCACGCCGAGGTCGCCGAGATCCTCGCCCGGCGCGGCAGCGCCCTGGCCTGCCTGGACGAACGGCGTATCGGGGCCGTCGTCGAGATCATGATCAACAATGCCAGGCTCGCGATCGCCCACACCCCGGGCCACTTCGAGGGCGACCTGCTGCTGTTCAACTCCACGATCGACCGCACCGACGACTCGGCCGGCGCCGGGATCTGGCAGCGCTACGTCGCCGGGCGGATCGACTCCCACGACATCACGACCCGCCACGACCGGATGACCCAGCAGGGCTCACTGGCCCAGATCGGGCCGATCCTGGCCGCCCGCCTCGCCGGGACCACCGACGACACCACCATCCCCGATCAGGAGGACTGACCCATGACCAACCCCTTCGACGACCAGGACGGCACCTTCCTCGTGCTCGTCAACGACGAGAACCAGCACTCGCTCTGGCCCCGGTTCGCGGACGTCCCGGCCGGCTGGACCACCGCCCACGGCCCCGACACCCACGCCGCCTGCCTGGAGTACGTCGAGCAGAACTGGACCGACATGCGGCCCAAGAGCCTCATCGACGCCATGAACGCCGGGCAGTAGAGCGGCCGACGTGAACCCGACCCGAACCACGGACGAGGCCCGCCCCACGGCGGGCCTCGCCCAGCCCCACGACCACGCGGCGGACCTGCTCACCCCCGAAGCCCGGCGGGACCCGTACCCCGTCTACGCCCGGATGCGGCGCGAGAGCCCCGTCCACCGCAGCGCCCAGGGCATCTGGTACCTCACCCGGTACGCCGACGTCGAGGCCTCCCTGAGCGACCATCGGCTGTCCAACGACCGCGACCGGATGACCCGCGCCTACGAAGCGCTCGGCGGCGACCTCAAGGCGTTCGGCCGGCTCACCGACCGGCTCGGCCGGGTGATGACCAACACCGACCCGCCGGACCACGCCCGGCTGCGCAAGCTCGCCAACCGCGCCTTCACCGCGCGGCGCGTCGAAGCCCTGCGCGACGGCATCCAGCGGATCGTCGACAGGCTCGTCGACAAGGCGGTCGCGGCCGGGCCGACCATGGATCTGATCGAGACCGTCGCCGCCCCGCTACCGCTGTCCGTCGTCTGCGAGCTCTTCGGCATCCCGCCCGAGGACCGCCCGCAGGTCAAGGCCTGGTTCCGCCGCTTCGGCCGGATCGGCGAGGACATCGACAAGTCCGAGGAGGCGATCGACCAGTTCGACGAGTACCTCGCCCGGCTCGTCCGCCGCCGCCGTGCCGACCCGGGCGACGACCTGATCAGCGCCCTGGTCGCCACCCAGGCCCAGGACGACCGGCTCACCGACGCGGAACTGCTCTCCACCTGCTTCGTCCTGATCACCGCGGGCGACGAGACCACCACCCACCTCGTCGGCAACGGCATGCTCGCCCTGCTGCGCCACCCCGACCAGCTGGCCAGGCTGCGCGCGGAGCCGGCGATGATCCGCACCGCTGTCGACGAACTGACCCGCTACGACACGCCGACCCAGGCGATCGTCCGGGTCGTCGCCGAGGACCTGGAGATCGGCGGCCGGACGCTGCGCGAGGGCGAACTGGTCTACCTGTTCCTCGCCGCGACCAACCGCGACCCCGAGCGCTTCGAGGCCCCCGACCGGCTCGACCTGGCCCGCCCGGGAAACCGGCACCTGAGCTTCGGCATCGGCCCGCACTTCTGCCTCGGCGGCCCGCTGGCCAAGCTCCAGACGGAGGTGGCGATCGGCACGCTGGTCCGCCGTCTCCCACGGCTCGGACTGGCGCGAGGAGCGACCCTCGACTGGCGGCCCAACCCGCTGCAACGGCGGCTCGTCGCCCTCCCGCTGACCTACTGACGACCGATCGACCACCGAACGACCGAATCACCGAACGACCGAATCACCGAACGACGACGAAGGAGCACCGACCATGGCCCGAGAGTTCGAGGTGCGACGGGAGCAGGACCTGCCCGCCACCCCCGACCAGGTCTGGCACGCCGTCGCCACCGCCGCCGGAAACCTGGGCTGGCTCTACACCATGGAGATCGAGCCGCACGTCGGCGGCAGGGTCTCGCGGGGCGACGGCACCGTACAGGTCTGGGAGCCGCCGCGGCACTTCGCCATCCGGGTGGCCATGGACAACGGCTTCTCCAACACGCTCACCTACCTGATCGACCCGGTCGACGCCATGACCAGCCACCTGCGCATGGGAATCCACTGGATCCACGAGGGCGTCTGGGACGAGACCTGGGACAACAAAGCGGCGGCGGCCGAGCGGCACGTCGACTTCTACCAGCATGGCCTCGCCGAGTACCTGCGGCACTTCGCCGACCGTCCCGCCGTCTACGTCAAGGCCGAGCGGCCCGAACGCACCTCCGACCCGGCGGACTTCGTGGCCCTGCGCCGCCGACTGGGCCTCGCCGACGACGCGGCCGTCGGCGACCGGTTCACCCTCGCCCTCCCGGGCCCCGGCGACCGCTCGGAGGAGGTGGTCGTGGACTGGCTGGACCCCGACTTCATCGGCCTGCGCGGACCGGACGCGCTCTACCGCTTCTTCAACGGCAGCACCTGGAACTGGCCGATCTGGCTCGGTCACCACCTGTTCGCCGAGAAGACCGACGGGCAGCAGGCCACCCAGGCGTGGACCGCCTGGCTCAACGACACCCAAGCCTAGGACCCCCGATGGAGATCTCCACCCGAACACTGCTCTTCGTCGCCGAACTCGTCGAGGAGAACGGCACCTACACGCTTCTCGTCGAGGACGTGCGGCAGGGCAGCGTCCAGACCACCCCGGTCCCCAAGGCCATGGTCGACAAGCTCCCGACCTTCCTCTCGGCCCTCGCCGCCAAGCTCAACCCACCGCCGCGCGGCCGCTGGTAGCCCACCTCCACTTCCACGAGGCCGGTGCCGTCCGGAGGTGACAGTACAGCTAGTCAGGTGCGCGTCCGGCAGTTTTATAGGCGGCAGGCCGCTTCTGCGCACCATGTTCTGGAAGACGTGGCCGCTGTAGTCCGGGCGCAGCGGACGCCCATAGGCGTCGGTGAAAATGTAATCGGACTCATTCCAGCAGATCCCTGCGGTCAGTTTCTCCTTTCTCTGCTGGCCACGGTGTGTGTTGCGGCCTGTCCCGCTCCTTCACCCTCACCACTGCCCTGTCACCGGCGGTCGTGGCGGGCGCACTCGCCCAGCGGATCTCCGCCCTTCTGCTGGAACGCCACGGCATCTACGTGAAGGCCATCAACGCGCCGAGCGTGCGTACGGGCCAGGAGATCCTCAGGAGCGCGCCTGGCGCCGCCCACCAGTCCGCGGAGGTCGAGGAGTTCATCGCGGCACTGGACGGGATCTGGCGGGAGCTGGGGGTGCGAACTCCGGGCCCGCAGCGGTCCGCCGGAACGGACGGCTGACCCGGCCCACGGGGTGCGCGCGGCTCTCCCGCTGCGCCGCGACCCGCCCCCCGTACCCGCACCGTGTCGCGGCCTGCGCTATCGGGACGCTATGCGACTTGGGCAAGATCGACGTCGCACGTCCGGTGGTGGTACACGCCGGGCATGACGAAGGCGTCCCGGTCGGCGCGCGACCCGTGGGAGCGGGTACTCCGCCACGGTCCGGCGACTGATGGTCCTGATCGCCGTGAAGGAGTCCGAAGTCACGATGACGCACCCCGACGGTACGGAAGCACCGCTGCTGTGGACACTGGCCGGCAGCGGCAGGCAGTCGCTGGCGGCCGGCGCCCGCGGCCTGCACGGGTACCTGGCCGGTCGGGACGACTGGAGCCCCCGGGACGTCGCGCTCGCCCTGGCGCGCGCCGCCTCCGAGGGGAGCCGGCGGGCGGCACTGGTGGCCGACGGTCGGGACGGGTTCCTGCGGCGGCTGGACGCGCTCGCCGACGGCAGGAGCACGTCCGGCCTGGTGGAGGGCGCGGCGGCGCCGGGTCGCCGGGTCGCCTTCGTGTTCCCCGGCCAGGGCGCGCAGTGGCCCCGGATGGCGGTGGACCTGCTGGACGCCTCCGCGGTGTTCCGCGACCGCATGGACGCCTGCGCGCAGGCCCTGGAACCGTTCCTCGACTGGTCGCCGATCGACGTGCTCCGCGACCCGGACGCGCCGGGCGCGCCCGCCGGGGACCGGGCCGACGTGGTGCAGCCCCTGCTGTTCGCCGTGACGGTGTCGCTCGCCGGGCTGTGGCGCTCCCGCGGCGTGGAACCGGCCGCCGTGCTCGGCCACAGCGTCGGCGAGGTCACCGCCGCCGCGGTCAGCGGCGCGCTCTCCCTGGACGACTCCGCGCGGGTGGTCGCCCGCTGGAGCCAGGCCCAGGCGACCCTGGCCGGGCAGGGCGACATGGTCTCCGTGATGGCCCCGGCCGGCGAGGTCGAACCGCGGCTGCGCCGCTGGGACGGCCGCCTCGTCGTCGCCGCGCACAACGGTCCGCGGTCCGTGATCGTCTCCGGCGACCGCGACGCCGCGGCCGAACTCCTCGCCGACCTGGCCTCGGCCGGGGTGCACGCGCGGCGGGTCGCGGTGGGCCTGGCCGCCCACTCCCCCCACATCGACGCGATCGTCCCCCGGATGCGCGCCGACCTCGCACCGATCCGGCCCCGCACGGCGCACCTGCCCTACTACTCCGGCCTGACCGGGGGACGGCTTGACGCCCCGGTCCTGGACGCCGACTACTGGTGCCGTAACCTGCGCAACCCGGTCAGGTTCCAGCAGGCGGCCGGGGCCCTGCTGCGGGACGGGTACGGTGTCCTGCTGGAGGTCAGCCCGCACCCCGTGCTGACCGCCGCCCTCACCGACTGCGCGGAGGAACACGGCGCGCAGGCCGCCGTCCTCGGCACGCTGCGCCGGGACCAGGGCGGTCCGAGCCGGTTCCTGACCTCGCTCGGCGAGCTGTACGTGCACGGCGTCACCCCGGAGCCGGAGCCGGAGCCGGAGCCGGAGCCGGGGCCGGAAGCGCGGCCCACCCGGCTGCCGGAACTGCCGGCCGCCGTCCTGGCGGCGCTCGCGGCGCCCGCCCCGACGGACACGGACGCGAACACGGACGGGACCGGCCGCGCGGACGGCCCCCGGGACGCCGGCAGCGCGTTCCGCGCGGAGCTGGTCGGCCTGGACGCGGTGGAGCGCCGCGCCGCCCTGGTGCGGCTGGTGGACGAGGAGGTCGCCGCGCTGACCGGGCGGTCCGAACCGGTCCCCGCCGACCTGGCCTTCCTCGACCTTGGGTTCGACTCCGTCACCGCCGTGGAGCTGCGCAACCGGTTGAGCGCGGCGACGGCGTTGCGCATCCCGGCGACGGCCGTCTTCGACTGCCCGACCCCGGCGGCCCTGGCCGCGTACCTCCACGCCCGGATCGGCGGCGGCGACCGGCCGGAGCGGCGCACGGACGCGGACGCGCCGGTGCGGCGGGCCGCGGACGACGACCCCGTGGTGATCGTCGGCATGGGCTGCCGCTACCCCGGCGGGGTCGGCAGCCCCGACGAACTCTGGGAACTGGTGTCGATGGGCGCCGACGCCGTTTCCGCGCTGCCCGGCGATCGCGGCTGGGACACCGCCGGACGGTACGACCCCGCGCCCGGCACCCCGGGCCGGTACTACCAGCGGGAGGCGGGCTCGCTCGCCGGCGCGGCCGACTTCGACGCCGAGTTCTTCGGCATCTCGCCGCGCGAGGCGGCGGCGATGGACCCGCAGCAGCGGCTGCTGCTGGAGACCACCTGGGAGGCACTGGAGCGGGCCGGGATCGACCCGTCCACCCTGCGGCGGACCCCGACGGGCGTCTACGTCGGGGCGATGACCATGGACTACGGCCCATCCCTCGAACAGGGCGCCGACGAGGGCGGCCACCTGCTGACCGGCAACACCGGGAGCGTCGCGTCGGGCCGCCTGGCCTACACCCTCGGCCTGGAGGGGGCGGCGGTCACCGTGGACACGGCCTGCTCGTCCTCGCTGGTGGCCCTGCACCTGGCGGCCCGGGCGCTGCGCTCGGGCGAGTGCTCGCTGGCGCTGGCCGGCGGCGCGACCGTGATGTCCACGGTCGGCATGCTGGTGGAGTTCAGCCGGCAGGGCGCACTCGCCCCGGACGGCCGCTGCAAGGCGTTCGCGGCGGGCGCCGACGGCTTCGGCCTGGCCGAGGGCGTGGGCATGCTGCTGCTGGAGCGGTTGTCGGACGCGCGGCGCAACGGGCACCCGGTGCTGGCCGTCATCCGCGGCTCGGCGGTGAACCAGGACGGTGCGAGCAACGGTCTGACGGCGCCGAACGGCCCGTCGCAGCAGCGGGTGATCCGGGCGGCGCTGGTGGACGCGGGGCTGACGTCCTCGGACGTGGACGTGGTGGAGGCGCACGGCACCGGCACCCGCCTGGGCGACCCGATCGAGGCGCAGGCGCTGCTGGCCACCTACGGGCAGGACCGGCCCGCCGAGCGGCCGGTGTGGATCGGCTCGCTGAAGTCCAACATCGGCCACTCCCAGGCCGCGGCGGGCGTGGGCGGGGTGATCAAGTCGGTGCTGGCGATGCGGCACGGCGTGATGCCCAAGACCCTGCACGTGGACGGCCCGACGCCCGAGGTGGACTGGTCGGCGGGCGCCGGTCGGCTGCTGACCGAGGCCCGGGAATGGGACGACACGGGACGCCCGCGCCGGGCCGGCGTGTCCTCGTTCGGCATCAGCGGCACCAACGCCCACGTCATCCTCGAACAGGCCCCGGCCGACGAGGCGGCGGCGGATGCCCCGCGTCCGGGGACGGTGCTGTGGCCGCTGTCGGCGCGCACCCCGGAGGCGCTGCGCGCGCAGGCGGCGGCACTGGCCGCGCGGGTGGCGGCGGAACCCGGCCTCGACGCGGCGGACATCGGCTACTCGCTGACGGTGGGCCGCACGTCCTTCGGACACCGCGCGGTGCTGGTGGGCACGGACCGGAGCGACCTGCTCGACGGCGTGACCGCGCTGGCGCGGGGCGCTGCGGTGTCCGGCGGTGGGCTGGTGTCCGGCCGGGTGGCGATGGTGTTCCCGGGCCAGGGTTCGCAGTGGGTCGGGATGGCCATGGAGCTGCTGGGCGCATCCGAGGTGTTCGCGGCGCGGATGGCCGAGTGTGAGCGGGCGCTGGCACCGTACACGGATTGGTCGTTGGGGGAGGCGCTGGGCTCGGAGGAGCTGTTGGCGCGGGTCGACGTGGTGCAGCCGGTGCTGTGGGCGGTGATGGTGTCGCTCGCGGAGGTTTGGCGTTCGTTCGGGGTCGTCCCGGACGGGGTGGTCGGTCACTCGCAGGGGGAGATCGCGGCCGCCGTGGTGGCGGGCGGTCTGAGCCTGGAGGACGGCGCGCGGGTGGTGGCGCTGCGGTCGCGTGCGGTGGGGGCGGTGGCGGGGCGTGGAGGGATGGCGTCGCTGCCGCTGCCGGTGGAGGCGGTCCGGGAGCGGATCGGGGGCCGGTTGTCGGTGGCGGCGGTGAACGGACCGTCGTCGACGGTGGTGTCGGGTGACGCGGACGCGGTCGCCGCGCTGGTGGCGGAACTCGTGGAGGAGGGGGTGCGGGCGCGGCTGATCGAGGTCGACTACGCGTCGCACTCCGCGCACGTGGAGGAGATCCGCGAGCGGCTGCTCGCCGACCTGAACGGCGTCACCCCCCTCTCGGGCGCGGTGCCGTTCTACTCCAGCGTGACCGGCGGCCTGCTGGACACCGAGGCGCTGGACGCCGAGTACTGGTACCGAAACCTGCGGGAGACCGTCGAGTTCGAGCGGGCGACCCGCGCGCTCCTCGCGGCCGGGCACCGGTTCTTCGTCGAGTCCAGCCCGCACCCGGTGCTGGGCGTGGCGGTGGGGGAGTCGGTGGAGGCCGCGGGCGCGGACGCCGCGGTGTTGGGGACGCTGCGCCGGGGGGAGGGCGGTCCGGCGCAGGTGCTGCTCGCGGTCGGCCGCGGCTGGGAGCGCGGGCTGGGGGTGGACTGGTCGGGGGCGTTCCCGGGGGCGCGGCGGGTCGAGCTGCCGACGTACGCGTTCCAGCGCACCCGCTACTGGCTGACGGCCCCCGCCGCCGTCCCGGCCGCGCCCGCCGAGGACCGCTGGGACGACCTGGAGCGGCAGGACCCCGCCCGGCTCGCCGACATCCTCGGGGTCGGCCGGGCCGCCCTGGACGAGGTCCTGCCCGCGCTGGCGATCTGGCGCTCCACCAGGAACCGCGAGCGGAAGGCGGAGTCCTGGCGCTACCACGTCGCCTGGGCGCCCCTGTCGGTCGCGCCGGCGGACGGCCTCCCCGGTCGCTGGCTCGCCCTGCGTCCCGAGGGCGACGACGCGGCGGCCGTCCTGGACACCCTCGGCGAGGCCGGAGCCGACCTCCTCCCGTGCGTCGTCGCCGATCCGGGCGCGACCCGCGAACAACTGGCCGCCCTGCTCACCGAGACCGCCGGGGAGCAGCCGATCGCCGGGGTGCTGTCCCTGCTGTCCTGGGAGGAGCGCCCCCATCCCGACCACCCCGACCTGCCCGGTGGTCCGGCGCTGACCCTCGCGCTGGCCCAGGCGCTGGAGGACGCGGGCCTGGAGGGCGCGGGCAGCGCGGCCCGGCTCTGGATCCTGACGAAGGGGCTGGCGGTCCTGGGCGGCGCCGAGCGGCCCGGCCCGGCCGGCCAGGCCGCGTCCGCCGCCCTGGGCCGGACGCTGGCGCTGGAGCACCCGCATCGCCGCGGCGGTCTGATCGACCTGCCCGAGGTGCTGGACGTACGGGCCGCCCGCCGCTTGTGCGCGGTGCTCGCGGGAGCCGCGGCCGACGAGGAACAGGTGGCGGTGCGCTCCACCGGGGTCCACGGACGCCGTCTCCGGCCCGCGTCGTCCGTGCCGCCGAGAGCCCGTCAGGGTGGCGCGGCCGTGCGGAAGCGACCGCAATGGCAGGGCACGGTCCTCGTCACCGGTGGCACCGGTGGCGTCGGCTCGCACACGGCGCGCTGGCTCGCGGGCCAGGGCGCGGAGCGGCTGCTGCTGGTCAGCCGCCGCGGTGCCGACGCACCCGGTACGGACGCGCTGCGGACGGAACTGACGGAGCTGGGCGCCGAAGTGACCTTTGCTGCCTGCGATGTCGCAGACCCGGCCGCACTGGCGGCGCTGATCGCCGACATCCCGGCGCGATGCCCGCTGTCCGCCGTCATCCACGCGGCCGGCGTCCTCGACGACGGTGTGCTCGACGCGCTGGACCCCGCGCGGCTCGCCGTGGTGCTGCGCGCCAAGCTGACCGCCGCCCGGAACCTGCACGAGGCCACCGCGGGTCTCGACCTGTCGGCCTTCGTGGTGTTCTCGTCCGTGATGGGCGTCGTGGGCAACGCCGGGCAGGGCAACTACGCGGCCGCCAACGCGGCCGTCGACGCACTCGTCGCCGCCCGCCGGGCCGCCGGGCTGCCCGGCACGTCCGTGGCCTGGGGCGCCTGGGCCGGGCCTGGCATGCTGGCGGACGAGGTCGCCGCACGGCTGCGGGACTTCGGCATGCCGGTGATGGAGCCCGAAACGGCCGTCACCGCGATCGGCCGGGCACTCGCGGAGGACGACGAGTTGGTCGTGGTCGCCGATGTCGACTGGAGGCGCTTCACCGCGGGCAGGGGGCGGTGGACCGCCGCCCTCCTCCACGGGATACCGGACCCGGCTGCCGAGAGGCCCGTCCCGGATGCCACCGCACCGTCGGCGGCCCGGGAAGGCGGCGACTCCGCCGACGCCCTGCGGCAGCAGATCGCCGTACTGCCGCGCCACGAGGACCGGGTCAGGACCCTCACCGAACTGGTACGCACCCACGCGGCGACGGTCCTGCGCCACCCCGACGTCGACACGGTCCAGCCCGGAAAGGCGTTCTCCGCGCTCGGCTTCGACTCGCTGACGGCGGTGGAGCTGCGCAACCGGCTCGCCGCCGTCACCGGACTGGCCCTGCCCGCCACCGTCCTGTTCGACCATCCCACACCGTCGGCACTGGCCGACCGGCTGCTCGCGGACCTGGACCTGCCGGACGCCGCGAGCGGCACCGCCGGGCCCGCCGGCTCCGTCGATGCCGGGGCGAGCCGGGCGGCGGCACCCGGCGGCAACGAGCCGATCGCGATCGTCGGCATGGGCTGCCGCTTCCCCGGCGGGGTCGCAGGGCCCGAGGACTTCTGGCACCTGCTCTCGAAGGGCACTGACGCCGTCGGCGACTGGCCGTCGAACCGGGGCTGGGACACCGAGGGGTTGTACGACCCCGACCCCGACCACGCCGGCACCACGTACAGCAGGCAGGGCGGCTTCCTGCACGACGCCCCCGAGTTCGACGCGGAGTTCTTCGGCATCTCGCCGCGCGAGGCCCTGGCCATGGACCCGCAGCAGCGGCTGCTCCTGGAGACCGCCTGGGAGGCGGTCGAGGGCGCCGGGCAGGACCCGACCGCGCTGAAGGACCGGCAGGTCGGCGTCTACATCGGTACCAACGGCCAGGACTACTCTTCGCTGCTGCAGGGCGCCGAGGGCGTGTCCGAGGGGCATCTGCTGACCGGGAACACGGCCAGCGTGCTGTCCGGGCGGCTGTCCTACGTCCTCGGCCTCCAGGGACCCTCGCTCACCGTCGACACCGCGTGCTCCTCGTCGCTGGTGGCGCTCCACCTGGCCGTGCAGGCACTGCGGCGCGGCGACTGCGAGCAGGCCCTCGCGGGCGGGGTGACGGTGATGAGCACCCCGCGGCTCTTCGTGGAGTTCAGCCGTCAGCGCGGGCTCGCCGCCGACGGACGGTGCAAGGCGTTCTCGGCGGACGCGGACGGCACGGGCTGGGGCGAGGGCGCGGGAGTGCTGCTGCTGGAGCGCCACAGCGACGCCCTGCGCCACGGCCACCCCGTACTCGCGCTGATCAGCGGCACCGCCGTGAACCAGGACGGCGCCAGCAACGGGCTCACCGCCCCCAACGGCCCGTCCCAGCAGCAGGTCATCCGTGCCGCGCTGGCCGACGCCGGGCTGCGCGCCGACCAGATCGACGCGATCGAGGCCCACGGCACCGGCACGAAGCTCGGCGACCCCATCGAAGCGCAGGCGCTCCAGGCCGTCCACGGGCCGGCGCGCCCCGCGGACCGGCCGCTGTGGCTCGGCTCCGTGAAGTCGAACATCGGGCACACCCAGGCGGCGGCCGGGGTGGCCGGAGTGATGAAGATGGTGCTGGCCATCCGCCACGGCGAACTGCCGGGAACCCTGCACGCCGGGACGCCGAACCCGCACGTCGACTGGTCCGACGGTGCGATCCGCCTGCTCACCGCGCACACCCCGTGGCCGGAGACCGGGAACCCGCGCCGGGCAGGCGTGTCGTCGTTCGGCATCAGCGGCACCAACGTGCACGCGATCATCGAGCAGGCACCGGCCGTCGCGGTAGCGCCCGCCCCCGAGCGGACCGACATCTCGGCCGTACCCGCCCCGGACACCGCCACGACGGCCACCGCGCGCCGTGCCGCCCCGCCCGTGCCGCTGCTGCTCTCGGCGGGCACACCGGAGGCCCTGCGGGCACAGGCCGGGCGGCTGGTGAGCCGGCTCGATGCCGACCCGGACGCCGAACTGGCGGACGTCGCCTACTCGCTCGCCACAGGACGGGCCCCGCTCGAACACCGGGCCGCCGTCCTGGGACGGGACCGGGCATCCGTCCGACGCTCGCTCATCGCACTCGCGCGCGGCACGGCAGCGGGCCACCTGCTCACCGGAGGCGCCGTACGCTCCGGCCGGACCGCCTTCCTCTTCCCGGGACAGGGCAGCCAGCGGGCCGGAGCCGGCGCGGAGCTCTACCGCGACGACCCGGTGTTCGCCGACGCCCTCGACGAGGTGCTGACCGGCCTGGACCCGCACCTCGACCTGCCCCTGCGCGACATCCTGTTCGCCGAGCCCGGAACCCCCGGTGCGGCGCTGCTCGACCGCACCCGGTACACCCAGCCCGCGTTGTTCGCCCTGGAGACGGCGCTGTTCCGGCTCGTGCAGCACTGGGGTGTGCAGCCCGATCTGCTGATGGGGCACTCCATCGGCGAACTCGCCGCCGCCCACGCGGCGGGCGTGCTGGACCTGCCCGATGCCTGCGCGCTGGTAGCGGCCCGGGGCCGGCTGATGGACGAACTGCCCGAGGGCGGGGCGATGGTGGCGGTGGAGGCTACCGAGGAGGAAGTGCACCAGGCCCTGCTGGACGACCGCACCGGGCACCCCCTCCCGGAGACGGAAGCGGACGGCGACCCGGGCCGGGACGCGGTGGACGTCGCCGCCGTCAACGGGCCCACCTCCGTGGTCCTGTCCGGTGACGCGGACGCGGTGCTGCGCCTGGCCGGGGCGTTCCGCTCCCGCGGACGGCGCACCCGCCGGCTGAGCGTGAGCCACGCGTTCCACTCCGCCCGGATGGACGGGATGCTCGACGCGTTCCGGGACGTCGCCGAGTCGCTGACCTATCACGCGCCCGGCATCGAGATCGTCTCCAATCTGACGGGGCGCACGGCCACGGCCGCGGAACTCCGTTCCCCCGAACACTGGGTGCGCCACGTCCGGGGCACCGTGCGCTTCCTGGAAGGGGCCCGCCGGCTGCGGGCCGAGGGCGCGACGACGTACCTCGAACTCGGACCGGGCGGCGTGCTGTCCGGCATGCTCCACGCCTGCCTCCCCGACGCCACCCCCACCCCCGGCGGCCCCGGCGGCCCCGGGACGGTGCCGCTGCTGCGCGACGGCCGCGGCGAGCCTGACGCGGTCCGCACCGCACTCGCCTCGCTGCACCTGCGCGGCGTGGCGGTGGACTGGTCGGCGGGCTGGAGCGGCACCGACGTGCAGCGGGTCGACCTGCCCACCTACGCCTTCCAGCGCAGGCGCTTCTGGCCGGTGGCCGCGCCGGACCCGGCCCCCGCCGCCCGGCGCTCCCGCCGGGAGACCGATGTCCCCGCCGGCCCCCGCCGCTACCGCATCGCATGGGAGCCGCTCACCGCGCCCGCGGAGCCCCGCCTCTCCGGCCGCTGGCTGCTCGTCACCCCGGACGGACCCGGTGCCGAGGACACCGCACTCGCCTGCGAACAGGCGCTCGCCGGGCACGGCGCCGACGTGGCCGTGATCCGGGTCGGGGCCGCCGCCGAACGCGCCGAACTGGCATCGCTGCTCCCGGAGTTCGGCTCCTTGGAGGGCGTCCTGTCGCTGCTGGCCCTGGCCCAGGGCCCCCGCCCGGGCCTGCCGATGCTCGACGCCTGCCTGACCGGGACCCTGCTGCTGCTCCAGGCCCTGGGCGACAGCGGTATCGACGCACCCCTGTGGTGCGCCACCCGCGGCGCGGTGGCAGCCGACGGCACGGAGGAGGTCCGCCCCGAGCAGGCCCAGGTGTGGGGCCTGGGCCGGGTGGCGGCACTGGAGCACCCGCCGCGCTGGGGCGGCCTGGTCGACCTGCCGGACCTGCTGGACGGGCCCGCGCTGGACGGGCTGTGCGCGGTGCTGGCCGGCCGGGACGGCGAGGACCAGGTGGCCGTACGCGCGCCGGCACCTTTGGGTCGTCGGCTCGTCCCCGCGCCGGAGCCCGCGACATCCGCGCCCGCACCGTGGACGCTGCGCGGCACGGCCCTCGTCACCGGCGGCACCGGAGGCCTCGGCGCCCAGGTGGCACGCTGGCTTGCGGAGCGCGGCGCGGAACACCTCGTCCTCCTCAGCCGACGGGGCCCCGAGGCCCCCGGAGCCGACGCGCTGGTCGACGCCCTGGCGGCGCTCGGCGCCCGGAGCACCCTGCTGGCCTGCGACGTCGCCGACCGCACCGCGCTGGAGCGGGTCCTGGGGCGGCTGCGCGACGAGGGCGACACCGTACGGGCCGTGGTGCACACCGCCGGACTCACCTCGGACACCGCGCTGATGGACTGCACGCTGGAAGAACTGGCCCGGCGGACGGCGGCCAAGACGTGCGGCGCGGCCCACCTCGACGCCCTGTTCGAAGACCGCCCGCTGGACGCCTTCGTGCTGTTCTCCTCGATCTCGGGCACCTGGGGCAGCGGCGGCCAGGGCGCCTACGCGGCAGCCAACGCCTACCTGGACGGCCTCGCCGCGGCGAGGCGCGGCCGGGGCCTGACGGCGACCTCGGTGGCCTGGGGCCCCTGGGCCGGCGCGGGCATGGCCGAGGGCGCGGTCGGCGACGGCCTGCGCCGCCACGGGCTGGTGCCGATGGCCCCGGCAGCGGCGCTCTCCGCGCTCGGCCTGGCGCTGACCCTGGACGAGGGCGAACCGGTCGTCGCCGAGCTGGACTGGAGCCGCTTCGCGCCGATCTTCGGCTCGGTCAGGGACAGTGCGCTGCTGCGCGGCCTGGCGGCCGCCCCGGAGCCCCGGGCGGCGGACGGCGACCCTGCGGACGCGGACACCTCCGCCGGGTCGGGACCCGGCACGGGCGGCGGCCCGTCGTGGCTGCACCGGCTGCACCGACTGTCCGAGCCCGAGGGCCGCAAACTGCTGACGGAACTGGTGCGGAGCGAAGCGGCCGCCGTGCTGGGCCACGAGTCGGCCGCCGGCCTCGCGGCCGACCGCCCGTTCCGCGAGCTGGGCTTCGACTCGCTCACCGCCGTAGAACTCCGCAACCGGCTGGTCGCGGCCACCGCTCTGCCGCTCGCGTTCACCACCGTCTTCGACCACCCGACGGCAGCCGCCCTTGCCGCCCACCTCTTCGCCGAACTGAGCGGCACCGAACCGGACGCCGATGGCACGACCGGCACGGCCGCGACGGACTCCGCAGCCGCCGCCGGCGGCGCGGCCGGGCCCGCGGCGGCCGACGAACCCCTGGCGATCGTCTCGATGGCCTGCCGGTTCCCGGGCGGCGTCCGCTCGCCCGAGGACCTGTGGCAGCTGGTGGCCGACGGAGTGGACGCGGTCGCCGCGCTGCCCACCGACCGCGGCTGGCCGCTGGACACCCTCTACGACCCGGACCCCCTGCACCCGGGCACCTTCTACACCACCGGCGGCGGCTTCCTGGACGGCGCGGCCGAGTTCGACGCGGATTTCTTCGGCATCTCCCCGCGCGAAGCACTGGCCATGGACCCGCAACAGCGACTGCTCCTCGAAACCAGCTGGGAGGCACTGGAGCGGGCCGGACTCGACCCCGCGTCGGTCCGCGGCAGCGAGGGCGGCGTCTACGTCGGCGTCGCCGCCCAGGGCTACGGCACCGGCCCGCAGGACCCGTCCGACGAGATCGAGGGGCATCTCCTCAGCGGCACGGTCACCAGCGTCGCCTCCGGCCGCGTCGCCTACACCCTCGGACTCGGCGGCCCCGCCGTGACCGTGGAGACGGCCTGCTCGTCCTCGCTGGTGGCACTGCACCTGGCCGGCCAGGCACTGCGCGCCGGCGACTGCTCGTTCGCCCTGGTCGGCGGTGCCGCGGTGATGGCGAGCCCGGACGTCTTCGTCGAGTTCAGCCGTCAGCAGGGCCTGTCGCCCGACGGCCGCTGCCGCTCCTTCGCCGAAGGGGCGAACGGCACGGGCTGGGGCGAAGGGGTGGGCGTCCTGCTCGTGGAACGCCTCTCCGACGCGCGCCGCCTCGGCCATCCGGTCCTCGCCCTCGTACGGGGCACCGCGGTGAACCAGGACGGTGCCAGCAACGGCCTCACCGCTCCGAGCGGCTCCGCGCAGCAGCGGGTGATCAGGACCGCGCTGGCCGCGGCGGGACTGTCCGGCGCCGATATCGACCTGGTCGAGGGGCACGGTACCGGCACCGTGCTCGGCGACCCCATCGAGGCGCAGGCCCTCCTGGCCACCTACGGCCAGGACCGGCCCGCCGACCGCCCGCTGTGGCTGGGGTCGCTGAAGTCCAACATCGGGCACACCCAGGCCGCCGCCGGGGTCGCCGGGGTCATCAAGACGGTGCTCGCACTGCGCAACGGCGTGCTCCCCGGCACCCTGCACGCACAGGAGGCGTCCAGCCGGGTGGACTGGTCGGCCGGCGCGGTCCGGTTGCTCGCGGACGCCCGCCCCTGGGACGCCCCGGACGGGGACCGGCCGCGCCGGGCCGGCGTCTCCGCGTTCGGCATGAGCGGCACCAACGCCCACGCCGTCCTGGAGGAGGCACCCGCCGCCGACTCCGGCCCGCTGCCCGACGGCACGGACGGCGAACCCTCCGAGGACACCGGGACCACCACCCCGTGGCTGCTCTCCGCTACGACCCCCGCGGCCCTGCGCCGCCAGGCCCGCCGACTGGGCGAGCACCTGCGGGCCGACCCCGGCGCGGGCGCCGCCGCGGCCGCCCGGGCACTCGCCACCACCCGCCCCGCCCTGCCCTTCCGGGCAGCAGCCGTCGGCCGCGACCGCGACGCGCTCCTCGGCTGGCTGGACGCCCTCGCGGCGGGCGAACCCGCCCCCGACGCCGTGCAGGACCGGGCGCGCGGCGGCCGCACGGCCTTCGTCTTCCCCGGCCAGGGCTCGCAGTGGGCCGGCATGGCCGCGGCGGCGCTCGACGCCTCCGTGCCGTTCGCCGCCGCCATCGCCGCCTGCGAACGGGCGCTCGCCCCGCACACCGACTGGTCCCTGACCGAGGTGCTGCGCGGCGCGCCCGGCGCGCCGACGCTCGACCGCGTGGACGTCGTCCAGCCGGTGCTGTTCGCCGTGATGGTCGCGCTGGCCGCGCACTGGCGCGACACCGGGGTCACCCCGGACGCGGTCGTCGGCCACAGCCAGGGCGAGATCGCCGCCGCCTGCGTCGCCGGAGCGCTGTCGCTCGACGACGCGGCCCTCGTGGTGGCGCGGCGCAGTCGGGCGCTGCTGAGGCTGGCAGGACGCGGCGGCATGGTGTCGGTCGCCGCCTCCGCCGAGCGGACCACGAGCCTGATGCCCGCCGGCGGACGCCTCTGCGTGGCCGCGGTGAACGGCCCCGACGCCGTGGTCGTCGCCGGGGAGCCCGAGGAGCTGGCCGTCCTGCTCGCGGCCTGCGACCGGGAAGGTGTACGGGCCAAGGCGATCCCGGTGGACTACGCGGCCCACTCGGCACAGGTCGCCGAGATGGAGGACGAACTGCGCGAAGCCCTCACCGGGATACGCCCCCGCGCCTCGGCCGTCCCGCTCTACTCGACGGTGACCGGCGAACCCGTCGCCGGAGAATCGCTCGACGCCGCCTACTGGTACCGCAACCTGCGCGAGCCGGTCGACTTCGTCGGAGCGACCCGCACCCTGCTCGACGCGGGTCACACCCTGCTCGTCGAGGTCAGCCCGCATCCGGTGCTGCTCGCCGGGATCGAGGCGGTGGCCGCGGACGCCGGGCGGGAGGTGTCGGCGGTCGGCACGCTGCGGCGCGGCGACGGTGGCCGGGACCGGCTGCTGGCCTCACTGACCGAGGCGTGGGCGGCCGGCGGCGGCCCGGTGGACTGGTCGCCCTGGACGGGGGCCCCCGGGCCGGGCGGCCCGGCACCCGTCCTGCTGCCGACGTACCCCTTCCAGCGCGACCGGTACTGGCTGCCCACACCGGGCCGGACGGCCGCCGCGGCCACCACCACCGCGGCGCCGGCCGAGGACACTCCGCAGACCGCAGGCGACGAGGACGGCACCCCCGCCGCACGACTGGCCGCCCGGCTGGCCCCGCTGGATCGGCGGGCACGCCGCCAAGCGGTGCTCGACCTGGTCGTCCGGCACGCGGCAGCGGTCCTCGGCCATTCCGGAACCGGTCCGGTGCGCCCGGAACGCGCCTTCTCCGAGATCGGCTTCGACTCGATGCTCGCGGTGCGGTTCAGGAACGCGCTGTGCGAGGCCACCGGGCTGGCCGTCCCGCCGACGGTCGTCTTCGACCACCCGACGCCCGAAGCGCTCGCCGCCTACCTGGATGCGGAGCTGTCCGCCGCGCCCGAACCGCCCTCGCCGCTGCTGGCCGAGCTGGACCGGCTGGCCGCGCTCCTCGCGGCCGTCCCGCCCGGAGCGGCCGACACCGACGGGGTCGGCGAACGGCTGAACGAACTGCTACGCGGCTGGGGTCGGCGCGCCGGCGCACCGGGCGGCGAGGCGCCACCGCCCGGACCGGTGGACGACACCGCCACGGCGATGGAAACGGCGACAGCGGACGAGCTGTTCGCCCTGATCGACAACGACTTCGGCAACGCGTGAGAGAGAGCTGGCACTGATGTCCGACGACAAGAAGCTGCTCGACTACCTCAGGCGCGCCACCGCGGACCTCGGTGACGCCCGGAGGCAGCTGCGCGAGGCCGAGCAGGCCCGCCACGAACCGATCGCCATCGTCTCCATGGCCTGCCGCTATCCCGGCGGCGCCGACACGCCGGAACGGCTGTGGGACCTGGTCTCCCGGGGCGCCGACGCGGTCTCCGCCTGGCCGGTCAACCGCGGCTGGGACCTGGAGGGCCTCTACGACCCGGACCCCGAGCGGCCCGGTACCTCCTACACCCGGCACGGCGGCTTCCTCCACGACGCCGCCGAGTTCGACGCGGAGTTCTTCAACATCTCGCCGCGCGAGGCCCTGGCCATGGACCCCCAGCAGCGGCTGGCACTGGAGACCGCCTGGGAGGCGGTCGAGCGGGCCGCGATCGACCCCCGCACGCTGCGGCGCACCGGCACGGGTGTCTTCCTCGGAGCGATCGGCAACGGCTACGGCGCGGGTTCGCGCCACCTCCCCGAGGTCCAGGGCCTGCTGGACACCGGGACCGCGAGCAGCGTGGTCTCCGGCCGGATCGCCTACACCCTGGGCCTCGAAGGGCCCGCGGTGACCGTGGACACGGCCTGCTCCTCCTCTCTGGTCGCCCTGCACCTGGCGATCCGGGCCCTGCGGGCCGGCGACTGCACGCTGGCCCTGGCCGGCGGGGTGTCGGTGATGGCGACCCCCGACGCGTTCGTGGCGTTCAGCCGCCAACGCGCGCTGTCGGCCGACGGCCGCTGCAAGGCGTTCGGGGCCGACGCGGACGGAACCGGCTGGTCCGAGGGCGCCGGCGTCCTGCTGCTGGAGCGCCTGTCGGACGCGCGGCGCAACGGGCACCCGGTGCTGGCCGTCGTCCGGGGTTCGGCCACGAACCAGGACGGTGCGAGCAACGGACTGACCGCGCCGAGCGGTCCGTCGCAGCAACGGGTGATCCGGGCGGCGCTCGCGGACGCGGGCCTGACGGCGTCCGAGGTGGACGTGGTGGAGGCGCACGGCACCGGCACCACCCTCGGCGACCCGATCGAGGCGCAGGCCCTGCTGGCCACCTACGGCCAGGGGCGGCCCGCCGAACGGCCTTTGTGGCTGGGCTCGTTGAAGTCGAACATCGGCCACACCTCGGCGGCGGCCGGAGTGGGCGGCGTCATCAAGATGGTGCTGGCGATCGAGCACGGCGAACTGCCCAGGACCCTGCACGCGGACCGGCCGACGCCCATGGTGGACTGGTCGTCGGGAGCCGTGGAAGTCCTCTCCGAGGCCCGCGCCTGGGACGACGCGGGACGCCCGCGCCGGGCGGGCGTGTCCGCCTTCGGCGTCAGCGGCACCAACGCCCACCTGATCCTGGAACAGGCCCCGGCGGAGGAAGCCGAACCGGTGGCCGACACCGCGGCCGGCGGCGACGCGTACCCGCTGCCCTGGGTGCTGTCGGGGCGCACCGACGAGGCGCTGCGCGACCAGGCGGCCCGGCTGCTGGCACACCTGAGCGCCGACCTCGCACCCCTGCGGGCCGCCGACACCGGCCGCGCCCTCGCCCTCACGCGGACCGCCTTCGAACGGCGCGCCGTGGTGGTGGGTACCGACCTGGACCGGCTGCTCGACGGCGTGAAGGCGCTGGCGGACGGCCGCTCGGTGCCGGGGCTGGTACAGGGCGACGGTGTGTCCTCGGGCGGTTCGGTGTTGGTGTTTCCGGGTCAGGGTTCGCAGTGGGTGGGGATGGCTGCGGAGCTGCTGGGCGAGTCCGAGGTGTTCGCGGGGCGGATGGCGGAGTGCGGGCGGGCGCTGGCGCCGTACACGGATTGGTCGTTGGGGGAGGCGCTGGGCTCGGAGGAGCTGTTGGCGCGGGTTGACGTGGTGCAGCCGGTGTTGTGGGCGGTGATGGTGTCGCTGGCGGAGGTGTGGCGCTCGTTCGGGGTCGTTCCGGACGCGGTGGTGGGCCACTCGCAGGGGGAGATCGCGGCCGCCGTGGTGGCGGGCGGTCTGAGCCTGGAGGACGGCGCGCGGGTGGTGGCGCTGCGGTCGCGTGCGGTGGGTGCGTTGGCGGGGCGTGGCGGGATGGCGTCGGTTCCCCTGCCGGTGGAGGCGGTGCGGGAGCGGATCGGGGGCCGGTTGTCGGTGGCGGCGGTGAACGGCCCGTCCTCGACAGTGGTGTCGGGCGACGCGGACGCGGTGGCGGCACTGGTCGAGGGCTTGGTCGGGGAGGGGGTGCGGGCGCGGCTGATCGAGGTCGACTACGCCTCGCACTCCGCGCACGTGGAGGAGGTCCGTGAGCAGCTGCTCTCCGACCTGGACGGCATCGCACCCCTGTCCGGTACGGTGCCGTTCCTTTCGACGGTGACGGGCGGCTGGCTGGACACGAAGTCCCTGGACGCCGAGTACTGGTACCGCAACCTGCGGGAGACCGTCGAGTTCGAGCAGGCCACGGCGGCGCTGCTGGGGGAGGGCTTCCGGTTCTTCGTCGAGTCCAGCCCGCACCCCGTGCTCACCTTCGGCGTCCAGCAGACCGCCGACGCGGCCGACACGGCCGGCTCCGCGCAGGGCCCCGCCGTGGTCGTGGGCACGCTGCGGCGCGGCGAGGGCGGCCTCGACCGGTTCCTGACGTCCCTGGGAGAGGCCCACGTGGGCGGCCTGTCGCCCGACTGGGACCGGGTGTTCGCCGGGCACCGTCCGGACGGCATCTCCCTGCCCACCTACCCCTTCCAGCGTCGCCCGTACTGGCTGGAGGACACCGGCCCCGCGGCGGGCGGTCCTTCCGGAACGTCCTCGGACGGCGACGACTTCTGGGAGGCCCTGGGCGGAGGTGACCTGGACCGGTTCACCACGACCCTGGGGGTGACGCCCGAGGACCCGCTGAACGTGGTGCTCCCCGCGCTCGCCACCTGGCGGACCGAGCGCACCGAGCGTTCGGTGGTCGACTCCTGGCGCTACCGCGTGACCTGGCGAGCCCTGCCCGAGGGTCCCCCGGTCGCACTGGACGGCAACTGGCTCGTGCTGTCGCCGGACGGTCGGCCCGAGGACGGGGTGCGCCGATCGGAGACGACCGTCCAGGTCATGGAGCAGGCCGGGGCTTCGGTGGTCCACATACGGATCGCCGAGGCGGAGGCCGACCGTGCCGTGCTGGCCGACCGGGTTCGCGCGTCCCTCGACGCGCTGCCCGGCCCGGTGACGGGAGTGCTGTCGCTGCTGGGCCTCGACGAGCGCCCGCACTCGGCGCACCCCTCCGTCCCGCTGGGCGCCGCGCTCAACCTGGCCCTGGTGCAGGCCCTCGGAGACGCCGGGATCGACGCGCCCCTGTGGTGGGCGACCCGGGGCGCGGTGTCGGTCGGGGGCACGGACACCGGGAGCGCGGTCAGCGCCGCGCAGAACCTGCTCTGGGGTCTGGGCCGGGTCGCCGCGCTGGAGTTCCCGCAGCGCTGGGGCGGTCTGATCGACCTCCCGGAGGTCCTGGACACGGACACCGCCCCGCAGCTGTGCCGGGTGCTGGCCGGCGGTGCCGGGGACGAGGACCAGGTCGCCGTCCGGGCCACCGGCTGCCACGGCCGGCGGCTGGTCCGGTCCGCCCTGGGCGACACCGCGCCGCGGCGGAGCTGGCGGCCCGGGGGCACCGTGTTGATCACCGGCGGCACCGGTGGGATCGGCGCGCAGATCGCGCGCTGGCTGGCCCGGCGGGGAGCCGGGCACCTGGTGCTCGTCAGCCGGCGCGGCGCGGACGCGCCGGGTGCGCCGGAGCTCTCCGAGGAACTGGCCGCCCTCGGCACCCGGGTCACCCTGGCCTCGTGCGACGTCGCCGACCTGGAGGCCCTGCGCGCCCTGAAGGACGGCCTCGAACAGGACGGCCACCGGATCGGCACCGTCTTCCACGCCGCGGGGGGCGGGCTGCTGGTGCCGCTGCCCGACACCGACGCGGAGGAGGTCGCCGGCACCCTGCACGCCAAGGTCGGCGGGGCCCGGAACCTGGACCTGCTCTTCGACCGGGACACGCTCGACGCGTTCGTGCTGTTCTCCTCCATCTCCGGGGTGTGGGGCAGCGCCGTCCACGGCGCCTACGCCGCCGCCAACGCCTACCTCGACGGCCTCGCCGAGGACCGCCGGAGCCGCGGCCTCGCCGCGACCTCCGTGGTGTGGGGCATCTGGAGCCCCGAGGACGGGGCCGGCGGGATGGCGGCCGAACTGGCGGAGGAGACCCTGCGCGGCCACGGCGTGCTCTTCATGCCGCCCGCGGTCGCGATCACCGGGCTCCAGCAGGTCCTGGACCACGACGAGACGGTGGTCGTGGTCGCCGACATCGACTGGGACCGCTTCGCGACGGTCTTCACCTCGGCGCGCCCCAGCCCGCTGATCGGGGAACTCCCCGAGGTCCGCAGCGCGCTGGCCGCCGGACCGGAGACCGGCGAGGCCGGCGCCGACGAGGCCCCCTCGGCGCTGCGCGACCGGCTGACGCCGCTCCCGGCGGCCGAGCGGACCCGGGTGCTGGTCGACCTGGTCCGGACCCACGCGGCCGCCGTCCTCGGCCACGACTCGCCGGACGCGGTCGCCCCCGGCCGTGCCTTCCGCGACCTCGGCTTCGACTCCCTGACGGCCGTGGACATGCGCAACCGGCTCAACGCCGCCACCGGCCTGCGGCTCCCGGTCACCGTCGTCTTCGACTACTCGTCGGCGGCCGCGCTCGCCGGACGCCTGGAGGCCGGACTGCTGGGCGCCGCCGGTGAGCCCGCCGCAGTCCGGCAGCCCCCGGCGCCGGCCCCCGCCGCCGACGACGACCCCGTCGTGATCGTCGCCATGAGCTGCCGCTACCCCGGCGGCGTCCGCACCCCCGAGGACCTGTGGCGCCTGGTCGCGGACGGGCACGACGCCGTCTCCGGGCTGCCGTCCGACCGGGGCTGGGACCTCGACGCGCTGTACGACGCGGACCCCGACCGGCCCGGCCGGAGCTACGCGGCCGCGGGCGGCTTCGTCAGGGACGCGGACCGCTTCGACCCCGGGTTCTTCGGGATATCCCCGCGCGAGGCCCTGGCCATGGACCCGCAGCAGCGACTGCTGCTCGAAACCTCCTGGGAGGCGATCGAGCGCGCCGGCATCGACCCGTCCACCCTGCGCGGCACCCCGACCGGCGTCTTCGCCGGCGCCTCCTACCAGGGCTACGGCGGAAGCCTGCGCGACATCCCCGAGGAACTGGAGGGCCTGTTCATCGCGGGCATCTCCACCAGCGTCCTGTCCGGGCGGGTCGCCTACACCCTCGGCCTCCAGGGGCCCGCCGTGACCGTGGACACGGCGTGCTCCTCGTCGCTGGTGGCGGTCCACCTCGCCGCCCAGTCGCTGCGCTCGGGCGAGTGCGCGCTGGCCCTCGCGGGCGGCGCCACGGTGATGGGCACCCCGCTGTCGTTCACCGGCTTCAGCCGGCAGCGCGGGCTCGCCGAGGACGGGCGCTGCAAGTCCTTCGCCGCCGCGGCGGACGGCTTCGGCATGGCCGAGGGCGTGGGCCTGCTGCTCCTGGAACGCCTCTCGGACGCCCGCCGCAACGGCCACCCGGTGCTCGCGGTGCTGCGCGGCTCGGCGATCAACCAGGACGGCGCGAGCAACGGGCTGACCGCGCCCAGCGGCCTGGCCCAGCAGCGGGTGATCCGCGACGCGCTGGCGAACGCCCGGCTGACGGCCGCCGACGTGGACGCCGTCGAGGCGCACGGAACCGGCACCCGGCTGGGCGACCCGATCGAGGCCGACGCGCTGCTCGCCACCTACGGCCAGGACCGGCCGGCCGACCGGCCGGTGTGGCTCGGGTCGCTGAAGTCGAACATCGGGCACACCCAGGCCGCCGCCGGCGTCGGCGGCATCATCAAGATGGTGCTGGCCATGGAGCACGGCGAACTGCCGCGCACCCTGCACATCGACCGGCCGTCCCCGAACGTCGACTGGACGGCGGGCGCCGTCGCCCTGCTGACCGAGGCCACCCCCTGGCCGGAGACCGGCCGGCCGCGCCGCGCCGGAGTGTCCTCGTTCGGCCTGAGCGGCACCAACGCCCACGTCGTCATCGAGCAGCCGCCGGCCGAGCCCGCGCCCGCCGAGCCCGCGCCCGCCGAGCCCGCCCTGCCCGTCGCGCCCGTACCCGCCGCCGTCCCGTGGGTCCTGTCCGGGCGGACCGCCGAGGCGGTGCGGGACCAGGCGGAGCGGCTGCACGCGTACCTGACGGAGCGGCCGGAGCTGCCGTCCGCCGACGTCGGCTACTCCCTGGCCACCACCAGGACCGCCTTCGAGCACCGCGCGGCCGTCGTCGGCGGCGACCGGGAGACCCTGCTGGGCGGCCTGGCCGCGCTGGCCACGGGGGAGCGCGCACCCGGCCTGGTCCGGGGCGCCGTCGCCCGGTCGGCCAAGACCGTCTTCGTCTTCCCCGGCCAGGGCTCCCAGTGGGCCGGCATGGCCCGGGAACTGCTCGACCACGCCCCGGCCTTCGCCGACCGCATCGCCGCCTGCGAACGCGCCCTCGCCCCGTACCTGGACTGGTCGCTGCTCGCGGTCCTGCGGGACGAACCCGACGCGCCCCCGCTCGACCGGGTGGACGTGGTGCAGCCGGTGCTGTGGGCGGTGATGGTGTCGCTGGCCGAGCTGTGGCGGGCGCACGGGATCGTCCCCGACGCCGTGGTCGGCCACTCCCAGGGCGAGATCGCCGCCGCCTGCGTGGCCGGCGCGCTCTCGCTGGACGACGCGGCCCGGATCGTCGCGCTGCGCAGCCGGGCCCTGCTGGCCCTGACCGGACACGGCGGCATGCTGTTCGTGCCGCAGCCGGTCGAAGCCGTGCGCGAGGCACTGTCCGCCCACGACGGGGCACTCGACGTCGCCGCGGTCAACGGGCCGACGTCGGTGACGGTCTCCGGCGACCCGGCGGCACTGGAACGGCTGCGCGACCAGTACGCCGAGGCGGGCGTGCTGGCCTGGCCCGTCCCCGGTGTGGACTTCGCCGGGCACTCGCCCCAGGTGGAGCAGCTCCGCGAGGAACTGCTCGGCCTCCTCGACGGCATCGCGCCGCGGACCTCCGCCGTCCCGTTCTACTCGACGGTCAGCGGCGGCCCCGTGGACACCCTGGGCCTGGACGCCGGGTACTGGTACGAGAACCTGCGCCGGCCGGTGGAGTTCGGCCGGGCGCTCGACGTGCTCGTCGCCGACGGGCACCACACCTTCGTCGAGTGCAGCACCCACCCCGCGCTGACCGTCTGGATCCAGGAGGCCGTCGAAGCGGCCGGGGTCGGCGACGGGGCCGTCGTCGGCACCCTGCGCCGCACCGAGGGCGGCCCCGGCCGCTTCCTCACCGCGCTCGCCGAGGTCCAGGTCCGCGGGCTGCCGGTGGACTGGGACGCGGTGTTCGCCGGAACCGGCGCGCGCAGGCGGCCCCTGCCCACCTACGCCTTCCAGCAGCAGCGCTACTGGCTGGACGCCGCCCCCGCCCGGCCCGCCGACGCCGCGTCCGGCACCGCCGCCACGACCGGCGCCGGCCCGGCCGACTCCGGCTTCTGGACGGCGGTCGACCACGGCGACCTGGACGCCCTCGCCACCACCCTGCGGGTCGAGGACGGGGAACTGCGGGCCTCCCTCGCCTCCCTGGTGCCCACCCTCGCCGAGTGGGCGCGCGGCCGGGCCGACGACCGGACCGCCGACAGCTGGCGCTACCGGGTCGCCTGGAAGCCCCTGCCGGCACCCGAGCAGCCCCGGCTCACCGGCAGCTGGCTCGTCGTCGCCCCGGCCGGCGCCGCCGACGACCCGGCCGTCGCGTTCGCCGCGGACGCCCTGCGCGGACACGGTGCCACCCCCGTCCTGGTCGAGGCAGGCCCCGACGCGACCGACCGGACCCGGTTCGCCGCACTGCTCCGCGACGCCCACGACCGCGCCGACGGGACGCCCGCCGGAATCCTGTCGCTGCTCGCCCTGGCCGAGGAACCGCACGGCGACGGATCGGCGCTCCCCCTCGGCCTCACCCTGACCGTCGCGCTCCTCCAGGCCCTGGGCGACCTCGGCACCGACGCCCCGCTCTGGAGCGCCACCCGGGGCGCGGTGTCGGTCGGCCGCTCCGACCGGATCGACAGCACGCTCCAGGCCCTGGCCTGGGGCCTCGGCGGGGTTGCCGGCGTCGAGTACCCGCAGCGCTGGGCCGGCCTGGTCGACCTGCCGCGACGGCTCGACGACCGGGCCGCGACCCGGCTCGCCGAAGCCCTGGCCAACCCCGACGGCGAGGACCAGCTGGCGGTGCGCGCCACCGGCCTCTACGGCCGCAGGGTCGTCCACGCCGGACTCGGCGACACCGCCCCCGCACGCGACTGGACACCCGAGGGCACGGTCCTGATCACCGGCGGCACCGGCGGCCTCGGCGCCCAGATCGCCCGCTGGCTCGCCCGCACCGGCACCGCGCACCTGCTGCTCACCAGCCGGCGCGGCGCACAGGCCCCGGGCGCCGACGCCCTGCTGACCGAACTGCGCGGACTCGGCGCCGACGCCACCGCGGTGGCCTGCGACGTCGCGGACCGCGACGCACTGGCGGAACTGCTCGCCGGCATTCCGGCCGAGCGCCCGCTGCGCGCCGTCCTGCACACCGCGGGCGTCCTCGACGACGGAGTGATCGACTCGATCACCCCCGAACGCGCGGCCGGCGTCCTGCGTCCCAAGCTCGACGGCGCGCGCAACCTCGACGCGCTCACCCGCGGACTCGACCTGACCGCCTTCGTGCTGTTCTCCTCGCTCGCCGGCACCCTCGGCGGCACCGGCCAGGGCAGCTACGCCGCCGCCAACGCCTACCTCGACGCCCTGGCCCGGCAGCGCCGCGACCTCGGACTGCCCGGCACCTCGGTGGCCTGGGGCCTGTGGGGCGGCGAGAGCCTCGCCTCCGGCGCGGTCGCCGAACGGCTGATCCGCGACGGCCTGCCCGCCATGGACCCCGTTGCGGCCACCACCGCGCTGCGCCGGGCCCTCGACCACGACGACACGGCCGTCCTGGTCGCCGACTTTGCCTGGGACCGCTTCACCCGGGCGTACACCGCGCTCCGGCCCAGCGCCGCGATCGGGGACCTGCCCGAGGTGCGGGACGCGCTCGCCGCCGCGGCCGGGGACCGGGGCGCGGCCGCCGGCGAGCAGCCGCCGGCCCTGCTGCTGGCCGCACTGCCCCCGGTGGAACGCGACCGGGCCCTGCTGGACCTGGTCCGCCGCGAGGTCGCCGCCGTGCTCGGCCACCCCGTGCCCGAGGCGGTGGGACCCGACCAGGCGTTCAAGGACATCGGCTTCGACTCGCTGACCGCCGTCGAGCTGCGCAACCGGCTCGCCGCGGCCACCGGCCTGCGCCTGTCGGTGACCCTGGCCTTCGACTACCCCACGGCCACCACCCTGGCCGGACACCTGCGCGCCGAACTGCCGGGAGCGCCCGCCACGGAGGCGCCCGACGCCCCCGGGCAGCCGCCCGCGGCCGCCGCGGTGCCCGAGGACGAGGCGATCGCCGTGGTCGCCATGAGCTGCCGCTACCCCGGCGGCGTCAGCACCCCCGAGGAGCTGTGGGAGCTCGTCGCGGGCGGACGGGACGCGATCACCGGCTTCCCCACCGGACGCGGCTGGGACCTGGACGGCCTTTACGACCCGGACCCGGACCGGGCCGGCAGCACCTACGCGCGGGAGGGCGGCTTCCTGCACGACGCCGACCGCTTCGACCCGGCCTTCTTCGGGATCTCCCCGCGCGAGGCGCTGACCATCGACCCCCAGCAGCGGCTGCTGCTCGAACTCTCCTGGGAGGCGTTCGAGCGGGCCGGCATCGACCCGCTCTCCCTCAAGGGCAGCGCGAGCGGCGTCTTCGTCGGCTGCAGCCACCACGACTACGGGTCGCGCGTCACCGAGCCGTCCGAGGAGTTCGAGGGCTACCTCGGCATCGGCAGCGCGGGCAGCGTGGCGTCCGGGCGGATCTCCTACAGCCTCGGTCTCGAAGGGCCCGCGGTGACCATCGACACGGCGTGCTCCTCGTCGCTGGTCGCGGTCCACCTCGCGGCCCGGTCGCTCCGGGCCGGCGAATGCTCGCTGGCGCTGGCCGGCGGCGTGACCGTGATGTCGACCCCGGGCGCGTTCGTGGAGTTCAGCCGGCAGCGGGTGCTCGCCGAGGACGGCCGCTGCAAGCCGTTCGCCGCCGCCGCCGACGGCACCTCCTGGGCCGAGGGCGCCGGACTGCTCGTCCTGGAACGCCTCTCGGACGCCCGGCGCAACGGCCACCCGGTGCTCGCCCTGGTCCGCGGCTCCGCCGTCAACCAGGACGGCGCCAGCAACGGCCTGACCGCCCCCAACGGCCCCTCCCAGCAGCGGGTCATCCGGGCGGCCCTCGCCGACGCCGGACTGACCGCCGCCGAGGTCGACGCGGTGGAGGCGCACGGCACCGGCACCAAGTTGGGCGACCCGATCGAGGCCCAGGCGCTGCTGGCCACGTACGGCCGGGAACGCGGCGAGCAGGAGCCGCTGCTGCTCGGGTCGCTGAAGTCGAACATCGGACACAGCCAGGCCGCCGCCGGAGTCGCCGGCATCATCAAGATGGTGCAGGCCATGCGGCACGGGACACTGCCGCGCACCCTGCACGTCGACGCGCCGACCCCGCACGTCGACTGGTCGGCCGGCGCGGTCCGGCTGCTCACCGACGACACCCCGTGGCCGGAGACCGGCCGCCCCCGGCGGGCCGCGGTGTCCTCGTTCGGGGTCAGCGGCACCAACGCCCACACCATCCTCGAACAGCCCACCGAACCGGCCCCGGCCGCCGCCCCCGCGCCGACCCCGGCGACCACCGCCGACGCGCCCGAGTCCGACCCGGCCGCCGCGCCCGCCCTGCCCTGGCTGCTCTCCGCCCGTGGCGCGGACGCGCTGCGGGAGCAGGCGGCCCGGCTGCTCCGGCACGTCGAGCAGGACCCGGCCCTCGCCGTCGCGGACCTGGGCCGCTCCCTGGCGCTGCACCGCAGCGCCTTCGAGCACCGGGCCGCCCTCACCGGCACGGACCGGCAGGCCCTGCTCCAGGGGCTCGCCGCCCTCGCCGCCGGCGAGCCGTCGGCGGACCTGGTCCGCGGGGTCACCGGCCCGGCCGCGAAGACCGCCTTCCTGTTCCCCGGCCAGGGCAGCCAGCGCACCGGCATGGGCGCCGGACTGTACGCGCGGTTCCCGGTCTTCGCCGACGCCTTCGACGCGGTGTGCGCGGAACTCGACCCGCTGCTCGACCGCCCGCTGCGGGAGGTGATCGACGCGGCCCCCGGCGACCCCGGCCACGGCCTGCTGGACCGCACCGAGTACACCCAGCCCGCGCTGTTCGCCCTCGGCGTCGCACTGTTCCGCCTCGTCGAGCACTGGGGCGTGCGTCCCGACCGGCTGCTCGGCCACTCCGTGGGCGAGCTGGCCGCCGCCCACGTCGCCGGGGTGTTCACCCTGCCCGACGCCGCGGCGCTGGTGGTCGCGCGGGGACGGCTCATGCAGGCCCTCCCGGCGGGCGGCGCGATGGTCGCCCTGGCCGCTGGGGAGGAGGAGGTGCTGCCGCTGCTCGCGGGCCGCGGGAGCGACGTCGGCCTCGCCGCGGTCAACGGCCCGGCCTCGACCGTGATCTCCGGCGACGCGGCAGTGGTGGACGAGATCGCCGCCGTGCTCGCCGCGCGCGGCCGCAAGACCCGACGGCTGCCGGTCTCCCACGCCTTCCACTCGCCCCTCATGGAGCCCATGCTCGCCGAGTTCCGCGAGGTCGCGGCCCGGATCGTCCCGGGAGAGGCCGCCATCCCCGTCATCTCCGACCTGACGGGCGAGCCGGCCACCGCCGAGCAGCTCGGCTCACCGGACTACTGGGTGGAGCACGTGCGCGGCACCGTCCGCTTCCAGGACGGCGTACGCCACCTGGAGCGCGACGGCGTCACCGCGTTCCTCGAACTCGGACCCGACGGCGCGCTCACCGCCATGGGCCAGGACTGCCTGACCGGCGATGCCGATGCCGACGCCGCCGACACCGGCGGTCCCGCCGGCCCGGTGCTGGTGCCGCTGCTGCGCAAGGACCGGCCCGAAGCGCCCGCGGCGACGGCCGCCCTGGCCCGGCTGCACGTCACGGGCGTCCCCGTCGACTGGGAAGCCGTCCACGCCGTCCACGCCGTCGAAGCCGTCGACGGCGGCACCGACGGCGGCCCGGCCGCCGCCGTCGACCTGCCGACCTACGCCTTCCAGCGCGGCAGCTACTGGCTGCAGGCCGGCCCGGCCGCCGCCGGACTGCCCGCGGCCGGACTGCGGGCGGTCGACCACCCGCTGCTCGGCGCCGGAACGGAACTCGCGGACTCCGACGGCTTCCTGTTCACCAGCAGGTTCTCGGTCCGCAGCCACCCCTGGCTGGCCGACCACGGCGTCTACGAGGGCGTGCTGTTCCCCGCCACCGCGTTCCTGGAACTCGCGGTCCGCGCGGGCGACCAGGTCGGCTGCGACCAGGTCGAGGAACTGACCCTGGAGGCGCCGTTGGTGCTCCCGGCGGGCGGAGCCGTCACACTCCAGCTCACCGTCGGAAGCCCGGACGCCTCCGGCACCCGCCCGCTGAGCGTCCACGCCCGGGCCGCCGACGACGGCCCCGACGCCCCCTGGACCCGGCACGCGAGCGGCCTGCTCGGCTCCGCCGCAGCCCCCGAACCGGCAGACCCGGCGGACCCCGAGGCCTGGCCGCCGCCCGGAGCCGTCCCGCTCGACACGGAAGGCCTGTACGACCGGTTCGCGGGCGGCGGATTCGCCTACGGCCCCGCGTTCCAGGGCCTGCGCGCGGCCTGGCGGCTCGGCGACGAGGTGTACGCCCTCGCGAGCCTGCCGGAGGAGCAGCAGCCGGACGCCGCCGCGTTCGGCCTGCACCCGGCCCTGCTGGACGCCGCCCTGCACGCGCTGGTGTTCGACGTACTGGAGGGGCCCGCGCAGGGCTGGCTGCCGTTCTCCTGGAACGGGGTGCGCCTGCACGCCTCCGGGGCCGCCGAGCTCCGGCTGCGGCTGACCCCCACCGGCCGCGACGCCGTCACCGTGCGGGCGGCCGACACCACCGGGCGGCCGGTGCTCTCGGCCCGCTCCCTGGTCCTGCGGCCGGTCTCGCGCGACCGCTTCACGGCCACCCGCGGCGGACACCACGAGGAGCTGTTCCGCCCCGAGTGGCCGGCCCTGCCCGAGCGCGCCGCGACCGCCGCCGCCCCCGGCCCGGAGACCTGGGCCGTGCTCGGCGCCGCGCCGCTCCCCGGCCGTCCGGTCGCCGACCTTGCCGCGCTGTCCGCGCTGCTCGACGCGGGCGCCCCGGCGCCCCGATTGGTGCTGGCCGCCGGTCCGTCCGCCCCGGCCCCGTACGCGCCGCCCGGCGTCCTCCGCGACGCGGTCCACGACGGCCTCGGCACGGTCCTCGCCCTGCTGCGGGACTGGCTGGCCGAGGAGCGGCTGACCGGCGCCAAGCTGGTCCTGGTCACCGCGGGCGCGGTCCCGGTGACCGGCGACGACGTCCCGGACCCGGCCCTGGCCGCGCTCTGGGGCCTGGTCCGCTCGGCGCAGACCGAGAACCCGGACCGCTTCGTCCTGCTCGACCTGGACGACCCGCAGGCCCCGCCCGCGCTGCTCGCCGAGGCCCTCGCCTCCGGGGAGCCCCAGCTCGCGATCCGGGCCGGAGCCGTCCACGCCGCCCGGCTGGCCCGGGTACCGCTGGCCGCTCCCGGACGCACCCCCGGCTGGGGCGGCGACGGAACCGTCCTGATCACCGGCGGCACCGGCGCCATCGGCGCCCACGTCGCCCGCCACCTGGCCGCCGAACACGGCGTCCGGCACCTGCTGCTGACCAGCCGCAGCGGCCCCGCCGCCGACGGCGCGCCGGAACTCCTCGCCGAGCTCGCCGCCCTGGGCGCGCACGCCGAGATCGCCGCCTGCGACGCCGCCGACCGCGACGCCCTCGCGGCCCTGCTGGCCGCCGTGCCCCCCGCGCACCCGCTGACCGGCGTGGTGCACGCCGCGGGCGTCCTGGCCGACGGCGTGGTCGCCACCATGACGCCCGAACAGCTGGAACGGGCCCTGCGCCCCAAGGTGGACGCGGCGGTCAACCTGCACGAGCTCACCGCCGGCCTGGAGCTGTCCGAGTTCGTCCTGTTCTCGTCCATCGCCGGGATCTTCGGCGGCATGGGCCAGGGCAACTACGCCGCCGCCAACGCCTTCCTGGACGCACTGGCCCACCGGCGCCGAGCCGACGGGCTGCCCGGCCGCTCGCTCGCCTGGGGTCTGTGGGCCAACAGCACCGGGATGACCGGCGGGCTCACCGAGGCCGACCTGCGACGGATCGCCCGGGGCGGGATCGACGCCTTCGACCCGGCCCGGGGACTGGCGCTGCTCGACACGGCCGGCACCCTCGACGAGCCGGTCCTCCTCCCGCTGCGGCTCGACACCGCGGCCGTCCGCGCCCAGGCCGGCGCCGGCGGCGTCCCCGCCCTGCTGCGCGGACTGGTGCGCCCCGGCGCCCGGCGCGGCGCCGCGGGCCCCGCCGGCGCCGGCCCCGACGGGCCGGACGCCCTGAAGCAGCGCCTGGCGTCCCTCAACGACACCCAGCGCGGCCGGGTCCTCCTCGACCTGGTCCGCTCCCACGCCGCCCTGGTGCTCGGCCACAGCGGCCCGGCCGCGGTCGATCCCGGACGCGGTCTGCTGGAGGTCGGCTTCGACTCGCTGACCGCGGTGGAACTGCGCAACCGGCTGCGCGCCGCCACCGGCCATCCGCTGCCCGCCACCCTGCTCTTCGACCACCCCACCCCGACCGCGATCGCCGCGCACCTCGCCGCCGAACTGACCGTCGACGCCGGACCCGGCCCGCTCCCCGGCCTTGCCGAAGCGGACCGCCTGGCGGGCGCCCTCGACGGCGTCCCCGACGACCCGGCGGACCGCGAACGGCTCGCCGACCGGCTCCGCGAGCTGCTGCGCCGCCTCGACCCGGCGGCCCCCGCGGCCGACGGCGACGGCACCGCCACCGCCTCCATCGAGGACCGGATGGACGGCGCCAGCGACGACGAACTCTTCGACCTCATCGACAACGAACTCGGCCTGTCATGACACCGACCCGACACGCGAACCAGGACGGCGACTCCCGATGGTGAACGACGACAAGCTGAGGGACTACCTCAAGCGCGTGACGGCGGACCTGCACCACACCCGCCGACGCCTGACCGAGGCCGAGGAGGCGGGCCGCGAACCGATCGCGGTCGTCGCCATGAGCTGCCGCTACCCCGGCGGCGTACGGTCGCCCGAGGACCTGTGGCGCCTGGTCACCGACGGCACCGACGCCATCACCGGCTTCCCCGCCGACCGGGGCTGGGACCTGGACCACCTGGACGACCCGGAACGGCTGCGCGAGGGCAGCAGCCACACCGCCCTGGGCGGCTTCCTCGACGACGTCGGGCACTTCGACCCCGGCTTCTTCGGGATCTCCCCGCGCGAGGCGCTCGCGATGGACCCGCAGCAGCGGCTCCTCCTGGAGACCACCTGGGAGGCGTTCGAACGGGCCGGCATCGACCCCGCGACCCTGCGCGGCAGCCGGACCGGCGTCTTCGCCGGAGTGATGTACCAGGACTACGCGGTACGGCTGCGCCAGGTCCCCGACGACGTGGCCGGCTACATCGGCAACGGCAGCTCCGACAGCGTCGCCTCGGGCCGGGTCGCCTACACCTTCGGCCTGGAGGGCCCGGCGGTCAGCATCGACACCGCCTGCTCGTCCTCGCTGGTCGCCATCCACCTCGCCGCCCAGGCCCTGCGCGGCGGCGACTGCACCCTCGCCCTGGCCGGGGGCGCGATGGTCATGTCGACACCCGTCCCGTTCGTCGAGATGAGCCGCCAGGGCGGCCTGGCCCGGGACGGCCGCTGCAAGTCCTTCTCCGCCGCCGCCGACGGCACCGGCTGGGGCGAGGGCGTCGGCATGCTCCTGCTGGAACGCCTCTCCGACGCCCGGCGCAACGGCCACCCGGTGCTCGCCCTGATCCGCGGCACCGCCGTCAACCAGGACGGCGCCAGCAGCCGCCTCACCGCCCCCAACGGCCCCGCCCAGCAGCGCGTCATCCGGCACGCCCTGGCCAACGCCGGACTCACCCCCGCCGACGTCGACGTGGTCGAGGCGCACGGCACCGGCACCCCGCTGGGCGACCCGATCGAGGCCCAGGCCCTGCTGGCCACCTACGGGCAGAACCGCGCCGACGGGCAGCCGCTGCTGCTCGGCTCGCTGAAGTCCAACATCGGACACACCCAGGCGGCGGCCGGCGTCGGCGGCGTCATCAAGACCGTCCTCGCCATGCGGCACGGCACCGTCCCGCCCACCCTGCACGCGCAGGACCCGTCCCCGCAGATCGACTGGACCGCGGGCGCGGTACGCCTGGTCACCGCGAACACTCCCTGGCCCGAGACCGGACGGCCCCGCCGGGCCGCGGTGTCCTCCTTCGGCGTCAGCGGCACCAACGGACACGTCGTCCTGGAACAGGGGGACGAACCAGGGGACCTCGCGGACCCCGCCGACCCGGCGCACCTGGCCGATGGGGCCGCCCGGCACACCACGGACCCCGACGGCACACCGCCACCCGTCCTCCCCTGGGTGCTCTCCGGACGCACCGCCGAAGCGCTGCGCGCGCAGGCCGCCCGGCTCCGCGACCACCTCGAGGCCCACCCCGGCCCCGGCCCGGCCGAGATCGGCCACGCCCTCGCGACGACCCGCGCCGCGCACGAGCACCGGGCCGTCCTGATCGGCACCCGCCCCGACGAGTTCCGGGCCGGACTCGACGCCCTGGCGGCCGGACTCGACGCCCCCGGCCTGGTCCTCGGCACCGCCGGAACCGGCGGTGAGGTCGCCCTGGTCTTCCCCGGACAGGGATCCCAGTGGGACGGCATGGCCGTCGAACTCCTCGACTCCGCCCCCGTGTTCGCCGCCCGGATCGCGGACTGCGAACGCGCCCTGGCCCCCTTCGTCGACTGGTCGCTGGAGGCCGTCCTGCGCGGCGCCCCCGGCACCCCGCCGGCCGACCGCGTCGACGTGGTGCAGCCGGCGCTGTGGGCCGTCATGGTCTCGCTGGCCGAACTGTGGCGCTCGTACGGCATCACCCCCGGCGCCGTCATCGGCCACTCCCAGGGCGAAATCGCGGCGGCCTGCGTCGCCGGCGCGCTCTCCCTGGACGACGCCGCCCGGGTCGTCGCCCTGCGCAGCCGGGCGATCCGCGCCCTCTCCGGCCGCGGCGGAATGGCCTCGGTGGCTCTGCCCGCCGAACAGGTCGCCGAACACCTCGCCCCCTGGGACGGCCGGCTCTCCGTCGCCGCCGTCAACGGTCCGGCCTCCACCGTGGTCTCCGGCGACACCGACGCGCTCGACGCGTTCCTCGACCGGACGGCCGCCCTGGGCGTCCGCACCCGGCGCGTCCCCGTCGACTACGCCTCGCACAGCGCCCACGTCGAGGACATCCGCACCGAACTGCTCGCCCTGCTCGACGGACTGGCCCCCCGCCCGTCCGCCGTCCCCTTCTACTCCACCCTCACCGGCGGCCCGCTGGCGGACACCACCGCCCTGGACGCCGACTACTGGTACCGCAACCTCCGCGGCACCGTCCGGTTCGAACAGGCGACCCGTGCCCTGCTCGCCGACGGCTACCAGGTCCTCCTGGAGAGCAGCCCGCACCCCGTCCTCACCGTCGGCGTCCTGGAGACCGCCGAGGACGCGGGCGCCGACGCCACCGCCGTGGGCACCCTGCGCCGCGACGACGGCGGCCCGCGCCGGTTCACCGAGGCCCTGGCCGAACTCCACCTTCGCGGCGTCTCCCCGGACTGGGACGCCGTCTTCGCCGGCCGCCGCCCCGGCCGGGTCGACCTGCCCACCTACGCCTTCCAGCGCGACCCGTACTGGCTGGAGGACGGCGCCGCGCCCGCCGCCGACGTCGGCGCCGCCGGACTGACCCCCGCGGACCATCCGCTGCTGGGCGCCGTCGTGGTCCTCGCCGACAGCGACGGCCTGCTCCTCACCGGCCGCCTGTCGGCCCGCACCCACCCGTGGCTCGCCGACCACGCCGTCGGCGGCCGGGCACTGCTCCCGGGCACCGCCTTCCTGGAACTCGCGCTCCAGGCCGGAGCCCGCGTCGGCTGCCCCCGGGTCGAGGAACTCACCCTGCAGGCCCCCCTGGTGCTGCCCGAACACGGCGGCACCGTGCTGCGCCTCACCGTCGGCGCTCCCGACTCCCTGGGCCACCGCCCGCTCAGCCTGCACTCCCGGCCGGACACCCCCGCCGACGGCGACCTCGACGAGGAGTGGACCCGGCACGCCGAAGGCGTCCTGGCCGCGGACGCCGCGGACGACACCGAGGCCGCCGGGACGATGCCCTGGCCGCCGCCCGGCGCCGAACCCCTCGCCCTCGACGGACTGTACGACCGCTTCGCGGCGGGCGGATTCGCCTACGGCCCCGCCTTCCAGGGCCTGCGCGCGGCCTGGCGGCGCGGCGACGAACTGTTCGCGGAGGCCGTCGCACCCGCCGGACCCGCACCCGACACCGCACGCTTCGGCCTGCACCCCGCCCTGCTGGACGCCGCCCTGCACGCCACCGGCGTGCCCGGCACCCCCGGCGCGGACGCCCACCCCGAGGGGCGGCTGCCGTTCTCCTGGAACGGCGTCACCCTGCACGCCACCGGCGCCGGGACGATCCGGGTCCGGCTCACCCCGGCCGGACCCGACGCGCTGGCGCTCACCGTCGCCGACGCCACCGGCGCCCCCGTGGCGACCGTCGACGCGTTGGTCCTGCGGCCCGCGGGCACCGCCGCCCTCGGCACCGCCCCCGCCCCCCGCGGCCGCCACCACCGGGACCTCTACGCGACGGAGTGGGTCACCGCACCCCCGCGCGGCAGCGGCGCTCCCGTCCACCGGACCGCGGACCTGGCCGCGCTGCTGGCCGCCGTCGACGCCGGAGCCCCGGTGCCCGAAACGGTCCTGCTGACCTGCGCCGCGTCCGGGTCCGAGCCCGCAGCCGCCGCCGTCCGCGCGGTCGTCCACCGGGCCCTCGCCGACGTCCGGACCTGGCTCGCCGACGACCGCCTCGCCGACGCGCGCCTGGTGTTCGCCACCCGGGGCGCGGTCAGCACCCGGGACGGGGAGGACGTCCGCGACCCCGCGCACAGCGCGCTCTGGGGCCTGATCCGCTCGGCCGGCTCCGAACACCCCGGGCGCTTCGCCCTGCTCGACCTCGACGCCGACGACGAGCACGGCACCTCCGCGGCAGTCGACGCCGCCCTCGCCTCGGGAGAACCGCAGACCGCGGTCCGCGGCGGCGACGTCCGCGTCCCCCGACTGTCCCGGATCCCCAGGAACGACGGCGACCAGCCGGACGGCGGCCCGGCCTTCGACCCGGACGGCACGGTCCTCGTCACCGGCGGCACCGGCCTGCTCGGCTCCCACGTCGCCCGCCGCCTGGTCACCGGACACGGCGTCCGGCACCTGCTGCTGCTCTCCCGCAGCGGCCCGGCCGCCGCCGGGGCCGAGGAACTACGGGCCGAACTCGCCGCACTCGGAGCCGAGACCGCCGTCGTCGCCTGCGACGCCGCCGACCGGGCCGCCCTCGCCGCCGTCCTCGCCGACCTGCCGCCCGCGCACCCGCTGACCGCCGTGGTCCACACCGCCGGCACCCTCGACGACGGCATCGTCACCGCCCTCACCCCCGAGCGGGTGGACGCCGTGCTGCGCCCCAAGGTCGACGCCGCCCTCCACCTGCACGAACTGACCCGCGACCGCGACCTCACGCACTTCGTGCTCTTCTCCTCCGCCGCGGGCACCTTCGGCGGCCCCGGACAGGCCAACTACGCCGCCGCCAACGCCTTCCTCGACGCCCTGGCCACCCGGCGCCGGGCCGAGGGCCTGGCCGGCCAGTCCCTGGCCTGGACCCTGTGGGAGCAGCCCAGCGCCCTCACCGGACACCTGGGCGAGGACGACGTACGACGCCTCGCCCGGTCCGGGATGCCGCCGCTCCCCACCGAGCGGGCACTCGCACTCTTCGACACCGCCCTCACCATGGACCGGGCCGCCCTGGTCCCGATGCGCCTCGACACCGCGGCCCTGCGCGCCGCGGCGGCGGACGGCACCCTGCCGCCGCTGCTGCGCGGCCTGGTCCGCACGCCGCCGCGCCGGGCGGCCGCGGCGGCGGAGGCCGACGACAACGCCCTGCGCCTGCGCCTCGCAGCCCTCGACGGCACCGGACGGACCCGGCTGCTCGTCGAACTCGTCCGCACCCACGCGGCGGCAGTCCTCGGCCACGCCTCCCCTGACACCCTCGACCCCGGACGGGCCTTCCGCGAACTCGGATTCGACTCACTGGCCTCGGTGCAACTGCGCAACCGCCTGAACGCCGCCACCGGCCTGCGGCTCCCCGCCAGCCTGGTGTTCGACCACCCGACCCCGGCGGCGCTCGCGGACTTCCTCGCCACCGGACTCACGGACCCGGACCAGGCCGCCCGGCCCGCCGCCCCCGCCCACCCGGCCGACCGGAACAGGGACGCGGACGACGACCGGATCGCGATCGTCTCCGCGGCCTGCCGCCTCCCCGGCGGCGTCCGTTCACCCGAGGACCTGTGGCGGATGCTGGCCGAGGGCCGCGACGGCATCACCGAATTCCCCGCCGACCGCGGCTGGAACCCGGACGCCCTCTACGACCCCGACCCCGACCGCGTCGGCACCTCCATCACCCGGCACGGCGGCTTCCTGCACGACGCAGCCGAGTTCGACGCCGAGTTCTTCGGCATCTCGCCGCGCGAGGCCCTCGCCATGGACCCGCAGCAGCGGCTCCTGCTGGAGACCACCTGGGAGCTCTTCGAGCGCGCCGCCATCGACCCGTCCACCCTGCGCGGCGCCCCGGTCGGCACCTACGTCGGCCTGATGCAGCAGGACTACGCCGCCCGGCTGCTGCCCTACATCCCCGAGGACGTCGAGGGATTCCTCGGCACCGGGAACTCCGGAAGCATCGTCTCCGGCCGCTTGGCCTACTTCTTCGGCCTCGAAGGCCCCGCCGTCACCGTGGACACCGCCTGCTCGTCCTCGCTGGTGGCCCTGCACCTGGCGGTCCGGGCGCTGCGCTCCGGCGAGTGCTCGCTGGCCCTGGCCGGCGGCGTCAACGTGATGTGCAGCCCCGAACTGTTCGTCGAGTTCAGCCGCCAGGGCGGACTCGCCCCCGACGGCCGCTGCAAGTCCTTCGCCGCGGCTGCCGACGGCACCGCCTTCGGCGAAGGCACGGGCATGCTGCTGCTGGAGCGGCTCTCCGACGCGCGGCGGCTCGGGCACCCGGTGCTGGCGGTGGTGCGCGGCTCGGCGGTGAACCAGGACGGTGCGAGCAACGGTCTGACGGCGCCGAACGGCCCGTCGCAGCAGCGGGTGATCCGGGCGGCGCTGGCGGACGCGGGGCTGACGTTCGCGGACGTGGACGTGGTGGAGGCGCACGGCACCGGCACCCGGCTGGGCGACCCGATCGAGGCGCAGGCGCTGCTGGCCACCTACGGGCAGGACCGGCCCGCCGAGCGGCCGGTGTGGATCGGCTCGCTCAAGTCCAACATCGGGCACACCTCGGCCGCCGCCGGAGTGGCAGCCGTCATCAAGTCGGTGCTCGCCCTGCGGCACGGCGTGATGCCCAAGACCCTGCACGTGGACGGCCCGACGCCCGAGGTGGACTGGTCGGCGGGCGCCGGCCGGCTGCTGACCGAGGGCCGGGAATGGGACGACACGGGACGCCCGCGCCGGGCCGGCGTGTCCTCGTTCGGCGTCAGCGGTACCAACGCCCACGTCATCCTCGAACAGGCCCCGGCCGACCCGCTCGCCGCTGCGCCCGGGACACCGGAGGCCGCCCCCACCGCCGTCCCCCTGCTCCTCTCGGCGCGCACCCCCGAGGCACTGCACGCCCAGGCCGCCGCGCTGGTGGCCCGGCTCGGGGACGGGTCGGGCGTTCGCGCCGCGGACGTGGCCTACTCCCTGGCCACCGGCCGCAGCGCGCTGGGACACCGCGCGGTGCTGGTGGGCACCGAGGACAACCTCGCCGAGCACCTGACCGCACTGGCGCAGGGCGCTGCGGTGTCCGGCGGTGGGCTGGTGTCCGGCCGGGTGGCGCTGGTGTTCCCGGGCCAGGGCTCGCAGTGGGTCGGGATGGCCATGGAGCTGCTGGGCGCATCCGAGGTGTTCGCGGCGCGGATGGCGGAGTGCGGGCGGGCGCTGGCACCGTACACGGATTGGTCGTTGGGGGAGGCGCTGGGCTCGGAGGAGCTGTTGGCGCGGGTCGACGTGGTGCAGCCGGTGTTGTGGGCGGTGATGGTGTCGCTGGCGGAGGTGTGGCGTTCGTTCGGGGTCGTCCCGGACGCGGTGGTGGGCCACTCGCAGGGTGAGATCGCGGCCGCCGTGGTGGCGGGCGGTCTGAGCCTGGAGGACGGCGCGCGGGTGGTGGCGCTGCGGTCGCGTGCGGTGGGGGCGTTGGCGGGCCGTGGCGGGATGGCGTCGCTGCCGCTGCCGGTCGATGCGGTCCGGGAGCGGATCGGGGGCCGGTTGTCAGTGGCAGCGGTGAACGGCCCGTCGTCGACGGTGGTGTCGGGTGACGCGGACGCGGTCGCCGCGCTGGTGGCGGAACTCGTGGAGGAGGGGGTGCGGGCGCGGCTGATCGAGGTCGACTACGCCTCGCACTCCGCGCACGTGGAGGAGGTCCGCGAGCGGCTGCTCGCCGACCTGAACGGCATCACGCCGCTCTCGGGCGCGGTGCCGTTCTTCTCGACGGTGACGGGCACCTGGCTGGACACGAAGTCCCTCGACACCGAGTACTGGTACCGCAACCTGCGGGAGACCGTCGAGTTCGGGGCGGCCACCGAGGCGCTGCTGGGGGAGGGCTTCCGGTTCTTCGTCGAGTCCAGCCCGCACGCGGTGCTGGGCGTGGCGGTGGGGGAGTCGGTGGAGGCCGCGGGCGTGGACGCGGCGGTGTTGGGCACGTTGCGCCGCGGCGAGGGCGGTCCGGCGCAGGTGTTGCGCGCGGTGGGCCGCGGCTGGGAGCGCGGGTTGGCGGTGGACTGGTCGCGGGCGTTCCCGGGCGCGCGACGGGTCGAGCTGCCGACGTACGCCTTCCAGCACACCCGCTACTGGCTCGACGTGCCGACCACCAGCCAGGACATCGCCTCGGCGGGTCTCGCCACGACCGGGCACCCGCTGCTCGGTGCGGTGACGCAGGTCGCGGACTCCGACGAGCTGCTGCTCAACGGCCGGATCTCACTGCGCACCCACCCCTGGCTCGCCGACCACGCGGTGTCGGGCGCCGTCCTCCTCCCCGGCACGGCCTTCCTCGAACTCGCGCTGCGCGCCGGGGCCGAGGCGGACTGCCCGGTGGTCGAGGAACTCACCCTCGGATCGGCCCTCGTGCTCCCGGACGAGGGTGCCGTTCACCTGCAGCTCCGGGTCGCCGCGCCCGACGGCGAGGGTCGGCGGAGGCTCAGCGTGTTCGCCCGGACAGCGCGGGACGCCGACGCGCCCTGGACCGAGCACGCCACCGGCACCCTGGCACCCCGGCCCGCCGGGGACCCGGCCGGACCTGAGGCCGGTCTGCTGAGCTGGCCGCCGTCCGGTGCCGAACCCGTGGACACCGACGACCTCTACGAGCGCTTCGCCGGGGCCGGCTACCACTACGGCCCCGCCTTCCGCGGCATCAGGGCCGCGTGGATCCGCGGCGGCGAGGTGTTCGCCGAGGTGGTGCTGCCGGAGCAGCAGCACGCCGACGCCGCCGGATGCGTGCTGCACCCCGCGCTGCTGGACGCGGCCCTGCAGAGCGCCGCGCTGCTGCCCGACCAGGACGGCCGGGCCCGGCTGCCCTTCAGCTGGAACGGGGTGACCAGCGGGATCACCGGGGCCACCACGCTGCGGGTGCGGCTCGCCGCCGACGCGCCGGACGCCGTGAGCCTGCACGCCCACGACCTGTCCGGACGGCAGGTGATCGGCGTGGAGGGCCTGCTGCTGCGGCCCCCGGCCGCGAGTGCCCACGCCGACCTGCTGTACCGCCTCGACTGGGCCCCGGCCGCCGATCCGGCCGACAGTGCCGTGCCGACCTGGGCCGCCCTCGGCAGCGCCGTTCCCGGTGCGGTGTCCTGGCCGGACCTGGACGCCCTGGGCGCCGCCCTCGACGCGGGCGCCGCCCTCCCCGAGGTGGTCGTGGCGGCCGTCGCCACCGCCGACCTGCCCGACCCCGCCGACCGGGTCCGCGTCACCGCGCACCGGGGCCTGGCCCTGGTACAGCAGTGGCTGGCCGACGAGCGGTTCGCCGAGGCCAGGCTGACCCTGCTCACCAGGGACGCGGTCCGTACCGGACCGCTCGACCGTCCCGTCGATCTCGCCCAGGCCGCCCTGTGGGGCCTGGTGCGTAGTGCGCGGGCCGAGCACCCCGGACGCTTCGTCCTCATCGACGCGGCCGGGACGGGCGAGCCGGCGGACGCCCTGCCTGCGGCGCTCGCCACCGGGGAACCCGAGCTGGCGTTGCGGACCGGCCCGCTGCTGCTGCCGCGGCTGGTCCGCGGCGGACGGCCGGACGGCACGCTGTCCCTGCCGGACGGCGAGGTCTGGCGGCTCGCCACCGACGGCCGGGGCTCCGTGGAGGACATCGTGGCGGAGCCCGCGCCTGCGGTCCTCGCCCCGCTGGGCAAGGGCGAGGTGCGGATCGCGGTGCGCGCCGCCGGGCTGAACTTCCACGACGTCATCGCCGCGCTCGGCCTGGACCCCGACCCCGAACAGCAGGGCCTGGGCAGCGAGGGCGCCGGAACCGTCATCGAGGTCGGCCCGGGTGTCGACGACCTGGTGCCCGGGGACCGGGTGATGGGGATCTTCGGGGGCGCGTTCGGCCCGACCGCCGTCGCAGACCGCCGCACCGTCGCCCGGATACCGGCGGGCTGGTCCTTCGCCCGCGCCGCATCCGTGCCGGTGGTGTTCCTCACCGCCTACTACGGTCTGTTCGATCTCGGCGGACTGCGGCGCGGCGAATCGGTCCTGGTCCACGCCGCGGCCGGCGGTGTCGGCATGGCGGCGGTACAGCTCGCCCGGCACGCCGGTGCGCGGGTGTTCGCGACCGCCTCCCCCGCCAAGTGGGACGTCCTGAAGGCCGGCGGACTGGACACCGAGCACATCGCCTCGACCCGTACCACCGACTTCGCCGAGAAGTTCCTGACGGCCACCGGCGGGCGGGGCGTCGACGTCGTACTCGACAGCCTGGCGCGGGAGTTCGTCGACGCCGGTCTGCGGCTGCTGCCGAACGGCGGCCGGTTCGTGGAGATGGGCAAGACCGACGTCCGCGATCCCGGGACGGTCGCTCGGCAGCACCCCGGCGTGCGCTACCGGGCGTTCGACCTGATGGAGGCCGGTCCGGAGCGGATCGGCGAGATGCTCGCCGACGTCCTGGACCTGTTCGAGCAGGGGGTGCTGCGGCCCCTGCCCGTCACCGGCTGGGACGTCCGGCAGACCCCGGCCGCCCTGCGCTCGCTCAGCCAGGCCCGGGGCGTCGGCAAGAACGTCCTGCTGCTGCCCGCTGCGCCGGACCCCGAAGGGACCGTCCTGGTCACGGGGGCCACCGGCACCCTGGGACGGCTCCTTGCCCGGCACCTGGTCGTCGCGCACGGCGCCCGGCACCTGCTGCTGGCGGGCCGCCGGGGCGGATCCGCCGACGGAATGCCGGAGCTGGTGCGGGAACTGACCGGACTCGGGGCGTCGGTGACCGTCGCCGCCTGCGACGTCGCCGACCGCACCGCGCTCAGCGCCCTGCTCGGGTCGGTGCCTGCCGCGCACCCGCTGACCGCCGTCGTCCACGCGGCCGGTGTCCTGCACGACGCCACGATCGCCGGGCTGACGCCGGACCGGCTCGACCGCGTCCTGCGGCCCAAGGCGGACGCGGCGCTGGCCCTGCACGAACTCACCCGGGACCTCGACCTCGCGGCGCTGGTCTTGTTCTCCTCGGGCGCCGCCCAGTTCGGCGCGGCCGGGCAGGCGAACTACGCCGTCGCCAACGCGGTCCTCGACGCCCTCGCCGCCGAACGCCGGGCCGAGGGGCTGCCCGGTCTGTCCATCGGCTGGGGCCTGTGGGAGGAGCGCAGTGGGATGACCGCCGCGGTCACCGCGGGTCGGGGCGCCGGGGCGGGCGCGCTGACCTCGGCGGAGGGCCTCGCCCTGTTCGACGCGGCGCTGGACTCCCCGTACGCCTACCGGCTCGCGGCCAGGATCGCCCCGTCGGTGCTGCGGGCGGACGACCGGCTGCCCGCCGTGCTCCGCGGCCTGGCCCGCCCCGCCCGTACTGCCGCCGCCTCCGCCGCGGCACCGGCCCGCTCGATGGCGCAGCAGCTCGCCGAGCTGCCCGAGGCCGAGCTGCACCGGACCCTGCTCGACCTGGTGCGCGGCAACGCGGCGGCGGTGCTCGGCCACAGTTCGCCGAACCTGATCCGCCCGGCCCGCCCGTTCAAGGAGGTCGGCTTCGACTCCCTCACCGGGGTCGAACTGCGCAACCGGCTGGTGTCCTCGACCGGGCTGCGGCTGCCGGCCGCGCTGGTCTTCGACCACCCCACCCCGGAGGCACTGGCACGCCACCTCGCCGAGCGGGTCACCGCCGCCCGCCCGACCGGCGACGCGGCGGTCCGGGCCGGGCTCGACACCCTGGAGACCCTGCTCGACGCCCTGCCGCCGGACGGCGTCAGCGACGAACTCGCCGCCCGGATACGGGAAGTGCTGTCCCGCCCGCTGCCCGGCCGGACAGCGGCCCCCACCGCCCGCCCCACGGGCGACGTGGACGACCTGGCCCCCGACCTGATCGAGGCGGCCAGCGACGACGAGGTGTTCGACTACATCGACCGGCAGCTGGGATCCGCATGACCAGGGCACCGTTCCGCGCACTCCGCGCACCCTGCGCGTCCCGCGCAGTCCGAGACGAGACCCGAGCAGCCCGAGACGAAAGCAGCGGTGTCCAGTGAGCGACCAGAGGATGCGTGACTACCTCAACCGGGTGACCATCGACCTTCGGGACACCCGGCAGCGGCTCCGGGAGGCCGAGGCCCGCACGAGCGAGCCGATCGCGATCGTGGCGATGAGCTGCCGCTTCCCCGGCGGTGTCCGCACCCCCGAGGACCTGTGGGAACTGCTAGCCGAGGGTCGCGACACCAGTGCGCCCGTTCCCGGCGACCGGGGCTGGGAGCGCGCCTGGCCGTCCGGCGGCACCGTCCCCGGGCGGGGGGCGTTCCTGGACGGCGCGGCGGACTTCGACCCGGAGTTCTTCGGCATCTCGCCCCGCGAGGCGGTCGCGATGGACCCGCAGCAGCGGCTGCTGCTGATGACGTCCTGGGAGGCGATCGAACAGGCCGGCATCGACCCGCTCACCCTGCGCGGCAGCCGCACCGGGGTGTACGCCGCGGCCATCGACCAGGGGTACGCGACGCTCGGCTCCGGCGCCGCCGAAGCCGTCCAGGGGTTCCTGATGACGGGGAACTCGATGAGCGTGATGTCCGGGCGGGTGTCCTACGCGCTCGGCCTCGAGGGCCCCGCCGTCACCGTGGACACCGCCTGCTCGTCCTCGCTGGTGGCCCTGCACCTCGCGGCGCGGGCCCTGCGGGCCGGCGAGTGCTCGCTCGCCCTCGCCGGCGGGGTCAGCGTGATGGCGCTGCCGGCGGTGTTCGTCGAGTTCAGCCGGCAGGGCGCGATGTCCGCCGACGGCCGCTGCAAGCCGTTCGCGGCGGCCGCGGACGGCACTGGCTGGGGCGAGGGCGTGGGGATGCTGCTGCTGGAGCGGCTGTCGGACGCGCGCCGCAACGGCCACCCGGTGCTGGCCGTGCTGCGCGGTTCGGCGATCAACCAGGACGGTGCCAGCAACGGCCTGACCGCCCCCAACGGCCCCTCCCAGCAGCGGGTGATCCGCGCGGCGCTGGCCGACGCCGGACTGACGGCGTCCGAGGTGGACGCGGTGGAGGCGCACGGCACCGGCACCACCCTCGGCGACCCGATCGAGGCCGACGCGCTGCTGGCCGCCTACGGCCAGGACCGGCCCGCCGACCGCCCGCTGTGGCTGGGCTCGCTGAAGTCCAACATCGGCCACACCCAGGCCGCCGCCGGGGTCGCCGGGGTCATCAAGACGGTCCTCGCGCTGCGGCACGGCGTCCTGCCGCGCACCCTGCACGTGGACGCGCCCACCCCGCACGCCGACTGGTCCTCGGGCGCCGTCGCACTCCTCACCGAGGCCCGCGACTGGCCCGCCGTCGACCGGCCGCGCCGGGCCGGGGTGTCCTCGTTCGGCATGAGCGGCACCAACGCCCACGTCGTCCTCGAACAGGCACCGGAGCCCGAGCCCGAGCCGGAACCGGCCGACGGGCCGGAAGCGGCCGGTGCACCGGAAGCGGCGCCCGGGGCCGTGCTGCCCTGGGTGCTGTCCGGCCGCACCGCGTCCGCGCTCGGGGACCAGGCGGCCCGGCTGCGCGCCCGGCTCGCCGCGGATGCGCCCGTCCGTCCGGCCGACATCGGGTTCTCGCTGGCGACCACCCGGTCCGCTTTCGAACACCGGGCCGTGGTGATCGGCGACGGGCGCCTCGCACTGCTGGACGGCCTCGCCGCCCTGTCCGGGCCGGGCACGGACCCCTCCACCGCCCCGGCCACGCCCGCCGATGTCGTCGCGGGCACCGGCCGGGTCGTCGAGGGCCGGACCGCCCTGGTGTTCCCCGGCCAGGGCTCCCAGTGGGACGGCATGGCCGTCGAACTCCTCGACTCCGCCCCCGTGTTCGCCGCCCGGATCGCGGACTGCGAACGCGCCCTGGCCCCCTTCGTCGACTGGTCGCTGGAGGCCGTCCTGCGCGGCGCCCCCGGCACCCCGCCGGCCGACCGGGTCGACGTGGTCCAGCCGGTGCTGTGGGCCGTCATGGTGTCGCTGGCCGCGCACTGGGAGTCCTGGGGCGTCCGGCCCGACGCCGTGGTCGGGCACAGCCAGGGAGAGATCGCCGCCGCCGTGGTGGCGGGAGTGCTGAGTCTGGAGGACGGGGCGAAGGTCGTCGCCCTGCGCAGCCGGGCCATCCGGGCGCTGGCCGGATTCGGCGGCATGGTCGCGGTGTCCGTGCCCGAGGACCAGGTCCGCGCCGAGATCGCCCCCTGGTCCGAGAAGCTGTCGGTGGCCGCCGTCAACGGGCCCGCCGCCGTGGTGGTCTCGGGGGAGACCAGGGCCCTGGCCGAACTGCTCGCCCACTGCGCCGCGCAGGGCGTACGGGCCCGGTCCGTACCCGTGGACTACGCCTCGCACTCGGCCCAGGTCGAACGGATCAGGTCCGAGGTGCTGGCCGCGCTGGCCGGCGTACGCCCGCTCCCGGCCCGGATCCCGCTGTTCTCCACCGTCACCGGCGACCGGCTCGACACCACGGCCATGGACGCCGACTACTGGTACCGCAACCTCCGCGGGACCGTCCGTTTCGAGGCGGCCGTACGCTCCCTGGTCGAGCAGGGCCACGAGGTCTTCGTCGAGGTGTCGCCGCACCCGGTGCTGACCATGGCCCTCCAGGACACCGCCGAGGCCACCGGCGCCGAGGAGCCGCCCGTGGTCGTCGGCACCCTGCGCCGCGACGACGGCGGACTGCGCCGTGCCCTGCGTTCGGCCGCCGATCTGTGGGTGGCCGGCGCGGCTGTCGACTGGTCCGCGGTGTACGCCGGCACCGGCGCCCGCCCGACCGCTCTGCCCGGATACCCCTTCCAGCTGCGGCGTTACTGGCTGGAGCCGGAGGCGGCGCCCGGCACCGGACCGGCCGCCGCCGACCCGCACGACACGGCCTTCTGGCACATGGTCGACCACGACGCCCCGGCCGAGATCGCCGCCCACCTCGCCGTCGACGAGGACGCCCTCGCCCCTGTCCTGCCCGCCCTGCGAGGCTGGCGCAAACAGCGGCGCGACGAGAGCGTCATCGACTCCTGGCGCTACCGCATCGGCTGGCAGCCCCTGCCCGACCCGCCGGCCGCCACCCCCGCCGCCGGCACCTGGCTCGTCGTCCTGCCTGCCGGACACGACGACGACGCACGGGTACGCGGCCCGCTGCTCGCCCTCACCGAAGCGGGCGCCACCGTCGTCACGGCCGAACTCACCGCCGACGCCGTCCGCCGCACGGACCTCGCGGACACGCTCGCCACCGCCCTCGGCGACCGCGTCCCGACGGGCGTGCTGTCGCTGCTGGCCGCCGACGACCGGCCCCACCCCGACCACCCGGCCCTGCCCACCGGGACGGCACTCACCGTCGCCCTGGTGCAGGCCCTGGGCGACCTCGCCCTCACCGCACCCCTCTGGTGCACCACCACCGGGGCCGTGTCCACCGGCCCGGACGACCCGGTCACCCACCCCCGCCAGGCACAGGTCTGGGGCACCGGCATGGTCGCCGCGCTCGAACTGTCCGCCCGCTGGGGCGGACTCGTCGACCTGCCGCCGGACCTCGACGCCCGCGCCAGGACCCGCCTCGCCGCCGCACTGACGGCCTCCGGCACCGGCACAAACGGCCCCGGCCGCGAGGACCAGCTCGCCCTGCGCCCCACCGGCCTGCTGGCCCGCCGCCTCCGGCGCGCCCCCCGGAACGACGGCCGTACGAAGCACTGGAAGCCCCGCGGCACCGTCCTGCTGACCGGCGGCACCGGAGCCGTCGGCCCGCACCTCGCCCGCTGGCTGGCCCGCAGCGGCGCCACCCACCTCGTCCTGCCCGGCCGCCGCGGCCCCCAGGCACCCGGCGCGGCCGAACTCGCCGCGGAACTGGCAGACCTCGGCGTGCGACTGACCCTGCCCGTCTGCGACCTGGCGGACCGTCAGGCCGTAGCGGCGCTGCTCACCGGCCTGGAGAGGGCGGGTGACCCGGTCACCGCAGTCGTCCACGCGGCCGCGTTCGTCGCGCTCGCCCCCCTGGACGGCACACCGATGTCAGCGTTCGAACAGATCGTCGCCGCCAAGGCCGCCGGCGCCGAACACCTCGACGCCCTGCTCGACCGCGAACTCGACGCCTTCGTCCTGTTCTCCTCGATCGCCGGAGTCTGGGGCAGCGGCGACCACGGCGCCTACGCCGCGGCCAACGCCTACCTCGACGCCCTGGCCCAGCACCGCCGGGCCCGCGGCCTCACCGCCACCACCGTCGACTGGGGCATCTGGCAGGCCGAGAACCCCTTCCAGGACCGCATCGCCGGAGAGGACGCCGACCTGTTCAAACTGGAGCAGCACGGCCTGCCCCGGATCGCCCCCGACCTCGCGGTCCACGCTCTGCAACAGGCACTGGACGACGACGAGACCGTACTCGCCGTCGCCGACGTCGACTGGGAGCAGTTCGCCGCCGTCTTCACCTCCACCCGCCCCAGCCCGCTGCTCACCGGCATCCCCGAAGCCCGCCGCGCCCTGGAGGCCACGACCGGCGACACGGTGGCACCCGCCGCCGCACTGCTGCGCCAACGGCTCGCCGCCCTCGGCGAATCCGAACAGCACCGCCTGCTGCTCGACCTGGTCCGCACCCACGCGGCAGCCGTCCTCGGCCATCCCTCGGTGGACGCGATCCGGCCCGGCACGGCCTTCCAGGACATGGGCTTCGCCTCCCTCACCGCAGTCGAACTCCGCAACCGGCTCAACACCGCCACCGGACTGCGGCTGCCGTCCACCCTGATCTTCGACCACCCGTCGTCCACCGCACTCGCCCGGGAGATCCGCGCCGAACTGCTCGGCCGGCAGGCCACCGAGCCGCGCTCCTGCGACCCGGACGCCGCCGCTCACACGCCCGCGCCCGACGACGAGCCGATCGCGATCGTGTCCATGGCGTGCCGCTTCCCCGGCGGCATCGGCACCCCCGAAGACCTGTGGCGCCTGCTCGCCGACGGTGGCGACGCCGTCTCGGACTTCCCCACCGACCGCGGCTGGGACATCGAAGCCCTCTACGACCCCGACCCCGACCGCCCCGGCACCTCGACCACCCGGCGGGGCGGCTTCCTGCACGATGCCGCCGACTTCGACGCGGAGTTCTTCGGCATCTCGCCGCGCGAGGCCCTGGCCATGGACCCCCAGCAGCGGCTGCTCCTGGAAACCACCTGGGAGGCGATCGAACGCGCCGCCATCGACCCGACCGCCCTGCGCGGCAGCCGCACGGGAGTGTTCACCGGCGTCAACTACGCCGACTACGCGGCCGTCGTCGCCCAGTCGGAGGAAGGAGACGGCCACCTGCTCACCGGCAGCGCACCCAGCGTCGTATCCGGCCGGGTCGCCTACACCCTGGGCCTCGAAGGCCCCGCGGTGACCATCGACACGGCCTGCTCCTCCTCACTCGTCGCCATGCACCTCGCAGGCCGGGCGCTGCGCGGCGGCGACTGCTCCCTCGCCCTGGTCGGCGGCGTCGCACTGATGGCGACCCCCGGCGCCCTGATCAGCTTCTCCCGGCAACGGGGACTCGCCGAGGACGGCCGCTGCAAGGCCTTCTCGGACGACGCGGACGGCATGGGCATGGGCGAGGGCGTCGGCGTCCTGCTGCTGGAGCGGCTGTCGGACGCCCGCCGCAACGGGCACCCGGTACTGGCGGTGGTACGCGGCTCCGCCGTCAACCAGGACGGCGCCAGCAACGGACTCTCCGCCCCCAACGGTCCGTCGCAGCAGCGGGTGATCCGGGCGGCGCTCGCGGACGCGGGCCTGACGGCGTCCGAGGTGGACGTGGTGGAGGCGCACGGCACCGGCACCACCCTCGGCGACCCGATCGAGGCGCAGGCCCTGCTGGCCACCTACGGTCAGGACCGGCCCGCCGGACGGCCCCTGCTGGTCGGCTCCCTCAAGTCCAACCTCGGCCACGCCCAGGCGGCATCGGGTGTGGCGGGGGTCATCAAGACGGTGCTGTCCATGCAGCACGGGCAGGTGCCCCGCACCCTGCACGTCAGCAGGCCCTCCGGCCACGTCGACTGGACGCGCGGAGCGCTGGCCCTCGCGACCGAGCAGCAGCCCTGGCCGTTCCACGGCCGCCCCTTCCGGGCCGGAGTGTCCTCCTTCGGCCTGAGCGGCACCAACGCCCACGTCATCCTCGAACAGACCCTCCTGGAGGACGACGGCCCGCCGGCCGAGCGCACCCCCCTGCCGGCGGTGCCCTGGCTGCTGTCGGCGAAGAGCCCGCAGGCACTGCGCCTCCAGGCCGACCGGCTGCGCCGCCACCTGGACGGCAACCCCGGGGTCGACCCGCGCGACATCGGATCCGCCCTGCACACGCGCACCGCCTTCGAGTACCGGAAGGCACTGGTCGGGGACCGGGACCAACTCCACTCCCTGCTGGGCCGGATGGCCGACGACGATTCGGGAGCGTGGGACGGCGGCCGCCCGGTCGACGGTCGTTCGGTGCTGGTGTTTCCGGGTCAGGGTTCGCAGTGGGTGGGGATGGCCGCGGAGCTGTTGGCCGAATCGGCTGTGTTCGCGGAGCGGATGGCCGAGTGCGGGCGGGCGCTGGCGCCGTACACGGATTGGTCGTTGGGGGAGGCGCTGGGCTCGGAGGCCTTGTTGGCGCGGGTTGACGTGGTGCAGCCGGTGTTGTGGGCGGTGATGGTGTCGCTGGCGGAGGTGTGGCGTTCGTTCGGGGTTGTTCCGGACGCGGTGGTCGGTCACTCGCAGGGGGAGATCGCGGCTGCCGTGGTGGCGGGTGGTCTGAGTCTGGAGGACGGGGCGCGGGTGGTGGCGTTGCGTTCCCGTGCGGTGGGTGCGTTGGCGGGGCGTGGCGGGATGGCGTCGGTTCCCCTGCCGGTGGAGGCGGTGCGGGAGCGGATCGCGGGTCGGTTGTCGGTGGCGGCGGTGAACGGTCCGTCGTCGACGGTGGTGTCGGGTGACGCGGACGCCGTGGCCGCGCTGGTGGCGGAACTCGTGGAGGAGGGGGTGCGGGCGCGTCTGATCGAGGTCGACTACGCGTCGCACTCCGCGCACGTGGAGGAGGTCCGTGAGCAGCTGCTCTCCGACCTGGACGGGATCACGCCGTTGTCGGGCGGGGTGCCGTTCTTCTCGACGGTGACGGGCGGCTGGTTGGGCACGAAGTCCCTGGACGCCGAGTACTGGTATCGGAATCTGCGGGAGACGGTGGAGTTCGGGCAGGCCACGGCGGCCCTGCTGGGGGAGGGCTTCCGGTTCTTCGTCGAGTCCAGCCCGCATGCGGTGCTGGGTGTGGCGGTGGGGGAGTCGGTGGAGGCCGCGGGTGTGGATGCGGTGGTGCTGGGGACGTTGCGCCGCGGGGAGGGCGGCCCGGCGCAGGTGCTGCGTGCGGTGGGCCGTGCGTGGGAGTGCGGGTTGGGGGTGGACTGGTCGGGTGCGTTCCCGGGCGCGCGGCGGGTGGACCTGCCGACGTACGCCTTCCAGCGCAGCCGCTACTGGCCCGAGCCGGCGCCCACCGCGGCGGCCGATGTGGGCGCGGCCGGGCTCGATCCGGCCGACCACCCCGTCCTCGGAGCGGCCATCGAACTGGCCGACACGGGTGAACTGCTGCTCACGGGCCGGATCTCGCTGCGTACCCACCCCTGGCTCGCCGACCATGCGGTGGCCGGCACGGTCCTGCTGCCCGGCGCGGCCTTCGCGGAACTCGCGGTACGCGCCGCGGACGAGGCCGGCTGCCACACCGTGGAGGAACTGACGCTCCAGTCACCGCTGTTGATACCCGCCGACACCGCCGTCCGCCTGCAGGTTCGGGTCGGCGCCACGGACGCGCACGGCAGCCGCTCACTGGACCTGTTCTCCTGCCGCGAGGACGCGGCGACCCCGCACTGGACCGCGAACGCGACCGGCAGGCTCACCGCCGCCGCCACGACCCGCGAGCCGTCGTCCTCAGCCGTACCGGACGACGCCGGCTCCTGGCCCCCGCCCGGCGCCGTCCCGATCCCCGTCGACGACCTGTACGAGCGGTTCCGCGCCTCCGGTTACGGCTACGGACCCGCCTTCCGCGGGCTCACCGCTGCCTGGCGCCGGGGTGACGAGATCTTCACCGAGGTACGTCTGCCCGAGGACCAGCACCGGTCCGCCTCCGCCTTCGGCGTGCACCCCGCCCTCCTGGACGCCGCCCTCCAGGGGCTGTTCCTGCGGGCTCGGCCGGACACCGAATCGGGCGCGGACCGGCCGTCCGCCGGACTGCCGTTCTCCTGGAGCGGAGTCGGGCTGCACGCCTCCGGAGCCACCGCGCTCAGGGTACGGCTCGGCTTCCGGCCGGACGGATCGGTGTCGATCGACGCGACCGACCCGAACGGCCTCCCGGTCGCGTCGGTCGAGGCGCTCGCCGTCCGACTGATCGACCTCGACACCCTCCGCCCGGATGGCGGCCCGGAATCCCTCTACCGGGTGCATTGGTCGGCGGTGCCCGCCACCGCACCCGCCGACTCCCTCGGACACTGGGCTGTCCTCGGCGGCCGGGAGTTCTTCCCGGACAGCCATCCGGACCTGGCCGCGCTCAGTGCCGCGCTGGACGGGGGAGCGCCGTCGCCCGCCGCCGTGCTGGCCTGGTGCGACCACACCCCGGACCTTTCGTCCCCGCCCGACGCCGCATCCGTGCACACCGCACTGGACGACGCCCTGCGGCTCGTCCAGGACTGGCTGGCCGACCCGCGGTGGGACGACGGCACCCGGCTCGTGCTCGTCACCCGGGGTGCGGTCTCCACGGCAGCCGGCGAGGAGGTCACCGACCTCACCGGCGCCGCGGTGCGCGGCCTCGTCCGCTCCGCCCAGTCCGAGCACCCGGACCGCTTCCTGCTGATCGACACCGACGACCCGGCCGCCGTGGCCGGCCTGCTGCCCCGGGCACTGGCCGGAACGGAACCCCAACTGGCGATACGCGGCGGAGAGCTCCTCGCCGCCCGCCTCACCAGGGCCACCGTCGCCACGGACCCGAACCCGGCCCCGGCCCCGGACACACCGTCCGGTATCGCCGCGGCCGGGGGAACCGTCCTCGTCACCGGGGCCGGCGGCGCGCTCGGCGGCCTGGTGGCACAGCACCTCGTGACCGCGCACGGCGTACAGAACCTGCTGCTCGTCGGCAGGCGCGGCCCGGACGCCCCGGGCCTGGCCGACCTCGCCGCCGAGCTGCGCGGCCTCGGCGCCCGGGTGGACGTGGAGGCCTGTGACGTCGCCGACCGGGACGCGCTCGCCGCGCTGTTCGCCGGCATCCCCGCCGACCGTCCGCTGAGCGCGGTCGTCCACGCGGCCGGCGTCCTGGACGACGGGACGATCGAGTCGCTGACCCCCGGGCGGATGCGCCACGTCCTGCGGCCCAAGGTCGACGCAGCCCTCAACCTGCACAACCTCACCCGTGACCTCGCGCTGTCGGCCTTCGTCCTGTTCTCCTCCGCGTCCGCCACGGTCGGCAATGCCGGGCAGGGCAACTACGCGGCCGCCAACGCCTTCCTCGACGCGCTCGCCCAGCACCGCCGTGCCCTGAAACTGCCCGCCCAGTCGCTCGCCTGGGGCCTGTGGGCGCGCCGCAGCACCATGACCGGCACGCTCACCGCCGCCGACCTGCGGCGGATGTCCCGGGGAGGCACCGCGGCCATCGGCAGCGAAGAGGGCCTGGCCCTGTTCGACGCGGCGCTCACCCTGGACGAACCGCTGCTCGTCCCGGTCAAGATCGACCTCGGCCGGCTCCGGACGGCAGCCCGGACCGGACCCGTCCCGGCCCTGCTCGCCGCCCTGGTCCCCGCCACCGCACGCCGCCCCGCCTCCGGAGCGGACGCCGCCGAAGCGGACTCGCTGCGCCGCCGGCTGACCGGCCTCACCCCGGAGGAACGCGTCGCCACCCTGCTCGACCTGGTACGGAGCCGGGTCGCCGACGTCCTCGGCCACGGCGGACCCGGGGCCGTCGACCCGGACCAGGCGTTCAAGGACCTCGGCTTCGACTCGCTCACCGCCGTCGAACTCCGCAACCGGCTCGGCGCCGCCACCGGCCGCCGGCTGCCCGCCACCCTGGTCTTCGACCACCCCACCCCGGCCGCCGTCGCCGCCTACCTCACCGGGCGCCTGGTACCCGACGGGCCGGGCGACCCCGCCGGCACCGGGAAGGCCGCCGGGGCGCACCTCGCCGGCCGGCCGGAGACACCGGACACGCCGGCTCCCGCCGCCGACATCAACGCCATGGCCGTCGACGAACTCGTCCGGATGGCCCTGGGCGGCGAACGTGACTGACCGACAGCCGCAGAAGGAGAAGCCCGACCCCATGCCCACCGACACGGACCAGGTGGTCGCCGCCCTGCGCGCCTCGCTGGTGGACAACCAGCGCCTGCGGCAGGAGAACCGACGGCTCCGCGACGACGCCGCCGAGCCCATCGCCATCGTGGCGATGAGCTGCCGCTACCCCGGCGGCGTACGCACCCCGGAAGACCTGTGGGAGCTGCTGGTCAAGGAACGCGACGCGGTCTCGCCGTTCCCCACCGACCGCGGCTGGGACATCGAGGGCGGCTTCGACGCCGACCCCGACGCCCCCGGCACCTTCTACGTCCGGGAAGGCGGCTTCCTCCACGACGCGACCGGCTTCGACCCCGGCTTCTTCGGCATCTCGCCGCGCGAGGCCCTGGCCATGGACCCGCAGCAGCGGCTGCTGCTGGAAGCGTCCTGGGAAGCGGTGGAACGCGCGGGCATCGACCCGGCGACCCTGCGCGGCAGCCGCACCGGCGTCTACACCGGAGTGATCTACAGCGAATACGGGTCCCGGCTCGGCCGGGTGCCCGACGAGGTGGAAGGCTTCCTCGGCACCGGCACCATCCCCAGCGTCGCCTCGGGCCGGATCGCCTACACCCTGGGCCTGGAAGGCCCGGCGGTCACCCTGGACACCGCCTGCTCGTCCTCCCTGGTCGCCGTCCACCTCGCCTGCCAGGGGCTGCGCTCCGGTGACACCACCCTCGCCCTGGCCGGTGGGGTGACCGTGATGTCCACCCCCGGCCTGTACGTCGGATTCAGTCGCCAGCGCGGCCTGGCACCCGACGGACGCAGCAAGTCCTTCTCGTCCGCGGCGGACGGAGCCGGGTTCGGGGAGGGGCTGGGCCTGCTCCTGCTGGAACGGCTCTCGGACGCCCGGCGCGCGGGGCACCCCGTCCTGGCCGTCATCCGCGGCTCGGCCGTCAACCAGGACGGCGCCAGCAACGGGCTGACCGCCCCGAACGGGCCCGCGCAGCAGCGCGTCATCAACGGGGCGCTCGCCCGTGCCGGACTCGACCCGTCCGAGGTCGACATGGTGGAGGCGCACGGCACCGGCACCGTCCTCGGCGACCCCATCGAGGCGCAGGCGCTCATGGCCACGTACGGGCAGGACCGGCCCGCCGGGCGGCCGTTGCGGCTGGGCTCGCTGAAGTCCAACCTGTCCCACACCCAGGCCGCCGCGGGCGTCGGCGGGGTGATCAAGTCGGTGCTCGCGATGCAGCACGGCGTGATGCCGCGCACCCTGCACGTCGACCGTCCCTCGCCCCAGATCGACTGGACCGAGGGAGCCGTCTCCCTGCTGACCGAGGCCGTCCCCTGGCCGGAGACGGGACGTCCGCGCCGGGCCGGGGTGTCCTCCTTCGGCGCCAGCGGCACCAACGCCCACGTCATCCTCGAACAGGCCCCGGCCGACCCGGCAGCTTCCGACGGGCCCGCCACGCCGGAACCGGTGCCCGCCGCCGTCCCCTGGATCCTGTCGGCGCGTACTCCGGATGCGCTGCGCGCCCAGGCGACGGCGCTGTACGAGCGGGTGGTGGCGGAACCGGGTCTGAGCGTGACGGACGTCGGCCATTCGCTGGCGGCGGGGCGTTCGCGGTTCGCGGAGCGCGCGGTGGTGGTGGGGGCGGACCGGGGCGAACTGCTGGCCGGTGTCGCCGCCCTGTCGCGGGGCCTGCGTGCGGCGGGCGTGACGGTCGGCAGCGGGCTGCCCCCGGGCCGTTCGGTGTTGGTGTTCCCGGGTCAGGGTTCGCAGTGGGTGGGGATGGCCGCGGAGCTGCTGGCCGAATCGGAGGTGTTCGCGGGGCGGATGGCCGAGTGCGCGCGGGCGCTGGCGCCTTACGTGGATTGGTCGTTGGCGGAGGCGCTGGGCTCGGAGCGGCTGCTCGCCCGGGTCGACGTGGTGCAGCCGGTGCTGTGGTCGGTGATGGTGTCGCTGGCGGAGGTGTGGCGCTCGTTCGGCGTCGTTCCGGACGCGGTGGTGGGCCACTCCCAGGGGGAGATCGCCGCCGCGGTGGTGGCGGGTGGCCTGAGCATCGACGACGGGGCGCGGGTGGTCGCGCTGCGTTCCCGTGCGGTGGGGGCGTTGGCGGGCCGTGGCGGTATGGCCTCGGTGCCCCTGCCGGTGGACGTGGCACGGGAGCGCATCGCCCCGTGGGCGGGCCGGCTCTCGGTGGCGGCGGTGAACGGCCCGTCGTCGGTGGCGGTGTCGGGCGACGCCGACGCGGTCACGGCCCTGGTGGAGGAACTCCTGGAGGAAGGGGTGTGGGCGACTCGCATCGAAACCGACTTCGCGTCGCACTCCTCGCACGTGGAGGAGATCCGCGAGCGCCTGCTCTCCGACCTGGACGGGATCACCCCCCTCGCGGGTGCGGTGCCGTACTACTCCAGCGTGACCGGCGGCCTGCTGGACACGAAGTCCCTGGGCGCCGAGTACTGGTACCGCAACCTCCGGCAGACCGTCGAGTTCGAGCGGGCGACCCGCTCGCTCCTCGCGGCCGGGCACCGCGTCTTCATCGAGTCCGGCCCCCAGCCCGCCCTGATGTACGCGATCGAGGACACGGCCGCCGACGCGGGCGCCCCGGAGACGCTGGTGCTCGACACCCTGCGGCGCGGGGCCGGAGGGCTCCGCCGACTCCAGCTCGCGCTCGCCGAGGCACACGTCCGGGGCCTGCGCGTCGACTGGGAGCGACTGTTCGCGGGAACCGGTGCCCAGCGGGTGGACCTGCCCACCTACGCCTTCCAACGACGCCGTTACTGGCTGGACGCCCTGCCGGCCGACCGGGAGCAGGCGGCCACCGGCCAGTCCGCCGCGGGCCACCCGCTGCTCGGCGCCGCGGTCGAACTGCCCGACGACGCGGGCACCCTCTTCACCGGCCGGCTCTCCTCGGCCACCCACCCCTGGCTCGCCGACCACGCCGTGGCCGGAGCCGTGATCCTGCCCGGCGCGGCCCTCGTGGAGTTGGCCGCGCACGTGGGCCGCCGCCTCGGCTGCGCCCTCGTGGAGGAGCTGACCCTCGCCGCCCCGCTGCTGCTGCCCGACGATCAGGCCGTGCAACTGCGCGTACGGGTGGGCGCCGAAGACGGCACGGGACGGCGCCCGGTGGAGTTCCACTCCCGGCCCGAGGCCGCCCCCGGCTCCGCCGACCGGCCCTGGACCCGGCACGCGACCGGCGCGGTCGGCCCCCGGGACCCCTCGACCGACCGGGACGACACGACCGAACCGGCCGGCACCTGGCCCCCGCCCGACGCGGTCCCCCTCGACGTGGACGAACTGTACGGGCTGCTCGAAACCCGGGGCGTCGCCTACGGCCCGGCGTTCCGGGGCCTGCGGGCCGCATGGCGCACCGCAGACGCGATCCACGCCGAAGTGGCCCTGCCCGACGGCCTCCCCGCCGGCGGAGCGGGCGGCTTCGGCGTGCACCCGGCCCTCCTGGACGCGGCCCTCCAGACGACCGGTCTGCGCGAAGGCGCCGCGACTGCGGAGCCCGCCGAGGGCGTCCCCCTGCCGTTCTCCTGGCAGCGCGTCGCGATCGAAACCTCCGACGCGCCGGTCCTGCGCGTCCGGCTGCGCCCCGACGGCCCGGACGCCGTCACCGCGCGGATCACCGATCCCTCGGGGCGCACGGTGGCGACGGTCGGCTCGCTCACCCTGCGCACGGCGTCCACCGCCGCACTGCGGGCGTCCTCCGGCTCCCTCTTCCACGTCGGCTGGACGCCGGTTACTGCCGGGCCCGGACCGCGCCCGGTCACCCGCTGGGGCCTCCTCGGCCCGCAGGACGAGCGGCTGCTGCCGGCCGCCTTCCCCACCGAACCCCCGTCCGCGACACCAGACGCGATGCTGCTGACCTGCCCCCCGTCCGCCGACACCGTGACTGCGGACGCCCCCGCCCGGGACGCGGACCCCGCGGCGGTGCACGCGGTCGCGTCCGGGGTCCTGGACCGCGTCCAGGCCCACCTGGCCGACGACACCACCGCCCGGACACCCCTGGTGGTGCTCACCCGGGGTGCGACCGGCCCGTTCGGCGCGCAGCCGCAGCCGGCGGACCTCGGCGCGGCGGCCGTGTGGGGCATGCTCAGGGCCGCTCAGCTCGAACACCCCGACCGGTTCGTGCTGTTGGACGTCGAAGGGCCGGACGCGGACGGTCTCGGCGACGCGCTCGCCGACCTGCTCGCCACGGGCGAACCACAGGCGGCCCTGCGCGGCGGCGTCCTGTACACGCCCCGACTGGTACGGCCGCCGGCCGGCACCGCCCCCGCGACCGACGCCCGGCCGGTCGGCGCGTTCGGGCCGGCCGAGGGGACGGTCCTGCTGAGCGGCGGCGGCGCTCTCGCGGCCGTCCTGGCGCGCCATCTGGTCGCCGCGCACGGGGTGCGCCACCTCCTCGTGCTGAGCCGCCGCGGCACCGACGCCCCCGGCATGCCGGAGCTGACGGCGGAGCTGGCCGAGGCCGGAGCCGAACTGGCGGCCCTCAGCTGTGATGTGTCCGACCGTCAGGCCCTGGCCGCCGCCCTGGCGGGCATCCCCGAACGCCATCCGCTGTGTGCCGTGGTCCACACCGCCGGAGTGCTCGACGACGGTCTGCTGGACGGGCTGACGGGGGAGCGGATGACCGCCGTCCTGCGGCCCAAGGTCGACGCCGCCCACCACCTCGACCGGCTGACGCGCGGAGCGGACCTCGCCGCGTTCGTCGTCTTCTCCTCCGCCGCGGGCGTGCTGGGCAGCCCCGGCCAGGCGTCCTACTCGGCCGCCAATGCCGCGCTCGATGCCCTCGCCGCGGAACGCCGACGGCTCGGGCTCCCCGGCCTGTCCCTCGCCTGGGGGCCCTGGGAGCGGGTGAGCGGAATGACGGCGGAGCTCGGCGGCGCCGAACGGCAGCGCATCGACCGGCGCGGCGCCCGCGGCCTCTCCGACCAGGAGGCCATGGCCCTGCTGGACACCGTGTGCGCCCCGGACACCGCCCCGCCGGGAGACGGGAGTCCCGTCGTCCTTGCCCACCTCGACCTGACCGTGCGCGGCGACCGCCCGGTGCACCCGATGCTGCGCTCCCTGGTCCGGCGCAGCCCGACCGCGACGACCGGGGCGAAGGGGACGCCGACCGCCGCCGCAGCGCTCCGGCACCGGCTCGACGCCGCCGCCGACGAACAGGGACGCGAGCTGGTCCTGCGCGAACTCGTCCTCGCCGAGGCCGCCGAAGTCCTCGGCCACACCGACTCCGGGGCGCTCTCCGCGACGGTGCCCTTCCTCTCCGTCGGATTCGACTCGTTGACCGCGGTCGAACTCCGCAACCGGCTGGCCGCCGCCACCGGACTGCGGCTACGGCCCTCCGCCGTCTTCGACAGCGGCACCCCCGCCGCGCTCGCGGCGCGCCTCGCCGCCGAGGCCCGGGCGGAAGACACCCACCGGCCCGAAACGGCACCCGCAGCCGGAACCGGAGCAGCCGCGTGCGACGCCGCCGACACCGACCCGGTGAGCGTGCTGTTCCGCCAGGCCTGCACACTCGGCCGGATCGACGAGGGCATCGCCCTGCTCAAGAACGCCTCCGCCCTGCGCCCGGCCTTCCGCAGCGGCAGTGACCTCGCGGCCGCCGGCGCCGGCCCGCGGCTGCTGCGCCTGAACGAGCGCGCCGACGCCCCCGTACTCGTCTGCTTCGGCTCCATCGTCGCGCTCGGTGGCGCCCACCAGTACGCCCGCTTCGCCGCCCGCTTCCGGGACCGCTACGCCGTCGCCGCCCTCGACGCCCCCGGATTCGTCCCCGAGGAGGAACTGCCCGCCGACATGTCGGCCCTGCTGGACTTCCAGGCGACGACACTGATCCGGGAACTGCCCGGACGGACGCTCGTGCTGGCCGGATCCTCCTCCGGCGGCACGCTCGCCCACGGCGTGGCCGCCGCGCTGGAACAGCGCGGCGAGGGCCCGGCGGCCGTGGTGCTGCTGGACACCTATCTCTCCGACAACCAGGGCATCACCCAGTTCAACGACGTCCTGCTGGGCGGCATGTTCGCCCGCGAGGACCGGGCGGCCCCGATGGACGGGACCCGGCTGACCGCGATGGGCGGCTACTTCCGTCTGCTCGACGACTGGAAGCCCCCGGCGGTCCGCGCCCCGCTGCTGCTGGTCCGCGCCTCCACCCCGCTCGGCCGCCCGTCCGCCGAAGCCGGCGACTGGCGCTCGACCTGGGCCGGCGCCGACACCGTCGTCGACGTCCCCGGAGACCACTTCTCGATCATGGAACAGCATGTCGCGACCACCGGCAACGCCGTCGCCGACTGGCTCGACAGCACCCTCCGCACCCCCGGTGCCCGGTGAAAACGAAGGAGAACCCGTTGACCACAGCCCCATACGACGATTCCCCCCCACGACAGGCCCTCACCGTGCTGGGAGCCGGGGTGATGGGCGTCGGAATCACCGTCCTCGCCCTCGGACACGGCCTGCCGGTCCACCTGGTCGACATCGACCGGGAACGGCTCGACCGGGCCGCGGACCTGATCGACGGCGAACTCCGGCTGGCCGAACTGATGGGCGCCCTGCCCGCCGGGACGCCCCTCGGCGCCCTGGCCACCGGCACCTCGCTCAAGGCCGCCGCCGGAGCCACCGCCGTCGTCGAGGCGGTCACCGAGAACGCCGCGATCAAGGCCGCCGTCCTGTCCGAGGTCTCCGGACTGGTCCGGCCCGGAACCCTGCTGATCACCAACACCTCCTCCATCCCCGTCGACGAACTGGCCGGGGCCCTGGAACGGCCGGAGGAACTGGTCGGCACCCACTTCATGAACCCGCCCTACCTGATCGGAACCGCCGAAGTGGTCCGCGGCGCCAGGACCGGGGACGCCGCGATGGCCGCCGTGGCGGCCCTGCTCACGGCGCTGCGGCGGCGGGCGGTGGTCGTCCGGGACGCACCCGGCTTCGTGACCAGCCGCATCCTGCACCCGATGATCAACGACGCGGCCCGGGTCGTGGGGGAGGGCACGGCGAGCGCCGAGGACGTCGACGCCCTGATGCAGGGCTGCCTGGGACACCCCACCGGCCCGCTGCGCACCGCGGACCTGATCGGCATCGACAACCTCGTCGACTCCCTCACCGTGCTCCACGAACGCACCGGCGACGACGGCTGCCGCCCCACGGAACTGCTGCTCCGGCTGGTCCGCGAGGGCCGGCTGGGCCGCAAGTCCGGGCACGGCTTCTACGACTACACCTGATCACCCCGACGATGGAGACAGCCATGACCGCAGCGAACACGCCCAACACCCACGACCTGGAGAAGGAACTGCTGGGATTCCTGGAAGGACGCACCGGAACCGCCTGGGACGCCGACACCGACCTGTTCGGCGCCGGCGGCCTGTCGTCCCTCTTCGCCATGCAGGTGGTGGTGCACCTGGAGAAGACCTACGCCATCGCCGTCCGCGGCGCGGACCTGCGGTTGGACAACTTCCGCACCGTACGGCGGATGGCGGAGCTGGTGGACCGGCTCCGGGTGCCCGCCGCCGGGGGCCAGCATGGGTGAGGACCTGAGCAGCGCGATGACCTCCGTCACCCTGCGGGTCGGCGACCTGGCGGGGGAGTGGGACCGGACCGGCCTCATCCCGCTGGACCTGCTCCGCGAACTGGGCGCCGAGGGCCGACTGTGCGCCGAAGTCCCGGAGCAGTACGGCGGCTGGGGGCTCAGCAGCATGCACAGCGGCGCGTACACCGCGCACGTGGGAGGCCTGTGCAGCTCGCTGCGCAGCGTGATGACCTCCCAGGGCATGGCGGCATGGACCATCCAGCGCCTGGGCACCGCCGAGCAGTCGGCCGCCCACCTCCCCCGGCTGACCGGCGGCGGACTGGCGGCGGTCGGCTTCAGCGAGCCCGGCGCCGGCAGCGACCTCGCGGCGATGACGACGACCGTCCGCCGCGACGGTGACGCGGTCGTCGTCGACGGACACAAGAAGTGGGTGACCGCCGCCCACTACGCCGACCTGCTCGTCATCGTCGGCCGCTACGAGGACGGTGCGGTGGCCGTCGTGGTGCCCGCCGACACGCCCGGCGTCCGGATCGAGCGGATCGCCGACCCGCTCGGCTGCCGCGCGGCCGGACACGCCGACGTCCACCTCGACGGGGTGCGGCTGCCGGCCGACAGCGTCCTGGGCGGTCACGGACTGCCGCCCGCCCTGCTCGTGACGACCGCGCTGGCCTACGGGCGGATGTCCGTCGCCTGGGGGTGCGTGGGCATCCTGCGGGCCTGTCTGGCGGCGGCCACCGCCCACGCCGCCGGACGGGAGCAGTTCGGCAGACCACTCGCAGAGCACCAGCTCGTCGCCGGACACCTCGCCGACCTCTACACGGCCGAGCAGGTGGCCGCGCGGGTCTGCGAGCACGCCAGCCGCTGCTGGGACGAAGGGTCGCCGGACCAGGTGGTGGCGACCGTACTGGCCAAGCACGTCGCCGCGACCCAGGCCGCCCGGGGCGCGGCGACGGCCGTCCAGGTACTGGCCTCGGCCGGGTCCCGGGACGGGCACGCGGTGGCCCGGGCGTACCGGGACGCCAAGCTGATGGAGATCATCGAGGGCAGCAACGAGCTGTGCCGGCTGATGCTGGCGCAGCACGCGCTCTCCGCTCCGGGGGCACCGTGAGCGGGCCTGCAGCCGACGAGACGAGGAAGGACGACATGGCTGGGACCGTCAAGTGCCTGGTCTGGGACCTGGACGACACCCTCTGGCAGGGCACCCTGCTGGAGGGCGGCGAGGTGCACCTGCCGGACGAGGTGCGCAAGGTGGTGATCGAGCTCGACTCCCGCGGCATCCTCCAGTCCGTCGCCAGCCGCAACGACCACGAGCACGCCTGGGCCCGGTTGGAGGCATTCGGCGTGGCCGAGTACTTCGTCCTGCCGGAGATCGGGTGGGGCGCCAAGTCCGAGTCGGTGCGCCGGATCGCCGATCGGCTGAACTTCGCGCTCACGGCCATCGCCTTCGTCGACGACCGGCCCGCCGAACGCGCCGAAGTGGCCTTCCACCTGCCCGACGTACGGTGCTACCCGGCCGAGCAGGTCCTCGCCCTTCCCGAACTCGCCGAGTTCACCCCCGCGACCAGCACCGTCGACTCCCGGCGGCGGCGCCAGATGTACCAGGCGGGCTTCCGCCGCGAGGCCGAGCGGGCGGCCGCCCCCGGCCCCGACGAGGAGTTCCTGCGCTCCCTGGACCTGCGGATGCGCATCGGCCGGGCCACCGGCGAGGAGCTGTCCCGGGTCGAGGAACTCACCCTGCGCACCAGCCAGATGAACGCGACCGGGGTCCACTACCCGGACGCGGTGCTGCGCGGCCTGATCACCGACCCCCGGCACGAGGTCCTGGTGGTCACCCTCACCGACCGGTTCGGCCCGCACGGCGCGGTCGGCGTCCTGCTGCTGGAGCGGCACCCGGGCCTGTGGCACCTCAAGCTGCTCGCCACCTCCTGCCGGGTCGTCGCCTACGGCGCCGGTGCGACCCTGCTGAACTGGCTGGCCGACGCCGCCGCCCGGTCCGGAGTCCACCTGGTCGCGGACTTCCGGGCGACCGAACGCAACCGGATGATGGAGATCGCCTACCGGTTCGCGGGCTTCGAGGGCCTGGACGAAGCCCCGTGCCCGTGCGCCGCCGTCCTCGCACCAGCTCCGGAGAACACCGGACTCCAGCGCCTGCACCTGGTTCCCGGCCCGCGCGTGGTGTCCACCGTCATGAGCGTGGACGCACCCGACCTGAACGTGCCGGAAGGGGGTCTGGGAACGTCGTGACCGCCGCGGGCCCCGGCGCTCCCGGAGCCCGGCGCTCCCGGGCCCCGGCGCTCCCGGAGCCCGGCGCTCCCGGGCCCCGGCGCTCCCGGAGCCCGGCGCTCCCGGGCCCCGGCGCTCCCGGGGCCCGGCGCTTCCGGGCCCCGGCCCGCCGTCCTCAGCGCTTGCGGACGAGCGTGATCCCGTCGGCCATCACCAGGAGCGACAGCTCCACCCGGGGGTCCTCGTGCAGCACCCGGTTCAGAGCCCGGACCCCGGTGGTCTCCGGGTCCACGGCGGCCGGATCGGCGACCCGGCCGAAGAAGAGGGTGTTGTCGACCACGATCAGACCGCCGGCGCGCAGCAGCGCCAGCGAACTCTCGTAGTAGCGGACGTAATTGGTCTTGTCCGCGTCGATGAACACCAGGTCGAAGCTCTCCGGTCCGCGCTCCGCCAGCAGCGCGTCCAGGGTCGCGGCGGCATCGCCGATCCGCAGGTCGACCCGCGAGTCGACCCCGTCCCGCTTCCAGAAGTCGGCGCCGATGGCCGGCCACCGATCGTCGATGTCGCAGGACACCAGCACCCCGTCGGCCGGGAGGGCGCGGGCCATGCACAGGGTGCTGTAGCCGGTGAAGGTGCCGATCTCCAGAACCGCCCGCGCTCCCGTCAACCCGACCAGCAGGGCGAGCAGTTGGCCCTCCTCCGCCATCACCTGCATGGCGGTCCCGCCCGGCAGGTCCGCGGTGGTCTCCCGCAGCTCCCTGAGTAGATCGTCGTCACGGAGGGAGACCTCCCGGACGTAGGCGAGCAGGTCGCGGGTGGCTGCTGTCTGGTCGGCCATGGCAAGGGGGTCCTCTCGGAGGAGATCGGGTCGAAAAGGATCGGGTCGAAAAGGATCAGGGCGAAGGGGGACCGGACCGCCGGGCGCCCGTCGCCGGGCCGCCGGGGCGGTCACCCGGCGCGCATGTACGGGTGACTGTGCTGCCGTACGGCGACCGCCTGCGCCCGCTCGTGGGCGTAGGCCCGCAGCAGTGCGTCCAGCCGGTAGCGGCCGCCCGTCGGCGCACCCAGCAGATTGGCCTCGACCAGGGCGTCCAGGGCCTCCTCGGCCTGCTCCTCGGAGCAGCCGAACATCACCGCGACCCTACTGCTGGAGACCGAACACGCTCCGGTGGCTCCCAGCGCGGTGAACACCTCGGCCGGCTCGACCCCGGCCGGAGCCGTCCGCCGGAGCCCGGCGTGCTCGGCGTCGAGGCAGGGCCGGACACCGAGGTCGCCCGCGCACAGTTCGTCCAGCAGCTGCGGGGCCTCCGTGAGCCGCTGGGCGAAGTGACCGATGCTCCAGTGCGGGCGCTCCAGCAGCCGGGTCCCCGCGATCCGGATCGCCAGCGGCAGGCCCGCGCAGACCGTCAGCACCGAACGGGCCGCTCGCGGTTCGGCACCGACCCTGGCCGGGCCGACGATGCTGCCCAGCAGCTCCAGCGAGCCGGCCTCGTCCAGCGGGCCGAGCAGAAGGGTGCGCGCCCCCTCCAGATCGGCCAGCAGCCGCCGGCTGGTCACCAGTAGCCTGCTGCCCCCGCTGCCCGGTATCAGCGGCCGCACCTGTGCGGTGCTGGAGGCGTTGTCGAGTACCACCAGCAGACGGCGGTCCGCGGTGAGCGAGCGGTAGAGGCTCTCCCGTTCCGACTCCTCCTCGGGTATCTCGTCCCGGGGCACACCGAGGTCCGCCAGGAACCGCGGCAGCACCGCCCGGGCGGTCAGCGGCCGCGCAGCTCCGCCGAGATCCGCATAGAGCTGGCCGTGCACCGAGGAACCGCGTACGGCGTGCGCCGCGTGCAGGGCCAGCGCGCTCTTGCCGACACCGCCCCGGCCCGTCACCACCGTCGTGGCCACCATGCCCGCGGGCATCGTGCCGGTCGTGAGGAAGTGCTGCAGCTGCGCCAGCGCACCGGAGCGGGCCGACAGCGGCAGTGGCACCGAGGGAAGCTGGGCCGGCCTCGGCCGGCAGGGTCTTTCCCAGGCAGCGGCCGGCACCGGCGCGAGGGCCGCCTCCGGGGCCGTTGCGGGCTGCTCCAGCGGGTCAGGTGTACGAGGCCGGCCGTGGTGGGCCGAGAGGATGCGCCGGTGGACCTCGTGCAGCTCGGCGCTCGGTTCGGCGCCGAGCTGCTCGACGAGCAGCACCCGGGTGCGCCGGTAGAGGTCCAGGGCTTCCGACTGCCGTCCCGAGCGGAACAGCGCCAGCATCAGCTTGCCCACCAGGGCCTCCCGCAAGGGGTGCTTCCGCACCAGCCGTACCAGCTCCGGCACGACCTCGGCGTGCCGCATCAGCGCCAGCTCCGCGTCGAACCGCAGCTCCAAGGTCTGCAGGCGAAGCTCCTGGAGGTAGCAGCCCTCCATGTCGCGCAGCGTCTGCGACGGGATGTCCGTCAGCGGCTCCTCGCGCCACAGGGCGAGCGCCTCGGCCAGCTTGGCGGAGGAGCCCTCCAGGTCTCCGTGCTCGGCCAGCTCCGCCGCGCGCCGACGGAGGGCCGTGAACTGCCCGAGATCGCTCTCGTGCTCGCCGAGTTCGAGGAGGTAGCCGGGTGCCCGGGTGAGGATCCGGGCGGAGGCTTCGCCCAGTGACCGCCGCAGGCGCATCACATAGGTTCGGATGGTCGGGGCGGCACTCGGCGGCGGGGCGCCGTCCCAGACGTACTCGGCGATCCGGTCGACCGAGATCACCCGGTTGGCGTTGAGGAGGAGCGCTGCCATGACCACGCGCTGCCTCGGCGCCGACACGTGCACCTCACGCGCGTTCAGCCGGACGGAGAGCGGACCCAGCAACAGGAAGTTCAACGGAGTCCTCTTCATCACGCGACCGGTGGGCAAGACTGCTCCAGCGTCTTGAGTGGCTGTGTACGGGTCAACGCGGTCCTGTCGTATCTAGATGTATTCCTAGAGTGCGGGTTTTGCGGTCATGCCGGGTTTACGCTGCGCGGCACCATCACGGTGGTCAGGACCAGGCCCGCCCACCACGGCCCACCGGTCGGTGAAACCGATCGCTGCCGCACCGCCGTCGACCGGGGGCGACCCGGCACCGCCGGTGCGGCCCGGAACACCCCCGTACGGGCTCCAGCCGTACGAACGCGTAACGGCCGCCCCGTCAGCGGGAACCACGCCTTGCACACGGACTCCCTGGCACTGAACAGCGCCCGGTCCCAGCCCACCCCGGGCGCCACCCGCCGGCAGCCTTTCAGCGGGGTCCGCTCCGCGGCGACGGTCACCGCGTCGAACACCCCGTCCGGCCACAACGGCTCCCCGCGCTGCCCCACCAGGCACGATGGCGTGCAGCCTTGCCATGAGGTGCCCGCACCTCCTCGGTCGGATCCGCGGTGCGCGGTCCGGCCGGACCGTTGCTGCCGAGTCGGAGCCAGGTAAATCCCACAGGATCGCCCCGCACCGCAACGTTCTCACCATTCACGAAGAGATGGCCGGAATTGAACCCGGACATGAGCGGCCGGGCGCGATCCGATGCGTACTTGCTGAGTTTCCGAGGAGTATGGCACGCTGTCATATGCGGTGCCCGTGACTCGCTCGCCGGTCGCCGCCGATCGGGGCTCCCCGTATTAGCGCGCACCAGACAGCCTGCCGGGTGCGGATGGTGTCCCACGTGATCACCACACCCCGCCCGTCGGCACTGCGCGGATTTCGAAGGGAACGAAGGGCCGATATGACCTCCCTCTCTTTGGACAGCGACCTGTGGTGCCGTCGCTTCCATCCTGCGCCCATGGCCACGCGCCGACTGGTCTGCTTTCCGCACGCCGGCGGCTCGGCGAGTTTCTACCGCCCGGTATCCGCCGCACTGTGTGGCCCGGTCGACCTCCTGGCCGTGCAGTACCCCGGCAGGCAGGACCGCCGGAAGGAAGCCGGGGGCCAGGACCTGCACCGCATGGCCGACGAAGTGTCCGAAGCGCTGCGCCGCTGGGACGACCTCCCGCTGACTCTCTTCGGGCACAGCATGGGCGCGCTCGTCGCTTTCGAGGTGGCCCGGCGGATCGAGCGCGCGGGCGGCCGGATCGAGCACCTCTTCGTCTCCGGCCGCAAGGGGCCGTCCGCGGACCGGCCCGAGCACTCCCACCCACTCGACGACGAGGGCATCGTGGCCGAGGCCAGAGCCATGGGCGGCACCGACGCTCGGTTCCTGGAAGACGAGGAACTGCTGCGGATGGTGCTGCCCGCGCTGCGCGGCGACTACCAGGCCCTGAGGGCCTACCGGGCCGACCGCGAGGCCGCGGTCACCTGCCCGGTCACCGCCGTGGTGGGGGACCAGGACCCCTGGACGCCGGTCCCCGAGGCCGGGCACTGGCGCGACCGCACGATGGGTGCCTTCGACCTCAAGGTCTTCCCCGGCGGGCACTTCTACCTCAGCAGTCGGGCGAACGAGGTGACCGGCATGCTCCGCGACCACCTCACCGGCACGCTGCGCACCTGAGAGCACGGACGACAGGGAAGGGGGGACCGAGAAGTGACACCGTCAGCGACCTCCGAGGAGATCAAGCCCGCGCAGCGGCCGCCGCGGTCCGAGTCCGCCGCCCGTCCGGCGGACGGGGGCCCTGCCCGCGGCGCGGGCGTCCGGCGGCTGACCGCCGTGGACGTCCGCATCCTGGAAGGCGTCGCGGTCGGCATCTCGACCGCCCGGCTGGCGGCATCGCTCTATCTGAGCCCGCAGGGCATCGAGTACCGCATCGGGCTGATGATGCGCCATTTCCAGGCCGCGAACCGGCCCGCTCTGGTCTCCCGGGCGCACTCCCTCGGCGTGTTGAGCGTCGGGACATGGCCACCCCGCGTTCTCCCGGAATTTCTTGAGTCCTAGAAGAGGGCGGGGCGCACTGTTCCCTGATCTCCCCCCGTGGGCTCCCTGCCGGAGGGCGGGTCAAAAAAGTCAATTCCGAAGGCGGAGAATGCACTCCGCCGGTATGCTGGCAGATATTTTCCCAGATCCGGATACCGTATAGATATCGTGCCGCAAGACGGGTTCCCGAGCATCCGGTCGAACGCCGGATTCTGCGGCATTGTGCTGTCGGGCCCATGTCTGCTGCACTATGCCTGGGCCGCACCACCGTCCCCTCCTTTCACACTGATTCACAGGAGTAGTCATGAGTTAGGAGTACCTGTTCGGCGGCGGCGTCGGGACCGAGCCGCACGGCCTGGAGCTCTACCGGACCTACGAGGTCGTGCAGGGCTGGTACGAGCAGGGCTCCGGGTCACCGGGCTGACGGTCGGAGAGATCCTGGAGGAAGACCTCCCGACCGCCCAGGAGGAGCGCCAGAGCGTCGGTACAGTCCGCGAAGCCGCCCTCGCGATCGGCGTACACGACGTACTCGCCTCGTTCAACCTGCGCCCCGCCAGGGCGAGGCGCTGTCGGTCAAACAGATGGTCGACAAGGCGGTCGCCCAGTACGGCCGCGACACCGGGCGGGTCTTCGTCACCGGCCGGCCACGACATGCTCGCCCTCGACGACCGTGCCTGCGGCAAGCGCGGCGAGCCGGCCGTGGTGCACGTCGACCAGGAGGACGGCTTCGCGATCACCCTGCTCGCGGAGACCTTCGAGGACTTCGTCACCGGCCTGGTCGACGAGTCCGTCCACGACACCGCGGAACAGGACCTGCTCGCCGACCTGGCCACGGTGCGCGACGGCAGCTTCTCCCCGGTCCTGCACGCGCCTTCCGCGCGGTCGCGAACGTCCTGCCCGACGCGGACCGGCGACTGCGCGCGCTCGCGGAGGCCGTCGTACACGACAAGGGCTTCTTCGCCATGCACGCCGACCCGCGCTCCCTGCTGATGTACAACTACCTGTTCTGGCTCTTCACCAGTGCCAACCGGGTCGACTCCTTCGAACGGTACGTCAGAACCCCGCCGTAGCACGAGCGTTCCTGTGCGCTCCCGGACGACGAGCTGATGATCGCCTTCGACCTCGGGTCCGAACCGTACGGCTTCCGCACCGCCTCGGGCCACTTCGTCGAGACCACCGCCGGCCACCGGCTGACCCCCGCCGCCGTCACCACCCTGCTCGCCGAACTCGCCACCTTGGCCTGATGCCCGGGAATCCTCCGGGACGACCTTGCGGCCTTCGCGTGATCCCGGACTCCGTCGAGCGGGCGAGGACGTGACGCGAAGGCCGCACCGCGGGATCGCGCCCTTCTCGTTCCCGGCGGCGTCGTACTCGGCCACGATCCACAGTGCGGACTCGGGAGCCGAACCTGCGGCGCTCCGGCCTCGGGGCCGGGCCGGATCCGGGCGGCTCGGTCACTGGTCATGGGGGTGGAACTGCCCCTCGTGTCCTTGCGGACCGACCCGGCCGACGGGACGGTCCCGCCCGGGGCCGGCCGCGGGGGCCGGTGGATCCGGGGCCGGGGCCCGGTCGCCCGACGATCACCGACTCCGCCGCTGCCACGAACGACACCGGGGTGACGGGTCCAAACATGCGGAACGGCGGTGTCCCGATTCTGGCTCGTTTCCCGCACTCGGCGCCCCGTGGCCCCAGCTAGTGCTTGTGGTGGGAGGGATGCGCACCTAGATTCACGACGTGTCGATCCAGTAGCTGAGAGTGGCAGCGGCCTACCGCCGTGAACTCGGTGCCCGGCGGTCCGATCGTGGTGGACAACGCCCTCTTCCCGGTCGGGTGGAGATCCCGCCGCAGGCGATGACCGACGGCGTCCCCCCGGCCTGGAAGAAGCCCCGATCCGTTCCCCGTCCTCTCGACTCCCTCGTGGAAAGGCTCACGCATGACCGCCCTCACCGGACAGCACGAGAACGGCCGGCACGTGAACAGCCCGTCGGACCACGACTCGGACCCGCACGAGACCGACCTGCGCCGGATCCGCGCCCTGATCCTGGCCGCGGACGGGCCCGAGGAGCAGCTTGCGGCGGTGATCAGGTCGGCGGGCGCGGAGCAGACGGCCGCCGACCTGGTGGACGAACTGGTCAGCCGGGCCGACCTGAGCGAGCAACTCGCCGCCGCGGCGGTGGTGGTGCAGTTCGAGCTCGCCTTCGACGGCCAGGTGCTCCGGCACCACGTGCTGGCCGGCCCCAAGGCCGAGCACCGCACCGGGCCGGCCGACGAGCCCAGCGCCACCGTCGAGCTGGACCTGCTCGACCTGGCCCGCGCCGTCTTCGGCGCCCGGCACACCGCAGGCCACCGCACGCCCGGGATCACCTGGCACGGCATCGAGGACATGGCTCGGCTGACGCCCGTGCTGGCGGCCTTCCCGGTCGTCCGGCAGCTGCTCCGCGGCTTGGTGGAACAGCCGCTCGACCTGGCCGAGTTGTCGCTGCGCCACGGTTCGGACAAGTGGGGGCTGCACTACTACACCGAGCACTACGCCCGGCACTTCGCCCCGCTGCGGGATCGGCCGCTCACCGTCCTGGAGCTGGGGATCGGCGGCTACGCCGACCCGGCGGCGGGCGGAGGCTCGCTGCGGATGTGGAAGCGCTTCTTCCGGCGGGGCCTCGTCTACGGGGTCGACGTCTACGACAAGACGGCGCTGCGCGAGCAGCGGATCCACACCGTCCGGGGCGACCAGGCGGACCCGGCCTTCCTCACCGCGCTGGCCGAGCGGATCGGGCCGATCGACATCGTCATCGACGACGGCAGCCACTACTGCCCGGACGTCATCGCCGCCTTCGGCGCGCTCTTCCCGCACGTGGTCCCGGGCGGGCTCTACGTGATCGAAGACCTGCAGACCTCCTACTGGCCGGGCTACGGCGGCAGTTCGGAGCAGCTCGGCGACCCGACCACCAGCATGGGCTTCCTCAAGCAGCTGCTCGACGGCCTCAACCACGAGGAGCACGAGCCGCCGACCGCGCACCGCCCGAGCGGGACCGACCGGACGCTGGCCGGCGCGCACTTCTACCACAACCTGGCGATCCTCGACAAAGGCCGCAACGAGGAGGGCACCCTCCCCGCCTGGATCCCGCGCCGGCCGCTGAGCGCCGAGGAGATCGCGGGCGCCCAGCGGGCCGCCGAGCAGCAGTCCGAGCCGCAGCCCGAGGCCGGCCCGGACCAGGACCCCAGCTGAGCCGCGCGGCCTGCCGCGCCCCTTCTACCTTCCCAAATCGCGCTTCTCGCTTCCCACTTCCCTCGTTCCTCTTCCCGACACCGACGGAGTAGCAGTGAGCCACATCCTGATGGTCAACATCCCGGCCCACGGCCATGTCTTCCCCACTCTGGCGGTCGTCGGTGAACTGGTACGCCGCGGGCACCGGGTCACCTACGCGGCCGTCGACGACTTCGCCCAGGCCCTGGCCGAGGTCGGCGCCGAACACCTGCGCTACGACTCCACCCAGCCGCTGGACAGCGTGGGCGGTCCCGAGAACGGGCGCACCCCGCTGATCTTCCTGGACGAGAACATCGCCATCCTGCGCGCGGTCCAGGAGTGGTTCGGCGACGCCAGGCCCGACGCGGTGGTCTACGACGCCGTGGCCTTCCAAGCCGGCCGGATACTGGCCCACACCTGGGGGCTCCCGGCCGTCCAGTCGACGCCGTTCTTCGCCTCCAACGACACCTACTCCTTCGTGCAGCAGATGATGGAGGCGGACGGCGCGGTCCCGCTCACCGAGGAGGTGATGGTCGAATTCGGCGTCCGGATGGCCGAGTTGCTGGCCTCGCACGGCATCGACGAGCCGGCGCACGAGTTCATGATGCGCACCGAGGGCCTCAACCTCGTCCACGTGCCGCGGTTCTTCCAGCCGCACGGGGACAGCTTCGACGAGCGCTTCGCCTTCGTCGGGCCGTGCCTCGCGGACCGCTCCTTCCTGGGGGAGTGGCAGCCCCCGGCGAGCGGCCTGCCGGTGGCGCTGGTCTCGATGGGGACCGTGCACAACAAGCATCCGGAGTTCTTCCGGCTGTGCGTCGACGCCTTCGCCGAGCTGCCCTGGCACGCCGTCATCTCGGTCGGCAGGGGGATGGACCCGGCCGACCTCGGTCCGCTGCCGGACAACGTCGAGGTCCACCGCTGGGTCTCGCACCTGGCGGTGCTCCGGCACGCCCGGCTGGTGATCACCCACGGAGGCATGGGCGGCGTGCTGGAGTCCCTGGACGCCGGCTGCCCGATACTCGGAGTGCCGTCCTGGCCGGACGTCGCGGCCAACACCGCGCGGGTGGCCGAGCTGGGCCTCGGCCGGGTACTGCTGCCGGCGGAAGCCGACGTGAGCCTGCTGCGGGCCGCGATCACCGAGGTGGCCGCCGACGCGGCCGTGCAGGAGCGGAGCACCGAGGCGCAGCGGCTCACCCGGGAAGCGGGCGGTGCCACCCGCGCCGCCGACGAGATCGAGGCCTACCTGAAGCGCACGACCTGATCCCACCACAGGGCCCGGCGTCCCCGATGAGAAGCGGAACGATCAACGGCCGCCCAGCGGTCCCGGCGGCCCGTCACGCTTCGTTGCCACCGATGACGGGAAGGAGCCGGTGCATCGGGCCGACCCGACTGTCCGGTCCCGCTGCTTCGGGGTCGCCCGCAGGTGTGTCAGTGAGGGGGAGGGGAGTCGCGCCCTTGGGGTCGGCCGGTTCGAGCTCGATGGCCGGCCGCTGGTGCTACGACGCCGCACGGTGTGGTGTGGTGGTGGGGCTGGTCGGTCACAGGCACGGCACCCGGTAGCGGATGCTGCCGCCCAGCCGTCCGACGTGGAAGGCGGCGTCGTAGCACCAGCGGCCGGCCCGTTCGCGGTCGGCGAGTTCGGGCAGTCGGCGCAGCAGGTGCAGCCAGGTGCGTGCGGCTTGCGCGGGGGTGACGGCCGGCAGGCCGTGGGGGCGGAAGTCGCGCATCAGATGGGCGTTGCCCTTGCCGTAGCCGTAGGCCTGTCTGACGAGCGGCCCGAGGCGTTCGCGTTGGTGGTAGCGCATCACCGCGTCGGGTGCGTAGGCGAGGGTGTAGTCGGCGAGGAGCGCGCGCCAGCAGAACTCGACTTCGTCGCCGCCGCCGGCGTAGCTCTCGTCGAATCCGCCCAGGGCGTGGAAGACGTCCGTGCGGACGCCGAGGCTGCAGCCCATCGCGAAGGGCAGGTAGTCCAGTGCGACGGGGAGCCGGTCGCGGGGCTGCGGCGTGCGCCAGGAGCGGGCGTGGTGGTTGGCCGTGGTGTACGGGGCCGGGTAGCCGCCGACGAGGTCGGCGGTACCGGCTGCCCGGGCCATGGCGCGGAGCCATCCGGGTGTCGCGGTGTCGTCGGCGTCGCAGAAGACGAGCACATCGCCCCGGGCGGTGACGGCGCCGGTGTTCCGGGCGTGGTTGATGCCGGCGCGTGCCGCGGCCGCGACGACCCGCAGGCCCGGCAGCCGGTCGGCCCACCGCAGGGCGGTCGCTGCGGTGTCGTCAGTGGATCCGTTGTCGGCGACGACGACCTCCCAGGGGCCGGGGTAGTCCTGCCGGCTGAGCGCGGCCAGTTGGCGGGGGAGGAGGGCGGCGGCGTCGCGGGCCGGGATGATCACGCTGAGCAGCTCGGGTGCGGGCAGGGCGGCGAGCGGGAGCGGCTGTCGGCTCATGATCGTGTCTCCTCCCGCGGCCCGGCCGCCTGTGCGGCGGCGTGCAGCAGCGCCCGGTGCGGTGTGGGCGCCATGTGGGTCTGCGGCCATGCGTGCCGATGACGCCAGGTGTCCCGGTAGCTGCTGACCTTCCCGTTGCGGTCGTCGAGCACGGTGTGGGGGATGCCCAGGAGCAGGCAGAGGAGGTGGGCGTGGAGCCGGTCGGTCACGACGGCCCTGGCACTGCCGAGCAGCTGGCAGCCGCGGCGCAGGTGCAACCGGGCGTGGGCGTCGAATGCGTCGGCCAGGGCGTCGGCCGACCGGGCGGTCGGGCTCCGTCGGAGTGCGTCGGCTGCTGTCCGGGTCGCCAGGCGGACGCCTCGTAGGTCCGCCGGCCAGTCGGGGCCGCCGCCTTCGTCGGCGTTCCAGTCGGTGCGGTGCACCGTACCGTCCGGGGGCGGTTCGGCGTGGGGGGCGGCCTCGTGGTCGGTGCGGCCGAGCCACAGCAGGTGGCGGTGGGGTGTTCCGGCAGCCGGCAGGTCCTGGAGTGCGAAGGCGGAGTCGGGGGCGAGGAGACTGCGGGCCGCGAAGGCGTCGCGGGCCCGGTGCAGGCTGTGGGTGTCGCGCAGCAGGAGCGTCAGATCGGGGTGGGCGTCGAAGACTTCCCGGGCACGGGCGAGGTTCCGCCGGTCGTCGAAGTGCACCGATTGCGGGAGTTGGATGATCCGGTGCCGTGGGAAGGCGCGGATGACCCGTTCCCGCAGCTGCTGGTGGTGGGGCCACAGGTCGCCGAGATTGCCGCCGCCGTGCAGCAGGATCGTGCCGGTCGGCAGGCACCGGGCGAGGTCGTCCTCCGCGAAGGTGTGCCGGTCGCAGAGGTAGGCGAGGTCGGCGCCCAGGTCCCGCAGCAGGGCTCGTTCGCCCAGCCAGATCGCGGAGTCGCCGACGTTGGCGTGGTGGGGGAAGTCCACCAGGGCGCACCGGGTGCCCGCTGCGATCAGTTCGCGGAGCACCGCGGTGGCCTCGGCCCTGGCCAGGGCCCGGGCCGCGGCCGCCGCATCGACGTCCCGTCGGGCGGACACTACGCGCCGCCCTGGGACAACCGCTGTGCGGCGCTGCGGTGGGCTCCTTCCGCGGCCTCGGCGATGTCGTGCCGGCCACGGGCGAGGGCATCCTCGGCGAGCGAGCGCATCGACTCCATCGCGCCCTCCGAGTGCACCGGCACCGTACGGAGCCGGTCGAGGTCGAGCACCCTCGGCAGGGTGCGGCAGCGCTGGAGCGAGCCGGCCATCTCGAAGGCGGCCATGGTCCGCAGGCACTTCTCGCAGATCCCGCAGTTGTGGGCGGGCCGACTCAGCCAGCAGACCCCGAGGTTCTCCCACACCAGGGGTGAGGCGGCGAGGTACCGCTCGACCTTGTCGGTGCGGGTGGCCTCGGCGCCGTCGTGCACGATCTCCAGGCTCTCGGTGGACCACAGGTGGTCCAGCAGCGGGTGGGAACCGAGCGGCGGCAGACGGTTGTACTGGTCGCTGGCGGCGATCAGGCACCGGCCGAGCAGCCCCTGCAGAGCCAGTGCGACGCCGGCCAGCGCGGCCCCGTGGAACTCCTCCCAGTGGACCGAATCGGCGGTGGCGGAACGGACGTTGGTCTCCACCACCACCGCTGCGCAACCGGACTCGGCGGCCACGCGGCGGACTCGGGAGACCAGTCGGTCGTAGTCCGGCCCCCGGTGCCGGTCGAAGTTGGCGTGCACCAACGCGGTGACCGGCCGGTGCCGGGGCCAGCCGCGCCGACCGCCGTCCTTGAGCAGGCTGTAGAAGCAGTCCACCCCGGTGCTGAAGAACAGTCCCACGCCGTCCGCGGACCGCTCCGGCACCGCCTCCTGTGCCGCGTCGAGCCGTACCGGCCGCAGTCGTCCCCACCACGCGTGGTAGATCTCCATCGCGGTCCGGGCCGACCGGAGCAGGCGCGACGAGACCGGGGCGGCGACAGTCAGGTCCTCGCCCAGCGCCATGGCCGGCATCACCAGCGCGGCGAGGAAGGCATCGCCGCGCACCGGCAGCCAGTCGCCGTCGCCCCCGCGCACGATGAAGTACAGCTGGCGCCCCTCAGGCCACGACGCGGTGTGGACGACGGCGGACAGCCGCCAGCCGTCTGCCACTGGGACGCGAACGACGCTGTCAACGAGCACTGGGATCAACTCCTCAGACGATCAACATCGAGTCGCCGAACTCGTGGAAGCGGTACGCGCCGGGCACCAGCTCCCGCCGGTAGACGTCGAGCAACGGCTCGCGGCCCGTGAAGGCTGACGTAAGCAGCAGCTCCGAACTCCTGGGCCGGTGCAGGTTCGTGAGGAACGCGTCGCAGGCGCGGAAGCGGTGCCCCGGGGTGATCCACAGCCGCGTGAAGCCGCCGCCCTCCGTCACCACGCCATCCGCATCGGTCACCGTTTCCAGGGTGCGCAACGCCGAGGTGCCGCACACCACGACCCGGCCGCCCCTCGCCCGGCGGTCGTTGATCGCTTTCGCGGCGGGCGCGGTGACCTCGTAGCGCTCCGCCCGGGGGAAGTCGAAACCTCCGGCCCGGGTGGCACGGTCCACCCGGTCCTCCGCGGCGACGTCGCCGGCACCGCCCTCGGCGACCCGCTGCCGGAACAGCTCGCGGACGAAGTGGTGCGACCGGGCGGCGATCAGCAAGGTCACCTCGGCCACGGCAACTCCCTTGTCCCGCAGCCGGTTCAGGACATCCGGTGTGAAGTGTCTCCCCGCCGAGGGGAAGAGGACGGCCCCGGGGCGCGTGCCGTACACGTTCTGGTAGTACTCCGGGTCGGCGGGCACCTGTTCGAGGTACCCGGGGTAGATCGGCTCCGCCAGCCGGTAGAGCGTCTCGCCGTCACCGGGGGTGAGCCGGATCTCCCAGACACCGGGATCGGCCTCGGCCACCAGGCGCCCCGTGACCTGGCGTTCGGGCCCCAGACGGAACACGGCACCCGGCGTGCAGACCGCGGCCGGCGCCACCAGGCAGTGCCACCCGCCGTCCTCGCGCGGCGAGTGGATGCTCACCGCGACGACTCTGCCTTCGTCGTCCTCCCCGTACAGCAGGGTCGGCACCACCCGCGCGTTGTTCAGCACGAGCACGTCCTCGGACCCGAAGTACGCGTCGATGTCGCGGAAACTGCGATGCTCCACCCGCGTCGTGCCGCGCCTCAGCACGGCCAGCCGCGCGTCGCACCGCTCCCCGCCGCGCGCCTCGGGCGGCTCCTGGGCCACCAACTCACCGGGCAGGTCGAACGCGTAGTCATCAGGGTCGTCAACGGTTCGCGGAGGCTCCACCATGCGACTCTCCCGTCCTCAGCAGCGGCGCCTGCGTCACCGGGCCCGGGCCCGACGGCACACTTCGGTACCGCTGGGACGACACGGGGAGGCCGACGACGCGCCCTGCGCGTGAACACCCTTGGCAGAGGCCGGGAACCGGGCGTTCTGCCCAGCGGCTCGGCGCCCACCGACTGCGGAGAAGCCGACGGCTGACGTCCGCCGACTGGACCCGCCACCCCACGCTATGGGGCCATAGCCCGGTTGTCGTCCGCGCACCGCCCGATCGGGTGACCCTGCCCATGGATCGATCGCACGGACGTCCCCCACCGTGCGGGATCGATCCCCGTCACCGGCTGCTCCTGGACAGCGGGAACGCGGCGACGCGGCCGGAACCGCCGGGTTGCGGCCCGTCTGAGGCACGCTATGGACTGAGGTATGACCACCCGCACCCTGTACCTGATCGGTTGCGCCGCCCCGCCCGTGCGCGATATCGGCGTCGGCGTCCGGGCTGCCCGAGCGGCCGACTGGGACGTGTGCCTCATCCTCACCCCTACCGCGCGCCAATGGGTGGACCAGGACTTCCCGGGCCTGATGGAGGAGCTCCACGAGCTCACCGGCCACCCGGTGCGCCACCAGTTCGACCTCCCCTCGCAGTCGGGCCGGGCGCCTTCGCCCGACGCCCTCCTCGTCGCGCCGCTGACCGCCAACACGCTCAACAAGTGGTCCGCCGGGACCTGTGACACCCTCGCGCTCGGCGTGCTGACCGAAGGGATCGGTCTGCGCCTGCCCATCGTCGCGCTGCCGCACTTCAACACGGCCCTGGCGGCGCACCCTGCCGTCCGACGCAGCGTCGCTGTCCTGCGGGACGAGGGGGTGACGGTGCTCCTCGGCGAGAACGGCTTCACGCCCCACCCGCCTGAACAGGGAAATATCGCCGCCTATCCGTGGGCGACCGCCGTCGCCGCCCTACCGAAGAGGAGGTGACCGACGACACGCCGCTCCGCCCTCCCGAAGGCGGGTCCACGGCAACAGGACCGCCCACCGAGCGCCGCCACGATCCGGCGAATCGTCGGCCTGGTCTGCCCCGGCGGCCCGGCCGGCGCCGATCCCGCAGGCTCGGACTCGATCGCCGTGGACGGCAAGGCCGCCCGTGGCTCCCGACACGGCGAGTTGCCCGCCGCCCACCTGCTGGCCGCGATGACCGGCGACGGCCCTGTTCGCGTGGTACCGACCCCCCTTCACTCTCAGTCTTCGTCCGATGACAGCACCGGGACAACCCGTTGCCTGTTGTCGGCTTGCGAGACACCGGACAACAGCCCCTGACCTGCGCGGACGCGGGGGACGGAGTGGCTGGTGAGGGCCTCAGCGCCCCGGCGGCGGGTCCGGCGGCAGCGTCATCCGGAGCAGTGAACCGCTCGGCGGTTCGGAGGCGACGCTGAGGCCGCCGCCGTGGCCCTCGGCGACGGCGCGCGCGATGGCCAGGCCGAGCCCGGTGCCGGGGCGGCCCGAGATGCGGGGGTGGCCGCTTCCGTCGTCGGCCCGGGAGCGGGCGAAGCCGATGCCGCCGTCCTCCACCTCCATTACGGCGCCGTCGCGGGTGGCGCGGCAGCGCAGGGCGATGGTGTCCCCGTCCGCGGTGAACTTCACGGCGTTCTCCACCAGGGCGTCCAGGGCGGCCTCCAGACGGGACTCGTCGCCGTGCACCGGGACGGAGGGCGCGTCCAGGACCCAGTCCCGGTCCGAGGCCGGCCGCCACCGCTGGGCCGTGCGCCGCAGCAGGGCGCCGAGGTCGACGGGGGCCCGGTCGAAGGTGGCGGGCTCGTAGGCGTCGGCCAGCACCAGCAGCCTCCCCGCGAGGCCGGCGAGTTTGTCGAGTTCGTCCACCACCACGTCGAGGTCGTCCCGGCTCTCCGGGGTCGCCAGCTCGCCCCGGACCATCTCCGCGTAGCAGCGGGCCACCGTGATCGGGGTGCGCATCTCGTGCGAGCAGTTGCGTACGAACAGCTCCTTGACCTCCTGGGCGCGGCGCTCGCGTTCGACGAGGTCCTGGGTCTGGGCGAGGGCGGCGGCCCGTCGTCGGACGTGCCAGACCATGCTGAGGAAGACCAGTGCCATCAGCGGCACTTCGGCGAGTTCGTCCCACTCGGCGTGACCCTGTGCGACGAACCGGCCCAGCGCGGCGCCGGTGACCAGGGTGACCGAGGCCAGGGCGGCGGCGGTGCGGCGGGCGGACCAGTTCTGGAGGCCGTAGACGATGGACATGCTGATCCACACCAGGTGGAACACCAGGGTTTCGAGGGCGGGTTGGACGAGCAACAGCAGCTGGGCGCACCCGGCGAACAGCACCCATCCGGCGAACAGCAGCCGCCGCCCGCGCTCAGCCGGCACTGAAGGCGTACCCGACGTTGCGCACCGTCTCGATGACCGGCCGGGGCACCTTGCCGCGGATCCGGCGGACCGTCGCGTCGACCACGTTGCTTCCGAGGTCGTCGGTGTGGCCCCAGACGCCCGCCAGGAGTTCGCGTCGGCTGCACACCTCGCCCGCCCGCCGCATCAGATGGCCGAGCAGCATGAACTCGCGGTGGGACAGCGGCACTTCGCGCCCGCCGAGGCTGAGTGCCTGCCGGTCGAGGTCGAGGGTGGCCGGCCCGACGTGGAGCCACCGCTGGGCGGCACCGGCGGCGGGGGTGCGGAGCCTGGTGCGGACGCGCTCGACCAACTCCACGGTGGCGAAGGGCTTGCCGAGGAAGTCGACGGCTCCGAGCCGCAGGCAGCGGACCCGGGTGGCGACGTCCATCACGGCGGACAGGACGAGGACCCGCTGGTCGGGCTGCCGCTCGAAGGCGCGCCGCATCACCTCGAAGCCGTCGAACCCCGGCAGCATCAGGTCGAGCACGACCAGGTCGTACTCGCCGTCCCACAGGCGCTGGACGGCCTCCGGGCCGGTTCCCGCGCCGTCGACGAGATGGCCGTCCGCCTCCAGCGTGCGATGGAGGTAGGTGCGCAGCCGCGCTTCGTCCTCGACGACTAACAGCCGGGCCATGGTGGGCTTCCGTCTCCTCCCCTGCCGTACTCGCCCCTCTCGGGGTGCGTCAGATCCTATAAGCGCTTCACCTCTCATGACAGCTTGATGAGAGGCCTGTCATCTTCGCCCCGCTCCCGATGGTTCGGCCACAAGCTTGTCGCGCGCGCGTCACCCTGGCGCGCAAGCGGGGGCGGATCAGTCGAGGTGAGAGGAAAGGTGTGTTCACCACACAGGCCGTGTTCACCACACGGGCAATGAGAACGTTGGCGCGCCGCAGACGGCGCACCGTCGCCATGGCCGGCGTCGGGACGATGGTGGCGGCCCTGCTGGGGCTGCCTCCGGCGCCGCTCCAGCAGGTCCAGGAGGCCGCCGCCACCGGCGGACCGAGCAGCGCGACGGACGGGACGAAGACACCGCACTACTTCGGACCGTGGGGCAACTGGGCCAACAGCCCGCTGACCCAGTCGAAGGCCGAGGTGTCCATCGCGTCCACCGCCATGCCGGTCGGAAACCCGCTGGTCGACCGGGCGTTCGCGACGGACTTCGCGACGCCGCCGGGCACGCTCGGGCCGGTCCTCGTCGTGCTGGGCGGCTCCCCGCTGCCCGCCGGCACCCTGAAGAGCTTCCAGACCTGGAACCAGGCCAAGCCGGCCGGCAGCCCCTCGGCCTCCGAGGGCGGGCTCTTCCACGCCTACGTGCTGCGGCCGACGGGCGAGCCTGACGCCTACACCGTGGTGGCGGACAGCGGGCCGAAGACGGTGCCCAAGCCGAGCGCGGCCGCCGGGGAGGTCGCGACCTACGAGGTCCCCGACGTCGCCGTGCAGTCCGGCGACCTCATCGGCTTCTACGGCCAGGGAGTCCCGGTCGACACCGGGGTCGGCGCCGCCACCGACGCGTTCCTGTACCCGGCCGGTGTGGACGGCACCACGAACCCGCCGACCAACGTGCCGCCGGCCGCGGGCGGCACGGTGACGCTGGGGTCGGGCGCCTACCCGCGCTACCCGGCGCAGGACCGGACGTACTCCTTCGGGGCGCAGGTGCTCCCGGCGAGCACCGGGACGGGCGCCACCGCGACGGCCACCGTGGACCCGCGCACCGGCGGCATCGCGAGCATCGAGGTGACCTCGCCCGGGCGGCACTACACCCCGGGCGCGACCTCCGTCACCATCGCGGGCGGCAGCACGGCGGCGACCGCGAAGGCCACCGTCAAGGCGACCGGGGCCGTGGTCGGCCTCACCGTCGACGCGGGCGGCAGCGGCTACGGCGGCTTCGCCGTCGGCATCTCCGGCGGTGGCGGCAACGGCGCCACCGCGACGGCCTCCGGCGGCGTGGACGCCGTGGCGGTCACCGACGGCGGGTCCGGCTACACGATGCCGACGGTCGACTTCGACCTCCCCGACGACCCGAACGGCACGGCGGCCAAGGGCCACGTCGACCCGGCCGACCTCACCGCCGAGGGCAAGGTCACCAAGGTGACCGTCGACGAGCCGGGCAGCGGCTACAGCGGCGCACCCGGCGTGGTGATCCGCAACGGGACGCTCGCCGCCCCGATCAACGGCGCGACGAAGGCGACGGCCACCGCGAGCCTGAAGCTGGTCGCGGTCACGGTGGACAAGATCGGCTCCGACTACGACGCGGCGCCCGCCGTCACCGTCACCGACCCCACCGGCCGGGGCGGCACCGGGGCGACCGCGACGGCCGTGACCGACCGCGGCGCGATCAGCGGGATCGAGGTCACCAGCGCGGGGGCCGGCTACCTCACGGTCGGGATGAAGAAGTTCCAGGACACCCTGCCGCTGACCTGCAACCCCGGGACGGACGGCACCGGCTGCCCCGACGTCGCGCAGTCGCAGGCGCCGACGACGAAGCCCTCGGAGAAGTTCATCCCGGTCGCCGTACCGGAGTCCGTCACCACCAGCGGCAAGCCGGCCGACGAGTACGTCATCGGCCTGGTGCAGTACCTCACCCGGTTCTCCTCCGACCTGCCGCCGACCCTGGTGCGCGGCTACGTCCAGCTGTCGACGGACGCGGTGCCCGGCCGCAAGGTCCCGCTCTACAACGAGCTGATGGACGGCACCCGGCAGCCGCTGCCGTACACCGGGGTGACCTCCCCGCAGTGGATGGGCCCGCTGCTCGCCGCGACCAAGGACCGGCCGGTGCGGATCGTGTTCCGCAACCTGCTCCCGAAGGGCGCCGACGGCAACCTGTTCCTGCCGGTGGACAGCAGCGGCATGGGCGCCGGCATGGTCCCGATGACGATGCCGCCGCCGAAGAACGACGGCACCGTCACGGACGAGGTGCGCAACCCCTCGTGCACCGACGACAAGTCCGGCTGCTTCACCGACAACCGGGCCACGCTGCACCTGCACGGCGGCGTCACGCCGTGGATCAGCGACGGCACCCCGCACCAGTGGATCACCCCGGCCGGTGAGAGCACCTCGTGGCCGCAGGGCGTCAGCGTGCAGAACGTGCCGGACATGGTGGACAACAGCGGCGCGGTGCTCTGCGGGGCGAAGGACGACGGCTGCTCGACCTTCTACTACACCAACCAGCAGAGCGCGCGGCTGATGTTCTACCACGACCACAGCTACGGCATCACCCGGCTGAACGTGTACGCCGGCGAGGCCGCGGGCTACACCATCACCGACGACACCGAGAAGGCACTGGTCGCCGGCGGCACCATCCCGGACGCGCCCGACACCATCCCGCTGCTCGTCCAGGACCGCACCTTCGTGCCGGACGACGCCCAGCTCAAGGACCGCAAGGACGCCGACGGCAAGACCGTCTCCTACGGCCAGGACCCGACCTGGGACACCAAACGCTGGGGCGGCAAGGGCAGGTTCTGGTACCACCACGTCTACATGCCCGCGCAGAACCCGGGCGATCCGTCGGGCATGAGCTCCTACGGACGCTGGATGTACGGGCCGTGGTTCTGGCCGCCGGCCGGGGACACCAAGTTCGGGCCGATCGCCAACCCGTACTACGACCCGAAGTGCAAGCTGGACGACCAGGCGACCTGGCAGTACCAGAGCGCCCCGTACTGCGAGCCGGAGCAGATCCCCGGCACGCCGAACATCTCGATGGGCATGGAGCAGTTCAACGACACGCCCATCGTCAACGGGGTCGCCTACCCGAAGGTGACGCTCCAGCCGAAGACCTACCGGATGCGGCTGCTCAACGCCGCCAACGACCGGTTCTTCAACTTCCAGTGGTACAAGGCCGATCCGAAGCAGGGCGACGGCACCACCGAGGTGGCGCTGAACGCCGACGAGCTGGCCGCCGCGCAGACCGACCCGAACGTGTCACCCACCCCGGCGGACGCCAACAACGACGCCGCCGGGCCGGACTGGATCCAGATCGCCAACGAGGGCGGCTTCCTGGCCGCCCCGGCCGTCATCGACGGCCAGCAGCCGACGACCTGGATCACCGACCCGACCCGCTTCGACGTCGGCAACGTGGACAAGCACTCGCTGACCGTCGCCCCGGCCGAACGCGCCGACGTGCTGGTCGACTTCTCGAAGTTCGCGGGCAAGACGCTGATCCTCTACAACGACGCGCCCGCGGCCTTCCCGGCCCGCATCTCGTCGTACGACTACTACACGGGCGGCCCCGACCTCACCGGGAACGGCGGCGCGCCGAAGACCCTGCCGGGGTACGGTCCCAACACCCGCACCGTGATGCAGGTGACCATCGCGGACACGGCCCCGGCCCCGGCCTTCAACCTGGCCAAGCTGCAAGCCGCGTTCAAGCACCACGCGGACGGCTCGGGCGTCTTCGAGTCCGGGCAGAACCCGGTGATCGTCGGGCAGGCGGCCTACAACTCGGCGTACGGCACGAGCTTCGCGGCCAGCAGCAACTGCAACGTCAAGAACAGCACCGTCAAGAACTGCGACGGCCTGGTCCGGGTGAACGACACGTCGACCTTCGGCTTCAACACGCTCAAGGCGCCGACCGTCAAGACGTCGATGCCGCTCCAGCCGAAGGCCATCCACGACGAGATGAACGCCTCGACCTTCGACGAGTACGGCCGGATGTCGGCCAACCTCGGCGTCGAGGCCTCGCCGCCGACGCCGGGGGCGCAGAACGTGACGCTGTACCCGTACATCAACCCGCCGACCGAGCTGATCGACGGCACCGCCCTGCCCAGGGCGGACATGAAGGTGACGCCGATCAGCACCACCGAGGACGGGACGCAGATCTGGCGGTTCACCCACAACGGGGTGGACACCCACCCGATGCACTTCCACCTCTACGACGTCCAGGTCCTCAACCGGGTGACCTGGGACAACATCGTCATCAAACCGGACGCCAACGAGCTGGGCTGGAAGGACACGGTGCGGATGAGCCCACTGGAGGACACGATCGTCGCGCTGCGGCCGACCGTGCCGACGGTGCCGTTCGAAGTGCCGAACTCCGTCCGGCCGCTGGATCCGACCATGCCGCTCGGCAGTACGGCGATGTTCAACAACACCGATCCGCAGGGCAACCCGACGGCGGCCATCGTCAACCGGCTGGTCAACTTCGGCTGGGAGTACGTCATCCACTGCCACATCCTCAGCCACGAGGAGATGGACATGATGCGTCCCCAGCTGCTGGCGCTGCCGCCGACGAAGGCGACCGGGCTCGGCTCGACCGTCATGGGCAGCGGCGACAACGCCCGGATCCGGCTGGACTGGCAGGACAACTCGATCAACGAGACCGGCTTCGTCATCCAACGATCGAGTGATGGCGGCACCACCTGGGTTGACGTCGGCACGGTCGATTCGCCCCTGGACCAGCCGAACACCCACGGCACCCGCTCCTTCGTCGACCTGTCGGCGTCGGTGACCACGCCGTACCTCTACCGGGTGGCCGCGCTCAACGCTGTCGGATACGGCGGCGAGTTCCCGGGCATGACGGTGAAATCGGTGTCGGACCCGCTCCAGGTGACCCCGGCGCCCTGACCGGTCGATCGCGCACGACGGGAGGGCGGGCCGCCGCGGCCCGCCCTCCCGGCTCTTCGCGGAGGCGTTGTCGGAGGCGTGTGTTAAGACTTCGTCCACCAACCCTCGGAGGTGCGAAGTGCGCGAACTGATCCACGAGCTGATCCTCCGTCATGCCACCGACACCGAAGGCAAGGCGGCCTTCGCCGATGCCGACGGCGCGGTGGGCTACGGCGAACTCGCCCGCCGCACCGCCCGGGTGGCCGGCAACCTCCGGGCCGACCGGGGCGGCCGGGTGGCGCTGTGCCTGTCCAACGGCGTGCCCGCCGTCACGGCCACCCTCGGGGTCTGCCGCGCGTCCGCCGTCGGCGTGCCGCTCGATCCGCGCGGCACCGACGACGACCTCCGGTACCGGCTGGCCGACAGCGGCGCCGAGCTGGTGATCACCGACCAGGAACACCTGGCGCGGGTACGGCGGGTGGCCGGTGCCCGCGTCGTCACCGTGGACGAACTGCTCGCACCCACCGCCGGCCGCCCCCGGGACGACCTCGGGCCCGAGGAGCCCGCCTGGATCCACTACACCTCGGGGACGAGCGGGGAGCCGAAGGGCGTGCCCTCGGCGCAGCAGTCGTGGCTCCGGTCGGCCGAACACTCCTACCGGGACCTGCTGGGCATGTCCGGCGAGGACCACCTGCTCTGGCCGCTGCCGCTGTTCCACGCGTACGGGCACTCGATGTGCCTGGTCGGCGTCCTGACCCTGGGGGCGGGCGCCCATGTGATGGAGCGCTTCACCGCCGACCGGGCCGCCGCCCTGCTGCGGCAGGCGCCGTTCACCGCACTCGGCGGCGTGCCGACGGTCTTCACCCAGCTCCTGGACGCCGGGGCCCCGCTGCCGCCGCTCTGCCTGTCCGCCGGGGCCCCGCTGCCACAGGAGCTGCGGGCCCGCTTCCGCCGCACGACCGGCCGTGAGCTGCACGACGCCTACGGCAGCACCGAGGCGTCCGGGAACATCTCCGTCGACGGCGTCGTCCTGCCCGGGATCGACACCCGGTTCGTGGACGGCGAGATCCAGCTGAAGCCGCCCGGCGCCGACCGGTGGCAGGCCACCGGGGACCTCGGCCACCGGGAGAACGGCCGGCTGGTGGTGACGGGGCGCGCCGGTGACATGGTCATCCGGGGCGGGGAGAACATCCACCCGGCGGAGATCGAACGGGTGCTGGCCCACGCCCCGGGCGTCCGGGAGGTCGCCGTGGTGGGCGAGCCCGACGGCCTGCTCGGCGAGGTGCCGGTCGCCTACGTCGTCGGCGACACGGATCCGGCGGCGCTGCTGGCCTTCTGCCGTCGCCGGCTGCCGACGCACCGGGTACCGGAGTCCGTCCGCCCGATCAGCCGGATTCCGCAGACCTCCTCGGGCAAGCCGGCCCGGCGTCGGCTGCGCTCCCAGTACCTGCTCGACCTGGTCCGGCGGGCCGCGGAGGGGATCACCGGCCGGCCGCCCGAGGTCGACCAGCCGTTCGTCGACGCCGGCCTGGACTCGCTCGGCGCCGTCCGGCTGGGAGAGCGGCTGGGCGCGGAGCTGGGCGTCACCCTGTCGCCGTCCCTGGTGTACGACCACCCCACGCCCCAGAAGGTGGCCGACTACCTCACCGGCGGGGTCACCGGTGCGCCACCGCCCGCCCGCACGGCCACCGAGCCGATCGCCATCGTCGGCATGGCCTGCCGCTACCCCGGCGGGATCGGCAGCCCCGAGGACCTCTGGCGGGTGCTCGAAACCGGCCGGGACACCATCACGGAGTTCCCCGCGGACCGGGGCTGGCCGCTGGACGAGCTGTTCCACCCGGACCCGGACCACATCGGCACCAGCTACGTCACCCGCGGCGGCTTCCTCACCGACGTGGCCGACTTCGACGCGGCCTTCTTCCGGATGTCGCCGCGCGAGGCCCTGGCCACCGACCCGCAGCAGCGCCTGCTGCTGGAGACGGCCTGGGAGGCGTCCGAGCGGGCCGGCATCGCGCCCGAATCACTGCGCGGCAGCAACACCGGGGTGTTCGTCGGCGTGATGTACAACGACTACGGCGGTCGCTTCCAGGGCACCGGACACCCCCTGGAGGCCCAGCTCGCCCTGGGCTCGGCGGGCAGCGTCGCCTCCGGGCGGATCGCCCACACCCTGGGGCTGCACGGGCCCGCGCTCACCCTGGACACGGCCTGCTCCTCCTCGCTGGTCGCCCTACACCTCGCGGCCGGCGCCCTGCGGGACGGCCAGTGCGACCTGGCCCTGGCCGGGGGAGCGACGGTGATGGCCACCCCGGACAGCTTCGTCGTGTTCAGCCGGCAGCGCGGCCTGGCCCCGGACGGGCGGGTCAAGCCCTTCTCCGCGGCCGCCGACGGCACCGTCTGGTCGGAGGGGGTCGGGCTGCTGGTCCTGGAGCGGGTGTCCGACGCGCTGCGCAACGGGCACCCGGTCCTGGCCCTGCTGCGCGGCTCCGCGGTCAACCAGGACGGGGCGTCGAACGGCCTCACGGCGCCCAGCGGCCCCGCCCAGGCAGCCGTGATCCAGCGGGCGCTGGCCGACGCCGGGCTGACCGGCGCCGAGGTGGACATGGTCGAGGCGCACGGCACCGGCACCGCCCTGGGGGACCCGATCGAGGCGGCCGCACTGCTCGCCACGTACGGGCAGGACCGCCCGGACCCGGTCCTGGTCGGCACCGTCAAGTCCAACCTCGGGCACACCCAGGCGGCCGCCGGGGTCGCGGGCGTGATCAAGGCCGTGCTGGCGATGCGCCACCACACCGTGCCCGCCACGCTGCACCTCGACCGGCCCAGCCCGTACGTCGACTGGTCGGCCGGCGCGGTCCGCCTGGTCACCGAGCCGACGCCCTGGCCGGCCCGGGACCGGGCGCGGCGGGCCGCCGTGTCCGCCTTCGGGATCTCGGGGACCAACGCGCATGTGATCGTCGAGGAGTACGAGCAACCGGAAGCGGCGGCGCCCCGGCCGCGGGGCACCCGGGCCTTCCGGCGCCGACGCTACTGGCTCGACCGCCCCGCCGAGCACCCGCTGATCGAGTCGACCGTCGTCGTGCCCGGCTCCGGGGAGGTGCTGTGCACCGCCGACCTCACCCCCGCGTGGCTGCTCGACCACATCGTCGACGGCACGGCGGTCGTGCCCGCCACGGCGATCCTGGAGCTGGCCCTGTACGCCGGGGAGCGGGCCGGCTGCGACACCGTCGACGAACTGGTCCTGCACGCGCCGATGCCGCTGCCGCAGACCCGGCGCGCCGAGCTCGTGGTGCGCCAGGAGGCCGACGGCGTCAGGCCGTTCGAGGTCTACGCGAACGGAGTCCGGTGCGCCGAAGGCCGGTTGGCCGCCCGCCCCGCACCTCGGGTGGACACCGGCGCCTGGCCCCCACCGGACGCCGAGGAGACCGAGGTCGAGCACGGCGAGGCCGGCCCGGCGTTCCGCGGGCTGTCCAGGATGTGGCGTCGCGGCGAGGAACTCTTCGGTGAGGTGCGCGGCGACTTACCGGACGCCGGGCGCTTCGGCCTCCACCCGGCCCTGTTCGACGCGGCGCTGCACCCGGCACGGCGGCTCGCCGACGGGGTGCCGTTCGCGCTGCGCGGGGTGCGCCTGCTGGCGCGGGGCGCCACGGCCCTGCGGGTGCGCATCCGTGCCGGGCGGATCGACCTCACCGACCAAACGGGGCGGCCGGTGGCGTCCGTCGAGTCCCTCACGGTGCGCCCCACCGGGCATCCCGCGCCGGGCACCGGCCGGGGCGCGCTGTACCGCCCCGAGTGGCACCGGACTCCGGGCCGGCCGCGCGGCCGGATCCACGAGGTGGCGCCGGGCGGCGACGCACCCGCCGCGCTGGCGCTCGCTCTGCGGGAGGTGCAGACCGGCCACGAGCACCTCACCGTCCTGGTGCGGCCGGGAGACCTGGCGGGCGCGGCGGTGGCCGGCCTGGTCCGGGTCGCGCAGAGCGAGCACCCCGGCCGGTTCACCCTGGCCGAACTCCACGACGGGCAGAGCGAGATCGTGGCCGAGCGCCCGGAGCTGGTCCCGGTGCCGGGCGGCGCGGGCGAGGCCTTCCAGTGGCGCGGGACGGTCCTGATCACCGGCGGCGGCGCGCTGGGCCGGGCGGTCGCCGACCACCTGCGCGGCAAGGGCGTCCGCGTCGTGGTCGCGAGCCGCAGCGGTGAGACGCCCCTGGACGTCACCGACCGGGCGGCGCTGGCCGCGCTGGTCGACTCGATCGACGGCCTGCGCGCCGTGGTGCACACGGCCGGGGTGCTGGACGACGGAATCCTCGCCTCGATGACCCCGGCGCGGCTGGCGACGGTGTGGCGCCCCAAGGCCGAAGCCGCCTGGCAGCTCCACGAGTTGACCGCACACCGGGAGCTGGACGCCTTCGTGCTGTTCTCCTCGGCGGCCGGTGTGCTAGGCCACGCCGGACAGGCCAACTACGCGGCGGCCAACAGCTACCTGGACGAACTCGCCCGCCACCGGCGGCGGTCGGGGCTGCCCGCGCTCTCCCTGGCCTGGGGCCCCTGGACGGTCGGGATGGCGGCCGGCCGACCGGCCACCCCCGGCCTGACGCCCCTCGCCCCCACCGAGGGCGTGGCCCTGCTGGAGGCGGCGCTGCGCACCGACGAGCCGGTGCTGGTACCGGTCGCCTTCGACGACCGCCCGCCCCTGCCGTCCCGCTCGTCCGGCCCCGAATCACCGAGGACGCGGGAGACACCGCCCCCGCCGACCGACACCCTGGAACTGGTCTGCGCCGAGGTCGCCGCCGTCCTCAGCTACCCGGACGTCCACCCGGACACCCCGCTCCTCGACCTCGGTTTCGACTCGCTGACCTCGCTCGAACTGCGCAACCGCCTGGAGACGCGGCTCGGCCTGCGGCTGCCCGCCACGGTGGTGTTCGACGTCCCCACACCCAGGGCCCTCGCCGAACAGCTGCGCCCGCCACCGGCCCCGGGGACGCTCGGCTTCCTCTACCGCAAGCTGTGCGAGCTGGGCCGCTCCCGGGAGGCCATGCACCTGCTGGTCTCCGCCTCCTGGGCGCTGCCCTCGGCGGCCGCGCTCCCGTCCGTCGCCCCGCAGCGACTCGGCGGCGAGGGGCTCGGCGCCGGCGCCGGCCCGGCCATCGTCTGCTTCCCCGCCTTCGCCTCACCCCCGGGGGAGTACGGCCGCCTCGCCGAGCACCTGCCGGGCCTGTGGGTCCTCCCGCACCCGGGCTACGACGGCGGCCCCGTCCCGGACGACATGGAGGCCCTCGTCCGGGCCCACGCCGCCTCGATCCGGCGGCTCGACCGGCCGGTGGTGCTGCTGGGCCGTTCCACCGGAGGCCTGGTCGCCCAGGCCGTCGCCGAGCGCGTCGGCGCCGAGGCCGTGGTGCTGGTGGACACCCACCCCGTCCGGGACGAGGAGTGGCTCACCGAGCTGGCGGTCCCCGGCGCGCTCGGGCTGGACGAGCCCGGCCTCGCGGCGATGGGCGCCTACGCCCGGATCTTCCTGGGCTGGGAGGGGAAGACGACCGTCCCCACCCTGCGCCTGCGCGCCGGCGAGGTGCCGGGCGACCACCACTCGATCCTCGACGAGCACGTGGCCACCACGGCGGAAGCGATCCGCGGCTGGCTCGCCCGGACGCTGCCTCCCGGGCCGGCGGCCGGTCCGCCCGACACGGAGGGTGAGCCGGGACAAGGCCCGCGGTGACGGCGTTCCAGCAGGAACGGGCACGGCTGTAGGGAAGCCGGTATGGCATTCGACGATCCGGATCCGGGTGCGCGGACGGCTCGCGCTACCTGCCGATCGCCGAGCACGGACTGATCGGCGATCTGCGCTCCGCCGCCCTGGTGGGCACGGACGGCACGATCGACCGGTCCTGCTGTCCGTGCTTCGAGGGCCCGGCCCTCGGCCCAGCTGAGGTCGGCCGGGTGGGGTTCCCGACTGACGCTTCGTGGTCGCCCACTGTGCGAGTCCGGGGGTCATGGCTGCTGGTCGGCAGCCTCGGCGTCGACCCCGACCGCCTCCCCGGCGGCCACCTCGGCGAACGGCCGGGCATCCGCATCCTCGAAGCCACCCCGGACCGGATCGTGGGCTCCATGCCAGTCGAGGGCGACCAGCAGCCGTACGGACTGCTGCATGGCGGTGCTTCAGCCGCACTCGCAGAGACGCTCGGCTCGATCGGCGCAGCACTCCACGCCGGGCCCGGCCGGTACGCGGTCGGCGTCGACCTCAACGCCACCCACCACCGCCCGGCCACCTCCGGTCACGTCACCGGCATCGCGACCGCCCTCTTCAGGAGCCGGACCGCAGCCACCTACAAGATCGCCATCACCGACGACACCGGAAAACGCATCAGCAGCTGCCGCCTGACCGGCCTGCTCCGCGACATCTGACCGCGGTGTGCTTGCGGCCGGTCGGCTGCGCGAGATCGAAGCGGGGCCGTCGGCGTGTTCGCTGCAACGGTCCCCGCAGCGGGCCGGCGGGCTGGGATACCGCGGGCACGGTGAATCGACTGCTCCATGCCCAGTCGCCTTGTCTCCTTGGCCGCTGGGCCCTTCTCGGCGCCCCCGCCCGTCAAGAGGCACCAGCCGGCCGCCGGAGCGCAGCCGCCGGAGCGCCGGCAGCCATGGTCAGCCGCCTGCGCGAGACGTGAAGGCTGGCGACCTACACCTCATCACCCTGGTCGACGTCGGGCAGCGTCTCACCGAACCGCTCCAGCGCCGCCTCCGGCCCGCAGCCGAAGGCGCGGCCGATGTACTCCCAGGTCATCAGGTTGTCGCGGGCCCTGCGGCCGGCCAGCAGCGCGGTCGAACCGGCGGCTCGCTCGAACCGGGCGGCCGCACGCACGGCGGCGTTCGGCCTGCTCTCCGTCAGGTCGCAGATCCGGTCCACCAGCGCCGCGACCAGCTCCTCGACCTCGCGCGGCACCACACCCTCGGCCAGGTCGACGTGCCACTCCCAGTCCGCGAACGGCCCGGTGGCCTCGCCCACCGCCTCGGTCGCCTGGTCGTCACCGAAGTCCAACAGGTGCATCCGCTCACCCCGCCAGCCGCAGCTGCAACCACCGCGCACGGCGGCGGCCCGAGGACCGTCCGCACCGTTGTAGAGCCACCAGGTGGTGCGCCCGTCCGGCAACGGCGCCGGCTCGCTGCCGTCCGCCAACACCGCCGCCGGGAAACTCCGGTGGCGCCTGCTCTCGTCAACCCATGGCATGCCGTGTCCCTCGCGTCCCTGGAGTACAGGTACCAGGGTTCTCAGCCTGTGACGCACTGTCAAGGCATCACGACAACCGGTGCGATCCGCAGACCAGGGCGGCGCGCGCCAGCCGCCGCGCGCCGGTCCTTCTCGCTGTTGGTCAGCGTCCTGGGCTGGGAGGCGCTGCTGGGGGAGGTGGCGGGCGGTGGCCAGCCGGTGGGGGGCTGAGCCGGGCGGTGGCCGGGCGCGGGCCGAGGCCGGCGGCGAGTGCCTCGGAGGCGCGGTTGGGTCGCAAGTAGGCGGTGTTGCGTCGGCGGTCAAGCCGCTCGGCCCGCACCAGCTCTTGCCCGTCCCGGGGACGGCGCCCGGCCGGGGTCGGCGGGCCGTCCCGGGGGCGGCCCGCACACCGACGGCCCACCGCCCGGGGGGTGGTGGGCCGCCTGGGCGGGCGCCAGGTCGTCCGCCGTCAGTCCGCGGTCGGCGGCACGACGGACAGCTCGGCGCCGCCGGTGACCCGCAGCAGCTCCTGGTACGTCATCGGCACGACGGTGTGCGGGTGCCCGGCCGCCGCCCACAGCACCTCGTACCCCTGCAGCGCGGTGTCGACGACGGTGCGCAGCGGGGCCGGGTGGCCGGTCGGGGCGACGCCGCCGATGGCCTGGCCGGTGGCCTCGCGGACCTGGTCCGCGGAGGCCCGGGTGATCCGCCCGGCGCCCAGCTCCGCCGCCAGGTAGCCGGTGTCGACCTTGTGGGCGCCGCTGGTCATCACCAGCAGCGGTTCGCCGTCGCAGCTGAACACCAGGCTGTTGGCGATCGCCCCGACCTCGCAGCCGAGGGCGGCGGCGGCCTCGGCGGCCGTGCGGGCGGAGTCGGGCAGGACGACGATCTCACCGGCGACGCCGGCGGCTGCCAGGGCTTCGGCGACGGCGACGCTTCGTGTGGGAAGGGGTGAACTCATCGCCCCATCATGCCCTTTCCTGATCCGGCCGCCACACTTCCCACAGTGGCCCGCGCGGCCGCGCTGAGCACCGCCCGTACACCGGCCGTGAGCACCGAGGCGTCCCGCCCGGCGCCCCAGACCACCGGGCCACCGCCGCCCGCCCGCGCCTCCACGTAGGCGATCGCGTCCGGGCTGCCGGCGACCTTGTGCTCGGTGAAGGAGAGGATCTCCACGCCCACCGCGTCCGCGACGGCGTCCACCGGCCCGGCGCCGCTGCCCGGGCGGCCGTCCACCTCGGCCCGCTCTCCGTCGACCCGCCAGACCGGATCGGCGCCGGCCGCCAGGTACTCGGCCCGGAACAGCTCGTACAGCTCCTCCCCGGTCACCTCCCGCCCGCTGTCGTCGGTCGCCTCCTGGACGACCCGGGCGAACTCGATCTGGAGCCGCCGGGGCAGCTCCAGCCCGGCCGCGGTCTGCAGCAGGTAGGCGATCCCGCCCTTGCCGGACTGGCTGTTGACCCGGATCACCGCCTCGTAGTCGCGCCCGAGGTCGGCCGGGTCGATCGGCAGGTACGGCACCGACCAGGGCGCCTCCCGTTCGGGCAGCCCGAGTTCGGCGGCGGTCCGGGTGTGCCGGGCGAAGCCCTTCTTGATGGCGTCCTGGTGGGTGCCGGAGAAGGCGGTGTGCACCAGGTCGCCCGCGTAGGGGTGGCGTTCGGGTACGGGCAGCCGGTTGCAGTGCTCGACGGTGCGCCGGATCGTGTCGATGTCGGAGAGGTCGAGCATCGGGTCGACGCCCTGGGTGTGGAGGTTGAGGGCGAGGGTGACCAGGTCGACGTTTCCGGTGCGCTCGCCGTTGCCGAACAGGCAGCCCTCGACCCGCTGGGCGCCGGCCAGCACGGCGAGTTCGGCGCAGGCGACGCCGGTGCCCCGGTCGTTGTGGGGGTGGACGGAGAGGATCACGGCGTCGCGCCGGGCGAGGTGGCGGTCGACGTACTCGATCTGGTCGGCGTAGACGTTGGGGGTGGCGATCTCGACGGTGGCCGGCAGGTTGTGGATGACGGGCCGGTCGGGGCTGGCGTCCCACAGCTCGCTCAGGCCGTTGCAGACCTCCAGCACGTAGTCCGGCTCGGTCAGGTTGAACACCTCGGGCGAGAACTGGAACCGCAGGCCGTCCCGGCCGTCGCCGCGCCGGGCCATGTGCTCGGCCGCCGCCGTGATCAGCGCCCGCAGCTCGGCCCGGTCCTTGCCGAGGACGACGTCGCGCCAGAGCGGGGCGGTGGCGGTGTAGAGGTGGACGACGACGCGCGGCAGGCCTTCGACGGCCTCGAAGGTGCGATCGATCAGGTCGGCCCGGGCGGCGGTGAAGACGACGATCGTGACGTCCTCCGGCAGGGCGTCGGGGTGCTCGGCGAGCCGGCGGACGAAGTCGAAGTCGGTGCGGCTGGCGGAGGGGTAGCCGACCTCGATCTCCTTGAAGCCCATGGCCAGGAAGAGGTCGAACATCCGCTGCTTGCGCGCCGGGTCCATCGGCTCGGCGAGCGCCTGGTTGCCGTCGCGCAGGTCGACGGGCACCCAGAGCGGGGCCCGCTCGATCCGGCGGCCGGGCCAGCGGCGCAGCAGGGCGGGGACGTGGACCCGCTCGTGGGCGGGACGGTAGCGGTGCGAGGGCATGGCGCCGCCGCGCTGGGGGTTCCAGGCGGGGGCATCGGCCGGTACGGCGTCGGCGGGGGCGTGCAGGGTCGGGAATCGCATGGGACTTCCTCAACTGGGGTACCGGGGACCGGCAGGACGGCGCCCCGCAGCGGGGTGCCGGTCTGGTCACGCCCCGCTGCGGCCCCCAAGAAGGAGAGCGCTCCACGGCCACATGCCCGGTAGAGTAACCACGACAGAAGTACTCAGACAACCTGACAGGTGACGACGATGCCCGCGCTCCGCCCCTCCCCCCTCGCCGAACAGGCCGCCGCGCTGATCGAGGAGCGGATCCGGTCCGGCGAGTGGCCGGTCGGCGGCAAGCTGCCCGGCGAGGTGGCCCTCGCCAAGGAGCTGGGCGTCGGCCGCTCGACCGTGCGGGAGGCGCTGCGCACCCTCGCCGCGGCCGGGATGGTGCACAGCCGCCAGGGCTCCGGGGTGTTCGTCACCTCCGACCGCCCGACCTCCGGGGACTGGGCCACCCGGCTGCGCGCCGCCGAGCTGGCGTACGTCTACGAGGTGCGGACGATGGTGGAGGTGCAGGCCGCCCGGCTGGCCGCCGAGCGCCGCACGGAGGCCGACCTCGCCGCCGTGGACGCTGCGCTGGCCGCCCGCCTGGCTGCGGGCGGGGCGGACGACACGGCCTTCGTGGACTCCGACATCGCGCTGCACACCGCCGTCGTGGCGGCCGCCCACAATCCCGTCCTGGACGACCTCTTCGCCCAGTTCGCCCCGGTCCTGCGGGAGCACCTGGTCGCCCTGGTCGGGCTGTTCGGGCTGCGCGAGGGGGATCCGAACCAGGGGTACGACTCGCACGCGGAACTCGTCCGGGCGCTGCACGCGGGTGATCCGGCGATGGCGGGGCGGGTGCTGGCGGAGGAGCTGGAGTCGACGCGCTCGCGGCTGCTGGGCTCCTGACGGGTCGACTTCCCGACAACTCGACAGATCGCTACCGGAAGGGGCACCACACAGTCCTCGATCTGCCGCACCACCACGCGGCCGGAGCCCGGCACGCACCACCGGGACTCAAAGGGGGCGCTGGCTTCGGGGGCCGGGCACCGCGGAGTAGGGGACGAAGGTGCTGGTGCGTTCGTCGACGGCCAGTGGGCGGCCGATGGCCGGGGCGGAGCGCTGCGGGCACGTGGGGCGTTCGCAGACCTTGCAGCCGAGGCCGATCGGGGTGGCGGCGCTCTCGTCGCCGAGGTCGAGGCCGGCCGAGTACACCAGCCGTCCGGCGTGGCGGATCTCGCAGCCGAGGCCGATGGCGAAGGTCTTGCCGGGGCGGCCCCAGCCGCCGGGGGAGCGGGTGACGGCGCGGGCGGTCCACAGATAGCGGCGGCCGTCGGGCATGGCGGCGACCTGGACGTGGACCCGTCCCGGTGAGGCGAAGGCGTCGTAGACGTTCCAGAGCGGGCAGGTGCCGCCGGTGCGGGAGAAGTGGAAGGCCGTGGCGGACTGCCGCTTGGAGACGTTCCCGGCACGGTCGACGCGCACGAAGGAGAACGGGACGCCGCGCAGCCGTGGGCGCTGGAGGGTGCTGAGCCGGTGGCAGACGGTCTCGTAGCCGACGCCGAAGTGGTCGGTGAGGTGCTCGATGTCGTAGCGGGCGGCCTCCGCCTGCGCGTGGAAGACGGCGTAGGGCAGGACGAGGGCGGCGGCGAAGTAGTTCGCCAGGCCGATGCGGGTGAGGGAGAACGCGGTGGATCCTTCCGGACTGTCCTGGACGGCGAGTTCGGACAGCAGGGAGTCGTGTTCCAGGTAGGCGAGCTGGGTGGCCATCCGGAAGGCCAGCTGGCCGGGGCGCAGCCGATCCGACAGGTGCAGGGTCCGGGTCTGCTCGTCGTACCGGTGCAGTTGTCCGTTTCCGGTGGCGATCCGGACCTGGTGCGTGGTGGCGAGCCGTTCGCTCAGCGCCTCCCTGACCCCGCCGCGCCTCAGCTTGATGGAATCAGCCAACTCCTCTGCGGCCGTGTCGAGTTCGTGGACATAGTTGCGGCGGCTGTAGAAGAACTCCCGGACCTGTTCGTGCGGAGTGCGGGCGTTGGCCTCGGGGCCACGGTCCCCGGCGAGGACGGCAAGCTGTTCGGCCGCGTCGCGGCGGCCGCGGGCGAGGTCCGTCAGCAGCCTTGCCACGGCGGGCAGTCGGGCAGCCAGCTCGTCGAGGTCGCCTGCGGTGACTTGTCCGACGGTGATCTCCTCGCCGAGAGTGTCCCGTAGTTCGGCGCTGAGCCGGGCGCTGTCCGGAGGGGCGAAGTAGCCGGCCTCCACCCCGAAGGCCTCGGTGAGCCGAAGCAGCACGGGCACGGTCAGCGGCCGGGCGTCGTGCTCCAGCTGGTTGACGTAGCTGGGCGAGAGGTCGATCAGCCGGGCGAGGGCGGCCTGGCTGAGCCCGCGCTCCTCGCGCAGGCGGCGCAGCCGGGCACCGGCGAAGGCCTTTCCCATGTCGCTCCCTCCACTGCGCCCGCCCTGGGCGGATGCGGTGCAGGCAGCTTAGGCGTCGGGGCCGAGGCCGGATCGTCGCAACCTTCGCAGATTTGCTGATGATCGTTCGCAGAAGTTGGCATTGGTCCACCGGTGACGGCGGCCAGGCAAGCTGCCAGAGTCAGTGGTGCGGCCGGGAGGTGCGCAGGACAACGGTGAAACACCAGGTCGATCGCGGTCTGGTGGGTTGTCAGGGCGTCCACGTCCCGCGGTGCACCACCGCAGCCCGGCACCGTCCGGCCGCCCACTCGCCCGAGCGGTGAAATGCCTCACACCCTTCGCAACGAGCATCCCCGGGAGCAGACCATGACGACGTCGGTTCGGCAGCAGCAGGAGCAGCGCGCGGCGGCGCTCGCCGCCCGGTGGGCGTCTGACCCCAGGTGGGCGGGCATCGAGCGCACCTACACGGCGGCCGACGTGGTGCGCCTGTCGGGCACCGTGCGCGAGGAGCACACGCTGGCCCGGCGCGGCGCCGAGCGGCTGTGGACCCAGCTGCACGAGCAGGACTACGTCCACGCGCTCGGCGCGCTGACCGGCGGCCAGGCCGTGCAGATGGTGAAGGCCGGGCTCCAGGCGATCTACCTCTCGGGCTGGCAGGTTGCGGCCGACGCCAACCAGGCCGGGCAGACTTACCCCGACCAGAGCCTCTACCCCGCCAACTCCGTTCCCCAGGTGGTGCGGAGGATCAACAACGCGCTGCTGCGCGCCGACGGGATCGACGCCGCGGAGGGCAACGACGGCCCGGACTGGCTGGTGCCGGTCGTCGCCGACGCCGAGGCCGGCTTCGGCGGCCCGCTGAACGCCTTCGAGCTCACCAAGGGCATGATCGCGGCCGGCGCGGCGGGCATCCACTACGAGGACCAGCTCGCCTCCGAGAAGAAGTGTGGCCACCTCGGCGGCAAGGTGCTCGTGCCCACCGCCCAGCACGTCCGCACCCTCAACTCGGCCCGCCTGGCGGCCGACATCGCCGACGTGCCCACCCTGATCGTGGCCCGCACCGACGCGCTCGCCGCCAACCTGCTGACCACCGACGTGGACGAGCGCGACGCCCGCTTCTGCACCGGCGAGCGCACCGACGAGGGCTTCTACCGGGTCGAGCCCGGCATGGCCCCGGTGATCTCGCGTGGCCTCGCCTTCGCCCCGTACGCCGACCTGCTCTGGGTGGAGACCGGCACCCCGGACCTCGCCCAGGCCCGCGAGTTCGCGGAGGCGATCAAGGCCGAGCACCCGGACAAGATGCTCGCCTACAACTGCTCGCCGTCCTTCAACTGGAAGGCCGCCCTGGACGACGACCAGATCGCCAAGTTCCAGCGCGAGTTGGGCGCCATGGGCTATCGCTTCCAGTTCATCACGCTGGCCGGATTCCACGCGCTCAACCACTCGATGTTCCAGCTCGCACGCGGCTACGCCGAGCACGGCATGACGGCCTACGTCGACCTCCAGGAGGCCGAGTTCGCCGCGGTGCCGGACGGCTACACCGCCGTGAAGCACCAGCGCGAGGTCGGCACCGGGTACTTCGACCTCGTCTCCACCGCGCTCAACCCGAACGCCGAGACGCTGGCGCTCACCGGCTCCACCGAGGCCGAGCAGTTCCACTGAGCGACCCGGGAAAGCCTGAACCGCTACCGAGCCACCCTGGCGGCCTCGTTGGGGACGAGGCAGCCGTCCACCCCGCCGCCCTGGGCCTCGTTGAGGGACGAGGCCCAGGGCGCCTTCCGCCCGCCCCATGGAGAGCCGGATGAGCCAGCCCAGCCGCATCGAGATCCTCGGCGCACACGAGGACCGCTTCGACGAGATCCTCACCCCCGAGGCGCTCGCCTTCCTCACCCGTCTGCACGACCGGTTCGCGGACCGCCGCACCGAGCAGCTCGCCGAACGCGGCCGTCGTGCCTGCGCGTTGGCCGCCGGCGGCACGCTGGACTTCCTCCCGGAGACCCGCACCATCCGCGAGGACCCCACCTGGCGGGTGGCCGGTGCCGGTCCCGGCCTGCACGACCGTCGGGTGGAGATCACCGGCCCGCCCGAGCGCCGGATGACCGTCAACGCCCTGAACTCCGGCGCGAAGGTCTGGCTGGCGGACTTCGAGGACGCCACCGCCCCGACCTGGCACAACCTCGTCACCGGGCAGCTCAACCTGGTCGACGCGGTCGAGCGGCAGATCGACGACACCACCCCGGAGGGCAAGCGGTACTACATCGGGAACGACCCGGCCACCATCGTCGTCCGCCCCCGCGGCTGGCACCTGGACGAACACCACCTGCTGATCGACGGCCGTCCCACCGTCGGAGCCCTGGTCGACTTCGGCCTCTACCTCTTCCACTGCGGCCGACCACAGATCGCGGCGGGCTCCGGGCCGTACTTCTACCTGCCCAAGCTGGAGAACCACCTCGAAGCCCGGCTCTGGAACGAGGTCTTCACGTTCGCCCAGGCCGACCTCGGCATCCCGCACGGCACGATCCGTGCCACCGTCCTGATCGAGACCATCACCGCCGCCTTCGAGATGGACGAGATCCTGTACGAGCTGCGCGAGCACGCCGCCGGCCTCAACGCGGGCCGCTGGGACTACCTGTTCAGCCTGATCAAGAACTTCGCCCGGCACGGCCCCCGGTACGTCCTGCCCGACCGGGCCTCGCTGACCATGACCCAGCCGTTCATGCGCGCCTACACCGACCTGCTGGTGCGCACCTGCCACCGCCGGGGCGCCCACGCCATCGGGGGCATGGCCGCCGCGATCCCTCAGCGTGACCCGGAGGCCAACGCCGTCGCGTTGACCAGGGTCCGCGCCGACAAGGAACGCGAGGCCGGCGACGGCTTCGACGGCTCCTGGGTCGCCCACCCCGGCCTGGTGGCCACCTGCCGCACCGCCTTCGACGCCGTCCTCGGAGAGCACCCGAACCAGCTCGACCGCACCCGCGAGGACGTCGAGGTCACCGCCGCCGACCTGCTGGGCGTCCAGCGCCTCTCGGCCGGCCTGCCCACCGAGCAGGGCGTGCGCGCCAACGTCGCGGTCGCCCTGCGCTACCTGACGGCCTGGCTGGGCGGTGCCGGCGCGGTCGCCGTCTTCGGGCTGATGGAGGACGTCGCCACCGCCGAGATCGCCCGCTGCCAGCTCTGGCAGTGGCAGCACCACTGCACCCGCCTCACCGGTGGCTCGCTCGCCACTCCCGACCTGGTGCGCCGGCACATCGACCGGGAACGCGCCACGCTGCTCGCCGAGGGCGCCGACCCGGCGCTGGTGGACGACGCGGTGCGCATCCTGGAGGACACCGCCCTCGGCGCCGACCTGCCCGCCTTCCTCACCACCGACGCCTACGCCCGCCACCTGGTGCGCACCACCGCCCCGACAGCCTGACCCACCCCCGTCCGCATCCACCCCGAAGGGGGCAACCGCATGAACGACATCCGCCGTGTGGCCGTCGTCGGCGCCGGGCAGATGGGCTCCGGCATCGCCGAGGTCTTCGCCCGCGCCGGCCTGGACACCATCGTCTGCGAGAACGGGTCGGCCGCACTGCGGGCCGCCCGCAGCCGGATCGACCGCTCCCTGCACCGCGCCGTCGACCGGGGCCGGATCAGCGAGGAGCAGCGCACCGACGCCTGGGCCCACCTGCTGTTCGCCGACGACCTGGAGGCGCTGGCCGACCGTCAGCTCGTCGTCGAGGCCGTCGTCGAGGACGAGGGAGTCAAGAGGGAGGTCCTCGACACCCTGGACAAGGTGTTGTTCGCCGAGGACGCCGTCCTGGCCACCAACACCTCGGCCATCCCCGTCACCCGCCTGGGCATCACCACCGGCCGGGCCTCCCACGTCCTGGGCCTGCACTTCTTCAACCCGGCCCCGGTGATGCCGCTGGTCGAGCTGGTCTCCTCCCTGCACACGGCACCGGCCGTCCTCGACCGGGTGGAGACCTTCGCGGCCGAGGTGCTCGGCAAGCACGTCATCCGGTCCCGGGACCGGGCCGGCTTCGTCGTCAACGCCCTGCTGGTGCCGTACCTGCTGTCCGCGATCCGGATGGCCGAGGCCGGCCACGCCAGCCCCGAGGACATCGACGCGGGCATGGTCCACGGCTGCGCCCACCCCATGGGGCCGCTCCGACTCGCCGACCTGATCGGCCTGGACACCGTCGAGGCGATCGCCCGCTCGATGTACGACGAGTACAAGGAGCCGCTGTACGCCCCACCGCCGCTGCTCTCCCGGATGGTCGAGGCCGGACTGCTCGGCCGCAAGAGCGGACGCGGGTTCCACTCGCACCGAGCGGTGTAGCGAAGGGTGCGCCTCGCCGGTGCCCGGCCCCTGTCGCGGAGGGCCGGGCACCGGCGAGGACGGCCGGCCCGACGACGAGGACGGCGGTGAAGGTGGTGACGGCGCGGCCGGTGTCCCAGCCGAGCGAGGTGGCGAGGTCGAACAGCAGGTAGCGGTGCCACTGTTCGGTGAAGGGCAGGCCCGGCAGGTAGGCGATGGAGCTGTTCGGATCGGCGGCGAACGGCCAGAAGGAGAGGTTGGCGCCGACCTGGCGTCGACGGCCTACCGTTGCGGGTCAGCGCCGGATTCGGACCGGACTTCCCCCAAGCGGCGGAGTCAGAACATGACGGCTCATCATGGCGAAACGGGAAAGATTCGGTCAAGGGATCGTGCGTCACGGCACGGTGTTCGAAGCCTCCCGTGACGCTGCTCCGGTAGGTCCCGAGCCGACGGGCGGTGCGCCACCCCGTCGAGGGGGGCGCACCGCGCGGGCCGTCATCGATTGCGGAACTCCGGCGGCCGCTTGTCGGTGAAGGCGGCCATGCCCTCCTTCTGGTCCGCCGTGGCGAAGGTGGCGTGGAAGAGCCGGCGCTCGAAGCGGACGCCTTCGGCGAGGGTGGTCTCGTACGAGCGGTTGACGCTTTCCTTGAGCATGATCGCCGCCGGGGCGGACATCGCCGCGATGGTTTCGGCGGTGGCCAGGGCCTCGGTGAGCAGCTGGTCGGCCGGGACGATCCGGGAGACCAGGCCGGCCCGCTCGGCCTCCTCGGCGCCCATCATCCGGCCGGTCAGGCACAGTTCCATGGCCTTGGCCTTGCCGACCGCGCGGGTCAGCCGCTGCGAGCCGCCGATGCCCGGGATCACGCCGAGCTTGATCTCCGGCTGCCCGAACTTCGCGGTGTCCGCCGCGAGCAGGACGTCGCACAGCATCGCCAGCTCGCAGCCGCCGCCCAGCGCGTAGCCGGCGACGGCCGCCACGACGGGCTTGCGCAGCGCGGCGAACCGGTCCCAGGCCGCGAACCAGTCGCCGAGGTAGGCGTCGACGAACTCCAGGGACTGCATCTCCTTGATGTCGGCGCCGGCCGCGAACGCCTTCTGCGAACCGGTGACCACCAGACAGCCGATGTCCGGGTCGCGGTCGAAGTCCGCTGCCGCGGCGACGACTTCGTTCATCAGGAGGGTGTTGAGCGCGTTGAGCGCCTTCGGGCGGTCGAGGGTGATCAGCCCGACCCGGCCCTTGCGCTCGACCAGGATCGTCTCGTAGGTCATGCGGCGCCCTTCCTGAGGGTGGTGATGATGGCGGAGAAGTCCAGCCCGGCGCCTGCTCCTTCGGCGAATGCGGCGTACAACTTCGCTGCCCTGCCGCCCAGTTCTGCCGGTACGGCACTGGCGGTGGCGGCATCGGCCGCGAGTCCGAGGTCCTTGGCCATCAGGGCGGCGGCGAATCCGCCGGCGTAGTCGCGGTTGGCCGGGCTGGTGGGGACGGGCCCGGGGACGGGGCAGTTGGACGTGAGCGCCCAGCACTGCCCGGAGGCGGCGGAGGCCACGTCGAACAGTGCCTCGTGGCTGAGCCCGAGGCTCTCCCCGAGGACGAAGGCCTCGCTGACCGCGATCATCGAGACGCCGAGGATCATGTTGTTGCAGATCTTCGCGGCCTGCCCCGCCCCGGAGGCACCGCAGTGCACGACCCTGCGGCCCATCGCGGCCAGCAACGGTTCGGCCTCGCCGAAGTCGGCGTCCTCCGCGCCGACCATGAAGGTCAGGCTCGCGGCCTCGGCGCCGGGCACACCACCGGAGACGGGTGCGTCGACGGCCCGGTGCCCGGCCGTGCGGGCCAGGTCGGCGGCGATCCGGGCGTCCCCGACGGCGATGGTGGAGCAGTCCACGAACAGCGCCTCGCGCGCGGCCGCGGTCAGGCCCTCGTAGGCCTCCAGCACGTGTCGGCCGGCCGGCAGCATGGTGATGACCACCTCGGCCCCGGACACCGCCCGCTCCGCCGACCCGGCGACGGTGATCCCGTGCCCCGCCGCCCGCTCACGGGCGTCCGCGGAGAGGTCGTAGCCGGTCACCCGGTGGCCGGCCTTGACCAGGTTGGCGGCCATCGGGCCGCCCATGTTGCCGAGTCCGATGAATCCGATGTCGAGGGTCACCAGCGCTCCAGGGACGTAGTGGCGGCGAGGCCGAGTTCGTCGGCACGGCGCGGGGCGAAGTAGCGGGCCACGGCGGCGGGTTCGACGGCGCTCAGGGTCGGCGGGTTCCAGCGCGGCGAGCGGTCCTTGTCGATGACCTGGGCCCGGATGCCCTCGGCGAGGTCCGGCGTGGAGAGGGCCGCGCAGGAGGTGCGGTACTCCTGGTCGAGCACGGCCTCCAGCGGGCCGAGCGCCCGGGCCCGGCGCAGGGCCGCCAGAGTCGCCTTCAGCGCGGTCGGGGAGTTGACGGTGATCCGGTCGACGGCCTTCTTCCCTTCGGGTTCGCCGCTGTCCCGTAGGCGGTCGAGGATCTCCTCGACCGTGCCGGCCGCGTAGCAGTCGTCGATCCACCCGCGCTGCCGGTCCAGGGCGCCGGTCGGCCTGGGCGCGACGTGCCGCTCCAGGGCGTCGTGCACCGGCAGCTCGGCGAGGTCGTCGAGCAGCGCCGGCACCCGCTCGGCGGGCACGAAGTGATCGGCGAGCCCGCACAGCATCGCGTCGGCGGCGCCGACGGAACCGGCGGTCAGGGCGAGGTGGGTGCCCAACTCTCCGGGCGCCAGGGCGAGCAGGTAGGTGCCGCCGACGTCGGGGACGAAGCCGATGCCGGCCTCGGGCATGGCGATGCGCGTGGTCTCCGTGACGATCCGGACGCTGCCGTGGGCGGACACGCCGACGCCCCCGCCCATCACGATGCCGTCCATCACGGCCACGTACGGCTTGGGGTAGCGGGCGATCCGGGCGTTGAGGCGGTACTCGTCCCGCCAGAACTGCTCGACCGCGCCCGGGTCGCCGCCGGTGGCCGCGCGGTGGATGGCGACGATGTCGCCGCCGGCGCAGAAGGCGCGGTCCCCGGCGCCGGTGATGACGACGGTGTCGACCCGGTCGTCCTGCTCCCACAGGTCCAGGGCCTCCGTGATGCGCAGCACCATGGTGTGGGTGAGGGCGTTCAGGGCCGCCGGCCGGTTGAGGACGATCAGCCCGGCCCGGCCCTCCCGCTGGACGAGGACCTCCTCGGTGTTGTTCAGGGCCATCACGCGGCTCCGGTCAGGCCGCGGGCGACGATGACGCGCATGATCTCGTTGGTCCCTTCCAGGATCTGGTGCACCCGCAGGTCGCGGACGATCTTCTCGATGCCGTACTCGGCCAGGTAGCCGTAGCCGCCGTGCAGTTGGAGGGCCTGGTTGGCGACCTCGAAGCCGGTGTCGGTGGCGTAGCGCTTGGCCATGGCGCACAGCTGGGGCGCCCGGGGATCGCCCCGGTCCAGGGCGGCCGCCGCCCGCCATACCAGCGCCCTGGCCGCCTCCAACTCCGTTGCCATGTCGGCGAGTCGGAACTGCAGGGCCTGGGAGTGCAGGAGCCGGGCGCCGAACGCCTCACGGTCCGCCAGGTAGCCGGTGGCGCGCTCCAGGGCGTCCTGCGCGCCGCCGATCGAGCAGGAGGCGATGCCGAGCCGGCCCCCGTTCAGCCCGCTCATGGCGATCCGGAAGCCCTCGCCCTCCGCGCCGAGCAGGCGGTCGGCGGGCAGGCGCACCCCGTCGAGGAGCACCTGCCGGGTGGGCTGGGCGTTCCAGCCCATCTTCCGCTCGTTCGGCCCGAACGAGACGCCGGGGTCGTCCCGTTGGACGACGAAGGCGGACACCCCGTCGGCCCCCGGGCCGCCGGTGCGGGCCATCACCAGGTAGACCTCGGAGGCGCCGGCGCCGGAGATGAACTGCTTGACGCCGTCCAGCACCCAGGCGTCCCCGTCCCGGCGGGCCCGGGTGGTCAGCGCGGCGGCGTCCGAGCCGGCGCCCGGCTCGGTGAGGCAGTAGCTGGCGGGGGTCTCCATCGTGCAGAGACCAGCCAGCCGGCGGGCGCGCTGGGCGTCGTCGCCGTAGCGGTCGATCATCCAGGCGACCATGTTGTGGATGGACAGGTAGGCGGCGATCGAGGGGCAGCCGGTCGCCAGCGCCTCGAAGACGAGCACGCCGTCGGCGCGGGTGAGCCCGGATCCGCCGGACTCCTCGCCGACGTAGACGCCGGCCAGGCCGACCTCCGCCGCCTTGCGCAGCACGTCCACCGGGAAGTGCTTGGCCTGGTCCCACTCGACGGCGTTCGGCGCGAGGTGCTCGCGGGCGAAGGCCCGGGTCGTCTCGACGATGGCGAGTTGATCGTCGGTCAGTTGAGCGTGCACGGCCCGCCTCAGCCCATCGTCGGCATGGTGAAGCTCGCGCCCTCCTTGACCCCGGAGGGCCAGCGCGAGGTGACGGTGCGGGTGCGGGTGTAGAAGCGGATCGAGTCCGGCCCGTGCTGGTTGAGGTCGCCGAAGGCGGAGCGCTTCCAACCGCCGAAGGTGTGGTAGGCGATCGGGACCGGGATGGGCACGTTGACGCCGACCATGCCGGTGTTCACCCGGCGGGTGAAGTCGCGGGCGGTGTCGCCGTCCCGGGTGTAGATGGCCACGCCGTTGCCGTACTCGTGCTCGCTGGGCAGCCGCAGCGCCTCCTCGTAGTCGGCGGCGCGGACGACGGTGAGCACCGGGCCGAAGATCTCCTCCTGGTAGATCCGCATGTCCGGGGTGACCCGGTCGAACAGCGAGGCGCCGAGGAAGTAGCCGTCCTCGTGGCCGGGGAGGCGGAAGTCCCTTCCGTCCACGACGAGTTCGGCGCCCTCCCGGACGCCGAGGTCCAGGTGGCCGCGGACGCGGTCCAGCGCGTCGCGGCCCACCAGCGGGCCGAAGTCCGCCGCCTGGTCGTCCGAGCGGCCGACCTTCAGCGCGGCGATCCGCTCGACCAGCTTGGCCACCAGGGCGTCCGCGGTCTCCTCACCCACCGGGACGGCGACCGAGATCGCCATGCAGCGTTCTCCGGCCGAGCCGTAGCCGGCACCGACCAGCGCGTCGGCGGCCTGGTCGAGGTCGGCGTCCGGCATCACGATCATGTGGTTCTTGGCGCCGCCGAAGCACTGCGCCCGCTTCCCGTGCGCGGCGGCGGTCGCGTACACGTACTGGGCGATCGGCGTGGAGCCGACGAAACCGAGCGCCTCGACCCGCGGGTCCTCCAGCAGGGTGTCCACGGCCTCCTTGCCGCCGTTGACCACGTTGAGCACGCCGGGTGGCAGCCCGGCCTCCAGGAACAGCTCGGCCAGCCGCAGCGGCACCGAGGGGTCGCGCTCGGAGGGCTTGAGGACGAAGGCGTTGCCGCAGGCCAGCGCGGGTGCGGCCTTCCACAGCGGGATCATCGCGGGGAAGTTGAACGGCGTGATGCCGGCGACGACACCGAGCGGCTGGCGCATCGAGTAGACGTCGATGCCGGTGCCGGCGTTGTCGCTGAACTCGCCCTTCAGCAGGTGCGGGATCCCGGCGGCGAACTCCACGACCTCCAGGCCGCGTTGGATGTCGCCGTGGGCGTCCGCGACGGTCTTGCCGTGCTCGGCGGACAGCAGCCGGGCCAGTTCCTCCCTCTCCTGCTCGACCAGTTGCAGGAATCGCAGCAGCACCCGCGCCCGCCGCTGCGGGTTCCACGCCGCCCACGCGGGCTGGGCCTGCGCGGAGTCGGCGATCACCGCCTCGACCTCGGCGCGGTCGGCCAGCGGCACCCGGGCCTGCACCCGGCCGGTGTTGGGGTCGTACACGTCGCCGAAGCGGCCGGACGTCCCGGCGACGCGCTTGCCGCCGACGAAGTGGGTCAGTTCACGGACCATCGGTTCCTACTCTCGACAGGGTCGGGGAGAGGAGGAATGGAGGCCGCCGCCGACGGGCGGGCGCACGGTGATGCGGCCCCGCGACGTCACGGTGGCGGTGGCATGACGAGCTGTCAGAGCGAGTGGGCCCCGGCAGTCGTCGGCACAGGACAGCCAGGAGCAGCGGAACGGGAGCAGCCCGGAGTCATGCGTGTCGTCTCCATCCTCGTGGAAAACACGGATCACCCGCGGCCGGTATCCTGACTCCCGGATCACCGCACGCCCTCAGGCCTTCCCGGCTGGCTGCCAGTGGCCGTCCCTCGCGAGGACGAACTCCCCGGTCACAGTGGCGGGACCGTGCCGGACTCACACCGGCTTCCCTGACACCGCGGACCTGTCATCGACCATATAGTTGGACGTCCTAGTAAGTCCAGGGGTCGCGGGGGCCTTTCGCGCGGATCACCGTCCGGCCCCACCGGGCCGACGGGCCCGTCCCCGGCCGGAGGCTGGGCCTCCGGCCGGGGACGGGCGGCGCAAGGGGCCCCCTCAGGCCCCGGGGACCCGGTCGAGGGCGGAGTCGATCCGGGTCGCCCACTCCGGCTCCCTGGTCAGCAGGCCGTACTCGCCGCTGACCAGGTCGATGTCCACGACGTGCCGGAAGCCCGCTTCCGCCGCCGCCGCGAGACGCGTCCGGTCGTCGGCGGGCGCCGCGAAGACCACCCGCCGGCACCCGGGGTCCGCCGCCGCGAGCGCGTCGGCGAAGGCCGTCAGCAGAGCGGGCAGGGCCTCGTCGGCGCAGGCGTCCACCCGGATCTCCAGGTCGCGCAGCCCCACCGGGTAGGCGTCGCGCAGCCGGCCGGCCGCGCACCGTTCCAAGCGGACCTCGATGCCGCCCGTCACCCGCAGGTCGAGGGCGTGGCGGGTGCTCCGGCGCGTCTCGGTCCGCAAGCCCGGGGCGAGGCTCACGTTCGGCAGCGGTGGCACGGGGAGCACGTCACTCCTCCTCGGCCGCGAGTTGCCGGATGACCGGCTTGTTGAGCTTGCCGGAGCCGTTGCGGGGCACGGTCTCGACGACCTTGAGGCGGCGCGGCAGCTTGTACCGGGCCAGGTGCCGGGCCGCGTGGTCGCGCACGTCGTCGAGGGTGATGCCGGTCCCCTCGGCCACCGAGACCACGGCGACGACGGTCTCACCCCACTGCGGGTCGGGGAAGCCGACGACGGCGACGTCCAGGACACCCGGCATGCCGGCGAGGGCCTGTTCGACCTCGGCCGGGTACACGTTCTCCCCGCCACTGATGATCATGTCCTTGAGGCGGTCGACGACGTACAGGCAGCCGTCCTCGTCCAGGTAGCCGATGTCCCCGGAGTGGAACCAGCCCTCCTCGTCGTACGCCTCGGCGGTCGCCTCGGGGTTGTTCCAGTAGCCGGCGGCCACGTTCGGGCCGCGGACGACGATCTCGCCCCGACGGCCCGTCTCCACCGGCCGCTTGGTGACGGCGTCGACCACCCGCACCTGGGTGTACGGCATGGGGACGCCGGCCGAGCCGATCTTGTCGAGGGTGAGTTCCGACGGGAGGTGGGTGGCGAACGGCGCGGTCTCGGTCAGGCCCCACGCCTGCTGGAGCAGCAGGCCGCGCTCGGCGTACTGCTGGACCAGCGAGGGCGGGACGGGGGCGCCCGCGACCACGACCGCCCTCAGTCGGCCGAGGTCCCGTTCGAAGAGGCCCGGCACCCGGCCCAGGGCGGCGAACATCTGCGGCACGCCGAACATCGAGTTGACCCCCAGCCGCACCAGGTCGTCGGCGCACTGCTCGGGATCGAACGTCCGGCGCACCACCACGGTGCCGCCCCGGGTGAGCGTGCGCAGCGCGAAGCTGTTCAGCGCTCCGATGTGGAACAGCGGCGCCGCCGCGTAGGTGGTGTCGCCGCGCCTGGTGTCCAGGCGCAGTTCCACGTTGACCGAGTTCCACCACACGTTGCCGTGGGTCAGGACGACGCCCTTGGGGGTTCCGGTGGTGCCTGAGGTGAACATCAGGATGGCCGGGTCGTCGGCCCGCTTCACCGCGACGGTGGGGGTGGGCTCGGCCGCCGCGAGGAGGGGGGACCACGGCTCCCAGCCCCGCGCCGGACCGGCCGGCGCCTCGGGGTCGTCGTCGACGAGCAGGAAGCGGTGCAGGTCCGTCCCGTCGCGGACCCGGTCCACGCAGGCCCGGTGGCCCTCCTCGCAGACGACGGCGGTGGCGCCGCTGCTGCGCAGCACCCCGGCGAGTTCGGGGTCGGCGAAGCGGAAGTTCACCGGGACGAACAGCGCGCCGAGGCGGAAGGCGGCCAGCATGGTGACGAAGAAGGCCGCGCTGTTCAGCCCGAGGTAGCCGACGCGGTCGCCGTCGCGGACCCCGCCCTCGGCCAGGACGGTGGCCAGTCGCGCGGCCTTGTCATCGAGTTGACGATACGTCAGGTCGCCGCCCGGGTAGTCGACGACGACGGTGTCCGCGTGGTACCGGGCGTTGCGGGCGACGGCCGCGGCGGGGTTCAGGTCGACCGCGATGCCGGAGTTGTGGGGGTGTGGCGTGGTCACGGTGGGCTCCTCGTTGAGCTCAGAGGTGGTCGCCGCCTGCGGCGCTGGCGAACCCGCGGACACCGATCCCGCCGTCGACGGAGATCGCCTGGCCCGTGATGGGGCCGCTCTGGTCGCGCGCGGCCAGCAGGACGTACGGTCCGGTGAAGTCGCGCGGTTCGGTGCTGGAGTCGTGCAGCGGGATGGGCGGGGGCGGGGTGCCGGGCCCCCGCTTCGCGAAGGACGCCGAGATGGAGCGGTCCGCGAGGTCGAGGGACTGCGGACCGCGCAGGTCGGTGTTCATGCCTCCGCAGGCGACCCCGTTGACGCGGACCTTGGGGGCGAGCTCGTAGGCCAGTTCGCGCATCAGGCCGAGGCAGGCGTGCTTGCTGGCGGTGTAGAGGGGGCCACCGCCGTTGACGAAGAAGGAGGCGTTGGACAGCGTCATGATGATGCTGCCGCGGGTCTTCACCAGTTCCGGCCACGCTGCTTCGGCCGCCAGCAGGTAGCCCTTGACGTTGATGGAGAACACCTCGTCGAAAGCGCTGTCGAGGTCCTTCGCCGTCAGCCGGGTGAGCTGGCGCTGGTAGTCCCACACCCCCGCGTTGGCGACCAGGGTGTCGAGCTTGCCGAAGCGCTCCACCGTCGCGGCGACGGCCGCGTGCAGTGCCTCGGGGTCGCGCACGTCGGCGGCGACCGCGTGGTAGCGCTCGGGCGTGCCGGAGGCCTCGACGACCTCGTTCAGGCGTGCCTTGTCCCGGTCGAGGATGGTGACGCACGCGCCCTCCGCCACGAAGCGTTCGGCGACCGCGAGTCCGATGCCGGAGCCGCCGCCGGTGATCAGCGTCGCGTACCCGTCAAGCCAGCCGCGGCTCATCACGCCTCCCCGGTCTCGGCGAGGAAGCCGGTCACGAGCCGCTCGAACTCGGCCCGGCGCTCCAGCTGCACCCAGTGGCCGCAGCGGCCGAAGACGTGGAGCTGGACGTCCCGGATGTGCTTGAGCATCAGCTGGGCGCCGTCCAGCGTGATGGTGCGGTCGTCGCGGCCCCAGAGCAGCAGGGTCGGCGCCGTGATCCGGTGCAGGTCGCGCCAGAGCGGGTCCATGCCGCCGCGCTTGGCGAACGCCGCGTTGTAGCGGTGGTAGAAGGCGACGTGGCTCTCGTCGAGGGAGGCCTCGTAGCGGGCCCTGACCACGTCGGCGCCGAACTGCCGGTGGTCGAAGACCATGGTGCGGATGAACGCGCCCATCTTCTTCTCGCTCGGCCCGGTGCCGTTGTAGTAGCGGAACATCTCCTTCTGGCCCTCGGTCGGGGTCGGGCCGAAGGGCAGCCAGCCGCCGCCGGGGGCCATCAGCACCAGGCGGGTGACCCGCTCGGGGCGCTGCTGGGCCATGGCGATGGCGGCGGCGCCGCCGAGGCTGTTGCCGAGGAGGTGGAAGGTCTCGACGCCGAGGGAGTCCAGCGCCTGGTAGAGGGCGTCGGTGGTGATCTCGGTGATGGACCGCTGGTCGAGGTCCTCCTCGGTGGGGCGGTAGCTGTCGCCGAAGCCGGGCTGGTCCGGCAGCAGCACGCGGAAGTGCCGGGCGAGCTCGGGCAGGTTCTGGTGGTAGTTGCTGACGCCGGAGGCGCCGGGGCCGCCGCCGTGCAGCATGACGAGCACCGGGCCCTGCCCGGTCTCCGCGACGGCGATCTCGCCGAGCGAGGTGGCCACGCGGTGGTGCTTGAGGTGGAGGTCGGTCACAGGGGGTTCCCATCGGCAGTGAGGCGGCGGGGCTGAAATGCGGGACTGAAAGGGGGGCTGAAAAGCGGGGCTGAGAGGCGGGACTGAAAGGGGGGGCTGAGAGGCGGGGCTGAGAGGGTCAGGCTTCGAAAGCCTCAGAAGAAGGTGGAGATGTTCTTCGCCTGGAGGATGTTCTGGTCCAGCAGGACGGTCCGACGGGCCACCCGCAGTCCGTCGGGGGTGCGGCGCAGGAGGTCGGTGCGGCCGCCGGCGAAGACGTTCTCCTCGCGCTCCAGGCGGTTGCGGTAGACCAGGAAGGCCGAGCGCACCTGGAGGTCCTCCTCGGTGAACTCCGGGTGCTCCTGCGGGTCCACATGGCGGACCAGGACGTTGGTCACCAGGTGCCGGGTGCGGGACGGAGGGTCCTCGGACCACGCCATGCCGGAGTCGAAGCGGCGGATCCGCCAGGCCAGGCTCTCCTTGGTCTCGTCGTAGAAGGCGGCCTCGCCGCGCGCCGCGACGGAGAGCGCCTGCTGACGGCGGAGCCGGTTGGTGCGGGTCGGCATCCAGTAGTCGAGGTCGTCGGCGAGCAGGTCGAGCCAGTCGGTGTAGCGGCCGGCGTCGAGGAGGTCGGCCTCCTCGTAGTAGAACTGCTCGACCTCGAAGTGGGTGTCGCGGTCGGCCCGCGCCCCCGCGCGGGACGGGGCGGTTTCGGTGCTCGTGCTCACGGGGTCATTCGATCCCTTCTGTGCGTGCGGTCGGTACGCGCTGTTCCGCCCTGCGGCACGTCAGCCGCGCAGGAGGGCGCGCAGGCTGACGGACGGGTCGGCCAGCTGGTCGGGGTCGGCCGGGACGCGGCGGTCGATCAGCCGGCGGGCCGCGCGGACGGAGACGGAGTCGTCGACGGCGGCCGCGGCGACCAGGTGTCCGTCGGCCAGGCCGAACACGGCGAAGGACGGGTCGTCGAACGAGCCCCTGGTCACGATCCGCGTCGCGGACGCCATGTGGCCCACGCCCTCGATGTGGTGTCCGTGCCGGTCGGTCCAGAACCACGACGCCTCGGCGGCGGGCGCCGGGGCACCGAGCAGCGTGGCGGCGGCACGTGCGCCGTCCTTCTGGGCGGCCTCCCAGTGCTCGGCGCGGGGCAGCAGCGTGCCGTCGGTGTGCCGGGCGCGCGTCGGGTCGCCCACGGCGAGGACGGCGGGGTTGGAGGTCACCTGGCCGCTGTCGACCACGATGCCGCGGTCGACCTCCAGGCCGGCCTGTTCGGCGAGCGCGGTGTTCGGCACCATGCCGACCCCGAGCAGGACGGCGTCGTAGGTGCGCGTCGGCTCCCCGTCGGCGAGCCTCGCCTCGATCCCGTCGTCACCGCGGTCGGTGAAGGACTCCACGACCGTGCGCAGCGCCTCGACGCCGTGCCGGGCGTGCAGGCCGTGCACCCACGCGGCGAGGTCGGGCCCCAGGACGGTGGCGAGCGGGACGGCCACCGGGTCGACGAGGGTGACCTCGCAGCCCAGTCGCACCGCGGTGGAGGCGCTCTCCGCGCCGATCAGTCCGGCGCCGACGACCAGGAGCCGGGCGCCGGGCACCAGGGCGGCGCGCAGCCGCCGGGCGTCCTCGGCCGTGCGCAGCACGTGCACCCGCGGGCTGTCCGCGCCGGGGACGGGCGGGCGCGCGGCACCGGCGCCGGTGGCGAGCACGACGCGGTCGGCGGCCAGCATCCGGCCGTCCGACAGCTCCAGCTTGCCCTCTGCCGGGCGCAGCGCGGTGACGGTGGTCCGGTTGATCAGACGGATCCGCTGGTCGTCGTACCAGGACGGCGGCTGGAGTGCGATCTGCTCCAGTGTCCTGGTGCCGGCCAGGAAGTCCTTCGACAGCGGCGGCCGGTCGTAGGGGAACTCCCCGCCGTCGACGAGCGTGATCCCGCCGTCGAAGCCCCGGGAGCGCAGGGCGGCGGCGGTCCCGACGCCGGCCACGCCGCCGCCCACGATCACCACGTCGGTGCTCACGGGGCCTCCCCGGGGAAGAGGTAGACCTCGCCGTCGCGGACCTCGACGCGGTGCGGGCAGGCGTTCCTCGTCGCCGGCAGCCCCTGCACCTCGCCGCTCCTGAGGCAGAACCTGCTGGAGTGCAGCGGGCACTCGACGAAGCCGTCCTCCACCCAGCCCTCGGCCAGCGAGGCCGTCTCGTGGGTGCAGGTGTCGTCCAGCGCGTACACGGTGTCGTCGGTGTCGCGCAGCAGGGCGATGTTGTCGGCGGTGCCGGTGACGGACTTGTCGACGGCGATGCCCTCGCCCTGCGGGATGTCGTCCAGGGACGCGACCCGGATGCCGTCGCTCATGCTTGCTCCTCGTGCCATGCGGGGGTGTTCATCAGTTCGCGCCAGCGGCCGTAGAAGGCGCGGCCGGCCGCGTCGCTGTACAGCTCGCTGGTGTTGCCGGGGTACCGGCCGTCCTCACGCTCGGTGCCCATGCCCATCTGGTAGTTCAGGGCGACTCCGTTGGTGATGAAGCCGTGCGCGACGGCCTGCACCTCGCTCCAGTTCTCGCCGTCGTCCTGCTCGAAGATGCCGCTGGGGCCGAAGGTGCGCAGGTTGTACAGGCGCTGCGCCTCGCGGACCTCCTCCGGCATGGACTTGTCGACGATGGTCCACGCCCAGACCTCCATCCTGTCCGGGCCCTTGGGGTGCCAGACCCGGATGGAGCCGTTGACCGGCAGGTAGGAGAAGTTGGGGAAGACGGTGGCGTGGCCGTTGGTCAGCGGGCCCTCGACACGTGCCTCGCCCAGGCGCTCGCGCAGGGCGTCGTAGTCCGTCCACTCGTGGACGGTCCGGGCGTCGAAGCGGTTCCTGGGGTGGACCGGGAAGCCCGCTCCGTTGCCGCGCGCGTCCGAGTACTGACGGCCGGTGCGGTGCACGATCTCGTCCTTGGGCTTCTTCCCGGCGGGGGCGAGCACTTGGAGGGCCGAGGCGTGGCTCATGTTGACGTGGTACCAGTCGGTGGCGAACTGCTCGGCGGCCAGCTTCCAGTTGCCCTCCAGCACCCACTTGTGGACGCCGCCGACGACCACGGTGCCCTGGTCGTCATGGTCGAGCATGGCGTCCAGGTACCAGGCCATGTCGCCCAGCGACTCGCGCAGCGGGACGGGGTCGGGGTTCCAGGTGCCGAAGACCAGCCCGTGGTAGCTCTCCACGTGCGGCACCTCGACCAGGCCCCACTGCTCGGTCCGGAAGTCCTCGGGGTAGCCGTCCCGGTTCGGCACGCCGGCCAGCGAGCCGTCGAGGTTGAAGGACCAGCCGTGGTAGGTGCAGGTGAAGTTCCGGGTGGTGCCGAAGTCCGCGCGGCACACACGGGCGCCGCGGTGCCGGCAGGAGTTCAGGTAGGCGCGGACGCGGCGTTCCCGGTCGAGGGTGACGATGACCGGGTCCTCGCCCATGTACGTGGTGAAGAAGTCACCGGGCTTGTGGAACTGGTCGGTGTGCGCCAGGAAGAGCCAGCTGGGGGCGAACACCCGGCGCAGCTCCTGCCGGTACAGCTCCTGGTCGGTGAAGACGGCGCGGTCCACCAGGCCGCCCTCGGTGTCGACCAGCCCGGAGACGTCGATGGTGGGGGCCAGCGCCGCGGGGCGCCGCAGGGCCCCGCGCGGGGCCGGGGTGGCCGCGCTCTGAGGTTCGATCGTCGAGGTCATGTGCCCAGGCAACAGCAGCCGGACGGGTGGTTCCATCCGTCGTTCCGCTGGGCGGCACACCCGCTGTCGGCGGGCGGCGGCGGGGGGCGAGCGTGAGGACATGCTTGCTGCAACCGCCGTCTCCCAGAGCGCGAGCGACCCGCTGTCCGGGCTCGTACTCGAAGACGTTCCCAAGCCCGAGCCGCGCCCCGGCTGGTCCTTGGTCCGCGTCGTCGCCTCGTCGCTGAACATGCACGACCTGTGGACCCTGCGCGGGGTGGGTCACCCGCCCGAGCGGCTGCCGATCGTCCTCGGCTGCGACGCCGCCGGGTACGACGAGGACGGCAACGAGGTCCTCGTCCACCCGGTGATCGCCGACCCGGACGCCGGCGGGGGCGACGAGACCCTCGACCCGGGGCGCGCGCTGCTGTCGGAGCGGCACGACGGCGCCTTCGCCGAGTACCTCTCCGTCCCCACCCGCAACCTGATCCCCAAGCCGTCCTGGCTGACCTTCGACGAGGCCGCCTGCCTGCCGGTCGCATGGGGCACCGCCTACCGGATGCTGTTCACCCAGGCCGGGATCCGGGCCGGGGACCGCGTCCTGGTACAGGGCGCGGGCGGCGGCGTCGCCTCGGCCGCGATCAAGCTCGCGGTGGCCGCCGGGGCCGTCGTGTACTGCACCAGCCGCAGCCAGGACAAGCGCGACCAGGCCCTCGCCTGGGGCGCGCGGGCCGCCGTGGCGACCGGTGAGCGGCTGCCGGAGCGGGTGGACGTGGTCGTCGAGACGGTCGGCGAGGCCACCTGGTCGCACTCGCTGAAGTCGCTGCGCCCGGGCGGCACGGTCGTGATCGCCGGCGCCACCTCCGGCGCCAACCCGCCCGCCGACCTCGGCCGGGTCTTCTACCTCCAGCAGCGCGTCCTGGGCTCGACCGGCTGCACCCGCGGCGAACTCGTCTCCCTGCTGAAGCTGATGGACGCCACCGGTCTGCGCCCGGTCGTCGACCGCACGCTGCCGCTGACCGAGATCCACCGGGGCTTCCGGCTGATGCTCGACGGACGGCTGACCGGAAAGCTCGTCATCCACCCCACCGACCCCCACCAGTGAGGAGCACCGTCATGACCGCCGCAGCCGTCGGCCTCTCCCACTCCCCGCTGATCGGCATCAACGATCCCGCGCCGGAGGTCCTGTCCGCCGTCGAAGCCGCCGTGGACGAGGCCCGCGCCTTCGTCCGCGCCTTCGACCCCGAACTGGTCGTGCTGTACGCGCCGGACCACTACAACGGTTTCTTCTACAAGGAGATGCCGCCGTTCTGCCTGGCCACCGAGGCCCACGCGGTCGGCGACTTCAACTCCTCCGCCGGGCCGCTGTCGGTGGACACCGAGGCTGCCCGCGCGCTGGCCCGGGGCGTCCTCGCCCGCGGCGTCGACCTGACCGTCTCCGCCCGGATGACCGTCGACCACGGCTTCGTGCAGCCGCTGGAGGTCCTCTTCGGCGGCCTCGACCAGGTTCCGGTCGTCCCGGTGTTCGTCAACGGTGTCGCCACTCCGCTCGGCCCCGTCAGCCGGATCCGGGCCCTGGGCACCGCGATCGGCGAGGCGGCGGCGGAGCTGGACCGCAGGGTGCTGTTCCTCGGTTCCGGCGGCCTCTCGCACGACCCGCCGGTCCCGGTGCTGGACGGGGCGCCGCCGCGCGTCGCCGACGCGCTCATCGAGGGCCACCCGCCCACGCCCGAGCAGCGGGCCAGGGGCGAGCAGCGGGTCGTTCGGGCCGGGCGAGAGTACGCCGCCGGGGCGACGTCGATGATCCCGATCAACCCCGTGTGGGACAACCTCGTCCTCGACACCCTGGCGGAGAACCGGCTGGCCGACGTCGACGGGTGGAGCACCGAGTGGATGGGCGCCGAGGGCGGCGGCTCGGCGCACGAGGTGCGCAGCTGGATCGCCGCGTTCGCCTCGCTCGCGGCCGTCGGCGACTACCGGTTCACCTCCCGCTTCTACCGGCCGATCCCCGAGTGGATCGCCGGATTCGCCGTCGCCACCGCGCACGTGCAGGAGGGCTGATGAGCCCCACTGGAGGAGAGCCGATGAACTCGACCGAAGGAGGACCGATGAGTCCGACCGTCCCCGACTGGGCCGTCGTCGAGGCGGCCGCCCGGCTGGCGGCGGCCGCCGAGGGGCGCACTCCCTGTGCCCCGGTGCGGGACGTGCTGGGCACCACGGACCTCGCCGCCGCGTACCGGGTGCAACGGCTGCTCGTGGACCGGCACCTGAGCGGCGGGGCCAAGGTCACGGGCCGCAAGATCGGCCTCACCTCGCCGGCCGTCCAGCGCCAACTGGGCGTCGACCAGCCGGACTTCGGCGTTCTCCTGGACACCATGGAGGTCTCCGGGGACGCGGTGCCCGACGGCCGCCTGCTCCAGCCCAAGGCCGAGGCGGAGATCGCGTTCGTCCTCGCCGGCGACCTTGACGCGCCCGAGCTCACCCTGGCCGACGTGCGGGCCGCGGTCGCCCACGCCGTGCCGGCGCTGGAGATCGTGGACAGCCGGGTCGCGGGCTGGGACATCACCATCACCGACACCGTCGCGGACAACGCCTCGTGCGGGCTGTACGTGCTCGGCGACGCCCGGCTGACGCTCGACGGGTTCGAGCCGCGCGAGACCACGATGCGCATGTTCGTCAACGACGTGCCCGTCTCCGAGGGCGAAGGCACCGCCTGTCTCGGGGACCCGTTGAACGCCCTGCTGTGGCTGGCCCGTACCGCCCACGCCTACGGCGACCCGCTGCGCGCCGGGCAGGTCGTCCTTTCCGGCGCCCTCGGCCCGATGGCCCCGGTCGCCGCCGGCGACCGCGTCCGCGCGGAGATCTTTGGCCTGGGCACCGTGTCCGCCACGTTCACCGACGAGGACCGCTCCACCGACAAGGCCCCCTTCACCGACAGGAACGGCGAGGACTGCTCATGACCAAGACGAAGGTGGCCGTCATCGGCTCCGGCAACATCGGAACCGATCTGATGATCAAGATCATCCGCACCTCGCAGACGCTGGAGATGGCGGCCCTGGTCGGCATCGACCCGGACTCCGACGGGCTGGCCCGGGCCCGCCGGCTGAAGGTCCCGACCACCCATGAGGGCGTCGACGGGCTGATCGCGATGGAGGGCTTCGAGGACATCGCGGTCGTCTTCGACGCCACCTCCGCCAAGGCGCACCGGCACAACGCGGACCGGCTGGCGCCCCACGGCAAGACGCTGATCGACCTCACCCCCGCCGCGATCGGTCCGTTCGTCGTCCCGGCCGTCAACCTCGACGAGAACCTCGCGGCCGGCAACGTCAACATGGTGACCTGCGGCGGCCAGGCCACCATCCCGATCGTCCACGCCGTGGCCCACACCACGCCGGTGCCCTACGCGGAGATCGTGGCGTCCATCGCCTCGCGCTCGGCCGGCCCCGGCACCCGCGCCAACCTCGACGAGTTCACCGAGACCACCGCGTCCGCGATCGAGACGGTGGGCGGGGCCGCCCGCGGCAAGGCGATCATCGTCCTCAACCCGGCGGAGCCGCCGCTCATCATGCGGGACACCGTGTTCTGCCTGATCGGCGACGCCGACCACGACGCGATCCGCGCCTCGGTCGCCGACACCGTGGCCGAGGTCGCCCGGTACGTGCCCGGCTACCGGCTCAAGCAGGAGGTGCAGTTCACCCCGCTGGCACCCGACGAGCCGGTGCACACCCTGCTGCCGGCCGGATCCGGGCCGGTCACCACCCGGGTGTCGGTGTTCCTGGAGGTGGAGGGCGCCGCCCACTACCTGCCCGCCTACGCCGGCAACCTCGACATCATGACCTCGGCCGCCCTGCGCACCGCCGAGCGCATCGCCCAGCACGCGCACCAGGAGGCCCGGGCATGACCACGAAGCTCTACGTCCAGGACGTCACGCTCCGGGACGGCATGCACGCCGTCCGCCACCGCATCGAGCCCGCCGACGTCGCCCGGATCGTCTCCGCGCTCGACGCGGCCGGCGTGGACGCCATCGAGGTCGCCCACGGCGACGGTCTCGCGGGCGGCTCGCTGAACTACGGACCCGGCAGCAACACCGACTGGGAGTGGATCGAGGCCGCCGCCTCCGCCCTGGAGCGCGCCACCCTCACCACCCTGCTGCTCCCGGGCATCGGCACCATCGCCGAGCTGAAGCAGGCCCACGCGCTGGGCGTGCGTTCGGTGCGGATCGCCACTCACTGCACCGAGGCCGACGTCTCCGCCCAGCACATCGCCGCCGCCCGAGACCTGGGCATGGACGTCTCCGGGTTCCTGATGCTCAGCCACATGGCCGACCCGGCGACGCTGGCCCAGCAGGCCCGGCTGATGGAGTCCTACGGCGCGCACTGCGTGTACGTCACGGACTCCGGCGGCCGGCTGACCATGGAAGGGGTCCGCGAGCGGGTGCGCGCCTACCGCGACGTGCTGTCCCCGGACACCCAGATCGGCATCCACGCCCACCAGAACCTGTCGCTCGCGGTGGCGAACTCGGTGGTGGCCGTCGAGGAGGGCGTCACCCGCGTCGACGCGTCCCTCGCCGGGCACGGCGCGGGCGCGGGCAACTGCCCGATCGAGCCGTTCATCGCGGTCGCCTCGCTCAACGGGTGGGAGCACGGCTGCGACCTCTTCGCCCTCCAGGACGCCGCCGACGACATCGTCCGCCCGTTGCAGGACCGCCCGGTGCAGGTGGACCGGGAGACGCTCACCCTGGGCTACGCGGGGGTCTACTCCAGCTTCCTGCGGCACGCCGAGGCGGCCTCGCAGCGGTACGGGGTCGACGTGCGCGACATCCTGCTGGAGGTCGGCCGGCGCCGGCTCGTCGGCGGGCAGGAGGACATGATCGTCGACATCGCGCTCGACCTGCTGGGCGTGGCGTCCGCGAGCTGACCAACCGTGGAAGGGGGGGGGGGGGGGGGGGGGGGGGGGGGGGGGGGGGGGGGGGGGGGGGGGGGGGGGGGGGGGGGGGGGGGGGGGGGGGGGGGGGGGTCCCTCCACCCCCCCCCCCCCCCCCCTTCCACGTCAATCCGTGCGCTCAGCCGGCGATGTTCCGCGCCGGCTGCGAGCGCCGCACCCGGGCCGTCGGCCAGGCGTGTGAGGCGGCCGAGGCCACCCGCCGGACCTCCGCGCTCAGCCGCCGGGTGTCCGTCCGCCCCCGTCGGCCCGCCATCGACAGGGCCGCGACCGGAGCGCCGCCCCGCCCCAGCACCGGGGCGGCCACGCAGACCAGGCCCGGCTGGTACTCCTCGTCGTCGTAGGCCACTCCGGTGCAGCGGATCCGCTCCAGCTCGGCCGCCAGTTCGTCCGCCCGGCGGATCGTCCGGTCCGTGAAGGCGGCCAGGGGCTCGCTCATCGCCTGCTCGGCCGCCTGGGTGTCGTAGGCCAGCAGCACCTTCCCGACCGCCGTGGCGTGGGCGGGCAGCCGGCCTCCGATCCGTGAGGGCACCGAGGCGCTGCGGTGCCCGTAGAGCTTCGCCAGGTAGACGACGGACGTGTCGTGCAGCACCGCCAGGTGCACGGTCTCCCGGGTCGCCTCGTACAGGTCGGCGAGGTAGGGCAGCAGGAAGTCCCGCACGTGTTCGGCGTCGGGCGCGTAGACGGCCCGCCCGAGGTGGTGCAGCCGCTCCCCGAGCCGGTAGTCGGTGCCGACCCGCTCGACGACGCCGTTGCGCTCCAGCATGCCCAGGACTCGGTGGGCGGTGGACTTGCTCAGCTGCGCCCGGCGGGCGAGCTCGCTCACTCCCGCCCCGCCGCTGGCCCGGTCGCCCAGGGCGACGAGGAGGCTGATGGCCTTGTCGACAGCGGCCCGGTCGTCACGCTCGGAACCGACGAGGGTGGCGGTCATCGTGTTTCACCTCGGCTTGGAGCAGCGGTGTCACTTTTAGTGAACCTTTTGACAAAATTTACTGGACAATCATGCGAACCCAGCGAGCGTCCGTCAACATTGACACGGTGAGCAATAAAAGTGACGCCATGGCGCGTGAGAACGACCTCGTCGCCCGCAACGTACGCCGCTTCCGGCTCGAACGGGGCATGTCACTCGGCGAACTCGCCCGACGTTCCGGCCTGTCCAAGCAGACGCTGTCGAAGATCGAACAGGGCTCGGGCAATCCCACCGTGGAGACCCTGTCCCTCCTGGGGGCCGCCCTGGACGTCCCCGCGCGCCGCCTCCTCACCGAGTGGGGCACTCCCGTGTACGTCCAGCGCCAGGCCGACGGCGAGTGGCTACGCACCGTCAACTGGAGCGAGCGCCTCCTCGACGAGACCTACGGATCCGGTTACGTCCGCACCCTCGTCCTCCGCCTCGAACGCGGCGACGAGGCCCCCCAGCCGGCACCGCTCCACCCCGCCGGAACCCTGCACCACCTCTACGTCGTCACCGGCAAACTGCGCACCGGGCCACTCACCGACCCCGTCGACCTCGCGGCCGGCGACTTCGTCCGCTTCCCCGGCGACATCCCCTACCAGCACGTCTGCCTCAGCGACCGGGTCGTCGCCCAACTGGTCACCACGATCCCCCAGGTCCGCCAGTTCGACCCCGCCGCCACCCGAGGCGGCGCCTGAGCCGCCCGCGCCCCGCAGGGCACCACGGATACCCGTCGTGTCCCGACCGGCTCAGACGGGTCCACCGATCGAGCGGACGGCTTGACGCAGGCCCAGGATCTCGGCCACGGCGTCGAGCCAGCGGGCAAGGAGCTGGTCGCCGGCATCGCGACACCGGTGGCCTGGATGGCCGGGCGTTGGGGATCTGCTCATCGGGCTTGCCCAGCCCCATGACGCTCGGGGCGCTGAGCGGGCTGGATCCCTTCAGGACCGACTCGACCTGCGCCGCGACGGCAGCTGAATCCACGCCCTGCGGATTGCCGCCGGGCGCACAGGAGTTGGCCGTCGTGGCCGAGGAGTTGCCCGCTCCGGCGACCGCCACCGGCAGGGCCGGCATCAGCGGGCCGCAGGCGACGACGCCGACGAGCGCGCGGACGTGGTCGGGCTGGTGCCAGCGGGTGAGGGCGGCGCAGGCCGGCTGGTAGAAGGTGGCGGCCATCGCGAGGCCGGCGAGCAGCCAGGCGGCGAAGAAGACGGGCAGGTTCGGGGCGGATGCGATGCCGACCAGGGCGAGGCCGCCGATGACGGAGCCGACGGTCATCACGGTGCGCGGGCCGTGGCGGTCGATGATGTGGCCGATGGGGAGGCCGGCGAGTGCCGGGACGAGCAGGGGGCCGTGAACGCTGCGGTGGTCTGCGGTGTGCCCCAGTCGGTGTCGGAGTGCTGTGGGGATTGAGCACGGGGAAGGCGTAGTACACGATTCCCCAGCTGGTCATCTGGGTGACGGGTGACGCACAGGGCGGGCAGGGCGGCGCGCGGCCGTGACCGGTCCCATGAACCGGTCATGGCCGCGCTCCTCCGGGTGACAGTCACGTTGGTTTTCAGCAGCACTGGTTGGAGTCGGCGGCGGGAGCGCCGAGGCCGATGCTCAGCACCTGCGGTGCGGCCGGTGCCGCCGGGACGGAGCAGCAGCCACCGCCGCCCTGGGCGGCGTCGGGCTCGTCGAAGAGGCCGGCCCCGCCGCACACGCCGGTTTCGGGGAGGGTGAGTTCGACGCGGGCGGCGGCCTCGTGGTCGCCGGCGAGGTGGGCGGCGATGGAGCGGACCTGCTCGTAGCCAGTCATGGCGAGGAAGGACGGGGCGCGGCCGTAGGACTTCATACCGGCCAGGTAGGCGTCCTTCTCGGGGTGGGCCAGCTCCTTCACCCCGTGCGGGTAGACGGTGCCGCAGGAGTGCTCGTTGGGGTCGATCAGCGGGGCGAGCGCGGTGGGGGCCTGGAGGCGCTCGTCGAGGCCGAGGCGGCCTGCCCGCCGCCGACCACCACGACCTGGGTGCGCCGCGCGGTGCCGCTCACCTGAGTCCTCCGGAGAGCGGCGCCGCGCCGGTGGGGTGGGTCACCGAGACGGCCCGACGGCCGGTGTGGTCGTGATGGCGAACTTCTTGCGCATCGCGAGGGAGACGTAGACCAGGGCGACGAGGACGGGCACCTCGATGAGGGGGCCGACGACTCCGGAGAGGGCTTGGCCGGAGGTGACGCCGAAGGTCGCGATGGCCACGGCGATGGCGAGTTCGAAGTTGTTGCCCGCGGCGGTGAAGGCGAGGGTGGCGGTGCGGTCGTAGGCGAGGCCGATGGTCTTGCCGAGGGCGAAGGTGGCGAACCACATGATCGCGAAGTAGGCGAGCAGGGGCAGGGCGATGCGGGCGACGTCGCCGGGACGGCCGGTGATGGTCTTGCCCTGGAGGGCGAAGAGGATCACGATCGTGAACAGCAGGCCGTACAGGGCCCACGGGCCGATCTTCGGCAGGAACTTCTGCTCGTAGCGTTCGCGGCCCAGCTTCTTCTCGCCGATGCGACGGGTGAGGAAGCCGGCGAGCAGCGGGATGCCGAGGAAGACGAGGACGTTGACGACGATCTTGCCGACGGAGAAGTGCAGGTTGTCCTGGGCGAGGCCCAGCCAGCCGGGCAGGATGTCCAGGTAGAACCAGCCGAGCAGCCCGAAGGCGATGACCTGGAAGACGCTGTTGAGGGCGACGAGGACGGCGGCGGCCTCGCGGTCGCCGCAGGCGAGGTCGTTCCAGATGATGACCATGGCGATGCAGCGGGCCAGGCCGACGATGATCAGGCCGGTGCGGTACTCGGGCAGGTTCGGCAGAAACGCCCAGGCCAGGGCGAACATCACGGCCGGGCCGATGAGCCAGTTGATCACCAGGGAGGAGACCATCAGCTTCTTGTCGCCGGTGACGGTGTGGAGGCGGTCGTAGCGGACCTTGGCGAGGACCGGGTACATCATGACCAGCAGGCCCAGGCCGATGGGCAGCGAGACGCCGCCGACCTCTACCTGGCTGAGCGCGTCGTTCAGGCCGGGCACGGCGCGGCCCAGACCGAGGCCGATCCCCATGGCGGCGATGATCCACACCGGGAGGAAACGGTCCAGGGTGGAGAGCTTGCCCACCGGCCCCTCCTGATCGGCGGCCTTGGTCGCGGTCACGGGCAGGCCCTCTTCTTGTCGGCGCTCGCGCTCGCGCGGGCGGTGGCGGCGAGACCGCAGAGGAAGCCGGCGAGGGACTCCAGGGCTTCCGGGCGGAGCTTGTAATAGGTGAAGCGGCCGCACGGCTCGGTGTCCACGAGCCCGGCGTCACGCAGGATCTTCAGGTGGTTCGACAGATTGGTCTGCCGGGCGCCGGTGGCCTCGACCAGGTGCGTCGTGCACAGGGCCTCCTCGGCGACCAGCGTGAGGATCCGCATCCTCAGCGGGTCCGCCACCGCCTTGAGCAACACATCACTATCGACTGATATCACCATGGGCTGATACGTTAGTCGATGTCGGCAGCGCTTCCAAGCCACCGTCCGGCCTGCCGCTCCGCCGGTCACGGCCGAGAGGGCCCCGGTTTCCGCGTGCTCCGTGCACACCTCCGCCGCCCGTATCCCGCCGCGCGGGCCGATCCCAGGAAGAGTTCTGATGACCACCTCTCCCGCCGCGTCCGTCCTGTTCGTCTGTATTCACAACGCCGGCCGCTCGCAGATGGCCGCAGGTTTCCTGACCAACCTCGCGGGCGACCGTGTCGAGGTGCGCTCCGCCGGTTCCATGCCGGGAGACCAGGTCAACCCCGCCGCCGTTGCCGCCATGGCCGAGTTGGGCATCGACATCTCCGAGCAGACGCCGAAGATCCTCACCGCCGAGGCCGTCCAGGCGTCCGACTACGTCATCACCATGGGCTGTGGCGACGCCTGCCCGTACTTCCCCGGCAAGACGTACCTCGACCGGAAGCTGGAGGACCCGGCCGGCCAGGGCGTCGAGGCCGTGCGCCCGATCCGCGACGAGATCAAGACCCTCATCGAGGGCCTCATCGTCGAGATCGACGCCAAGGCCGCTGCCGAGCGGGAGAGCTGAGCCGGCATGTCGATGAACACCGAGACCGGCGCCGAGGTGCGCGAGGTCATCATCATCGGTTCCGGCTCGGCCGGGTACACGGCCGCTCTCTGGAAGAACGGCCCGCTCCTCCCTTGAGCCGCTGGTCGTCGAGGGGGGCCATCACCGCCTCCGGCACCGGCTGCTCCGCTGCCCTGGACGCTGAGCGCTACCTGGCCGTGTTCGTGGACCTGCGCACCGACGACCTCGACGGGGGCACCCCGGAGCTCGTGCCGGCTGTCTGACGGACGTCGTCACTCCCGTCCGGCCCGGAGACAGCCGCCTCGGCCGGATCCATGCTGTGTCGCTGTTCTTCCATCTACTGCTGCTGGGGCGGGAAGTGGGCTCTCCGCGGACCGCCCCGGCACCAGGCCGTGGGTCAGTTCAGCCGGAGACCGTGCCGGTGGCCGAGTTGGCGGTGGGTTTCCCGCCGGCGGTGAAGGTGGCGGTGTACCCCTGTCGCAGGATGTCGGCACTGGTTGTCAGGCCATCGGAACTGTCGCACCCGGCAATGCCGTTGATGTCCGTCTCGGCGGTGCACAGGACATCATCGTTGACGTCGGTGAAGGTGATGGTGAACCCGGAGACCACGTACATCCGGTCGTTGTCGGTCCGGCCGCGCAGCGTCGCGGTCAGGCCCGTCACCTGGAGGGGATCCCCAATCAGGGCGGCGGCCCCGGCGGTGAGGGTGGTGTGTTCGGAGGCGACTTCCTCCGGGTAGTTGCAGACGTTCCGGGTGGGGTCGAACCACAGGCCGCTCGGGCACTCCATCGTGAACACGTGCCCGAAGTCGTCGCACTGGAGGAACTTCGTCGGGTCTCCCGGGAACGGAGCGTAGAACCCGCCACCGCAAACCTTGTTGGGCCCATCGGCACTCGCCGGAGAAGCCATGATGATGGGCGAAGCGGCGGCCAGTGTCGCGCCGAGCGCCGCCCAGGCGAGCGAGCGCGCGAGTCGGCGGGTGGTCTGAACGGACTGTTCGGGCATGGGCGTTCCTCGGCTTGCGGCTCGTGTCGGTCAGCGACCGGAGGCGACGGTGTGGAACCGACGAGAACGGCCGGATCCCGAGCGGCTCGGGTGATCCGACCCGTGACTCCCCGTGCGTCGCGTTCGAACAAACTGAGACAGTCGCACCTCGCCGGCCCCAGCCCCCGCTGGTCGTCGACGTCCGCGGCGCCGCCGAACGCGAGGCCGGCGCCATCCCCGGCTCGATCCACCTCCCCCTCGCCGAACTCCCCATCCGCCACGGCGAACTGCCCACCGACCGCCCCCTCGTCCTCCACTGCGCCGGCGGCAGCCGCTCCTCCATCGCCGCCAGCCTGCTGCGCCACCACGGCCACCGGCACGCCTACGCTCTCATCGGCGGCTACGGCGCCTGGGAGACCGCCCCGCAGGCCTGACCCCGACCGCCCCGGCCCAAGTACTCCGTGACCCGCTCCTGGTCGGACCACCGGACGTCGTAGGGCGGGCTGCCGTCCGGCCGGGCGCAGCCCGACGATCTCGCCGTCCCGGCGGACCGCGCCCGGCCGGGTGCCCTGGACGATGATGCGGTCTCCCACGGCGGCTCTCATGGCGGCCTCCCCGGCTCGGTGCAGGTCCGGGGGAGAGCCCGGCCATCGGTGCTTCCGTGGCACCACCGATCGCGGGCCCCGGCAGGGGCCGGACGGTCCCGGTGACGAGGCCGTTCGCCCCGGCGGCCGTTCGCCCCGGCGGCCGTTCGCCTCGGTGGCCGTTCGTCGTCGCGTCGTCGTCGGGTGGGACCGTCGCCGGGGACGGCGCAGCATGGACGTGGAGGCGGAGGAGGTGGCGGGTGGCGGTGATCGGGAAGCTGCGGGTGTTCCTGGGGGCGGCACCGGGGGTGGGGAAGACCTACGCCATGCTCCGGGAGGGCCGGCGGCTCTCCGACGGGGGCCTGGACGTGGTGGTCGGCCTGGTCGAGACGTACGGCCGGCGCGGGACGGAGGAACAGCTCGCCGGCCTGCCCGTGCAGCCGCGGGAGCCGCGCACCTACCGGGGGGTGGCCCTGACCGAACTGGATCTGGACGCGCTGCTGCGCCGCCGACCGGCGCTCGCGCTGGTGGACGAGCTCGCGCACACCAATGTGCCCGGCGGGCGGAACGAGAAGCGCTGGCAGGATGTGCGGGAACTGCTGGACGCCGGGATCGACGTCGCCACCACGCTCAACATCCAGCACCTGGAGAGCCTCAACGACGTGGTCGAGCAGATCACCGGCGTCGCCCAGCGCGAGACCGTCCCCGACGAGGTGGTGCGTGCCGCAGACCGGATCGAGCTGGTCGACCTCAGCCCGCAGGCGCTGCGGGCGCGGATGGCCCAGGGGGAGGTCTACCCTCCGGAGCGGATCGACGTGGCGCTGGAGCACTACTTCCGGGCCGGCAACCTCGGGGCGCTGCGGGAACTGGCCCTGCTCTGGCTCGCCGACCGGGTGGAGGAGGAGCTGGCCGACTACCGGGCCAGGCACGGCATCCGGGCCCCCTGGGAGACCAAGGAGCGGATCGTGGTCGCCCTTGACGGCGCCGGGCAGGGCGCGCACCTGATCCGCCGGGGCGCCCGCATCGCGACCCGGGTGCACGGCGACCTCATCGGCGTGCACGTCCGGCTGGACGACGGCACCGCCGAGCGGGAGCCGCCCGGCCTCGCGGCGCAGCGGGACCTGCTCCGGGAGCTGCGCGGCGGCTACGTCGAGGTGAGCGGCACCGACGTCGCCCGGGCGCTGGTGGACTTCGCCCGCTCGGAGAGCGCCACGCAGATCCTCCTCGGCCCCACCAGCCGCAGCAGGCTGCGCGAGCTGGTCTCCGGCTCGGTGATCAACCGGGTGATCCGGTCGGCCGGCCCGATCGACGTGCACGTGCTTCCGCCGCCGGAACCGGGACCGCTTCGGGTGCCGCCCGCGCCCCGGCGCCGCCGCCCGGCGCTGGTCCCGGCCCGTCGGCGCCGGCTGGCGTGGCTGCTGGGGCCGGTCGGGGCGGTGGCGCTGACCTGGGCGCTGTCGCCGCTGCACGAGGCGCTCGGCCTGTCCGGGGTGCTGCTGTGCCTGCTGCTGGTGGTGGCGGGGACGGCCCGGCTCGGCGGGCTGCTGCCGGCCGCCGGCGGCACGGCCGCCGGGGCGCTGGCGGCGGACTTCCTCTTCACCACCCCGCGGTACAGCCTGACGGTGCGCCGTGGCGCCGACCTCGCCGCGCTGCTGCTGTTCCTCGCGGTGGCCGGGGTGATCTCCCATCTGATCGACGGGCTGACGCGGCGTTCGCAGCAGGCGGGCCGGGCTCGCGCGGAGGCGGCCGTCCTCGCCAGGCTGGCGGGGGAGACGGTCGACGCCGGGGCCAGGGTGCCGGCGGATCTGGTGGCGGAGCTGCGGGAGACCTTCGGCCTGGACGCTGCCGCCGTGCTCGTCCGCGCCGGCGAGCTCTGGCGCCCGGAGGCCCGGGCCGGCGCGACGGTGCCGCTCCGGCCCGACGAGGCGTCCTGGTCCGTCGAGCTGGGGGACGGCGCTGTCCTGGTCCTGCGCGGGGCGCCGCTCACCGAGGAGGACACCCGGCTGCTCGGGCCGTACGTCACCCAGCTGAAGCTGGCCCGGGATCGGGAGCGGCTGGCTGTCCAGGCCGCGGCGGCCGGGGAGCTCGCGCACATCGACGCGCTGCACACCGCGCTGCTGGAAGCCGTCGGACGGGACCTGCGGGCGCCTCTGGCGGCGGTGCGCCGGGAGGCCGAGCGGCTGCAGGGTCCGGCCGGGCGGATCGGCGTCGAGGTGGAGCGGATGGAGCGGCTGACCGCCAACCTGCTGGACCTGAGCCGGCTGCGGGCCGGGGTGATGCCGGTGGTGCTGCGGCCGACGGAGGTGGCCGAGGTGCTCCGGGCGGCCGCCGAGGGAGTGCCCCGCGTGCGCATCGACCTGACGGCGGCCCTGCCGCCGGTGCTGGTCGATCCGGGGCTGCTGGAACGGGCGGTCGCGGATCTTCTGGCCGCGGGGGCCGCCGGGCCGGTGGTGGTCGACGCCGGTGAGGTGGCGGGGCGGGTGGACGTCCGGATCACCGTCCACGGCGACCGGTTCGGAGCGGAGGGGGCAGGCCCGGCGGTGGCGCGGGGCTTCGTGGAGGCGATGAACGGCGAACTGGCGGCGGAGGAGGCAGTGGGCGGCGGCACCGCCTACGTGCTCAGCCTGGTCCGCGTCGAGCCCGGCCGGGGACCGGGGACGAGGGGCCCCTCGTCGGCGGCACACCCGGGCCGTACGGGGGAGTCCTCGGGAGAAGGTGGCCGGCGAGGGTCTGGTGGGGATCGTCGCTGATGCCGAGGGTGCGGGCGGTGAGGTAGCGGTGCGGTAGCGGTGTGGGCGGTGCGGTGGCGGTGTGGGCGGTGCGGTGGCGGTGTGGGCGGTGCGGTGGCGGTGCGGGCGGTGCGGTGGCGGTGCAGGGCGGTGCGGGCTTCGTCGCCCACGCTGTCCTGGGCTTCGACGGGCTCTTCGCAGGGCTCTGCCTGTGGCGACAGGCGGGTCCGGTGTCGTGTCAGCTCCCCGATGGCTTAGGAGAAGTCGGCAGCGCCGGAGGGGGCCCCCGAGACTCGGATCACCGGATGACGAGCCGAACCCGATCGCGGAGCGTGAATATCCATGGTGGACCTGGCCTACGTCGGTGTGACGATCCTTGCGTTCGGCGTGCTCGCGCTGCTGGCGAAGGGTGTGGAGCGGCTGTGACGGCGGACAACGTTCTCGGGCTGGTGGTGGCGGGCGCGCTCGTCGTCTACCTGGTGTTGGCGCTCGTCTTCCCCGAGCGGTTCTGAGATGGACCCGGTGCTCGCGGGGGTCCTACAGGCGCTGGCCCTGGTGGCGGCACTCGTGCTGTCCCACCGGCCGCTGGGTGACTACCTGGCGCACCTGCTGACCAGCCGCCGGCACCTGCGGGTCGAACGGGGCGTCTACCGGCTCGTCGGGGTGAACGGGGACGCCGACCAGGCCTGGCCCGCCTACCTGCGGGGCGTGCTGGCGTTCTCGGCCGTCTCGGTGCTCTTCCTCTACGCCTTCCAGCGCCTCCAGGACCACCTGTGGCTCTCCCTGGGCTTCCCCGCCGTCCCGGCGGCGATGGCCTGGAACACCGCGGTCTCCTTCGTGACCAACACCAACTGGCAGTCGTACTCGGGCGAGTCGACGATGGGCCACCTGGTGCAGATGGCTGGTCTCGCGGTGCAGAACTTCCTGTCCGCGGCGGTGGGGATCGCCGTCGCCGCCGCGTTGATCCGCGGCTTCGCCCGCACCGGGGCCGACCGGGTGGGCAACTTCTGGGTGGACGTCACCCGGGTGACGATCCGGCTGCTGCTGCCGGTGTCGGTGGTCTTCGCGATCGTCTTCGTGGCCGCCGGGATGGTCGAGAACCTGCACGCCGCCGAGCAGATCGGCACGCTGGGCGGAGGCACCCAGACCCTCCCGGGCGGGCCCGTCGCGTCCCAGGAGGTCATCAAGGAGCTCGGCACCAACGGTGGCGGGTTCTACAACGCGAACTCGGCCCACCCCTTCGAGAACCCCGACCCGCTCACCAACTGGCTGGAGGTCTTCCTGCTGCTGGTGATCGGCTTCGCGCTGCCCCGCACCTTCGGGACGATGGTCGGCGACCGGCGCCAGGGATACGCGATCGTCGCCGTGATGGCGCTGCTCTGGGTCGGCTCCACCGTCCTGACGGCGTTCTTCGAGTGGCAGCACCAGGGGAGCGCGCTGCGGGCGGCCGGCGCCGCGATGGAGGGCAAGGAGGTCCGCCTCGGCATCTCGGCCACCGCGCTCTTCGCAGCCTCCACCACCCTGACGTCGACCGGCGCGGCGAACGCCGCCCACGACTCCTTCACGCCCCTGGGCGGCGGCGTCCTGCTCGTCGACATGATGCTCGGTGAGATCGCGCCGGGCGGTGCGGGCTCCGGCCTCTACGGCATGCTGATCCTCGCCGTGATCACCGTCTTCGTGGCCGGTCTGATGGTCGGCCGTACCCCCGAGTACCTGGGCAAGAAGCTCGGCGGCCGGGAGATGAAGTTCTCCGCCCTCTACATCCTCAGCACCCCGGCGATCGTCCTGATCGGCACCGGGACGGCGATGATCTTCCGCGACGAGCGCTCCGCCGCGCTCAACAGCGGCCCGCACGGGTTCTCCGAGATCCTCTACGCCTTCACCTCGGCCGCCAACAACAACGGCTCCGCCTTCGCCGGCCTCACCGCCACCAGCACCTGGTGGCAGACCGCCCTCGGCCTGGCCATGCTGTTCGGCCGACTGCTGCCGATGGTCTTCGTCGTCGCGCTGGCCGGATCGCTGGCGCGCCAGCGCACCGTCCCCGCGACGGCCGGTACCCTGCCCACCCACCGGCCGCTGTTCGTGGGCATGCTCACCGGGGTCGTCCTGATCGTCGTCGGGCTGACCTACTTCCCGGCCGTCGCCCTCGGGCCGCTGGCGGAAGGGCTGCGGTGATGTCCGCGCCGACACCGAAGCCGCCGTCGACACCGAAGCCGCCGGTGCACGAGGCACACCGGGTGGTCGGCGGGCTGCTGGACCCCGAGCAGTTGGTGCGCTCCCTCCCCGACGCGCTGCGCAAGCTCGACCCCCGGGCGATGGCCCGGCGCCCGGTCATGTTCGTCGTGGAGGTCGGCTCGGTGCTGACCACCTACTCGGCGATCCGGCACGCCAGCCTCTTCGCCTGGCTGATCACGGCCTGGCTCTGGCTGACGGTGGTCTTCGCGAACCTCGCCGAGGCTGTGGCCGAGGGCCGGGGCAAGGCCCAGGCAGCCACGCTGCGCCGCACCCGGACCGAGACCGTCGCCCGGCGGCTCACCGTGCCGTGGCGGCCCGGCCTCGGCGAGGCCCCGGAAGAGGAGGTCCCGGCCGCCGAACTGCGGCTCGGCGACCACGTGGTGGTCGAGGCCGGGCAGACCATCCCCGGCGACGGCGACGTGGTGGAGGGGCTGGCCTCCGTCGACGAGTCGGCGATCACCGGTGAGTCCGCGCCGGTGATCCGCGAGTCCGGCGGCGACCGCAGCGCCGTCACCGGCGGCACCAGGGTGCTGTCCGACCGGATCGTCGTCAAGATCACCTCCAGGCCGGGGGAGACCTTCATCGACCGGATGATCGCGCTGGTCGAGGGCGCCGCCCGGCAGAAGACGCCCAACGAGATCGCCCTCGACATCCTGCTGGCCTCGCTGACCGTCGTCTTCCTGGTCGCGGTCGTCACGCTCCAGCCGATGGCCTCCTATGCCGGGGCGGAGCAGAGCATCGTCGTCCTGGTCGCCCTGATCGTGGCGCTCATCCCGACCACCATCGGCGCGCTGCTCTCCGCGATCGGCATCGCCGGCATGGACCGCCTGGTGCAGCGCAACGTGCTCGCCCTGTCCGGCCGCGCCGTCGAGGCCGCCGGCGACGTGTCGACGCTGCTGCTCGACAAGACCGGCACCATCACCTTCGGCAACCGCCAGGCCTCCGAGTTCACCCCGGTCGGAGGCGTGGACGTGACACGGTTCGTCGATGCCGCGCAGCTCTCCAGCCTCGCCGACGAGACCCCGGAGGGCCGTTCCATCGTCGTCCTCGCCAAGGAGGCGTACGGGCTGCGGGCCCGGACCCAGGACGAGCTCGGACGCGCCGTGTGGATCAAGTTCTCCGCGCAGACCCGGATGAGCGGCGCCGACCTGATCGAGGACGGTGTGCCCCGGCACATCCGCAAGGGCGCGGCGGGCGCGGTGATCCGCTGGGTGGAACAGAACGGCGGCACGGCCGGCCACGAGATCGGGCCGCTGGTCGACGGCATCTCCGCCCTCGGCGGCACCCCCCTGGTCGTCGCCGACCGGTACGGGAGCGACCCCGCCCGCGTCCTCGGGGTCATCCACCTCAAGGACGTCGTCAAACAGGGCATCCGGGAGCGCTTCGCGGACCTGCGCCGGATGGGCATCAGGACCGTCATGATCACCGGCGACAACCCGCTGACCGCCCGGGCCATCGCCGGGGAGGCCGGCGTGGACGACTTCCTCGCCGAGGCCACGCCCGAGGACAAGATGGCCCTGATCAAGAAGGAGCAGGAGGGCGGCAAGCTGGTCGCGA